>CAYTUQ010000004.1:80834-145595 GCA_964441235.1 uncultured bacterium | reverse complement strand
AGTTTTCAAGCTAATAAAAAGGAATATTTCTATAGATGGTTTAAATATAAAGAAGGATTTTCTAAAAGATTAGTCAAATATTTTCTGATAAAATATCATCCATCTAAAGGACATATTCTTGATCCTTTTGCTGGAGTTGGTTCAACTTTGTTTGCAGCAAGAGAATTGGGATGGGACACAACAGGAATAGAATTACTACCTGTAGGTGTGTTTTCTGCCAAAGCCAGATTGGCGTCCGAATCTATAGATTTAAAAAATTTGAAGGAAGAAATTGAAAAATTCAAGGCAAGCTTTCAATTGGGAGATAATAATATCTCACAAAGAATAAATCATATTTCTATAACTAAGGGTGCTTTTCCAAAAGAAACTGAAAACTACTTAAATTATTTTCTTAATTATTGTGATAGCATTAATGACTCAAATATTAAAATTATATTCGAATTTTCTGCTTTTTCTATATTAGAAGAAATAAGTTATACTAGAAAAGATGGTCAATATTTACGATGGGATTATAGAGCAAATAAAAGCTGGGGGAAAACAAAATTTGTTAAAGGAAAAATTTATCCTTTTATTGAATCAATAAATAATAAGCTTGTACAACTTTATCAGGATTTACAATTTGGAAATGGAAATGATTTGTTTGACCAGTTAGAAGAGAAAGAATTAGATTTAAAAATACTAAATATTTTACAAGGTTCTTCATTAGAGTTGATGCCTAAATTTGAAAATAATCTTTTTGATTTTATTATGACCTCCCCCCCATATTGTAATCGTTATGATTATACAAGAACATATGCTTTAGAGCTGATTTTTCTCGGGCATACTGATGAACAGGTAAAAAATCTTCGTCAAGAAATGTTATCATGCACTGTAGAAAATAAAGAAAAAATAGATATACTAAAAAATATCTATTCAAAATTAAACAAAATGGATGCTTTTGAGAAAGTAATTTCGTATTATAATTCAAACGAAGCTATGCAAGAAGTAAATAAGGTTTTAGATTTGCTAAATGAACGTAAGATGTTAAATAATTCAAATATTCCTCGCATGGTTAGAAATTATTTTCTTGAAATGGCATTTACTATTTTTGAAATGTATCGAGTATTAAAAAATGACGGTTACTCTGTGATGGTTAATGATAATGTAAGGTATGGCGGCCAAGAAATTCCCGTAGATTTAATATTAACAGATTTTGCAATTAATTTTGGATTTAATTTAGAAAAGATATATACATTACCTACAGGAAAGGGTAACAGCAGTCAACAAATGGGCAATTACGGTAGAACTGAATTGAGAAAATGCGTTTATGTATGGAGAAAAGCTTAATGAGAAAAAAGCAACCTTACCTTAATCACCTTAAATCAAAAGATGACTTAGTTACACCATATGAAGCTACACGTGCAGGATTCGTATCACTCGCTTTGGAAAAAAATAGGAAGGCTACACCTTTTATTGCAGAAGCAAGAGCTTTGAAAGCAGAAGCTTCAAAAGCTCCAAATCCTCAGCAGTTACTCACAATTACTTCCATTCGTTCATCACTCCTTACAGCAGCAGGAATTTCTGAGAAAGCAGAGAAACATTTACAAGAAGAAGATAAAATAAAAGCTATAAAAGGGCTAATCGAAAATTTTTTAGAGCCTTCAGGAAATAACTTTGTAGAAGAACTTGTATATAGGTTTTTATTGACAAAGGGCGATCAACTTGGTGGTTCAATGAGAAATTTAGGTGGAACTCTTGGTGAAAGAAAATTGGCAAGAGCAATTATATCTTCATTAAATTTGTCCAAAATAGTTTATAAATGGCATCATACAAAAAGTAAAAAATGGGTTTTGAAATCTGATGTTGTTGTTGATATTGAACTACATTTAAATGGTCTAAATTGGAAAAATTCTAACGGTATTAGAACATTAATCTTTAATAGAAATATCCCTTTAGTAAAAAAGAATGTTGATTTAAGCATTTTAAAATCAAAACCAGATGACGTTGATTCAACCAGGAAATCCGCGCATTTAATTCCAGAAAATTATATCGCTTTTGGGGAGCTAAAAGGTGGTATTGATCCTGCAGGAGCTGACGAACATTGGAAAACTGCAAACTCCGCCTTAAATAGGATAAGAGAATCATTTGCTAAAAAATCATTAAATCCAATTACATTTTTTATAGGTGCAGCAATTGAGAATAGTATGTCGGAAGAAATATTTTATCAATTAAAATCAGGTATTTTAACAAATGCTGCAAACTTAACAAATGATGATCAAGTCGCTTCTCTTTGTAATTGGTTAATTACTATATAAATAGCCAGTTAGCAAAGTGCTCGTACTGAACCGCCTCAGTGCAGCGATTTTCCAAACGCTCTGTGGTTTAAATTAGTTTTTATGCCTTTATTATGGTTTGGTGGGAACCCATCGGCAGGCAGCACAGCACTGGCGTTATAGTAAGTATAAATAACTAACAACCACTTATATTGAATACTAAAAAAACGAAAAACATATTCTTAACAATTTTTTATATCCATATCTTTCTATTCTGCGGTTCTTTAAAAGCAGAAATGGTAAAATCTTCATTTTTCATTAAGTCAGAAATCGCCCGGGAAAGTAATATATTTGAAGATAGTGAGAACAAAGTTCTCGATAATAATGGTCAATTCTGGTGTGGATTAAATTATACAAAAAATAAAAGTAACAATTTTTTATTAATAGACTGGATAGGGAATTTTTCTGCCTATCAGAAAAACCCGATAGAGCAAAAAGTAACAAATAGTATTAACATTCGGAATCAGCACGATTTTTCACGTTCATTGTTTTTTTCAACAAACATCAACCTTTTCAATAAAATATGGATAAACGATAACGGAGATTATCTAAATGGCGAAATTAACGGCAGCTTAGGATATAGAAGGGCTAAAACAACTTCCCAAATTGGGTTAAATTATCGTAACAATTATTATAAGTCATTTAATCTATTCAATTCAGAACAAAAAGGAATTTCTATAACACTTCTTCATTCTCTGAATCCCTACACTATATTCAACTGGAAGATTGATTATTCTGATGTCCAATATTTAAATCGTTCGGTTTTTCATGAAGGTGACAGCGATGAATCCTCCAATCTACCTTTTCAGAAGGACGAAATATTATCTACCCAATTCGGAGTTGAATACAGGAAGAAAATGATAGCAGGAGCTAATTGCAGACTTCTTTACACTGATTCCAACAGTGATTACTCATCGTTTTACAGCCTTTCACTCCAACTTTATGCAACAAAAAAAATTTTCAAAACAATAATTCAAATCATTACACAAGTCCAGTTAAAACAATATACAGATGATCCGTCTGAACATTTGATGTATTACAACCCCGATCCGGAGCAAAATGTACAAAACCAAATCTACATCGGTTGGGAAAGACCAATTATCAGTAAGTTCTCATTGACAGGGAAATTAGCATTTATAAGGAATGAAACCAGGTATATCGGGAACTATTACGATAAGTGGTTTGTATCCACAGGAATTCAGTACCGGTTTGAGTGAAAAAAATAAAAAAATATTTTTGGTGTTCACAGGTTCAGGGTTCGACGTTCAGAGTTTAAAACAGTTTAATATGTTGGATTTCGATGGAATAAGAAAAAGAAAATCCGGGAGTTAACATATCGTGAGGTTGCTGCATTAGGACTTGAAAGTAGAATGATTAATTGATTAAAATAGCGTCGTATGAACAGAGGAACGCATTATGAGTCCATTAGTTTGTTTATCCCGGACGGGTCTCCGTGAAGAAACTTTTTTGAAGTGTAATTGTGCAGTATAAATTCCTTATGTTAGAGGAACAATAAAAACATACTTGCATTTACACATATACATGTGTAAGTTTTTTGTGTAAGATAAAGGAGATAAAAACAATGCCGACAAATTTAGCAATAGATGATGAACTTATAGAATCGGCTCGAGTAATTGGAAAGCATCGAACCAAGAAAGCTGTCGTTACAGAAGCATTAATAGAATATATTGAGAGAAGAAAACAAATAGATATTCTTGAATTATTTGGAAAGATAGAATATGACACGGACTATAATTATAAAGAACAGCGGATGAAAATTTGAAAGTTTTAGTCGATACCTGTATATGGTCTCAGTCGTTACGGCGAAATATATATAAAAGTAATCCGGTTGTTATTGAACTTATTGAATTAATTAAAGAAGTTAGAGTTCAAATGATAGGGCCAATACGCCAGGAGTTATTATCAGGTATTCGATCGATAACTCAGTATGAAAATCTAAGAAATCATCTCTCAACTTTTCCGGATTTTGTGATAAAAACACAAGACTACGAGAAAGCTGCTGAATATTATAATCTGGCTCGTAAGAATGGAATACAAGGATCAAATACCGATTTTTTAATATGTTCAATATCCAACAGATTTAATATGCCTATATTTACCGTTGATAAAGATTTTGAATTATTTAAGAATATTTTACCAATCGAATTATATCAGATAAGAAAAATTTCTGAATAAATTTCCTCTAACGAATCGATTTCGCAGTTGATTACTCGCGTCAGCGAGCTTCACTGATCCGTCACTGCATAGCAGAGTTTGTAGTTGTGTTAGGAGCTCACTCCTAACACTTATTAGCATATATAAGAGACAGCACCCCGTCATGAGTGAACTCATGACGGAACCGGGAAAACAGTTGAACTTTTAATTGAGCAGAAACCCTGGTATCCCAATAAAAATAAAAAAACTTATAATAAGAAGGTACATTTGAAGATTGAATATGGCGAGGTCCAATTGGGGCGTTCGGTAAAAGCAGCGGGGGGCTCCTGGAATAAGGAATGGGCTACCGGGAGTTGCCGAATCGTGAGGCTGTTTCATTAAGACTTGACAATTGAATAATTAATGATTAAAATAAAAAGACATGAATAGAAGTTCACAAAATGGGTTTGAAAGTTTGTCTATCCTGGATGGGTCTCCGTAGAGAAACAAGTTTTGAGCGTAAATGTGCAGGGTAATCATATGTTATATGTAAAGTTAAATATTAAAGTATTAGGGTAATATGTCTATTATTCAAAAATTAGAAAATTTTGTATCTAAAGTATTTAAAACAACTTTAGAGATTTTTCTTGATGCACTAAAATTAAGCCCTAATGCACAAGGCTATGTCAGTGGATCAATAACCGAATTACTGCTAAAAAATCATTTAGAATCTTTAGGCTATACTGTCGAAAGAATTCGAGAGAAATGGGAAGGGAGAAAGCATCCAAACCATCATGGAGACTTCTATTTTAAAGATAAAAATGGAAATTGGTTTGTTTTAGAGTCAAAGGGAGTAAAATCCAACTCTGAGAAATGGCATAAGCTTTACAATTATGATAAACTCAAGACATTTTTATTTTCTCACTATGAAAGAATCAATTGGATAGACAAAAACAAAAAAATAGAGCCACAAATTGACAACTGGATAAAAAACAATCTTCCTAAATTTCTAAATGAATATAGCGAAACTTTTTATGATTATGAGGAAATTATAAAATATAAATCTCCCAAAAGAGAGACTCAAAAATTAAAAGATATTGCTAAATTAAAACAATATACAAGAGAAGAAATTAGCAATATGATTGATGAAAGATTGAAGTATATAATGAGAAAAATTAAAGTATTAGAAACGCATTTTGTTTCAGGTACCGGTGGGTTAAGTGGAAGAACTCAAGCTACACCAAGAAAAGATGAATTTAACATTATTTCAGTTGATATATTTTTAAGATTTCCCGAACATAAATTTCTATTTGCTAATCCACAAAATTTAGATTCATCTGGCACGGATGTAAATCACTTGCAACAAAATTATATTATGGGGTTTGTTTTAAATGAAAACGATCTTTGCTTATCAGATGAATGGCATAGTGATTTTAATGAAGTTTTGGAAACGGTTAATGTAAATAGCGCTATTCGTGAAGAAGATATGCAGATAGACAATAGAAAAATTACATACGAAGATGAGGAATAAAATGGAGGAAACATCTCTATTTGGAGACACATTAGACAGTCCCCTTAAACGATTTGAAGATATTCATAATTATTTATATGCTAATGATGGTCTGTCTGAGCAACAAGTATTAGAAGAAATCCTTAAAATATTATTTATAAAATTTTACGATGAACAAAGAGACCTATCTGCGTGCCTGCCTGAGCGAGTACGCTCGCAGACAGGCGGGCACACACAGGCAGAAAAGAAATCATTCTATATTTCAAATAGTGAATCGCATAAAATAAATTCCGGCAAAGATCAAAGCTCATTCCTCAGTCGAATTAATCAATTATTTGAAGAAACCAAACAAAAATACGATACATATTTTGATAGTAAAGATTGCTTAAAATTGAGCATACAGTCTCTTGCGTTTGTTGTAAAAAAACTTCAAGCGATAAATTTTAAAAATTCCAAAAATGATGCAAATGGACTTGCATTTCAGAAATTCCTTGGTCGTCATGCAAAAGGGGGGCGTGGGCAATTTTTTACACCCGATCCGATAATAGACTTTTGTGTTGAAATAATTCAACCAAAACCAGATGAAAAAATTATTGATCCCGCATGTGGAACAGGTGGGTTTTTATTTTCTTCTTTGAGGTATATGAGAAAAAATTATAAGGATATAGATATTCAAAAATATGTACAAAACAATATATTTGGAATAGAAATTAATTCCCGTATATCACAAATAGCTAAAATAAAGTTCCTAATTGAGTGTAATGCTGACCCTAACATATTATGCAGTAATGCATTAATCGACATCAAAGAATTGAATCTGAAATATAAACAGCAAGCAAACTTAACCAATTTAGAAAGTTATTTTGATATCATTCTTACCAATCCCCCTTTTGGTACACAAGGTAAAATTACTAATTACGAATTATTATCAAAATATGAATTAGGACACAAATGGGATAAATACGGTAACGATTATATAAGATCCAATAATGTTCTGAAAGGACAAGTCCCCGAAATATTATTTATTGAGCGATGTTTGCAGTTGCTTCTTCCCGGTGGTCGGCTTGGGATAGTTTTACCTAATGGGCATTTTGAGAATTCTTCATTGGAATACTTGAGAAGATATATAAAAGACAAGGCTAATATACTTGGAGTCGTTCTTTTGCCTCAAGAAACATTTATACCTTTTGGGACAGGGGTTAAAGCATCTTTATTATTTTTACAAAAGAAAAATGGTGAAATAAATAGAAAACAAGTGTTTTTCAGCAAAATAATAAAAACCGGATATGCAGGAAACAAAAATGGCAGCCCTATTTACAAAAAGGATAAATATGGAATTGTAATCGTGGAAAACGGACAAAAAATAATTGATGAAGACTTCAGTGAAGTCGTCCATAATTACAATCAATTTATAAAAACATTTAGCATTAAATCTGAAAAATCATTTTCTATAAGCTCTGCTAAATTGAATAGTAGATTTGATTATAATTACTATTCTCCTGAAAATCGGAAGTTAATATCGAATTTAATGAAGCTAAAAGCAGTTAGGCTTTGTGAGGTGGCAAAGATTGTAAAGACCAAATCAAAACGCTTAAAGCAGAATGAAATTGTTGAATACATCGAACTTTCCGACATCTATACGAAGTCATTTGAAATAATTAATTCGACGACACTACCTACTAATGATTTGCCAAGTAGGGCAAGCTATGAATTAAAAACAGGAGATATTATCACGGCAGTTGCCGGTAACTCTATAGGAAGTCGTAAACATGCCACTGCATATGTAACAGAAGAATTTGATAGAGCAATTTGTACTAATGGTTTTCGAGTATTGAGAAATTTTAAAATAAATCCTTTTTACCTTTTATACTATTTTCAAAGTGATTTATTTTTAAAGCAAGTATTCATGTATAGGACTGGAGCAGCAATTCCAGCATTATCAGATGAAGATTTTTCTAATATTTTAATATACCTTCCTTCTCAAAATGAAATTGAAAAAATAAGTTCGATCATTGAGAAAGTCTTTCAATTAAGAGAAGTGGCTAAAAATGAAATTGAAAAAATAAAGTTAGAAATAAATATAGAACACATAACGAATCTGCTTCGCACCTAACAATGGTATATACGGGTATGATAAACATAATGATTAAAAAACACTTGAACCTGCCGAAGGTTGATGTAATAAGAAAGAAGGATACTGGGAATTGCCGTATCGTGAAGATGTTTCATTAGGACTTGACAATAGAATAATTAATGATTAAAATATAATCAAATGAATAGAAGTCCACAAAATGGGTTTGAAAGTTTGTCTATCACGTACGGGTATCCGTGGAGAAACTTTTAATTTTATTGATTGGGACCAGATGAATTATTTGAAAAACATCACTAATCTAAAGAAACCCAGATTACTGTTTGATCCGGCAAGGGCGACAAAGACCGGCTGACCATGCTTCCTCATGTGATCAAAGAACCATTACGCAGACATCTGGACATAGTAAAAAAGATTCATGAAACAGATTTATCTCATGGTTTGGGTGGAGTGTATTTACCAGATGCGCTGGAGAAAAAATATCCTAATGCAGCTAAGGAATGGGGATGGCAGTATGTGTTCCCGGCAAATGAATTATCAACAGATCCACGTTCGGGTATAAAACGGCGGCATCATGAAGGAGAATGGATACTGCAGCGACATGTCAAAGAGGCCAGAGTGAAAGCCGGACTTGCTAAACATATAACTTGTCACACATTCAGGCACTCGTTCGCCACACACCTTCTTCAAAAAGGTTATGACATCAGAACAGTTCAAGAGTTGTTAGGCCATAGCGATGTGAAAACAACGATGATTTATCCCAAAGGGATCCCTATGGGATACGCATGTTCTTCAACAAGGTGGGCAAGGTGTAATCAGTCCCGCTGATACATTATGATACTTTGAATAATGGAAGTTTATTTGACAAATGGGATTTTATGCGACTCGAATAAACTGCCAGAGATGATATGAAAAAACAATGTATTTAATTATAATTGATAAACTTATAATCCGAGTAGCTGGAATTTTATCCAATATTATTATCAGATATAGTCAGTTACGCGATTCGGATAAACGTTGTTATATGTAATTAAAAGCGACCAGAGATAAAGAATAAAGATTTTATGAATAGAATAGTAAAAAATACAATAATTATTAGTTTTCTTTTATTCATTTTTCCAATAAAAGTGTTTAGTTCACAGTACCTTTCACCTTTACTTAAGTTTGGAATTAATGGAAATAGAATTTCAAATACTTCGGGAGATTATTATGATTATAGTTATCCATTAGGGTATTCAATAGGAATGTCAATTGAAACAAAAATAGTTAGAAGTATATATATTTCTAATTCATTTTATTACAAAAATAAACAATCTAAATCATATTTTTCTGCACTAAGTCCTTTTAATCCTTTACAATATAAATATAATTCACATTATATAAGATTTTCTTCAATTATTGGTATTAAGATTCATGATATCGCTGATTTACTAATTGGATACGATATTGGAAGGAAGCTTAAGGTTAATATGAATGTTAAAGGATCCGAGGGGTTAAATGAAGATTTTGAACCTATAGATCATCCAAAATTTGATAATGTATTATGTATTGGGTTTGCGAAAGATTTTAAGTTTAAACGACAGAATTATAAAATTGAACTGAAATATCTTTATGGTTTAAATAAATATGATTATCGTTCAGATCTTGGGTCATTACCCAATCCAACAAGAAACCATGGTCTACAATTAGAATTTGGATATAGAATTAAATTTTGAATAAAAAAGCCATATAACAATCAGATTGACCTAACCGCAAGAGCTGTTCGATAAATTTTAGATTTTTAGAGTTTTTATACGTTTTTTGAATTGGATAGATTTATGGTATTTACTTGCGGTAGTTCATCTTGGTGCGTTATAGTCTATAATCGTCATACTTGAAGATATTTTTTTAATTATGGATAATCAGAAGTTTGCGAAAACCTAAAAGTCAGCGCATTGGTCGTATAGATTTTACGAACAGATTGGGCAAGCGACTGGTTGCCGTTTTGGGGTTTGTGAATATCTTTCGTTTTTTGACTGTAATTGAAGACTCTCGAAATGTATGACATTTTTTTTAGATTGTGCGTCGGTTGAAGGTTTGAGATTTGTGAAAACGATAATTGGACAAGAAAACCAATACTATAACGAATCTGCTTCGCCTCAACGGAGGTCTCTGGTGAGACACCTAACGCCATATAAATAAAATAACGATAGCCGGAAAATCTTTTATTCGGCGTCTGTGTGCACGTATTACCAGTGTCGTGTCAAGTTCAAAATGTCGGATATTGCCCACTAATGCTTAGCACCTTTCTTTTAAACAATATCATTAAACTAAGAATAAGACCAACTACTCCGGAAAGGAGTTCTCCTCCGGAGGATCCCTGCGGGATGGGATGTGACCTTTGGAAAGACATCCCTCTGGGAAAATGATTATAGCAATGGGAATAAATAAACATTTTAACCCTACAGGGGTTGGTGTATTTGCATATTAATCAATTACATGTCACTGCCTCAACAGAGGCTCCTCGGAGCTATCGGAGTTGTGGTTTGAGACCTCGATAATCTATGCCAATCGAAGATTCCTTCGGAAAGGCATCCCTATGGAATAGGACATGCCGCCCGTACGAGCTATTATGTGATAATACGATTACACATACATTTATATTATATGCGCTAAGCAGGTTGTCTGCGAAATTGAATGGGAAGATTATGCGAAACTTGAGTGAGTTAATATTTATTTTAGTTTCCATAGATAAATCAAAAAATATCGCATAGGCTACGGAGCAGGAGCCCCGTAGCCAGAGTTGTAATTATTTTATCCAGGTTTTCCTTTATTCAATCTGAGAAATTCTACTTCACTTTGTCCCTTCTTCTCATCAACGAAGTACAATAAAATTGCACCGGCTATAAACAAAATTGAAACTGAAGCGATTCCCGTTCGGGAAGCAATATTGGCTGAATACCCGGCATGCCTAACTAAAAGTCCTACGCCACCAATTATTACAGGTCCAAAGATAGCTGCAAATTTACCAAGCATATTATAAAAACCGTAAAATTCCGCACTCTGATCCTTTGGGATTAATCGAGAATAAAATGACCGGCTGAGAGCTTGAATACCTCCCTGCACTAACCCAATAGTAATAGCTAAAACATAAAATTCCACAACACGTGTCATCATCACGCCACAAATAGTCACACACAAATAGACAGCTATGCCAATGAATATGGATTTTTTCACATCCCATTTTTCACCTAATTTTCCGAATAATAAAGCAGATGGAAATCCAACGAACTGCGTAATTAATAGCGCAACAATTAATGAACTGGAAGGGAATCCTATTGACATCCCATAATCAACAGCCATTCGAATAATCGTATCAACTCCGTCAATATATAACCAGTATGCTAATAGAAATAAAAATACGACTTTCATGTGACGTATTTTATTAAAGGTATGTTTTAACTGTCCAAATCCCATTTTTATATAATTTACTCTTCGTACTTTCTCCTTACTTTTCCTTCTTTCTTTTACATACATAATTAATGGAATAGTAAATATTGCCCACCACAATGCAACTGATAAAAAACTTATACGTATCGATAAAAACTCTATCGGAGGTTGTAAGAAATCAGATTTAATACTGGCTTTGCCAAAATGATTCTCCAATCCTTCTACGCCTAATAAAGTTTGTTGCTTAAAATCGGTAAAAGTAATTTTATTATTTAAGATAAACCGGATTGAATCACTTTCCGTAATCTGGCGGGTAAGGTTTGTAATACAAAATGTTGAATCGGCAGGATTATACTTAAGTATATCTCCTTTTTTATACCCTTCGAAAGAAACTGTACTATCAATTAGTGTAATATTCACTCCCTCTGGAAATATAATTTTTACTTTGATATAATCGTGATATTCTTCTTTATTTAGCGGAATCTCTTTAAAGTGAGTTTTAAAAACACTAGTAGTCACTGCACTTCCCTTAGAAATGTCAGGTGGTATTGTAAAATCTTTGTCTTCAGCAATCCGTATAACAGCAGCATCTTTAGTTAATTTATCCTGAATTATGGATGTTGCTTCCTCCGGTAATCCAAAAAGACCAGGCTTTAAAAACCATAAAACGTTCAACAGAAAGAGCAATCCACCACCTAAATAACCAAGCGCAAAACCTTTAGCAGAAACATAGTCAATTTTTTTCTCATCTGCTACATCCATTAATAAACCATCATAAAAAACATTAGCACCGGAGAATCCTACAGTACCCAATACATAAAGAATTACAGCCAGAATCCAATTCCCAAACTCCACAATAAACAAGCAACCAGTAAGAAGAGCACCCATATATGCGAAAAAAATAAGGAACTTCTTTTTCCCTGCACTCTGATCAGCAATTGCACCAAGTATCGGTGCCATTAAAGCTACAACAAGAGATGCAATAGAATTCGCAAAACCAAGTAAAGCAGTACTTTCGTTTACATTAGCTCCTGCACTCCAGTAAGTTTTAAAGAAAATAGGAAAAAAGCCCGCCATAACAGTAGTAGCAAATGCGGAATTTGCCCAGTCATACATTACCCAGCCGAAGACCTTTTTATCTTTGATTAACCTCAAATTTACCCTTTTTAAATATTTTTTGGATTACCAATTGTTGATTGTCTATTGCTTGCCCTGTAGCGACGAAGGAGCGTATCAGGGTCTATTGCTGATTGATTATGCCGGATGCATCCCTTTGGGTTTGGTCATTAGCTATTTTTTTACTTTAGTCATTTTAGGCACTTTTCCGTCAGTAGCCGGATGCCTTTGGCAAGTTCACTTTAGGCACTTTTAACTTTACATTTTTAAATTGTCAATCCATCAACATTTCATTAAGATGGAAAAGTCTTCAATCTTCAATCCGCCAGTTGAAGAACAAGCCGCTAATCATCAATAGTCAATAGACAATGGTCAATGGTCAATGGTCAATCAAAAGAGATAATCAATGTCAATATACAATTGGCTTTTTGCTTCCTTTGAGTATCCTATCTCGCCATATACTATAAAATTCTCATTCCATGCAACATGCAGTCCAATTCCTTTGCCAGAGTGCAAATTTGATAAATTATTCAAGGATTTATCGTACCATACTCGCCCTACATCATAAAAAAGATTCATAGCTAAATAGAAATTCTGATTAAACATAGAAAATTCATAAAATTTATAACGCAGTTCCATGTTCATAAAAACTTTGGTGGTTCCAATATATCTATTTTTAAATACCCCTCTCAAGGAGCGATATCCGCCAAGCCCCTCATCCGCTTTGACAGAACTCCCGTACGGATAGAGCATATAAAAAGGCGGATCACCGGAAATATTCTCAAAAACAATACGATTTGCATACACTAATTTTTCTAATATCTGAAAATATCTTCGATCGGTAACAGTCAAACGCAAGAAATCGTAATCACTTCCAATTACTTTTGTGTACCATTCAGCCAAAATTTCAGTCCACATACCGGTATTCGGTGCCGGTTCATTATCTCTTGTATCCCAGATAAGTCCAAATTTCAAGAAACTGTTCATCCCCCCATCAAACTCTTTTTTAGTAATTGTCAAAGAATCACATTCAAGTTTTGTTTTTATATTATTATTTTTATTGAAAGAATTAGATACATTTACAAACCCAAACCCGGCAAGTCCTGAAATTAAAGGTTTATTATTACTTCGATAAATAAATGCTTTCTGAAAATTGGCAAAAAGTTTTATCTGATTAGTTTTAAAAGTATAATAGTACTTACCGTGAAGTGTATATAGAGGATTTCCTTCATCATCAACTTCGATAAAATCGGGATTAAATTCCGAATCATTCCCCAATCCATAATAGGGATAATAATTTTCCAATATATACCGAAATCTAACATTTAAGCGAAGTCCGTGACCGAGAATATAGGGTGAATCAAAGAAAAGTGTATGATCCTGCTTTCCACCTGTTGTTGCAAAAATTATCGGATTAATTTTAAAATAATAGGGAGAATAACCGCCTTCCGCGTAATTAAAAAAGTTCATTAAAACGCCATATCCAAATCCTTCATCCGCATTGTAATTCAGAGCGGGAACTCCTCCCCATCCCCAACCAGTTCGTTTTTCAGATTGTGATAATCCTGTATTTAAAAACACCAGGATTATTGCGAAAACAATAATTCTCTTCATATTACCCTCAAAAACATAACAGGAGAGATTATTGAATAGTCTCTCCTGTTTTTCATTTAATCAAAACGAAATCAAATAATAGAATTGATTATACACTAAAAATTAGAAACTGTAATTGATTCCAATAGCAAAGCCCGTAGCCGTTTTGTTATATTTTTCAGTTACCGGAATAGGCATATCACTTAATAAATACTCAAAAGATTTCTGTCCTTCTTGATAGAAAGCATTTAGAAAGCCAAAATCAATATTAATCTTTGGTGAGAGAGTATAAGCAACACCTAAAGCAATTGTATTAGCACTAAGGCTATAACTAATATCAGATTGATAATCTTCTAGAGCACCACTCTTAGAATATGAATATCCAAAACTTGCTTTTAACTTTTCATTAACAGCATACTCAAATGCGACACCGGCTTCATAATCATTTTCCACATTCTCTTCTCTTCCATCCCAGTCAACACCTTTATTCATATAATAGCAAAAATCAGCTTCAGCTCTCAATTGAGGAGTTACCTTATATGCTATACCAAGACCAAGCATTGCTGGCATATCAGCATGGGATTTAACGCCATCCTTGAACTCATCCATTCCGGCATCTTTACCTTCTTTAGTCTCATTCTCTAATTCAAGTTTAGTGATAAATTCATATCTAAAACCAATGTTTAAGCCTTCAACAGGAGTAATATTCAACCCAATAATTGGACTAAATCCAGAACCAGTTTGAGTTACATCTACTTCTTTATCACCAACTTCGGTAGCTCTATTTGTCATTGCTGAAGAAATTCCATTATAGGAATTCTGTACATCATTAATAGTATACCCACTAGGGTCAATTCCAGATTGCTGTAAGCCACCCTCGAGCTCAGCAACTTGTGCTGCTGTTAAATATCCAGCGCCCTGTGCTTGAGCAAGTGTGTAGCCTCCTGCCCCACCATCAACAAGCGGCTGAAGACCTAATGCAGCATTGGAAGCAGAAGTAGCAGCGCCTGTAAAAAATGTTGACGCAGGAATCCATGTACCACCCATATTTATAGCAATATTTTTCAAGTGTCCCTTATAGCTATTTAAAGCGGAGACATATCTTCCACCAACTGAAACAGAGAGCATATCATTAATTTTATATGCCACTCCTGCCTGAGTCCCGAGATAGATGGAAGAACCTTCAAAAGCTGCATCCATGTCATATTCAGTAACGCCCTGTGCTGCTAATCCCGGCACTAAATCAGACACGGGCATCTCAAATGAGGGTAATCCCTTGGCAAAATCAGCACTTCCACCTCCACCAATGGGCATTACTGCGGCAGATAAAGCAAATTTTCCCATTTTGTAAGCTAAATACAAATCTGGAAATATTAGAGCTTTGACATCGCCCGTGTAGGTGTCTTCATTCAGACCATAAGGTATTCCGACTTGAGGAATCGTTCCCTTATAATCATTAACAACCTTTTTTGTCTGCCATATTGATTGGTTGCTTAAACCAATATAAAATCCATCTTCAATCTCTGTAAGACCTGCAGGATTGAAATATACCGCATCCAGATATGTTGAAGCATTTCTGTTTAATGTGCGAACATACGCGGCACTCTGGTTTGTATTCGTTACAATACCACCACCAAATACAATACTAACAAAAAAAACTAGCAACAGCGACATGATACTTATTTTCTTCATGTTTTTCTCCTTTTTTTCTATTTAAAATTTGAAAAGTCCAGTGTTTTTGAAAATACACTGCCTTTTTTCCTCTACCCTCAACTATCAAACAGTAAAATAAAAATTATAATTTATTTTTATATCATTGATTGTAAATATAATGAATAAAAGGTCTTAAAACCAAAATTTATTTTTTAATCCTCAGAATAAACAAAATATTTGCTTCTTATTTTTATATACTCCGTCAATTTCGCATTCCAAACCGGATAAAGTTTTTTTATATTTCCTCCCAATTCTACCATCATTCGATATTCGTCACTTCCAAAAATGTAATCAATATCATCAGGATTTAGCCATTTAAAATGATGGGGATAGAATTGTGCTATAATAGCAGTAATATAGCTGCCAACGAGTATTGGCTCATAAGTATTTCTATTTGTAATCTTTAATCTCACTCCTGAACATTCCCTTCCCAGATAAATGGGCTCAGTACACACTTCTCCTATTCTACCCGGTGTAAAAACTATCTTTGAAAATTCCACTCCTGAAAAATTTTAGCTATTCAAATTTGAAATTAATCTATCACCACTTATCCAGGGTGCTCCAATTAACTCATAGGGACTCTATGTACCGTACCCGTAACTTAAATTCGTATTTTCGGCAAAAAATAAACCACAGTAAGACAATACCCCTTCTACAGTTACTAATTTTTTAGTTAGCACTTTCCAGGGAATTCTTGTATCTTGCAGGTCATAAAGTAAAAGGTTGCAACCTTTTAAATCTTCATATTCTATCTTCAATTTGCCGGGAGCAATGTTCAGAACATTTGTTTTACTTACGGGATCAAGTTTACTAAAAATTAAACCTGACGATTGGGTTTCAATCACTGATTCCAGTACCTGTATAAAAACTAATAATTGTCCTGTAAATTCATTTTTCATAACATTTAAAATATGCCTGCCATTCCGAGTATAACAGGTAGAACTAAAAACAACAGCCAGCTTTTTGTTTTTTATAGTTTTAAATTTATTTTGAACCAGCAAATATAAACCGGTATAGACGAGGCTGCTCTCTTCTACTGGATTTAACCTGATTATCTTTGAGTATTGAAGGTTTAACTCCTGAGAGAATATAAGCGAAGTTAGAATAATAATTACGAAAATATATCTATCCTTTTTTAACATACTTAGAAAAGTTACTCATTAATAATGTTACAGAACAAACAATTAATATATACTATACTCAATGAATAATTAGTGTAATCCCAAAAAGAGAAGGAATGACAATTAACGAAAGAGTTGACAAAACTCTGCAAAAAACCCCACTTCACCGCATTTTTTTTTGGACTAGTAAATATTGATCCATTGTAACTAACGTGAACTCCTTTGTAGAATGCAAATATCATTAAACCAACAAGTAGTAATAACGTAAATTGAAAAATCGATTGTTTGAAACCCAGTTGTCTGATCCAAATCTCGCTTCTTTATTTTAAACCTGTCACAAAGTCATAAAGACACAAAAACGTACATTGTAAATTTAAAATATCAAATTGCCCCAAAGGGGTCTCTATGAGGTAAATCACAAATTGAAAGAACTGAAAGATTGCAAATCATTGTTAATTCGTGTTACCAGTGTTCAATTTTTTATCTGTTACCTTTCCTTTTTCTTGCCAAAATTCGGATCAATCTTAACAAATTTCAGAAGAACAAATATTGGAATGATGCAGATAAATACCCAGATAAAGAAATGCCGATAACCAATAAGCTCCTGCAGACATCCACTCCACATTCCTGGAATCATCATTCCTAGAGCCATGAATGCTGTTGTTATAGCAAAATGTGCGGTTTTAAATTCTCCTTCTGCAATATAAATCATTACCAGCATATATGCTGTAAAACCAAAGCCATATCCCAACTGTTCAAGGGCAACACATATATTAATAATTAATAAACTATCGGGTTGAGTATATGATAAATAAATATATACTGCATTAGGAAGGTTAATTGCCACAGCCATCCACCACATCCACTTTTTTAACCCATGTTTGGCAGCGAGAAATCCTCCTAATAAACCCCCGATAATAAGTGCCGCTGTTCCAACGGTACCATAAACAAATCCTACTTGCCCGGTAGTAAGAGCCAAACCTCCTACTTCTTGAGCATCTAATAAAAAGGGTTGAGCAAGTTTTACCAGCTGGGATTCGGATAAACGATAAAGAAGCAGAAAAGAAATATAAATACAAATATTATCTTTTTTGAAAAATATAACAAATGTCCGAAAAAATTCAGCGAAGAAAGTTTCAGATTTATCTCGTATGGCAGGGCGATCAGAAACAGGATAGGGAAGTATAAATCTATGATACACAAAGAAAATTATAAATAGTATTCCTAAAGCAGCGAAAATTAATGACCACGCCAAAGGAGTATTACCTGCTCGTGCCTGGAAAATTGACTCTGTTGCGGTTTTTAGATTGATATCTAACTGAATTACCGCTATTGCCGGCTTATTCCAATTTTTTTCAGAAAATATCAGTCGATTTCCATGCAAAAGTGAAATGCTTTTATCACCAGAATCTCTACCGAAAATAACAACAACTTCTTTTCCTTCCTCAAGTACATTCGAAAGATGAAAATAGAGTGTGCCAACATTTCCAACATAATCTCTCTTCTCTACCTTCTTTTCCCCAAAATGTCTTCGTATAAAGTTACCTAAACCATCTATCGGTTTTTTGAATATATTACCTATCTGTACCAAAAAAGTATTTTTCTTTATCTCTTTATTATCTCTTACAATGTGTCCCTGTTCAACATTCCAATTTTCTGCATAGGAAACAATGGAATCAACCTCAGAGCTTTTTCTTGGGATTGCTTCAATCACCAAAATATCCGGTACACAAATAATCTCTAATTCTCCTTCTCGTATAGAAAGATTCAGAGAATTCATATTTACAACTTTTAGCGATTGGTTATCAGTAACCGAAAAAACATTGATATCAATTGATTCGAGACCTGTATTTGTCTCAATGAATCCAACAAGGATAAGTAAAAGTCCTTGCCCTGTAAGCATCGCAAAACGATAAAATGTACTCCTAACACCCACAAACCATGCCTGCTGATGTTTATTGAGTCCGAGCATATAAAATCCATCAGCTGCGATGTCATGAGTGGCAGAAGAAAAAGCCAGAAACCACAGAATTACAAGAGTGATAGTGAAAAACCACGGTAGTTGTATAGTAAAAGCAATTCCAAGGAATAAAAATCCGAGTATTAGCTGCACAATGAATATCCAATTCCTCTTTGTTGAAAATGCCTCAATAACCGGGCTCCATAAAGGCTTAATAACCCATGGAAGATATAGAGTGCTTGTCCAAAAAGCTATCTTGGAATTTGGTACTCCCAGCGTTTTATACATTGCAACAGACACTACCATCGCAACTATATATGGAATTCCCTCAGCATAATACAGACTGGGGACCCAGAACCAACCTGACTGATTTTTACTTTTCTTTGATGTTTTCACTTCAGACATATTGAATACTTTTAGTTTTTGTTATAACTGGTGAATTCATAAAAAGTCCCGATGATCGGGATGAATAATTCAGGCTAAAAGTTTTCATTTTTTGCTTCCAAATACGCTTTTGGAGTTAAGGGTAGTAATTTATTGTAAGATTTATTTTTATTAAACCTATTCATTTTCATAATATATCTTTAATATAGCTGATTTTCTCAACATTTCATAATAGTATGCCGAGCATATATCGTATCTCTACACGTATTTGCAATATGTAGAATCATTTGAAGTAAGCTTATTGGGTTAAACAAAAAAGTTCTTGACAATTATAAGGGGGTGGTAAATTACTAAAAATGTCTCGTTGTAAGGTAAAATATGCAAATTATGGAAAGGAGTGGTTTTAAATGTTTATTTTCAAAGAATAAACCCGGGGTAAATCGATGAGTATTTACTCCGGGCTAAAAAATTACCGTTTTAAAGCAAATTCAGGATTTTGAAAATTAATAAAAATTAAGTTAAAGGTAGTGTCAAAAATTTATGAAAAATTAGGTTGAATTAGATATTATGATAGAGCAGATGACGATTGGTCAAATCCTCATGATAAGGACTTTACACCCACTGTTGATGGGTTGGCTAACGGTACTTATCAGTATTTAGCAATTAGTTATAATTGTACTACTGTTATGTCAATTCTGTAAAGTCGGATAAAGTCTCTTTAGTTTAATTCGAGCATCTTTTGTTGTAAACTGCCAGTTTATCGTTGCATTTTTATTATTTCGGTACTCTTGCCATGCATTACACTCTTTAATCACAGTTGAAATTTTATCAATTCTTCTATTCAAACACTGCCCATTCAAGACATTTAGTTCAATCTCGGCCATATTCAGCCAACTACCATGCTTAGGCGTATATACAAATTGAAATCTGTCCCACAATCTTTTCGCTTTTTCCGGTGAAAACACTTCATATAGAGAACCGGGCTTATGTGTATTGAGATTGTCCATCACCAAAATGATTTTCTCAGCATGCTGATATTTTCTGGCAATATATTCAATAAAATTTGCCCAAACTTGTTTAGTTCTTCTTTTTCTGACTCTCACGAATCTTTGACCTGTTAATGGTTCACTTGCCAGAAAAATATTGCATACTCCGCATCGTTCATATTCATAATCATATTTTTCTAAATTTCCCGGATATGCACTTAGTGGATGCCGCCTTTCTTTGATCAATTGCTTGGGAGATTCATCCATGCAGATAACCGGAAATTTCTTGTTATAGGGTTGCTTGTAAACATCCAGAACCATTTCCATATGAGCAACAAAATCACTGTTTTGATCCGGTGGAATTATCCAGCCCTTCTTCTGCCAAGGTTTAATTTCGTTTTTTTTAGTACGCGGCGTATCGTCTCATGGGAAATGCTGTCAACGTAATGTAATTCGACAACCTTATCCGCAAGTAATCTTAACGACCATCGGGCGAAACCTTCCGGCGGTGCGCTACAACTCAAAGCAATCAGGTGGGCTTCAAAATCACCATCAGCTTTCTTTTCATAGAACCTTTGTCCCTTAGTCCCATTTAAAGCAATTTCTAATCCGTGTTCTACAAAACACTTTTTTACCCGATCAATTTTCCTCATACTAATTTGTAAAATACTTGAGACCTCTTTATTCTTTGATCGATTTTGTTGATGCTTACCTTCATCACAATTTACAAGAATAAGAGCGTTTAAGACTTTTTGGGATCTGTGCTTTCCTTTTTGGATTATGGAGGTTAATTCTTGCCTCTCTTCTTTTGTCAATGTCACTTTGTACTTTTTCATAATTACTCCATTGTTTAGATGAAGTAATTTACTATATTCTATACGGCATTACAAGCGTGACGTGACACTACGCCCATTTTTCGGGAATGTAGCTAATTCACGAAAAAAAATACTTGACATTAAAAATTTTATTATTTAAAATAACCAACGTTGCCGGCAAGGTTGATATTAAGAGATAATTATAAGAAAATGTCAAGTATTTTTATTGAGGAAAAAGAGCAGTTTTATACAATTTTTAATAGTTTTTTTTCAATTTCCATATGTTTACAACTAGAAATAAGGCGGTTGAGTGAGAGATGTAACAATAATTGATATAGCAAAAAAATTAAATATTACCCCATCGACAGTTTCAAGAGCTTTGAGAAATCACCCTGATGTTAGCAAAAAAACCAGGGAAAAAGTAATAGCATTGGCAGAGGAATTGTACTATTCCCCCAATACAATCGCTCAATCTCTTAAAAAAAGGAAAACAAATTTAATTGGCGTTATAGTACCTCAGTTGAGGCATTACTTTTTTGCTTCGATAATGGCAGGAATAACAGATGTTGCAGAAAAAGCCGGATTCACAATAATAATTTGCCATTCAGATGAAAAATATGAACGGGAGATTAGAAATATCAAAATGCTAATTTCACAACGTATTGCCGGTTTATTGATATCTGTTTCCAAGACAACTAGAACATTTGATCATTTTGAATCTCTTCAAAAGCGAAAAATACCAACTGTATTTTTTGACCGGACCTGGGACAATCCGAAAGCCAGCAAAGTGGTCGTCGATGATTATGAAGGAGCTTTTAATGCGGTTGATTATCTCATAAAAAAAGGATATAAAAAAATTGCCCATATTGCGGGTCCGGACAATCTGTCTATTGGTAAATTGAGACTGAAGGGTTATCTGGATGCGCTGAATCATCACGGTGTCCCCGTCAAAGAGGATTATATTATCCGGGGTGGCCTAAATGAGGAAGATGGCAGAAATGAGATTGAAACATTTCTGCAAATGCCGCCGGAAAAACGACCAGATGCTGTTTTTGCTGTAACCGATCCTGTAGCTATTGGATCTTTTATTAAAATTAAAGAGGCAAACCTAAAAATTCCCGAAGATATTGCTTTAGTCGGATTCAGTGACAACCCGGAAACTTCTTTGGTTGATCCGCCTTTAACTACTGTAAGACAACCAGCCTATGATCTTGGAAAAGAAGCAGCAAAAATTCTTATCAAACAAATAAATGATATGAATATAGAGCCTGTAAGTAAAGTCCTTCAAACAGAATTAATTGTTCGAAAATCAACATAATTTAACTATTAGTAGAGGAGATCAAATAAATGATCTGTAAAAGTAAAAAATGCACAATATGTGTTTTTTCCCTTTTAGTTCTGTATGTAGTGCAGATAGCAATAGCTGGAACGACTGGCAAAATTGCAGGGATTGTAGTTAGTGAGGAAACCGGAGAACCTATTATTGGCGTAAATGTCATTGTTGAAGATATAGGTTTGGGAGCTGCCACTAATACAGAAGGGCAATATACCATCCTTAATGTTCCCCCTGGTACTTATACTGTTAGATTTTCATGTATAGGATATGCAGATATCTTAGAAAAGGAAGTGCTTGTAAGAATAGACCAAACAACCAGACTTGATGCAAAAATGAAGATAGAACTAATCAGAGGTGAAGAAGTAGTTGTAATTGCTGTTAGAGATTTAGTAAAGAAAGACGTGTCTACCAGTGTTACATCAATTACTATTAATGAAGTTGAAGATTTACCGGTTTCTTCTATAAGTGAAGCAGTGACTCTTCAAGCAGGCGTAGATGATGGATTTGTTATCCGTGGCGGTGAAGCTAATGAAGCACTTTTTATTATGGATGGTATTACTTTGCGTGATCCTAGAAATAACGAACCAATTACTAATATTGCATTAAGTACTGTTAGTGAAATATCACTTGAAAAGGGTGGTTTTAAGGCAGAGTATGGACAGGTTCGTTCAGGTATTATAAATGTTATTACTAAAGAAGGAAATAAAAGTGAATATAGTGGATCTATGACAATAAGATATTCTCCTCCAACACCTAAACATTTTTATGTTTCTCCTTATGATGAAAATTCAATGTGGATGAAGCCATTTTTAGATCCTGAAGTTTGCTGGGAAGGTACGGAAAATGGAGCATGGGATAAATATGATCAAAGGCAATATCCTGTATTTGATGGTTGGAATAAGATTTCAAATAATTTATTAACCAATTCTAATACAGATGACGACCTGTCTCCTATTGCTGCACAAAGAGTATGGATGTGGGAACATAGAAGAAGACCAAAATTTGATGAACCGGATTATAATATTGATGCAGGTTTTGGAGGGCCTGTACCTTTTATTAGTAAGAGTCTTGGGAATCTCAGGTTTTTTACAAGTTTTCGTATGGAGAGGGAAATGTTATTGATTCCCCTAAGTAGAGATGATTATCTAAGCTTTAATGGAACATTAAAATTAACAGCTGATATAGATAAAAAAACTAAACTACGATTTAGCGGTATATTGGGTAAAGAATACGATGTTGCGATAAATAGTGATGATAGCCAATTCTATACTCCTGGCATCTGGGGAAGAGCTGGAACAAATATATGGATACCAACCTACTATATAAGGTCCCCATTTATGATAGCAAAATTGACCGATGAGCAAAGACCAACCAGAATATTCTGCCCCTCCTGGTATTCCCAAGCAGAGCCCAGTTATAGTTCTATGGCAGCTAATTTAACGCATTCGATTAGCCCCACGTCCTTTTATGAGACAAAAATAGAATACCTATCTAGAAGTTACTTAACTGGTCCAATAGAAGAAAGAGATACAGAGACATTGTACGAAATAGTCCCAGGATATTCTGTAGATGAATCTCCTTTTGGATGGTCCTCAGAGCCAACCACGGGAATAACGGGAATGTTTTTTGGAGGCCACAGCTCAACTGCAAGAGATTCAAGCTCCAATTCCTCTCTCTCTATCAAATTCGACTACACAAATCAAATTAGTTTCAAGAACCAAATCAAGGCAGGATTTGACTTTTCTTACTACACTTTGAATTTTGATTTTGGTTATATCAACAAAGCTTTTGGTTCATCAGAATTTGTTAAGGATAAGGAAAATCCACGCAGATTTGCTGCTTATATACAGGATAAATATGAAGCAGATGGGTTTATTGTTAATTTAGGTCTCAGATTAGATTATAGTGATCCAAACACCAAATGGGTTTACAGAGAAGGAAAAGATATATTTGATGAGGAATTCTTCGGCCCAAAATATGAAGAAGGTAAAGATTACGGTGCGGAGAAAGTGAAACCAGATATCGCTTTAAGTCCTCGTTTGGGTGTTTCCCATCCGATAACACGTAATTCTAAATTATATTTTAATTATGGACATTTTAAACAAATGCCCGCTTACGAACAAATTTTTAGAATAGGTCGTTCAACAACAGGCCCCCTTCAACATTATGGAGACCCAGGATTAGAGCAAGCGGCAACAGTATCATATGAATTAGGGTACGACCATATTATTTTAAATAATTATTTGGTAAGTCTATCAGCATTTTATAACGATATTACGAATCAACAGGCTTTAACAACATATCAGAATATCAGCGGTTCAGTGGTTTATAGCAAGGCAAACAATGATAGCTATGAAGACATTAGAGGATTAGAAATAACACTCAGAAAAAGTAAAGGAGAATGGCTAAGGGGATTTTTAACCTATACATATCAGGCAAAAACTTATGGCCAATTTGGTAAACCCGCAGTCTTTGAAAACCCAACAGAGCAAAAAAGATATAATGAAAATACACGTAATTTTTATCAAAATAAACCTGTTCCGCAGCCTCATGGAAATGCAAATATTACTTTCTTGTCGCCTTCCGATTTTGGGCCAGATATCTTCGGTTTAAAATTATTTACAAATTGGTCTATCAACCTATTAGGAGAATGGCAAGCAGGACAATTTATTACATGGAATCCTAATAATTTAGTGGATATTAACAATAACGTACAGGTAAGGGATTTTTTTAATGCTGATCTTAAAATTAGAAAAATCTTTCCTCTGAGAAAAGTTAACATTACTATTTTTGCTGATATATTAAATTTATTTAATATGAAGAGACTTTCCGGTGCTAGTTTTTGGGATTCCAACGATTACATATACTATATGGAGTCATTACATTTATCAAAAAGTAATGCATACAATAATATTGTGGGAAACGATCGAGCCGGTGATTACAGAAAACATGGAGTTGAATTTCAACCTATAGAAATAGTTGGCTCATTACCTACAGAAAACATTAGCGAACGGGCTATTTATTATAATAAGACTAATGAAACCTATAATAGATTTGATTCCGAAATGGCTGATTGGGGAAAAGTACCAGATAGTGAGATGAACAAAATTCTCGAAGATAAAGCATATATCGATATGCCTAATCAGACCTCTTTCAACTTCCTCAATCCGAGAGGGGTCTTTTTCGGGCTAACCGTATCTTTTAAGATATAATTTAAAAAGGGTTTGAAGATGAGAATGAAGAAAAAGCCACTTTTAGTTTTATTCCTTTTCCTTTTGTTTCAAAACTTTGGTTATACTCAAGTTACTACCGGACCAAAAGAGATTAAATGGATGATGGTTGGGGATCTACAAAACTGGTTTGCAAATGGTGGAGCAGAAGCTGAATATGGAAGAAGAGAAAGAATTACTGCGGTTCTTCAAGAGGATCAGAATGATGGTTTAAGGTATAGGGCACAGTATGAATGGAAACAGCACTGTGCCTCTAAAGCACTACATATTGGAACAACAAATTTTGCTGATCCTGTAACGGGAGAAACTTATCCTCATAAAGTAGTCGCAGCTGGTCCAAGGGCTGTAAACTTGTTGAATCAATTAATGCCTTATGAATTCAAATTGGTTGGAAAGTATGACCATCCTAAAGTTTATGTAGATGGAGTACCCGCAACTGATATGGAATATAGAGATAAATTAGATGAGATAAATCTTGATCTAATAGCTGACAGAATGATAGTAAACAAATTACATAGTTCAATGGGAGTTGATATTACTCGTAAAATTCTGGCATTTTCTCAACAAAATCATAATAATTATTTTATTTATGAATATATATTCAAAAATACTGGAATATACGACAGAGAAGAGCATATAATGGAGCCTGTTCCTACATTAAACGATGTGGTTTTTCACTTCCAGTACAGATATGCTTTTGCTAAGGAGTCAATTGAAGAAGAGTGGTGCGCATATAGCGGCATAAACTGGGGTAGAAATGCGGTAAACCATTGCGTAGGTCCCAATGTTGGAAGAAGTAACACATATTTTCATAATATCCCCGTAGATTTTAATGCTCAATATTCATGGTATGGCCCTCATTCACAAAGTCCCGGTTGGGATGAGGATGTGGGACATCCTGACCATGATAATGGTACAATTATGTCTGGTGTGGGTTTTGTCGGAACGGTTACACTTCATGCAGATAAAGCTGCAGACAATAAAGAGAATGATAGAAATCAACCTACAACTACAAAGTTTCTTGGTGCAGACAGGGATGCACAATCAGGAATTGATCAATATAATAAAGAACATATGACTCGTCTCTATCAATTTTGTACTGCTGGACACCCTGAACAAACACATGCGGAACAAGTTGTTGAAAGTTTTGCCAATTTGTGGGGTGATGATGCCGGGGGTTATATCCAGGGCCAGGGATTCACGGGTTATACACTTGAACCCGGCGATAGTGTTCGTATTGTATTAGCTGAAGCTGTTGCAGGTATAGATAGACCATTAAACAGAGTTATCACATATAATTGGTTTAATAACTTAGCCCCTTTTACTCTTCCTGTAGGAGGTACAACAAATGATCGCAATGAATATAAAAACGAATGTGTTTGGACAGGGGAAGATTCTTTAATGCAAACATTTAGAAGAGCGATTGATACTTATAATAAGATTTATAATGAGAATAAATCTATACCACAGCCACCTCCCCCTCCAGATGAATTTTTTGTGGAAGCAGGAGGAAATCAAATTACGCTAAGATGGTCAAATAGTGCTGAAGACTGGACATATTTTAATGGCTACCGAATCTATCGTACAGAAGGCGACCCCTGTAATATTTATCAAATGATATGGTCTTGTGATAATAGTGTTAATGAATATATAGATACAAGTCCCAAAAGAGGATTCGACTATTATTATTATATTGTAACTAAGGATGATGGCTCGCAAAATGATTACCAAACAGGAATACCCCTGGAAAGTAGTAAATTTTATACAATGACGAATTTACCTGCTAGTTTAAAAAGAGAAGCGGGAAAGAATTTTGATGATCTTCGTATAGTACCAAATCCTTATAATATAAGAGCAAGAAAAATGCAATTTGGCTTGGATACACCTGACAGACTGGCTTTTTATGGATTACCACCATATTGCGTAATAAAGATATATACAGAAAGAGGGGATTTAGTTAAGACTATCAACCATACTGATACAAGTGGGGATGAATTATGGGATTCGCTAACCTCGTCAGAACAGCTGGTAGTGAGTGGTCTTTATATTGCATATTTCGAAGTGACAAAGGATGGGGATGGATTTAAAAAAGGAGAGAATACCATCCGCAAATTTGTAATTATCCGATGATAAAAGGATGGGGGAACGAATATGAGAATTTTAACTAAAGAGAAGTTTAATATTATTTCAGTATTTATAACATTATTAATTTTATTGAGTTGTGAGGACTTTTTACCTGAGCAATACCAGGAGCTTGAAAAGGCGCCTGTTTCTGAATTAGATGCAAATGCCTATTATTATTTAACAAGAAATTTGGTAGATACATTAAGTGACAAAGCATTATACCATTCTGCTAATCCATATATAATTAATACCCTTGTTAGCGATGCGTGGGCAGATTCGAGTGATTCTATAATTATTGCTGGAAATTTCGACTCACTAAAAGTCAAGTTAGACACTGTTTACACTGATACCACTGTTTTAATAAACCATAGTAAAGATAGTGAAGATAGTTATGTATTTTTTAATTCAGGAGAAAGTGGATATCTATATTGCTTTACCACATGGGACCTAACAGCATTAAATCTTAACGCCAATATTAGTATAGATTTTTATAATAGTAATGGTGAAAAAGCTAACCTACTACCTTCGACAATATCATTAGAAACAATAGAGAAATATGCTTGTGTCGTGGTAGATACTACAGGTGGTGCAACCAATAGACATCCAATTTGTAAGATTAGAAATAAGGATAAATATGAAATTAACCAGAAATCCTATTTAATCCATTTACATGTTTCTGATCCCGGTTTAGGTAATAATTTTAGATTAGTAATGCTCTATGGTGAATAATAAATTAGTAGAAATAACAAAAAGGAGATACTAGGATTATGAAAAAAATAGTAAAATTAGTATCAGTGATAATATTTCTGTTTCCATTATTATTATTTGGCAAAGAAAAAATAGCTCAAACTGGATTTCAGTTTTTAAGTGTTAAATCAGATGCCAGAGCAACTGCCATGGGAGAAGCTATGACTACAGTGGAAGGGAATTCCAGCTCCCTTTTTTATAATCCAGCAACAATGGCTAAAACAGAGGGCTTTTTCGATATAACCTTTAGTAATAATTCATGGATTGCGGATATTAAGCATACTACTATTAGTATATGCATACAACCCAGTGCGGGAAACTTTGGAGTTTTTGGTCTTTCCCTGCAATCTGTTAATTATGGAGAATTACAGGGAACTATCAATTGGGCTAATAGTGAAGGGTATTATGATACAGAGATTTTTGAGCCCTCGGCTTTAGCCTTAGGTGTTGGATATGCTAAAAGGCTTAATGATAAATTGTCAATCGGTACTCATATAAGATCAACTCATCAGTATTTGGGGAAGTGTGTAACAGTGATAGAAAAGAATGATTCATTGGAGTTAAATAATGAAAATGCCGGTAGTATAGCATTCGACTTTGGAACATATTTGGAAACAGGTTTTAAAAGTCTCGCTTTTGGAATGTCAGTCAAAAACTTTTCAAACGATATTAAATATGAGAAAGAAAGTTTTCAGCTTCCACTAAATTTTACAATTGGTATTTCAATGGATTTAATGGATATCATTAAACCAAACAGTAGAAATAGTCTGCTAATGGCAATAGATGCAACACATCCTCGTTCTCATGATGAACAGATCAAAATTGGGGTGGATTATTCTTTTTTGGATATACTTAGCCTACGGGGCGGATATATAATTGGCAATGATGAAAATGATATATCTTTCGGTGCAGGTATCAGGAAATTCGGCATTGCTGTTGATTATGCCGTTATACCCTTTGGAGTATTTGGAAATGTCAGCCAATTTACAGTTCGTTTTTCGTTATAAATAATAGGTGGAAATATGCTATTTAGTCATAATTTTAAAATTACCATAACTTCAACTTTTATTGTAATGTTGATAATTATTAGCTGTGAACAAAATATACCTCCTGCGATTTGGAACCCGGATGTGGACTATGGACTACCACCTACTATAGAAAATGTTGACCCCGACTCTGCAATTGGCGGAGTGAACGAAATAATAATACTTGGAGAAAATTTTTCTCCTATAAAGGATTCAAATATAGTCTACTATAAAAATCAACTTATGGATGTTAAATCAGCTTCTGAATCAGAAATAGTGTTTTACAGACCCAATATATTTTCAGATTCAGCTGATGTAAAAGTAGTTGTACCTAATAGATATAATGGGGTAGGGAAATTTCCAGGATATAAAATAACAGAAGTAGAAATTCCTTTTGGAGATTTTAGAAATGAGGTAAACGATATTACAGGTATAGCAGTGAGTAAGGATAATGATCTATATGTTACAATTGGTAGATATTTATATAAAGTTTTAAGCAATTCAAAGTATGAACAAGTTGGTGCTCAGTTAAGTAGAGCTTTCCGACGTCTTACAGATATAAAATTTGGACCAGACGGTAAATTATATGTAGCGGTAGATGATGACATTATATATAAATTGGATGCGAATACTGCGGTGGCAACAGAGTGGGCAAAACCAGATAAAGATATCGCTTATTTTGATTTTTTTGACGATGGAGGTGGTAATTATTATTTATATGGTGGAGCGGATAAGGGTTTGGTTCGTATAAATTCGGAAGGAGAATGTACTCTTATTGGAGGATATACTGATGATTATGATATCTTATCGGTTAAAGTATATAGCGGCTATGTTTATTTGGCTATCAAATATTCAGGGAGCTGGGCTATATGGAGAAATGAAATAAAAAGTGGTGGAAGTCTTGGTGAAAAGCATGTTTATTTTGATTGGGCTGATGCCGGGGAGTTTTCTGAAAATGAGTTCACATCAATAACCTTTGACTCACGCGGTGATTTAATTGTTGGGATAAAAAATACAGGCACTAATGTTAATACGACAGACCCTTTTGCTGTAGTGCATCCTGATGGTAGTTGTGAGGCAATGTCAATGTATTTTAATAGAGATATACTTGAACCAACGGCTGACCAATTCGCCTGGGAAACAAATGGTAGATACATGTATATTAATAGAGGGAAAACAATTGGTGTAAATGCTGCGGATGCGGCTGATGACAGACCTTACCGTATTTTTCGTGTAGATATGGGGCTTTTCTGAGAAGGATAGTAGAATCGAAATTTAGTGCAGTTAATTTGGTTCAAGTAAGTATTTTAAACAAAAGACAAAAAAGAAAGGAGGTAGAATATGTCAGATTGTAACAAGTTAATTTGAATAGTCCCTTTTTCCATAGAATATATGAAGAAAGGGACTGCGCGAAAAATTGTAATCACTTAACTTTTTTAAATTATGGAGGATAAAATGAAGTTGATATCAAAGTTAATATTTGTTGCGACCTTGATTTCATTTGTAGTAATTGTAACGGGTAGCTTAAATGCAGAAGTTACTACTCAAGATGCAGATGGTGTATTATTGATTCCCTACACTTTAGAAGCACCTGAAATAGACGGCGCATTGGATGATGTTTGGAAATGTGTTACGGCTACAAGGATGGATTCACTTGAAGCAGGAGGCACTGATACTACGGCAAGTGGTGAGCCATTAATAGGTCCGGATCTATCCATTAATGAACATTTCACAAGATCCAGAGCAATGTGGGATGAAGATAATCTCTATATATTCATAGAAGTAGTAGATGATGTTGCTGATACCTCGGCGTCTGATCCGTGGAATAACGACTGTGTTGAATTGTTCTTTGATGGAGATAATTCTAAGGGCAGTGAGTATGATGCTAATGATGCACAGTGGAGATGGGTCTATAAGGATGTTAATAATGCCGGGCCTGCCGGTAATGTATATGCATGGAGGGATACCCCTGAAGGATTTAATCTTGAAATAGCACTACCTGCCGACGTATCAGGCGACTATTGCCCATTGCAAGAGGAACAGGAAATAGGTTTTGAAGTCAGTAATGCTGACAATGATGGAGAAGGTAGAGAAAGAGTGCAACACTGGTGGACAACAAGCGGAATTGCATGGAATACTCCTTCAGTTTTTGGAACAGCTGTTCTTCTTGGAGAGGATGTTCAACAGGTCGAAAGTGTACTTCATATACCGTATACAGAAGAAAGTCCAACAATCGATGGAATAATGTCAGAGGATGACGGATGGTTTGATGACGGAGTAGCTGAACTTAGTGATAATGAAGTTGAAGGTGGTGCAGCACGAGATACAATCTTAACTACATCGGTAGATAAACAATTCAGCTTTAAAACCATGTGGAATGAAGATGCTCTGTATGTATTTGTAAAAAGTTACGATGATATTGCTGATACCTCGGCGTCTGATCCGTGGAATAATGACTGTGTTGAATTGTTCTTTGATGGAGATAACTCTAAGGGCAGTGAGTATGATGCCAATGATACACAGTGGAGATGGGTCTATAAGGATGTTAATAATGCCGGGCCTGCCGGTAATGAGTATGTATGGAGCGACTGGGATCTCGGCTGGAATCTAGAGGTAAAGTTACCTACTGGTACATTAGGTGATTTTTGCCCATTACTAAATGAGCAGGAAATAGGATTTGAAATTAGTAGTGCTGACAATGATGGAGAAGGTAGAGAAATAGTAAGGCATTGGTGGACAACAAGCGGAGTTGCATGGAATACTCCTTCAGTTTTTGGGACAGCTGTATTAGTTGGTAAAGGAGTAGGTATTGAGGATGAAGGAACTGTTGTAAAAGATCTTAAATTAAATCAGAACTATCCTAATCCGTTCAATCCAACAACTAATATTAGTTTTTCAGTAAAGGAAAAAGGATTGGCTCGAATCAATGTTTACAATATGTTAGGTGAAAGAGTTGAAACTCTATATCATGATATTGCATCACCTGGACGTAATTACAAATTGAAATTTAATGGTTCAAGTCTTCCAAGCGGAATTTATTTCTATACACTTGAAACGAAATCGAATACTGTCACTAAAAAAATGTTATTGTTGAAGTAGTTAAATTGTCTCAATAATGGCGTCTGTAGATAAATTTTGTTTTAGATGCAGGCGCCATTTTCATTTTAGGCGGTTATTAAATAATGAGTCTACTTATCCCATGGAAATCTCTAATGAGGGAAATGAGTTTTTTAGTCAGAGACTTTATGAATTATATAATTGAGTCCACTTAAAAAAGGTCAAAATGGTGTCATTCTGAGCTCAGTCGAAGAATATTATTCATTTCTACCGAAGATGTTTCGACTGTGCTCAACATGACAAGAATATAAAAAATACTTTTTTAAGTGGACTCATAATTGGAAAGTTAATTAAACTATTTTTAACATTTCTGGAAGTATTGAAAATTTTAGACATGAAATCTTTAAAAAATGCTTGTTTAAAGGGGGACTCATAAAAGTTTTGATCGTAATTAGCCCTGTTATACACCATTGCTCATTGCAAATTGAAAAATGAAAAATAGAAGAAATGACCTTTCAGAACGATTATTAGATTTTGCTGCTAAAGCTATCAAGTTAGTTGTTCAACTTAACAAGACTGCAGTTGGACGATATAGATGCTATTGCTCAATACAAAGTGAAAAACTTTCACCCCGTTAGATAATTTCATATCTAACGGGGCAAGAATATTAAAATGCAAAATGAAATTAAAATATCAAAAAAGCATGTCCTGAGCCTGCGAAGGACCAGAACAGAATAAATTTGACTTTTGCATTTTGTTCCGCAGGAACTCCTTCGGAGCAATTTTCATTTTTCAATGGAGCGAAGCGACAAGTCGTGCTGATCAGGCAGTTGCCTGATTACAGGTAGTATTAAAAGAATTGCGAGAGTCTCTTTATTGGTTACGCTTGATAAAAAAGTCGAACCTGATTACAACCCGAAGTTTGGAGGTGCTTATGCAAGAAGCCAAAGAATTGGCAAATATCATTGCCAAATCAATAGTAACAGCAAAGGAAAAATAATTTGCAATTTGCATTTTGCAATTTGATATTTGCAATGAGGTTTGCAACAGCGCAACGGCGTATAACAGCGTGTTTGTGGTTCGCTACGCTTATACGAATTCGGCAAAGCCGAAACACGCAAACCGATAAGGTATAAATATAGAATTACATTTCTATTATGGAGAAGAATATTACTACTTTATCTCATAAAAAAAAGGCAATTTTTACTTCAATAACTACAGTACTGCCAATTTTAATAATAATTATTTTTGAATTTTGCCTCCACATTTTTAATTATGGGGGCAATCAAGAACTATTTATATCAATGGAAGGGGATTTCTCTAAATATAAAAGATGTAATCCTAATGTGGCAAAAAGATATTTTTATATGCAATATACATATCCTACACCTCCTAAAGATATTTTCCTAAAGGAAAAACCTATAAATGGATATAGAATTTTTGTTTTAGGTGGATCAACAGCTGCTGGATTCCCTTATGGTAATAATCTTACTTTTTCAAGAATATTAGAGAAAAGATTGGGTGATTCTTTCCCTGAAAAGCATATCGAACTGATTAATACAGCAATGTCAGCGGTAAATAGCTATACTATGTTGGATTTTATAGATGAGATTTTAGAAGAGAAACCAGATGCTTTACTAGTTTATGCCGGGCATAATGAATTTTACGGCGCGCTGGGAGTAGCGTCAATGGAATCTTTTGGTAAGATTCCTTTTATAACAAGAACTTATTTGAAATTGACAAAATTTAAAATTTTCTTATTGTTAAGAGACATATTAGAAAATATTCGGAAATTTATTGGAAATATCTTTACTGATGATGATATAAAGGATGAGTCCAATACACTTATGGCTAGAATAATTGGTGATAAAGAAATACCGTATAAAAGTAAATTGTACAATCTTGGCAAAAAGCAATTTGAAGAAAATCTTGAACTAATTTTCAAAAAAATAAAAAAAGAGAATGTAGATATAATTATAGGTGAACTGGTTAGCAATATTAAAGATATCGAACCATTCGTATCAATAAGTACTGATTCTTTTCCTGAAGTAATAAATATTTATAAAGAGGCTGTGAAATTAGAGGATGAAGGAAAAATCCAAGAAGCAAAAGAGAAATATTACAATGCAAAAGACCTTGATGCATTAAGATTTCGAGCTACTGAAGAATTTAATAACGTAATTGATAACGTCTCAGAAAAATACAACGTACCTGTAGTGAGATTGAAAAAATATTTTGAGAATGAATCAGAAAATAAATTAATAGGCAATAATTTAATGATTGATCATCTTCATCCAAATATTGATGGTTATTTCCTGATGGCAGATGCCTTTTATAATGGAATGATGGAAAATAATTTCATATCTGATAATTGGAGTAATAAAAACGACAGCAAATATTATAGAAAAAACTGGGGATATACAGAACTCGATAGTGTTTATGGAGTATTAATAATAAAACAACTCAAAGCTGGTTGGCCGTTTAAAAAGGAAGGTACTATCAATATTTTCTTACAGTCCTATGTTCCTAATAATGAAATCGAGAAAATTGCATTAAATTATATTAAAAATCCGGATTATGGATTAGAAGTTGCTCATCAGGATATGGCGAAACATTATAAAAAATTAGGTGATTTAGAAAACGCATTCATGGAATATCAGGCATTATACTATACAGTTCCGGACGAAACGATGTTTTATACTGAAGCCGCTAAAGTACTATTGCACATGACTGAATATGATAAGGCTTTGCAGGTACTGCTTATGTCATTAAAATATAAGGATTCATTTTTTGCAAATAAGTGGTGTGGACAGATTTATCTGAGAAATAAGGATTACCATAAAGCAATAAAATTTATGGAAAAAGCGCACAACCAAGGAAAAAATGATTCTCAACTTTTATTTAATCTATCCAGAGCTTATTTATTTTCGAATAATATAAAAGCGGCTCAGATGTACTATAAAAAATTAGAAAGGATATCCCCTGGTTCCGAATACACAAAATATTTAAGTAGACATTTAAAAAACGTACAGGAATAGAAAAATTATGCACAGCCCAATATAAATTCTTCCTTATAATTAAAACAATAAAATAGTCCCTTTAAAATGTCATAAAACAGAAATAAGTCCTTACAATTGAAATCAGAAAAACTAAAACAACAACCATTTTCCCCTCTCAAAAAAATGGTCTTTACCTTATTATTGATCGTTATTCCCATTTTTCTGATAGTTCTACTTGAAGTTATTTTAAGGATAGCCAACTATAGTGACGATCTTAGCTTATTTGTCTCAACTCCGGACGAATCATCAAAATTCTACGGCGTGAATTTACATGTTGGTCAACGCTATTTCTATTATTTTGGTGATCAATATGATCCAACACCGCAAAAAGATCTGTTTCTTAAAGAAAAACCTGAGAATGATTATCGAATTTTTGCATTAGGAGCATCGACGACTGCAGGTTTTCCATTTGGTGGCAATGTCTCTTTTCCTCGTATCTTACATAGATATCTAGCTGAAACGTTTCCCGATCGTCATGTAGAAGTAATTAATACAGCCATCACCTCAATTAATAGTTATGCCTTACTTGATTTCATCGATGAAATCTTAGAGCAATCTCCAGATGCAATTTTAATTTATGCCGGTCATAATGAATACTACGGACCTTTCGGTCCGGCTGCCAAAGTGTCATTTGGTAGTCAGAGAAATGTAGTCAGATTATTACTCCATCTTCAGCGATTTAAGTCCTATATATTGTTCCGGAATGTCATTGGATCCGGTATCAGAAATTTAATAAACAGTCAGGAACCGACTCAACAAATCAATTCGGAATTTAAAGCCAAGACGTACGTTCCTATGGGGAGCCGTAAATATCAGGCCGGTTTGAACCAATTTGAAAGAAACCTGGATGGAATCATCCGAAAATGTAAAAAGGCTGGAGTGCCTCTGGTCCTGAGCGAACTGGTTTCTAATATCCGTGACCAAAAGCCTTTTGATTCTGTTTCTTCAGATAGTTTACCAATGGCGGAAACGTTTTTTTCTGAGGCTCGGGATATGGAGAAGGCCGGAAAATACGATGAGGCCAGGAAAGCGTATCTAAAAGCCAAAGATTTGGATCCGATCAGGTTTCGGGCTCCGGAAGCCTTCAACGACATTGTGCGGCATCTCGGTAAAAAATATGACGTTCCTGTAGTTTCTATGACGGATTATTTTCGCTCAGTTTCTCCACATGGCTTAATTGGTAATAATATTATACTTGAACATGTTCATCCAACACTTGAAGGCTATTTTTTGATGGCAGACGCCTTTTATGAAACCATGCATCGATTAAAATTTATAAATAGTGAACGGCAAAATTATATCCCAGAACCGTCATCTCACTTCATGTCTCGATGGGGATATACTGAACTTGATAGTATTTATGCTGAGCTGGTCACTCAAAATTTGACAAATGGTTGGCCTTTTAATAAAAAAACTTTCAGTACCATATCCGGTGAATATTTGTTAAGCCATTTTAATCCCCAAACCAAAATTGATTCTATAGCACTAGCTGCTAGTACAAATCGCGAATATAGTATCCAGGTTGGGCATTTGGATTTAGGAAAATATTATGAAGAAAATGGAGAACTAGATAAGGCATTATCCGAATATAAAACACTTATCTATACTATCCCTACAATGGATATGTTTTATCAATTAGCACTCCGGATATATTTAAAAAGAAAACAATACAAACAAGCAAACCAGCTTATGAAAGATGCTATAAAGTATAATAAATCTGCGTTTACATATAAATGGCTTGGACAAACTTCTCTTATGCTCAATAATATAAAGGATGGTATTGAATATCTTGAAAAATCTTATACTTTTGATTCATCCGACAGGCAAGTTCTTTTTAATTTAACACGAGCATATTACAGTATATTGGACTTCTCAAATGGAGACAAAATTCTTAAAAAATATCAAGAATATTACCCAAACGATGCGGGAATTGATAGACTTAAAATATATCGCCAAACAGTGTCAAAAGTTTATGAAAAATTAGGTTGAATTGGATATTATGATAGAGCAAATGATGATTGGTCAAATCCTCATGATAAGGGCTTTACACTCCCTGTTGATGGGTTGGCTAATGGTACTTCTCAGTCTTTATAAATTAGTTGGGTTTAATTACAATTAACTCTAAATTTTAAAAATTATGAGGCGTAAATGAAAACTGTCGAAAAAATTTCAGTGAAAGAAAAATTTAGTTACGGACTTGGAGATACTGCTTCAAACCTGTTTTTTATGACATTTGTCTATTTCCTTTCCTATTTCTATACAGATGTTTTCGGAATTTCAGCAGCCGCTGCTGGCACAATGTTCGCTCTAACAAGGCTCTGGGATGGTATCAATGACCCCTTGATGGGACTCATTGCCGACCGGACAGAAACTCGGTGGGGAAAATTTCGGCCTTATCTTTTATGGATGGCATTTCCTCTTGGTATTATTGGTGTATTAACCTTTACTTCACCCAATCTAAACGCAACGGGGAAGATAGTTTATGCTTATGTGACATATGCTCTGATGATGATGATTTATACTGCGATTAATATTCCATATTCATCTTTAATGGGTGTCGTCTCATCAAGTTCAAAAGTACGAACTGTTTTTTCTCAATATCGTTTTGTTCTGGCATTTGTCGGAGGCCTGATTGTACAAGGAACAATGCTTCCTCTAGTTGGATATTTCGGAGGTGGAGATACTTCCGCAATCGACGCCTCTATTACACCAACTCACCAGCTAATTATCACTGAGCAGGGAAAAGGAACTGCTAAACTGGAGATCAGCATACAGCGAGAGGATGGAAAATCAGATAAAAAAGAACAAACCATTTGGGTAAATACTCCGGAAATATTAGCAGAAGGTGATACAAACGTTGGTATTTTGTACCTCGAAAGCGGTTTTGGGCAAAAGGAATTTGAACTTAATAAGCTATTTCCCGATGTTGATTGGAATAACGTGATTTGCAAAATAAATGTGATAAACGAGAAAAAAGGTTTTCAACTGACCATGGCCGTTTTTTCCTCGCTAGCTATAGTTCTGTTTTTAATTACCTTCTACAATACGAAAGAACGTGTCCACCCACCGATAAAACAACGCACATCCTTAAAAAATGATATTGGAGACCTTCTCAAAAACAGACCATGGGTCATCTTGTTTTTTGTTGGCATTTTTACTTTAACTTATACGTGTCTGAGAAATGGCTCAATTATGTACTACTTCAAATATTATATAGAGAACAAAAACCTGGCTACCATTTTTATGCTGACCGGAACTTTTGCCACAATGGTTAGTATTGTGGGTATCGGATGGATATCCAATCGTTTTGGAAAGAAAAAAACATACATAGGATGCATGCTTTTGACTAGTCTTCTGACTACTGTTTATTTCTTTGTACCAAGTAATCAAATTGTTCTTATTTTTATCCTTCAGATAGCCGTGAACCTTGCTTTCGGTCCTACTTGTGTTCTGGTTTTTGCCATGTACACAGATGCAGCGGATTACTCCGAATGGAAAACCGGACGCAGAGCAACCGGGTTGGTTATGTCTGCTTCAACTATGTCTCAGAAATTCGGAATGGTGATTGGTGGTGCATCAATTGGCTGGCTATTGGCTGCTTTTGGTTTTGTTGCTAATGTGCAGCAAACCCCGGAAACTATTAACGGTATTAGAATTATATTTAGCTGGATACCGGCAATAAGTAGTCTGATTGGTGCAATTTTAATGTTTTTTTATATTCTGGATGAGAAGACCATGGAAAAAATTGAGTCTGATCTGAAATCAAGACGAAAGGAAGATTATAATAGTTTATCCCATTAAAAACATGAAATTTACAAGTAGTGTCAGAAATCCCGGTTTTAAATGATATTTTTACTATTTAAAAATGAGATAAGATACGAGAATAATACCGGATTTTTCAGAAGGTTTTAAGAACACTTATTTATGCGCAATCTATATCTGTTGGCTGAGCTATGATGTGGTACGGACATTTATCTGTTACAAGGCGAGGGCACTGTAAATATAATGCCTTAGGGATTGGTTGTTTTATTTGAAGGAAGTTGACTAATGAAAATCTTATTGAACAAAGTTTTTGAGACCTGTCCTATCTCCGGACGGATTAAAGGTCTGAAACACCTGCAAGGTTGGCAAAAATTGATACTGCCTTTTATGGGATTTCTGGCACTTATCTGGGTATTATTGCGTCTCATTCCACGGCCCAATCGCGCCACTTATCCCTGTATGAAGGTAGCTGTACCCCTGGCTTCCGGCTTTCTTGCCCAGCTGGTAGGAGCAGTGCTCTCGCTGTTTGCTTTTAAAAGCGCTAGAGCATTTCTTAGACGGTCCTGGATTGCACCTACATTTATATGCATAGCGATGGGGCTATCTACCACCTATTTCGTTTCTTATGCTTCACAGAGAAATGCAGCAGTTACTTTTGCGACAGCGTACCATGGGCCTAATCAGCCGATAGGCGAAGCCAAAGGCATTTTCCCGGGACGTGTTGTCTGGGTTTATGATCCTGCGGCGACCAAGGATGATTGCGATCCCGATGAACATGGTCACGGTTGGTTCATGAGTGAAAATAATGATGTTGAAGTTATTGAAAAAATGCTTTCCGATGGTTTGCAGTCCATCACTGGCAGAAAGAGTGACAGCCTGGCGTGGGATAAGATCTTTAAGTATTTCAATGTTAATCATGCTAAAGACTCAGTTGGTTATCAAGCAGGTGAGAAAATTTTTATCAAAACTAACGCTACTAGTAGCTGGGGCAGAAATTTCAATTATCGTGACCTTTCCATAGTCTTTAACAATAGCTATGGCATTTCGGAAACCTCACCCCATCTGGTTTTGGCCTTGCTCAGGCAGTTAATCAATGTCTATAATGTACCCCAGGAATGTATCTATATCGGCGATCCGATGAAACACATTTATAAGCATTGCTACGACCTTTGGTATGCTGAATTCCCCAATTTGCATTATATGGATCATGACGGCTATGCCGAACGCGAAAAATTCGCAAAGAGTGACAGTCTGGCTATTTATTACTCTGACCGTGGTGCAATCTTGCGTGTAGGTACATGGGATAATGCCTCTGTAGGAGACACAGTACGTCAGGATTATATATATACCATTTTCGACGAAGTGGATTATGTAATCAATATTCCCACTCTGAAAGGACACAAACACGCTGGTATCACCATGTTTGCTAAGAACCATTTCGGTTCTCAAACACGGGATGACGCTAAACATCTTCACGGCGGTCTGGTAGCTCCTGAAGCCGGCAACCCGCGACGACAGGGCTATAGCCTCTACCGTGTACAAGTTGACCTTATGGGAAATCAGCTGTTGAGCGGCAAGAACTTAATCTACATTCTTGATGCTCTCTGGACATCCGATGATGAAATCGGACCCCCGGTAAAATGGCAGATGGTGCCTTTTAATGGCGACTGGACTTCTTCGGTTTTCGTTTCTCTTGATCCGGTGGCAATAGAATCGGTGGGTTTTGACTTCTTGAGAACCGAGTTTACCGCTGAACGTAGGCTCTATACCTTTCCCCAGATGGTAGGAGTGGATGATTATCTGCATCAAGCAGCGGATTCGACAAACTGGCCTGAAGGCATTATCTATGACCCGGAAAATGACGGCATTTCGCTTCCCAGCCTTGGGGTTCACGAGCACTGGGATAGTGCCCAGGATATGCAATACTCCCGCAATATGGGAACCGGTAATGGGATTGAGCTGGTAAAGATATTCAAAAATAGCAGCAGCATCCAGCCTGAAGGTAAAATCCTAGCTGATAAAATTCTGCTCCGTCCCAATTATCCCAATCCTTTCAATGCCTCGACTCGCATTACCTATGAAGTTCCCCGTGAAAATATGGTCATACTAACCGTATACAATGCCCGCGGTGAACAGGTTACCTGTCTGGTCAATCAGCGCCAAGCTCATGGAGAGCATAGTGTAGTATGGGATGCCGGGAATTGGCCTTCCGGTATTTATTTTCTGCAACTGAGGGTGGGCAAATCTCAGGAAATCCAGAAATGTTCACTTATTAAATAGTATCAAATGACCAGAGGAGTCACATAAAAATTTGACAGGATTTACTAGATTCACCCCGTGAAATATTTTTTAAATCAGCTTCCTTACTATTTTCATTTCCCGTTATTTCAAAGGGTAAACATGACATATTAATAGATATTTCATCCATTTAATCACAAAATAAAAAACAGCGCTTCCATAAAAATTAAAACAAGGTGAATTAATGAAACGCAATGAATTGACACACCATTTAAATAATTATTTACAAGTTGATGATTTTAAAGATTATTCTTCCAATGGATTACAGGTTGAAGGTAAGGATGAAATTAATAAAATTGTAACCGGAGTAAGTGCCAGTGTTGAATTATTTGAAAAAGCTATTGAGTTGAAAGCTGATGCAATTATCGTTCACCACGGTATCATCTGGGATTTTGAGCATCCGATTTATCAGGGCAGTTATAAAAAGCGAATTAAATTGTTACTGGAAAATGATATTAATCTTTATGGTTATCACTTACCACTTGACGCCCATAAAGAAGTGGGAAATAATGCCAGACTCGCTCAAATATTGGGGCTAAAAAATATTGAACCTTTCTGCGAATATAACGGTCAGTTAATAGGTTTCAAAGGTGAATACAAGTTAAAACAAGCCGAAACTGTTTTTGACTTGGTTAAAAATAAGATCAATGCCAACACTATAATTTTCCCCTATGGACCGGACAAAATCAATACCGTTGGTGTCGTCAGCGGCGGAGCTCAAAAGGAAGTCAAACAGGCTGTATTGCAGGGATTAGATTTATACCTTACAGGAGAAGTAAGCGAACATATTCTTCACTATGTAAAAGAAGAAGGTATTCATTTTATAGCAGCCGGTCATTATGCAACCGAGAGATTCGGCGTTCTGGCACTTGGTAAGCACATTAAAGAAAAATTTAATCTGGATGTTGAATTTGTGGATATTCAAAATCCAGTGTGATAAATTAATTTATAAGTTCAGTATAAAAACCTGCTGAATAAAATATTTTGATAATTTTGCGAAATTTTATAAACCTTTAAAACAGTTATGAGTTTCTTTCTTACTATTAATCCCCGACTTTGCCATAGGCATCCCTTATTGGGAAAGTTGGATGTTAATGAAACTCCAACCTACAGCGAATAAAAACTCGTATATTATTTACTGATTGAAATATGGTCTTGAATATTTGAAAATCTAAATTCATCGAACAGCTTTCGCCATCAGGAGCAAGCGATAAATTCAGAGTTTGCTGGTTTTTCCAAAGGCTTAAGAATAATCAATGGAAATCGCTTCGAAAACCGGTGTATCTCACGCATTGTAGGTTAGTACAATAAAAGAAGATATTGCGATAGACCATAATATAGACTATATTTAGTTATTATATCGAGGTTGAAAAATGAAAGCAAGTGAAGCCGTAAAATCTATCAGTTATCTAAAAGCACACGCATCGGAAATTATCAGGGATATTACCGATAGTTATAAAACTCTGGTTATTACTCAGAATGGCGAAGCAAAAGCAATTCTTCAGGATATAAAAAAGTATGAACAGATCCAGGATAGCCTGGCACTCCTAAAAATACTTGCCCTGAGTAGTAAAAGTCTAAAAGATAAAGATTATAAACCCGTTTCCGAATCCTTCAAGTCTATTCGCAATCGTATCAGCCAGATTAACCCTACAACGTAATTTGGCAAATTTAACACTATATGTTGTATTGATGTTATTAATAGGATTCAATATATTGTACGAAAAAAGTCTAAGTGACGTAGTAGGGTTAACATCTGATGAAGTATCACGTCTATATCATTTCCGATGTTGAAGAAGATATTTTCAGTATCTATAAGTATGTCGCCATTAATGATTCAGTTCAAAAAGCAGATACATTACTCGAAAAAATAGAAGAAAAAATATCTAATCTATCAGAATTGGCAAATCGTGGACATATACCACCTGAATTGGAACGTATTGGTATCTACGAATATCGAGAGATACATTTTAAACTCTACAGAATAATCTATCAGATTATTGAATCATATGTTTATGTTCATTGTGTTTTAGATGGGCGCAGAGATTTAGATGATTTACTTCATGAAAGATTACTGCGGTAATTCAGCTGCTAACGAATCTTTTGCACCTAACGTAGGGAACTGTTTTTTGATTGATGATTTTGCGAGTTTGCACAGTGTTTTTGAAATATTGAAAAGAAATCGAAATCACGCTCACCGTATGTTATGCGTTGTTATACATTAAGAGAAACGGAGAAAAATATCTCCTTGCGAGTAAAAAACTCTTGCTATTTATTACAGTATCATATATACTACCACTATGAAAAAGAAATTCAACATAGTAATTGACACAAATGTATTTATATCAGCTCTAAAATCGAGGAGAGGTGCTTCGTTCAAATTGCTCTTTGAAACGTCCCGTGAAAAATATGAACTAAATATTTCACCCGCACTAATCTTTGAATATGAGAGTGCTGCAAAGCGAAATATAAATGATCTAAAACTAAACAAAGAACAGATTGATTCTATTTTAGATATGATTTGTAATACTTCAAATAAATGTGAAATATTTTTCCTATGGCGACCACAACTGAAAAATCCTAAAGATGACCATATTTTAGAATTAGCGATAGAATCTCAGAGTAAATATATCATCACATATAATAAGAAAAATTTTAAAGGTGTCAATAAATTTGGAATTGAAGTATTAACACCAAAAGAATATTTAGAGTTAATTGGAGAAATATAAAATGAGTACTTTAAGTTTACGCTTACCAGAATCAATATATGAAAGAGTTAAAGAGTTTGCCAAAAAGGATGGAATCTCAATTAATCAGTTTATCGCAAGTGCAGTATCAGAAAAAATATCTGCATTTGCTACTAAAGATTACTTAGAAATACGTGCAAAAAGGGCAAATCAAAAGAAATATAGAGATGCTCTTACATTGATCCCCGATATTGAACCCGAGGAATTTGATCGCTTATAAATTTTTTAAATATGTCTAACGAATCTGCTTCGCCTCAACGGAGGTCTCTGGCGAGACACCTGACGCCATATAAATAAAATAACGATAGCCGGAAAATCTTTTATTCGGCGTCTGTGTGCACGTATTACCAGTGTCATGTCAATTTCAAAATGTCGGATATTGCCCGCGAATGCTTAGCACCTTTCTTCTAAACAACATCGTTAAATTAAAAATAAGACCGACTACTCCGGAAGGAGTCCCTGTCGGGAAAGTCGGAAAAGTAATGAGAGTGATTTATTCCCCATTAACTTCCGTCTCCTCACGCTAAATGGTCAGCTATCAATTTCATGGACTTATCAGTAGCCGTCCAAAACAGGATATACCGTGGTAGAATAAGTAACTTTTAATCCGCATCATTATACCGGTTAAATGAATTAAATAAATTCGAAAAGAAAAGGATTGACTTTATATAAAAAAGATATTACCTTTTTGGCATAATCGTGATACAAGAGGAGGCAGGAATGGATACATTAACATTAAAAGTGCCAGAAATTTTAAAAACTCGGCTGAATAGTTATGCTAGAGAAAAAGGGCTCAGCAAATCTGAAATTGTTCGTAGTGCTCTTTTAGAATATTTTTCGAAAGACGATGAAAAGCACACAGGTTCCTTTATCGACTTTTCTGAAGATTTAGCAGGCAAAATTGAAGGTCCATTAGACCTTTCAACAAATAAGAAATATTTTGACGGATATGGTAAATGAAAAGAAAGAAAGTAATATTAGACACGGGTCCGCTTATTGCATTTTTAAACAAAAATGATGCTTACCATAATTGGGCTATTACCCAGTTCTCACTAATGACTCCCCCATTTATAAGTTGTGAGGCAGTATTATCTGAAGCGTGTTTTTTACTTAGAAATTTTACAAATGGATCAAAATATGTCATAGAGCTTGTAGAACGAGAATTAATTGTTTTACCCTTTGACCTTGAGGCTGAATCAAATGCAATAAAGCAATTATTGGATAAATACAAAAATATTCCTATGTCATTAGCCGATGGATGCCTTGTAAGATTATCAGAACAAATTTCGGATAGCGTAATCTGCACTATAGATACTGATTTCAAGATATACAGAAAAAATAAAAGGAATATTATACCATTAATAATTCCCAATAATTTATAAATTGACAGTCGCAGCAACGGTATAACCAATGGTTTGTAGGCGACCGAGGGGCTCCTAACGAATCCGAACACTTTGAGCCCCGCATCAGTTTATCAAAAGTCCGAATGTTCAGTGCACCACAACTTTCTGCACCTGAAACCGAACGTTACATACCATTTAAAACCGACATCACCTTCTACTTTACTAGTGAATGAGCAGAAAGGTTCCGGTTAGTATAAATGCTACCTGATCAATAGCATTTTCTGCCTGGCGGTTTTTCCATTCTGCTTTAGAAGAATAAAATATACACCGCTACTCAGCCAACATCCTTTATCATTTTTCCCATCCCATCTGAATAAATGCAAACCCGGTTTATGACTGTTAAAAGTGAAAGATTTAACTTCCTGTCCTAAAATATTATAGATTACGAGCGATGGCTTCTGTTCAGAAATAAGTCTAACCCTGATAGTAGTAAAAACCTGTTCCGATACTAAAAAAGGATTTTGAACAGTTGGTAAAACAGATAACTTTTCTTCAACTGACTGAATTTCTCCTTCATAAATAAAATTCAATTGAAGAGTATCTACTCCATTATAGAAAAACGCAGAGATAATAGATTCTGTTACTGTTTTCCTGTCCAAAAAGGCGTCAACATAAACTGTATCTTCATAGGGTACAACTCCTTGTGAGGAATAGAACTCAAGATATGGAGAATCTTTAAAAAATTCAAAATTAGCTTCGTGCAATCCTATATTAAAAACTTTCAATAATATTTTACCAGTTTCGTCATTAAAAATAGCTTTAAACGGGAGTAAAGCTGCTTGCGGTCTTTCACAATTCCTTTCCAGAACCGATATAAAAATAGAGTCATTACCGCCATTCGAAGCTATTGGTATAAATAATTCGTAAATCCCCGGCGATAAATTCTTTCGATCTATTGAAACAGTAATTTTATCTCTCTCATATAAAGAACCTGTTATAGGCTCAATGTCCAACCAATCAGGAAAACCACCACTTATATACCAGGAAAGCATTTCCGTACCTGAGTTCTTAATTCCAAAACTTAGTTGATATTCATTATTCCAGAAATACAGAGAATCGGGTTCTATAACCAATTCGGCAGGTTTTACGACAGGCTTTTGTACTATTGCCCTTATAAGCCAATCACCTGTAAGAGTACCTACAGTACCAACTTTAAAATTAGATAAATCACTAAATCCAGCACCAATATTCAAATACGCTCTCCCCTGCCCTTCTTCAGTATGGCTATAACCTAAAGAATTATCATTACTTGAAATTGACAATGCAAATGAAGTAGCAGTTTCAGGTAAAATATCTTCATCAAAATCAAAACGAGTCCACATTCCTGCACTCGGGGGAATATTCTCATAAATTGCAATAGGAGAACTTGTTAATGAAGAATAAACTCTAATTGTTACAGGTAAATCCTCTTTTACATTGAACTCAACTGCAGCCAACCTGGAATCTTCAGATGGTAATGTAAATTTTTCAGCAGCTTCGCAATTCTTTTGATCTATTTTTAGTTTTATATAGAAACTTAACGAATCTCCATCATAAGCAATTTCTTCCTCTTCATAACCACCTTTACCTGAAGCATTATAAGTAAAATCAGTAGTTTCAGGGCTTGTCTTTATCGAAGTACTGAAAGGAATAAATGTAATTTTTTCATAAGCAATTCCAAATAACGAGTCTGAAAAACTAAATGGACTGGGACATGGCTCAGAAATCACTATCTCAGGAAGCGTGGAATATTTTACTACTGCAATACAAAATTGAGAAGAAAAACCGTGTGTCATTTCAAAAGAAATATCTTTCCCGGAGTAAAATTGGATATATTCTGCTGCCGCATCATTTAATTCATCAGAAATATCTTCACCCTGAGTAAAATTTGCACTGAAATGGTCAGATAAAACTTCAGGAATCACAGTATCCCCGTATCCGTATTTTCCATCATCAATACCGGGATCATTAAGCAAATTTGCAATGAACCAATCCTCCAACAAGTCTTCTTTCTCAATTTCTATGAACCCGAAATCTTTCAGTACATTCTCATAACTTTGCAAAGAATTTGCCTTCTCCTTAACAAGAGGTTTAATCATCTCAATTCCGAATCGCTTATAGAAATAAAAAGTCCATAAACCTACTTTTGCATAATCAATAATATTTCCGTTATTATCAAAACTATTCAATGGTCGATTAGTATCATGTAAAAAAGAAGCAAAAGACCGGACTGGAAAACCAAGAATACGCGGAGCAAGCTCGGAAAGTCCCTCGTTTAACCAGGTGTCTTCATCTATATCATAATTGTAGTGAATCAAATGTTGAAGTTCATGCGCTACTACACTATGAGTTGATGCATCATTAGTATTTGCCGGATTCGTATCAATGTAGATTATATCACTGTAATTACCTTTGTTTTTATTTTGATCGAGAGGATCAAAATAACCCGCCACATAAGTTTCATCACCTGGTTCATAGCCATCTCTTACATCAATAAGTAAAATAAATAGTTTTCCATTTTCATCTACATCCGGAGGTTCTCCGAATATCTCTATCTCATTAGTGAGAATACCTTTGTGAGGATCAACAGAACCTGTCGGAGTTTCGTAAAGCATCGCATTTTTGACATTTACTATATCGGTTGAATCAACCCTGTTTTCGTCATACTCATTAACTTCAACATATATTACAATTTTATCATTTTCAAATTTTTTATAAAACGCAACTTCCTCTAAGGACACTGATGAAGCATATAAATCTTCACGTATGTAAAATGTAGTGTCACCTTTTACAGGTTTTGCCAGCGATTTAATTGAAATTATTTCAGGTATTTTACCCCATAAATGTGGAGTACCGCAGATTGGGGTAGGATTTATCTTGATAGATTGCGATATATTACTTGCAAAAACATAGTCAAAAATGACTATTATAATAAAGATAAAAAATAAATATTTTTTCATTTTTCATCGGGTAAAGAGTGCCACTCTTCAACAGGTACTCTACTCATCAGCTCATGAACCGCCTGATTTGGTTCTTTACCCTCAAATAGAACTTTATATATTTCCTCAGAAATTGGCATAAGAACATTGTATTTTTTTACCATTTGATATACCGTTCTACAAGTATGCACACCCTCGGCAACCATTGTCATTCCATCCAGGACTTCTTTCAACTTTCGTCCTTTCCCAATCTCTTCTCCGACATAACGGTTGCGACTATGCTTACTATTACAGGTTACTATTAAATCACCTACTCCACTTAATCCGGAGAAAGTTTCCCTTATGGCACCAAGTTTCAAGCCCATTCGAGTGATTTCAGCCAATCCTCTTGTCATTAATGCGGCTTTTGAATTATCACCAAGTCCCATACCATCACATATACCTGAAGCGATTGCAATAATATTTTTAACCGCACCACCAAGTTCTACTCCAATTAAATCAGTATTTGTATATACCCGAAAATATGGAGACAAAAATATTTCCTGAACTAATTTTGCAGTTTCAATACTTTTTGATGCAGCAACAACTGCTGTTGGCATTTCTCGTGAGACTTCTTCCGCATGACTTGGTCCGTGCAGAGTCACGATTTTTTCTTCAGGATGATCTAAAACTTCGGATATAACCTGACTCATTCTCTTTAGTGTGTTTTCCTCAATCCCTTTAGAAAGATTTACAAAAACTGCATCTTTGGAAACTTTACCTTTTAATCTCAATAAAAGAGACCTAACTGTATGAGATGGTACTGCAATAACTATCATTGATGCCTCATAAACAGCATCATCCAAACTGTTTGTAATTGGAATTTCATGAGGTATTGGAATCCCTTCCAAAAGAGGATTCCTTCGAGTGCGATTCATTAATACCACATTTTCAGGAAAATATTCCCACAATTTCACTTTATAACCCTGTTTAAACAGGTGAATGGCAATTGTTGTACCCCAACTTCCTGCTCCCAATACTGCTATCTGTCTGCCGAAAAGGCGGTTTTGAGATATCTTATTATTATTCATGAGCTCACTCTAAAAATCCCTGAAGGGGTTAAAATTAGGTTTTTTTTACATTTTACCCACAGTTAAAACTGTGGGCTAATCCTATGAGGGATAGTGATTTAGCCCACAAATTCAGTTGTGGGTAGTAGAACTCAATAAGCCCATTTTAACCATTTTAATGGTTTTTATAGTAGACTCATTCATACTTCACGCATAAGCATTTTCGGAACAATTGGCTACGGAGTGGTCCGAAGGTCACAGCGGTCACGAGGGACTCCGTTGGAGACTCCTTTGGAGACTTCCTATGGAACAAGCTCGTAGCCAGAAGTAAATTTTTCAACCAATTTCCCCGATACTTACAGGTTGTTCACTATTATTTTCCAATTCATGGAAAAACTTATCTCCATAATCTCGCTCAACTATTAAGATTAAACCAATACCCAGATTGAAAACTTTCCTCATCTCTTTAACACTGATTTTCCCTACGTTCTGAATTAATCTAAATATCGGAAGCCAATCCCATGCACTCCAATCTATTTTCAAATTCAAATCTTTCGGAATTACTCTTTTGGTATTTCCTTCAATTCCACCTCCGGTAATATGACTGATGGCGTGGAGCTCTTTCTTACACAATAGACTAAAAACTGGCTTTAAATATGATCGGTGCACTTTAAGCAATACCTCTCCTAATACTCCATCAATCTCGCTGATATAATCCTCAACCGAATAATTTTTCAGAAGAACCTTTCTAGCCAGTGAATAGCCATTAGTATGTAAACCGGAAGAAGGTAACCCAATAAGAATGTCTCCCCTTTTCACTCTGTCAGAAAGCAAATTTTCTTTTTCCACTACTCCAGTAATTGTACCGACAAGATCATAATCTTTATGTTTATAAATATCAGGCATCTCTGCCATTTCACCACCAATGAGAGAGCAATCATTTTCACAACAAGCTTTTGATAATCCTGTTATTAATTCCTTAATAACATTAGGGTTTAATTGTCCGGTACCTATATAATCTAAAAAATAAAGAGGTTTTGCTCCCGTTGTTAGAATATCGTTCACACAGTGATTAACCAAACATTGTCCAATAGTATCATAGCAATTCATAAGATTTGCAATAATAAGTTTAGTACCTACACCATCAGTACTTGAAACTAATACTGGATTTTTATATTCAGAAACGGGGAAAGAGAAACATCCACCAAACGACCCTATATCTGTTAAAACATTGGGGGTAAAAGTTTTGTGGACCAACTTTTTTATATTAGAAACAACATTCCTACCAATATAAATATTAACACCGGCATCTTTGTAAGAAAAGCTCAATTATCTTTAAGTCTCCTTGTAAATCTCGTCAATAAGATCAGCATATTTATCTTCGACGATATTCCTGCGAACTTTCAATGATGGAGTCAATTCTCCGCTTTCAATTGTAAATTCATCTGATAGAAGTGTAAATTTTTTAACCTTTTCAAATTGAGCAAATCCTTCCATTGATTCACCAATAACTTTATCGTAAAGTTCCTTCACATCTGGAAGTTCAACAAGTGCTTTACGATCTTCCCATTCAAGACCTTTCTCTTTAGCCCATTCTTCCAAACTCGGAAACGCTGGGACTATCAGAGCTGAGACAAATTTCCTTCTATCACCAATAATAACTATTTGCTCAATCCATTTTGACGTTACGAGAGCATTTTCCATAGGCTGTGGAGCTACATTTTTACCACCTGAGGTTACTAAAATATTCTTTTTCCGATCCGTTATTACAAGATAACCATCCTCATCCAATTCACCGATGTCACCTGTATAAAACCAACCATCCTCATCAAATACTTCTTTAGTGCTTACTTCATCCTTGAAATAACCTTTCATTACATTAGGGCCTCGAGTTAATATCTCTCCATCATCGGCAATTTTTACTTCAATACCTGGTAAAGGCGGTCCTACAGTTCCAAGCTTGTATTTCTCTAATAAATTTGCACTTATGACTGGAGAAGTTTCCGTTAACCCATAACCTTCGATAATAATAATTCCCGCTGCATCGAAAAACTCCCCTATCTCTTTCGATAATGGCGCCCCTCCTGAGACAAAAAACCGCATTCTGCCACCGACAACTTCATGCAACTTATGAAAAACCAACTTATTCGCAATCTTCAATTTCATACCGAGAAAAACACCATTGGATTTTCCACGATTACGTTTTTCAATAGCTTTTCGTCCTGTTTTAATAGACCACCAGAATATACTCTGTTTTAGAGAGGATGAGGCAGCGACATTTGCTATGACCTTGGCGTACATTTTCTCGTATAGCCTCGGAACAGCAATCATTATCGTTGGATGAACTTCTCGAATATTATCAGCTACTTTTTCTATACTTTCTGCATAACAGACCTTTGCACTAACAGTGAAAGGAAAAAAATGTCCCGCCATTCTTTCAAAAGTATGGCTTAATGGAAGAAAAGACAGAAAAACATCTTGATCAGTAACAATTATCACTTGAGAACTACTACCTATGTTGGAAGTCAAATTTCCATGTGACAGCATAACACCCTTTGGTACACCAGTAGTACCTGATGTATAAATTAGTGTCAGCGGGTCATCCTTCTTAATTGACATTGCATCTTTTTCAAAATCATCCGGGTACTCTTTCCGGAACGTTTCACCAAATTCCGTCAACTCTTTCATCGTTATTATATTAGGATGAGCAAAAGAGGTATTATCCATGACGATAACTTTTACAATATTTTTCAGATCATCCAACATTGGAAGAACTTTTTCTGTCTGTTTTTTATCACCACAGAATAAAAACCGGCTTTCAGAATGTTGAATTATCCATTTAACCGTCTTCGCAGTTAATGTTGGATAAATAGTTGTTGTTACACCTTTTGCAGACAAAATTCCATAATCGGACATTGCCCACCAGCGACTATTCTCAGACATTATGGCAACGTGATCACCGGATTTTATTCCAAGGGTTTTCAAACCACCGTAAATTTTCTCTACACAGATTCTTACCTCACCAAATGTCATCTCTTTCCAGACCCCTTCTTCTTTATATCCATACGCAGCTTTATCAGCATACTTGTTAGTAATAGAAATAAACATCTCAGAGATTGTGTCAAAGTTAATATCCGGCATAATATTCTCCTTATAATTGAGTGTGTATTTTACTTGATTTTAATTCACAAAATAGTAATATTACTCTGCTTTTTGCCGAGGTGGTGAAACTGGTAGACGCAGCGGACTCAAAATCCGCCGGACTTAGGTCCATGGGGGTTCGATTCCCCCCTTCGGCACTTACTTTTAAAGTCCCATCTATTAATATCTACCCCCATGACGACTTTATTTATAAAAAAGCAGTTTATAGTTTTACAATATAAGTTGTTTACTCTAAACTGCTTAAATTGTATACGAACTAATAAGATCCCATTTCCCTCAAAAGCCTATTCGCCTTCTTTATTTCTTCTTGTGCATTTGGATAATTTAAGGTGACTTTTCGAGCTTCCTCGATTGCATTTTCTTTCTGATTCAGCCTCAAATAGCAATATCCAAGACGAAGTTGAGCATAAGCCTCTTTATTTCTATCACCAAGACCAAATACTTTCTTATAGGCAGATAATGCATCCTGATATTTCCTCTGATAAAATAATGCCTCTCCAATCCACCATTGAGCATTGTCGGCCAAACTATTATTAGGATCAAAAGAGATAATTTCCCCATAGGTTGCTATGGCTTCAGCATACCGTTTTTGCGAAAATAATTTGCCGGCATTTTCGTAAAGCTTTTCCTGTGGTGATTTAGCCTTCTTTGGTTTATATGCTTTTTTAACAGGTTTGGGCTTAACCTTCTTTTTTACAATTGTCTTTTCAGTTTCAAGATAATCGGCAAGAGTTTTTCCTTTAATAGCATCATAAGTTAGTTCTATTGAAACTCTACGGTTGAGTATATCTCGTATTTTATTAACGCCTTTGATAAGCGGTTCCACTTTGCCTATACCTATTAACTCAATTCTCTCCGCAATACTCTCTCTCTCCTCATCTGGAAAAAGATTGAGTAATAATTTACCAATAGTTATAGTTCTTTTTTCTGCTAAAACCTTATTATATTCTTGAGAACCATCACTATCTGTATGTCCATATAATCTGACTTTAATATCTTTATCGCTTCTTAAAGCTTTAACCAATTTACTTAAAGTAATGAAATAATTAGAATTAAAAGTCAAACTTGGTGCAGCCCATTCTCCATAGTCAAAGAAAATATCATCAAAAGCAAGTTTCTTCAATAATATAGGTTGTTCTATTTCCACTGGTTTCTTTTCTGCTGCTTTTGCCACTTTTTCCTTCTTAAATGAGATATCTGGTTTCGGAACTTGTTTTTCTATTGTTACTTTTTGAATCGGTTTCAGAACCGTCTTTACAGTATCAGAGACAGGCTTAGTAATTTTTGGTTTTGGTGTTGGCTCTACTATTATTATTGTTTTTGATAATTCTATAGGTGGACGACTTTTATCGTAAGTGATTTTTGCTGTTATAGTTTTTAGTCCTGTTCCAAAATATTTTTTTACTGTTTTCGAATTCAATGGGCGAATATATTCTTTCTCAGTTATTTCACGTTGCTTTTCTACTATCTTCTTCCCATCCGGTTTTATCCATGAAAAAGATACTAAAGCATTCTGGTTTCCCTCTATTATTAATTTAAGATTCTTGCCACTTGTAATGTCATATTCTGCTTTTGGTTCAATTCTGAAAGTAAAGATTGGTGTTATTACTTGTTGTTTTGTTTGAAGCTTGGGCGCTGTTACCGCCTTTGTAGTTTTATGTTTAGCTATTTGTTCTTTTTCGCTTCTATCCGAAACACCTTCTTTACCCCCTCCACACGCAAAGAAAACGAATACAATACCAATCATTAAATATTTACTCATTTGCTAATCCTCCAAACATTAAAAGTACCCAATACACACATTTATTAATATCAGATACCTTATTTAAAATTTTTTTACTCCTTAACGGCGACTTTTCTTTTCTTTTTCTACAGGTTCTACAGCTTTAACTCTCTTCTCAAGGTCTCCTATTTCACGATTCATCCTGCTCAATGCTGTCTGTAAATCAGTCAAAGTCCTATTGGTTTGACGCTGCAACTTGGAAAGTCTATCCGAAGCCTGCTCCTGTTCACTTTTCAAATTTTCGAGTTCAGTCTCGGTATTCATCTTAAACTCGCTAAAGACTAATAAAACAGAATCAATCTTAGCAGCAAACATAATTGCAGTTTCATCCAATTTCCTATACATATCCTTTAAATCTCCTTGAAACTGCTGAATGTGCTTACCACGACCTATAAATTGAAGCTCAAGATCATGAAGGTTATGATCAAAATCATTATTTACTTCCACAATAACAGAGTCTTGCGTGTTTAAAACATCCATTCGAGCATTTACTTTTCCAATGATAAAAGCAAAGTATACAGCAACTGCAACGAGGAGTACAATTACAATCGTCTTAATTACTTCTTTCATTCACAACTCCCATAATTTCAATTTTATTATTTACTATACCTACTTTAGAAGATTCCGCTCCCATTCGGACACCCATTCATATTGTAACGATCTTATCTGGCGTCAGTCAATCCCCTTTGTCCATCAGCTTGAGAAGCTGTTGATACTTCTACTTCAACTGGCTTTGATCCTAATTGAGGAGAGATAATCTTACTTTCTTGTTCACTAATTTTATCGGGTTGAAGACTAATAATCAAAGATTTAACACCTTGATGGAATGTAGCAATGGTTTTTTCCAACCTCGTTAGAAGTTCTTCCTTCAGTTCTTTTCCATAGAGATTATTCATCCCCTGTAAAAGATCGTCGAATTTTGCATTAAGATAATTAGTGCGGCTTTCTTCGTCTCCAAAATCAACAAATTTTTCATCATACATATTCGAGAAATCCTCATAAAAATATCCAGGTTGAATTTACAAATCTCATTTTAATTATCAATGTTTTTCTATTATAAACTGGTTAAGTATTAAAATTACCATTTCTCCTTCTTAAAATCTTCCCAACGATCAATATCCTTTATTATTTGCCGGCAAATACTTCTCAGATATGGATTTAATTTTATTTCAACAGACGGTTTATCCTGCGTCATCTTTTCCATCGCTTCTCTGAATTCAGCTAATTCAGTCCTTTCTACTTCAATGCTTAATCGTGTTAACATATATGCCTCAATTATAACTTTCTAAATTAAAATTTATTTTATCATTGCACAATAGAAATTTTAGCGCCACACACACACTTTCCATCAACCAGCGAATTATGAACTACTGTAAACCATTGCCGCTCAATTAAAAGTCGCCCACATTCAGGGCAGTATGTATTCCCTTCAACAGTTGTCATTACATTTCCTTCATATACATAACGAATTCCTTCATTTAACGCTAATTTTCTGGCTCTGTCAAGAGTAGATTTGGGAGTTCGTTCTCTATCCATCATCTTATAAGTAGGGTGAAATGCTGAAAAATGGAGAGGTACATCAGAACCAAGGTTCTCTAATACCCAATTTACCAGACTTTTTATTTCTTCCAAACTATCATTCAGATCAGGAATAATTAAAGTAGTTAACTCTATCCAGGTACCCATTTTCTTAATTTCAATAATGGCATCAAGAACCGGCTGTAAGTGAGCCTGACAGTATTTGGAATAAAATTTCTCAGTAAACGCTTTTAAATCTATATTCGCCGCATCAATAAAAGGATAAATATCCTGAATTGCTTCTTTTGTTATATACCCGTTTGTCACCATTACTGTTTTTAATCCCGACTTATGAGCAAGTTTCGATATATCTATAACATACTCACCAAAAATAGTCGGTTCATTGTATGTAAATGCTATTCCTTTGCAATCATAATTTAATGCCGCTTTTACTATATCTTCAGGTGAAAAATGCCTGGCTGATTTTTGATCAATACGAGCTTTTGAAATATCCCAGTTCTGGCAAAATAAACACCCTAAATTGCAACCTACAGTACCTATTGAAAAAATATCAGAACCAGGTAAAAAATGATATAACGGCTTTTTTTCAATAGGATCTGTGTGAACTGCAATTGGACTGGCATAAGCAAGAGATTGGAGAACTCCATCAATATTTTGCCTTACGAAACAGAATCCATTCTGTCCATCTTTAAGTTTGCAATGCCTCGGGCAAAGTGTACATTCAACCTTTTTGTCACCAATAGATTTCCACCACTTAGCCTCTTTCATAACGAAATCCCATCTATCACTGTACTTTGATTATAAAAATTGAAATCTTAATATCTTATAAATTCATTGGTATTAAAATAAGAAAAAATCGTCTATTTAGCAACTTTTGTCTGATAATAATTTACTTAAAAAGGTAAATAATTAGAATTTTTTTTAACTTTCTTGTGTCTCCTGAATACTATAACAACAATCTTCTAATTTTAATAACTGTATTCTGCACCCTCTTAAAGCAATATATAAAATCCTCATTAATCAATTGAAACTTTAATTGTATCCTAAAACCTTTTATTTTAATATTAGTGCCAAATGATAGTTAAAATCAAAATCTTGTGCTAAGTCCATAATGAATAATTCTGAATTAAAAAAGTGAATTTGAAGGACTTGACGCAAGGTTCATCAAAGTTCCGTTACAAGTTCACTTCTAATGGCAAATATATAAAATCTTATCCTTGGATTCCTGCTCATTTTTTTTAACTTCTCTCCCAATATTTAGAATGTTCATATTGTCATTAGATATAATAAAGAAAACAGGAGAATTTTATGAACCAGAAAAAATACGGCTTACCACCCGAAGCTTACGAAAAAATTCCTGCTGACGAGTATCAACCCTACATTCCTAAAACGGAGTCAATGACTGAGTTAACTGTAAAATCTTTAGTGTATGGATCAATATTCGGCATTTTATTCGGAATGGCAAATGCCTATCTGGGACTCATGGCTGGTCTAACCATTTCTACCGCTATTCCTCTGGCGGTTATCACCGTTGCCGTGGCAAGGATTTTTCAGAGATGGACAGGCAAGACATCCATTTTAGAAAACAATATTACAAAAACCGCGGGATCAGCAAGCTCATCTTTGGCATCTGGAATTATTTTCACTATTCCAGCACTATTTTTATGGGGTTACAAACCAGGTTTATTAAAGATCACTCTAATTGCTCTTGCCGGTGGCCTTCTCGGTGTTCTGTTTATGATCCCGCTCAGACGTTTCCTAATAAGGAACGAACATGGAAATCTCCCCTATCCTGAAGGTATTGGCTCAGCAGAAGTGCTTGTAGCTGCTGATACCGGTGGAACTCAAGCGAAAAACGTATTCTATGGACTCGGCATTGGTTTTCTATATACTTTTTTAATGGATATTATAAAACTTTTCCCAAGAGATGTCTGGGTAAAAATTCCATTTATTAAAAAAGCTCATTTAGGGATGAATACACGCCCCGCACTTCTCGGTGTAGGATACATTCTTGGACTGAGAATCGCAATTATTATGGTTGCTGGAGGATTATTATCCTGGTTGGTAATCATTCCCCTGATTGGATATATTGGTGGTGATTCTTTAACTCAATCAATGATTCAACTTGTTCAAGAAAAAGGTGACCCTGTGACAGATTTGAATATAGCCAAAATGATATGGGAAAAATATATTAGATACATTGGAGCCGGTGCTGTCGCCACGGCAGGATTTATAACTCTTATAAAATCAATTCCCACAATGATCACCTCCTTTAAAATTGGTATGCAACAAATACGTGGTCGTCTCTCAAATAATGTAGAAATTGATAGGACTGACCATGATCTTTCTATCAAGATCGTTTTTGGAGGTATTTTAATTATCGCAATTGTTCTCGCAATTATTCCAACGATATTTGATTTCTCACCATCATTTTGGTTCCGCTTATTAGCAGCCTTCTGTGTAGCACTATTCGCTTTCTTTTTCACAACGGTATCCGCAAGAATTGTCGGATTGGTGGGAGTAACTTCCAATCCTACATCAGGAATGATTATCGCAACTCTAATATGCACAAGTCTTATTTTCCTCGGCCTTGGCATAACAAATGAAGCTGGTAAAGTTGCAGCATTAACTGTCGGAGCAGTTGTAGGCTGTGCCGCCTCGATAGCCGGTGATACCTCTCAGGATTTGAAGGCGGGATTTTTACTGGGTGCTACTCCAAGTAAACAGCAGATTGCAGAACTGATAGGTGTTTTAACAACATGTTTTTTTGTTGCTGGAAGTGTTCTGATTTTAGGAAAAGCATATACCTTTGGATCTCCTGAACTCCCGGCACCACAAGCGAGTATGATGATGATGGTTATTGATGGTATATTTGACAAAAATATTCCCTGGTTGCTCGTGTTTAGTGGTGTTGGAATTACTTTGATCGTCCACTTCTTGTTCAAATTACCTTCACTGGCTTTTGCGGTAGGTGTTTATCTTCCAGTCTCAACAATGGTACCAATATTCTTCGGTGGACTTATTAGAAAAGTTGTAGAAAAACGTTGCAAAGGAAATAAAAACATAATAAATCAACGCCGTGAGGGTGGAATTCTTTTTGGATCAGGATTAGTGGGTGGCGATGGTTTGATGGGTGTGATTGTAGGACTTCTTGTAATAATTCAAGCACGTCCTCATATTCTTTCATCGGACTGGGCAGGTCCATTTAGTGTTATAGTCGGATTGGCTTTTTTCTGTGGATTGGCATATCTACTGATAAGGTCAACTAAAGTTGAAAAAAGTGGAACAAATAACTTGTGAAAAAGTTAATAATAGATAAATTTGAGTTGGTATGACGAAAATAAAGAAAAAAACGAAAAAATCACCCGCTTTTATTGAGAAACTTAGTTTCAAGGGAACAAACTACATCATTTTCGGAATCGGTATCCTGGTATTAATTCTTGGCTATTTTATTATGGCAAGTGGAGATACATATAGTTTCCGTACACTGACTATTGCACCGATTGTTCTCTTGATTGGGTATCTTGTTATCATTCCAATTGCTATCCTTTATAAAAAGAAGGATAATAACAGAAAAACAGGTATCAATAAATAAAAGCTGATTTTTATGAAAGTGTCTAAAGTGAACTTGACAAAAGTCGAAGGTCAAATGTTGAATGCGGAATCGAAAATCCGAAATCTAAAATCCCAAACCAAAATCTGCAATCAAAAATCTAAAATTATGAATGGTTTGATTTTTCACAACTACCATCTAATTCAAACCTGTTTGATTCAGCTTCGCTGCGTTAAAACAGGTTTTGTTTTTCAAGGTCTATTAAAACTTACAAACAAATAAATTTTTATTTTAGTAACAGCAATTTTTTTGCATTTACGAAATCCTTCTCCTCAGATAGTGAAATAATTTGATAGATATACATTCCGCTGGAAACAATTTGTCCGGAATTGTTTCTTCCATCCCACCCGGACAAATAATATCCAGGTGTTTGCCTTTCATCTACCAATGTATTAACTATCCTACCTGTAATGTCATAAATATTTATAGTTGTTTTACTTTCAAAAGGAATTTGATACTTAATAATTGTATTCGAATTGAAAGGATTCGGATAGTTCTGATATATAGCATAATCTTCCGGTATCAATAACTTTGAATCTATCTGCACTTCGGAACGCTCATTCACCAGGAGTCTCGCATTACTATTATAGACAGAATATAGATATTCAATATCAGACACACCTGAATTGACAACACAGAATGTAAGTTTGACTATGTTACCTTCACTGTTTGCAAAGATACATTCATTAGATAGTTGAGCAATGTTGAGTAAAACTGTTCCTTCCTCTTTTCGCTCAAAAATTAGTTTATCTTCTGTTGCATCAAAATTAGATTGCATCTCTTCTTCCAAAGCAAACAACTCATTGCTAATTATTTCACTTGCTTTATTCAGCGCTTCGTTTTGAGTTTTTGCATAGCCGTTATAAGAAATTAATTCAGGATTATACTTTAAAACTAATTCAGTGCCGCTCACATCGATATTTTCAGCCAATTTAACTTCTATTTCAAAACACCCATTTTTTGAGTTTTTCCATGGATTATCACTGATCTTCGGGTTTAGATATATAATAGGAATTTTTGGACTATTCACAGGAGACTCGGCATATCTTCTAACTGAAGATTTCCTGTTAAAAACCAAATCTCTGCTTTCATATATATATTTATCTTTTCTTCTCACTGTTTGAAGTGGTTTTTCAGATTGCGGCTGTTGAGCTGCCATTTTACCCAAACCACCTGTAAACATATCAGAAATTTTCCCAAGTCCTAAAGACCAGTTCCACATCCTTGCCAATGTCACAAAATCCTCAAAATCAACAACATGGTCAGGAATAAGTACAAAGTCGGGTAAAGTTCCGGAAACCGGACCAATTTCTTTTGAAAGGTCTTGCGGATCACTTTTCCATGTGTTTGCAAAAATGATTAAATCAGATACATCTACTCTATCAGAATAATCGTAATCAGCCAAATAAGGAGTTTCAAAACTCCAGGTGTAATCATCTATTGGTGAACCTTCCGGATCGCCGTCTCTATCGCCGTCTAATCCTTTGCCCAGACTGTCTAATATTACAGCGCCCAATTTGACGCTTAACGTCTCTTTCGCCATGAACGGATTGCCGGGAATGAAAAACAGTGACTGAATATTATCCGAGAATAAATTCTTCCCTGATATTTCACCTGACCTTGTTCCTGAAACCTCAATATTTCCAGGCAACGATGTTGTATCTATACGACGATCGAAGTCTATGATGATTGTATCCTGCCATAATGCAAATTCTCTAGGATAATTGCCTATGACAATTGGTCCGGTTTCATTATCTATATGAAATGCACCGGTTATGGATGGAAGTCCGGTATCGTTATCACATGGAAAAATGCAAAATTTAACAGTTTCTAATTCTTGATCAGGTATATCTAATTGAGATAGCCATGTTACTGATAATGTATCTGCTGGTATTTGCATATTATCAAATTGGAAATCAACAGTTGCATTATTCCATTCAATGTCGGAAAGTACTGAATATTTGAAGATATAATGCAATATATCATTCTCTGAATCTGATGGGCAGAATTTTATTGTTATATCACCAGTTTGTTCTTCCGATGGTGTAAATAGAGCACCAATTGATGGTAGCTCGTTGTTATCTACATGAAAATCACCGGTATGTCCACTCATACCAATTGCTGTATCACTAACTAATATTTTAAATCGAATCGTACTCTTATCAACATAAGGAATATCAATCCCCGATTTCCAGATAATAGAATTATCATAGTGTAACGAATCAATATTTGATGTATCACCAACAACATTTGCTTTCAAACAATTTTCTCCTGAATCGATAGAATAATAGGATGTAAAACTTAATTTATCTCGTTGCTTGTCCCATAATTGATACTCAATTATTACGTCTCCACTCTGCTCAGTTGCAGGAGTTGTTAGGAATGCTGTCGGACCTCGTCCAACCTTAAAAACTTCTTTAGTTGAATCAGATGCACTATTACCTATAGAATCCTTTACAACTATTTTTAATTTGCAACTATCAGAACGTATATCCGGGGCTATCCAGTTATAAGTAAAATCCCGGGCATTTGTTGAATCAAATATTGAATAAGTTTTACCATTATCAGATGAAAAATAGAAATAAGCTAATGCTAATTTATAATTGTCTGATGCAGTCCACCCAATTGTGTATTCTAATGCTCCAACAAACTCCTCTCCTCCGGTTGGTGTCACTAAAGCTACTTCAGGATCAGTTAAATCTGTTATTTCAAAAGTGGAATTAGAAAAATCTTCACCTATATTATTAGATGAATCCGCAGCAATTATCTTAACTAAACACTTATCAGAAAAAAGTATGGGCACATTCCAGATATAACTATTCCGGATTGAAGATAATGAATCAATAAGCTGATATGAGAGCCCATTATCAGAACTGAAAAAGATTTTGTAATAACTAATCCCCACATTATCTGAAATAGAAAATCTGATAGTATCAGTTAATCCAATTCCTAACCTCTCTCCCCCATTGAGAGAAATTAACTGGACATTTGGCTTCGTTGTATCCGCTATTGTGAATGTCCCGTCGCTGATATCGGTAGCTGTATTTCCAACACCATCTCTGGCGATGATTTTTACTTTACATCTATCGGATGGTGTATTGGGGATTGTCCAGGTATAACTGCTGTCATTTACTTCAGTGGTATCAATGGCTATATAGTTAGTACCATTATCTATTGAATAATAAAGCGCTATATTGGATACAATGATATTATCTGAAGCTTCCCATTTTATTTCTTTTATACTTTCGCAATAAATGGTTTCTCCACTTGCAGGACTACTTAGTGTTACAGTTGGATTTTCTTCGTCAAGATCCTGAAAAGCATAAAGCTTACCATCCCACGATCCAATATATAGTGTGCCGTCGCTGCCGATGGCGGGAGAGGAGGAGATACCACCTTCCGTCTGATAACTCCACTTTAAAGCACCATCGGGATTTATTGCGTATAATTTATAATCAGTAGACCCCACATAAACAACGCCGTCGCTTCCTATGGCGGGAGAAGAATAGATGGAACCTCCAATCTGACAACTCCACTTTAATGTACCGTCTGAATTTATTGCGTATAGTTTATTATCAGTTGTGTATGTGGGGTCTACTGATCCCACATACACAGTACCGTCGCTTCCTATGGCAGGAGAGGAATAGGAGGAATAGATGGTTTCTCCCGTCTGATAACTCCACTTCAAAGTTCCGTCTGAGTTTATTGCATATAGTCTATCTTCAGATCCCACATAAACAGTACCGTCGCTGCCTATGGCGGGAGAGGAAATAATACCATTACCAGTCCGATAACTCCACTTTAAAGTTCCGTCTGAGTTTATTGCGTATAGTTCATAATCATCAGATCCCACATAAACAGTACCGTCGCCCCCTATGGCGGGAGAGGAGAAGATGCCAGCTCCCGTCTGATAACTCCACTTTAAAGCACCATCGGGATTTATTGCGTATAATTTGTCATCTCCAGATCCTACATAAATAGTACCGTCGCCCCCTATGGCGGGAGACGACCCTATGGAATCTCCAGTCTGATAACTCCACTTTAAAATTTCGTCTGAGTTTATGGCGTATAATTTGCCATCATCAGATCCCACATAAACAGTACCGTCGCACCCTATGGCGGGAGAAGATCTAATCCAACTCCCCGTCTGATAACTCCACTTTAAGGTTCCATCAGGGTTTATAGCGTATAATCTATTACCCCAAGATCCTATATATACGGTGCCGTCGCTGCCTATGGCAGGTGAGGATTCGGAGAAACTACCGGATTGAAAACTCCACACCAATCTGTTCGTTTGCGGACCTATATATTGGCTTTGACCTGTGTTTCTCGCATTACCTCTAAATTTTGGCCAGGGGGTATCGGCAAGACCATAATTTCCGCAGAGTCCATTAACATATATATAAACCATTGGATCATCCGGATCATTACTAGAAATCGTGAGACTATCCGAGTAACTCGTCATGGCTATTGGTGTGAAAATAATCGTGATGGTTGTACTGTCCTCCGGTAATATAGACGCCGTTGTTGGACTTGGAACAAACACTGAATTGGAGGAGGTAATATTGCTAATCTCCAATGTGCTATAGACACCCTGGTTATAGACTTTAAACTGTAGGCTTTTTGTGCTGTCTATTTTCACACCGCCAAAATTTAGAGAATTGGAAGAAATCGAAATATCCGCCTCACTACTGCGGTTTAATAAAACAGAAACGTTGTCGGAACCT
>CAYTUQ010000004.1:0-80734 GCA_964441235.1 uncultured bacterium | reverse complement strand
AAAACAGAAACGTTGTCGGAACCTTCATTAGCCACAGCCAGATCCATATCACCATCGCCATCTAAATCTGATGAAAATACAGAACTAGGACTGTGTCCTGCTGTGTAGTCTGTTTTTGTCGTATAAGTGCCATCTCCATTGTTCAGTAAAACAGAAACGTTGTCGGAACCTGAATTCGCCACTGCCAAATCCATATCACCATCGCCATCTAAATCTGATGAAAATACTGACACAGGACCATTTCCTGCTGTGTAGTCTGTTTTTGCACTAAATGTGCCATTGCCATTATTTAGCAAAACAGAAACATTGTTGGAATAAGAAATTGCCACTGCCAGATCCATATCACCATCATCATCTAAATCTGATGAAAATACAGATAAAGGATTATCTCCTACTGTATAGTCTGTTTTTGCACTAAATGTACCATCTCCATTGTTAAGCAAAACAGAAACGTTGTCGGAACCTTCATTAGCCACAGCCAGATCCATATCACCATCGCCATCTAAATCTGATGAAAATACAGACCGAGGACCATCTCCTGCTGTGTAGTCTGTTTTCGCAATAAATGTGCCATCTCCATTGTTTAGCAAAACAGAAACATTGTTGGAATACCAATTCGCCACTGCCATATCCATATCACCATCGCCATCTAAATCTGATGAAAATACAGAACGAGGAGAATCTCCTACTGTGTAGTCTGTTTTTGTCGTATAAGTGCCATCTCCATTGTTTAGCAAAACAGAAACATTGGCGAAATATAAATTAGCCACTGCCAGATCCATATCACCATCGCCATCTAAATCTGATGAAAATACAGAATAAGGACCATCTCTTGCTGTGTATTCTGTTTTGGCGGCAAATTTTCCGCTGCCCCCATCGACCTCAACCGTAAATGACCATTCGTATGGATCGGGTAAAGGATCACCAATGAGGCTTTGTATACCTTTGGTTAAGATTGCTGTAACTATTTCTCCAACGGTAAAATTGTTGTCCGGGTCAAATGTGGCGGTTTTTGTGCCGCTGTCGTAGCTGTAGTTGCCGTTATGAAATCCGGTTTGAGAGGCGTGGACGATGAAGGTATTTTCATTAATCGTTGAACTATTAATGTCGATGCCAAAAGTCACGGAGATATCGGTATCTTTTGAAACATTTAGGGCATTTTGAAGGGGATTTACAGAAGTGATTTGTTGCGATTGCGTGAAGGGTGTGGCACTAACCTCTTCACTAAACCCACTTTCATTTCCTGCATTATCTACCGCTGTAATACAGTAATAATAGATCTGCCCATTGGTTAAGCCTGTATCCACATAAAACGTATCCGGCGTTGAGCCACCAACGCTATCAATCAGAGTAGATGCTGGAGAAGATGTATCGCGATAGATGTTGTATTTATGGAAGTCAGACTCGGTATTCGGATTCCAGCAGAGGGTGACTTGTCCGGCTGCTGCCGGACCGGGAGTGGCGGTGAGGTCAGTCGGAGCGGAAGGGAATTCATCTTCGTAATTATAGGCCCCGATATCGTTGCGACTACCGTCCGGATCGTTATACTGAGCGTCGGGATCACCCCGATCAATACATGGCGAACTCTCCTGAAGACGAAAATCCCCGTTATCCAGGTCTACGAACTGAGGATTCAGACTGATATCGCCGATTCCGGGTGTATCATCAAAACCAATGTAGTTGTATGTATTTCCATAGACATTGTTATACGACCGGACTGCGTAACTATAGCCGATGGTGTTGACTCCGAAGTTTGTATGAGCAATAATATTGTTTTTAAAAACGGGTGTTCCTGATCCGCTGTAAATATCAAGTCCGTAGCCGCTTTCAACTATCGTATTGTTCACAACCACAGCACCGCCATTCGTCTCCATTGAATGGGCAGCGAAAGCATTCACTCGCCAGACCAAATTATGGGTAAAGACCGATCCATCGGTGAGTTTGATACCAAGATCACACACACTGTTACCATCAAAGACGAATCCATCGACGGTACAGCCCTTATTATCCGTGAGAATAGTAGCACTCACCGCCTGAACGATAGTTTTGTGGTTGAAACGATGGCGTTCACTCTCACTAAAATTATCTGTATAGCCACCTAAGAGCACCACAGGGTTCTGAGGAATCAATCCCTCTTCGTAGGTCCCTTCAGCAACTTTAATGGTATATCCACTATTAGCCCGACTTAATGCGGTTTGGATATTCCGGAGAGGATTTGAAGCAGTGCCGGAATTTGAATCATTTCCTGAAGTCGAAACATAAATCGTAACAGGATTTGGTATTGCACTTACTTCCTCAGAAAAATCACTCTCATTCCCAGCACTGTCCACCGCCGTAATCCGATAATAATATACTTGTCCATTTGTCAATCCAGTATCCACATAAAATGTATCAGGAGGCGATCCAACAACGTTATCAATCAGCGTAGTCGCAGGAGATGATGTATCGCGATAGATGTTGTATTTATGGAGGTCAGACTCGGTATTTTTGCTCCACCGGAGGGTTACTTGCTGGTTGCCTGGGGTAGCGGTGAGGTTTTGGGGTGGTGATGGAGGAGCATCTAATGGAAAACCTCTACTATTCTCATACGCTCCCATATCCGGTTTGGAACCTGCCGGATTAGGGCGTGGATTGCCATCGATATCTGTTGTTAGTGCAAAGTACCAGGTGTCGTCAATTTGAATGGAGTCAATGCCAGCACCGATGCAGGGGGAATAATCAGAAAGTGTATAGTAATGATTCGTTGTGTCTGTGAATATTGGATTCAAATTAATATTACATTCTCCTATCCAGCCCCCTTGTATATTAGAATAAGAGGCATTTATATTACCAACTTCTGCATAAATTTCCTGTGGTGTATTATTCCAAATAATAGAATTACATACCGTGCTCGTAATATCGGCTTGGTAGATACCACATCCTTCACGAGTAGCAGTATTCCCTGTAATAGTTACATAATTAAGAATTATTCTGGATTTATCAGAACAAAAAATACCGCCTCCATAATTTTTTGCTATATTATTATGAATTATTACATTACTCAAATAAGGATGAGAATTGTAAATACAAGATACTCCACCACCTTGATGACCTGAATTGTTACCGGTAATAATTAAATTTATCAATTTTGGATTAGATTCACTCCTAATAAGAATTCCACCACCATGGTGCACGCATGTATTATCCATAATTTTACAATTCATAATTACAGGATTGGAGCTGTAAGATGCATATATACCACCTCCGGAATCGCTCACAGAATTATTTTTAATAATTAAATAATTAAGAAATGGATTTGAATTGAATTCACAAAGTATACCACCTCCCAAATTAGATGACCCATTAGTAATAGTAAGACCACTTAATTCTGCAGTAGAATCTTCTCCATTCTCAAATGTCACCACACTACCATTTTGATTCCCATCAATAATCGTTGATGATATATAGGATGTATCTTGAGTGGTCAGGATGAGTGAACCAACTACAATATTCTTCCCATTGAAGTTGATGTTTTCGACATAGGTACCGGGATGGACAAGGACAGTGTCACCATTAGTAGAGGCATTTATTGCGGATTGGATTGTACTGTATTGAGCAGGAACGTTAAGCATCGTTGCATTCAGTAATGATGAAACGATTATTAGTAATAATAAAAATGAAATGTTTTTTAGTCTCATTACATTTATCCCAGTTAATTAATTGTTACAAGTATTTCTAAACTTTGCAAAAATTGATAACCTTCGCAAAGTCAGGATTCGTATAATGGCTTCCCGGAACGCTTTCTGTTGCCCTGGCGCAGCTACTATATATTTATCTACTTTCCTCTTAATCATTTTTAATCTTCAATTTTTGCAGATTGGGAACTTGTGTTAATGTTTTCATTTGATATCTGGCAATCTGGTTGAGTTTTATCAATCGTTCATCCTGGGGTAATTTCATCTTAATCAGTTCGGCATTTATACTTTCAAGGTTGGCAAGAACAATTAATTGTTCAATTGTGGCACAATCACGCATATTTCCCTTTTTATTGGGATTCTGTTTCTGCCACATTTGCGCGGTTTGTCCAAGTAATGCCAGATTAAGCATATCAGCTTCGTCTGCATACAGCAATGTTTTCTGTAATTTACTCAAATCCGGTGGTATTAAATTTGCCTTAATAGCATCAGTATGAATACGATAATTCACTTTTGCCAGCATCCTTGAAATATCCCACTGTTGGAATTTCTGTTGGCTCTCGACTTCTTTCAGCCGCTGGAATTCTCGTATTACGAGCAATTTAAATTCAGGACTTATCCAAGTACCCAATTCAAACGCTATATCTTTATGGGCATAAGTTCCACCATATCTCCCCGTTTTTGCAAAGATTCCATATGCATTCGTGCGCTCCGTCCATTGTTTAACTGACATTGTAAACCGATTCACACCTGCCTCAGACATAATTACACCGAATTCGGTGTAATTAAAATTAGGGTTGTATATTTTCTCCCAAATGCCAAGAAATTCTATCGTATTCTTATTACTCAACCACTTAAAGATTAACCCGCCGCTATCCTTATATTTCAACATATCTGTCAGGCAAATAAAATCTTGTTTATTGTGTTGTGTAATGTGAATAATAATATTTTCAACTTTTATCTGTTTGATTTTCTTACTCAATCTAAAATCTCCCGCTTCTAACTTGGTTCAGAAGAATAATACTATCAAGCAATTTTAAACGCATTACTTTTATCCCAATTAATTAATTGTCACAAAATTGTCACAAGCGACATTCTCACAGGAAGTCTGAAAGGTTTGTGTAAAAGGTTTGTGTTTTTGGAAGATTTGAGTCATCTCAATCCTCAATTATATACTTATCGATTTCTTTAAAATTTCTTTTCATCTTATTGTGAAAATAAATATAGTTTTTCTTCCCTCCAAAAAACTCCAAAACTTCCTTTTTCTTCAATTTTGATTGTCTGTTGTTAAGAATTTTAGTATAGGAACTCCACGGATAATTTTCAAAAGATTGGAAGAGATGATGATAAACCGGATTTAAATGTATGTAGAAAATAATTCTGGAAAGATAATCTTCTTTATCTATGATTTTTCTTTTAAAATGTTTTTCAAACAGGCTGCCGTGACGATTTTCTTGCTTATTAATTGACTTAGCATAACAGTTAAAAAAATTAGAGAAAGATTGAATAATTGTTTTGTTGATCTCTAAACCTTGTAGGTCTCCCCGACCTGCAAGGTTTAAACACTCGGAATTGTCATTACTATCGTCTCTATTTATTAGACCTTGCAGGTTTTTAAAACCTACAAGGTCTTTGCTTCCTTTTATCTTAACTAAAAAGTGAAAGTGCGTTGGCAACAGACAGAAGACATAGACTTCCAGGTATTCCGATAAGTATTTATCAAATTTCTGCAGAAAAAATTTGTAGTTATCATCATTATAAAAGATTTTTTCTTTGTTATTGCTTCGGTTGAAGACATGATAGAAATATCCTTCAATAAAGGGAATTTTGGTTTCTATGTGAAGATCACCGGTCATTTTTGTCGGTTTCTTTCATTACACTTCAGGTTCTTTCCGCTAAACCTTGCAGGTCTCCCCGACCTGCAAGGTTTAAACACTCGGAATTGTCATTACTATCGTCTCTATTTATTAGACCTTGCAGGTTTTTAAAACCTACAAGGTCTTTGCTTCCTTTTATCTTAACTAAAAAGTGAAAGTGCGTTGGCAACAGACAGAAGACATAGACTTCCAGGTATTCCGATAAGTATTTATCAAATTTCTGCAGAAAAAATTTGTAGTTATCATCATTATAAAAGATTTTTTCTTTGTTATTGCTTCGGTTGAAGACATGATAGAAATATCCTTCAATAAAGGGAATTTTGGTTTCTATGTGAAGATCACCGGTCATTTTTGTCGGTTTCTTTCATTACACTTCAGGTTCTTTCCGCTAAACCTTGCAGGTTTTCCAAACCTACAAGGTTTAAAAGGTTTAAATATTCGGAATTGTCATTACTATCGTCTCTATTTATTAGACCTTTGTTGATATCTAAACCTTGCAGGTTTTCCAAACCTACAAGGTCTTTGTTTCCTTTTACCTTATTTCTATCAAAGATGAGACCTTCGAAATAATTTCTATTGGGTCATTATTTGCTTTACGGAAATAGCAGCCATTGTCGAAAAAGATATTACTTGTCCCTTGCTGCATCGCCTTGAAATTCACCCGAACAATCGGACCACAGCCGCTCAGACTTTCCTGTTCACTTGAGATTAATGCAAGATAAATCGTCAGAATACCATTCACAAAATCAAATTTATCAGTTCTTATTATCTGATGACCATTTAATATAGAATCATCTTCACATATCTCATAGTTCTGTACCTGTAGAAATGCAGGATCAAAATTCAAAATAACCGACATCATTGCCAGTTCGGTTACCTCTTCCGCCATTACATATATGGAAAAGATGTCATTGACAGAAGTTTCAACTTTTTTATGATAGAGCCATAATGCCGGACCTTCGATTGCATCAACTGTAAATGTCACTGTACTTGGCACATGTTGAACAGAGTCGGTTGAGTATTTGGCTTTGACCTGGAATGAATAGTGTATTTCATCCATATAATCCAATGTGATTGAAGTGTCAGTACTCCAAGGCGACCAGGAATCATTATTCAGCCGATAGGAAAACTGACAGTCATCATTATTACCGCTCCATCTGAATGTGAAAATGTCCGTATTGATTGTACTGCCGTCGTCCGGGCTTTCCACAATGGTTGCCAGCGGTGCTTCGTAATCAGGATTATCGGGATCTATTGGATTATCATCGGGATTTACATCTTCTACCTGGGTCGTCAAAACGTCGCATGACATTATCAATAATGACAACGGTATCAGCAATATAAAAATCAGTAATGTTATTGTTTTTCTATTCATTGCACTTCTTCTGTTTCATTAAAATTTATATGACAATTGTAAAGTATTCGGTCTGTTCAGGCTGACTTCGATACCTTTCTGAAAATGTTTAAAGTTCCGTCCTGAATCCCAGATATTGTACAGCCAGACAAATCCAAGCAATCCAGCTGATCCAAGGGTAATATTCCGCTCCTGAATTGCCTTTGCGTAACTATCGTTCTTGGTTTTTTTTGCTTGTTCAATTTCCGAAATTGTTTTAGCATTTCTGTAGTTTTCCAGATCAATATTAAACTGGTCCCAACTCTTGCTAAAACTATCATTATAAAAGAAAGTGCTATATGCGAGTCCAAGGGAAATACCGGTAAATATCAATCCCTTTCCAATAGTTCCATAATACAACTGTCCCGTACCGGGGAGCAGTACAGACATCAGCCTGGCTTTTCCTTTGGATTTCGGCTCTAATTGTATGTTTTTAGTAAGAGGTTCGGACGAATTAATAATTATGTCTTCATTATATGTTAAATAGCCCTTTCTTTTAGCCTTTAATTGATGATTTCCAAAAGCGATTTTGACATTTTGATCAGAAACGTAATCTATCTTATTATAATCTATAAAAACCGATGCTCCATCCGGGATGGTTGACAATGAAATTTCTCCATACAATTGTGATAAATTTTCTGAAATTAATTTAAACGGTTTATCTTCCGACAATTCCACCTTTAATGGAACTGTTTCATAATTCTCTTTCCGCAATTCCAGTTCATAACTACCAAGTTTCATTAATCCGGATCGAAAAGGAGTATTAGATTTATATACTCCATTAATGAAAACCCTGGAATTAAGAGGTACAGTGTTTATTTGAATAGTTCCATATCTCTCTAACTTTGCGTCCAACCGTGAAAATGTATCTCCTCCGATTTCTATTCTCTTCGTATAAGGAAAGTATCCTTCTTTAATAACAGAAATTTCTACGGGTAAATCACTTTTTTTATAACTGTATTCTGAAGGAGTATATCCTAAAGTCTTATCGGATACCTTAACTATTGCATTTTCAGGATTTGAGTATATAATAATCGTGTATGTCTTTTCTTTCAATGTTAAAGATAGTTCATTTAATCTGCCCGCCTCTAAAATAACCTGTTCTTCAGCGATTAGATTACCCTTTTCTATTTTTATTCTATGTTTACCTGAGGAAAGGTCTCGAATATTACAAGGTGTTACCCTGTCTAAAGTATCGCCATCCAAATAGACTATTCCCCCCGGGGGATCTGACACAATAGATAAGTCTGACTGTCCTGAGATAACCGTCGGGACGACTTCCTTTGTCTGTATTGGTGTTAACTCGAAGGTTTCAGTTAAAACCCTTCCCTTTTCAATAGTAATAGCTGTATCTAAGGGCTCAAATCCTTTTTTTATAATTTTAATCTTATACGGTTGTGCTAAGTAATCTACAAATGTGAATGGAGTCTTTGCTACAAAATCCGGTAAGCCACTAATGTGTATATCTGCACCGGAAGGGATGCTTTTCAAAATGAAGTCTCCTTTTCCGTGTTGTGATTCTATGCTGTAATATAACACTTCTCTGGGTTCCATATTAGGAATACGAAATTTTCCTTCTCTATAATCTTTTGCTTTCACTGTAAGAATCTGTTTGATAGGTCTGATGAGCAGCGTGTATTTTCCCTCATCGGGCTTGCTCTTATCATCAACTATCCCATCCATGTTGGATTCGAAATACAGATTGGTGATTGAAGAATAGATAATTATCGCTGCCTCATCAGGATTATTCGTGAATATAGGGATTGATTCAGGCGGTTTCTCTCTTTTAATATCAAATTCTTTCAGTTGTGCATAGCCTTGCTTTGATATAAAAATGATAAAAACTGTTATTATAAAAAATATATTGTATAATAGTTTTATGACGACTTTCTTATTTTTATGGCACACGGATGATGCGGATTTGCGCGGATTTTTACGTGCACGGTATTCCCTTAACGCAGAATAATAATCTCCTTCAGCTTTTTCAATCCATTCCATATATATTTCTGTCATAAAGAACCTTTCCTTTATCAATAATGTCTTTAAAAAAGAAATCTCCAAGTCTTATTCTTTTATGAATCTGATCAGATGATCGTACTATTAAATCAATAGGAAAATGATAATCAATGCTTTGTAGAATTTTTGCTGCTTGTTTTTTACTACTGCTTTTATAGTTCATAACAATAAGTAAATCCAGATCACTATTTTGACCTGGTTTACCATAGGCACAGGAGCCAAATATAATGATTTTTTCCGGATGAAATTTTTCAATTATCTGTTTAATGGTTTTACTAATAACCTCAATCATTTTTCAAGCCTATATAATTTAATTTTCAAACATTAAGAATTTGCATGAGAAATATAAAAAGATTGATACATGAGATAAAAAGATTGAAAGTATTCATTGTGCTTTTTTTTATTCTATTATTTCAAAATCTCCCAATCCAATTATTTCCTCTTCAGGGGTGTATGCTTCAGGTTGCCATGTTCGAACATGAACTATGGGTCTCTCCTCATCTTTAAAATCAATCATCAGGAACAAATAGCCCTGGTCGGAATAGCTGGATGATGTCCAGTTCTGAAGTAGAGTTAATCCGTAAATCCGCTTATACTTAGGATGCTGGAAAATATCTATATTATCGAATCCTACTTTAATAAACTCATTTATTTGAAATACTGCTTTCAGATGATCGATATATTCTTTTTTATTGTATCGAACTAGTTCTACCCGTTTTTTACCCAGATTATTATCTAAATAATCCCTGGTGTCTACCCCTATTTCAATTACTCGCCCTACAATTATTAGAGCATTATCACTGAATACATTATTAATATAAATCAAATCCTTCCGGTTATATGCAGTTCGGAAGTTTTCTACGAAATCTAGAATAACTTGCCTCCTTCTAAATTCTACAATCGTATTTCCTTCGGATATCAGATTCCGGTACCTGTGGCTTTCTAATCCGAAATATAAATCACAGATTTTTCCCGAGGGTGTAAATATTAATACACCTTCTTCCTGCAAAGTTGAATCTCTTTCGAACTTTAAAGTCAAAGGTATATTTCGTATTTCATAATTGCCATCAACACATCGAACCAGGTTGTTGATGACTTCTAACTCATCACAGAAAAAAGGTTTTGTTTCCCACAGAGATTTCATTGACGACCGTCCCGCCTCTGTTGTATAGGTCGTATCGAGTGAAAGTTCTTTATTCTTAACAAAAGAAACATTGAAAGTTGTAAGTAATTTTGATGCATTATATTCAATTGTCCTTTGTAAACTACTATTCCCGAATGGAGATAATAACACAATAGTACGGTGTTGGGCATAACTAAATATATTAAGAAATAAGAGTGAAATAATGATCTTAGTTTTCATCGGTAAACCTCAACATAAATTGGCACCTGGCCCTGATAATTATCTCTTAAATTATAAACAATTTCATCGTTTAGTAAATTCACTCTTTCTTCCTTACCGTGATCCAAAACAGCAACAATATTTTCAGTATTTGGATCAACAATAAAAATAAGGCACTTCTCTGGATATAGAAATGCCTCTTTTTTACCATACATTAATTTCCCTTTGCTTTTATAATATTTAAGAAGTTGTCTTAGTTCCTTAAAGTCTTTTAACTGAGATAATTCCTGAACGAAAGTTAATTGAGGAGTTTTTATAAAAACAGTGCCATCTGGTAAAATATCCCGAGTTATTTTAAGACTTTCGGAATGATTTAGTATTAAAGTAACTTTATGTCTCCTGGAGTCCTTGTATTTGTGGAGTGGGTTGTACTCTGTTGAAGTTGATCCATCTCCAAAGTCCCACTCAATGTTTGATATGCTTAAATTTTTAATGACCGGTTGAAATGAGAGCATACCGGATTCCTTCTTCTCAATTTTGAAGGATAACTGGATAATACTGGAAAAATCTATACTTGCCTCTTTTCTACATATTATTTTTGAGGTTCTATGGATATCCAATAAATCCTGAGAACCCTTCTTTTCGTCTATATATACTCCCAGGAGCACGGGAATTTTTCTCTTTATATTAGAAGGCTGGAAATATAGAAAGAGCTCCGTTGAACCATTATTTACACGCCGTTCGGATTGATCCGGGAGATCAAGCTGGAGGGTAATTCCATCAACTAATTGATCCTCGTAGCATACCAAAAAGGGAATAGTTATCATCTCAATTGAAGGATCATACGTGGCGCTTTCTGAAACGATGGTAATTCCATTCAAGAATGATGTTACTTTTTCTTCCAGAAATGGACGAATGCTCTGAAATTCTTTACCCATCGTTATACTTTTATAAAATATGGGATCCGGGTGATAAAAGGTTTTTAGATATGCGATATAGTAATTGTGAAAAGTTTTAACTATTCCGTTTTTTATTTCGTTTTGCTCTGTCAACTTTACCATATCTCCGATATTTGCTGATATATTTTCAAAAGCCTTCTGAAAATCATCTTTAGAGATGTATGCAATGACTTTATACTTGTCCTTGCTCCGAGAAACAAGGTACTGAACTCCCCTAAGTGATAATCTCGATGAACTTTTTATTATTGAACTGAAGTAGGAACTAACCCTGCCATCTTTTTCTTCTTCTATATCAAGTTGACTCAGGCTAATGTTTGCCTGAATATTAAAAATTAAATCCTTTAGACCCGCCTCTTTCGTACTTTTTTCATCCTCTCCATTAGCAGTTCCCCAGTAATATTTGCCGGAGAGTTGGATTTCCCTTTCTGTTTGTGCATATAAAACAGAAGAAGTCACTATTCCACAAAAGAGACAGAAGCTGATTCCAAGATATAAATAATAGAAATTTCCTCGCATCTTTTTCATTTTTCACCTACTGCTATACATTTTTTTTATATTAATAAATTATCATCTAATTTCCAAATTTTAATGCTCTAATTCTCAATCTTGATATGAACTTTCTTTGTGTTTCTTCTGATGTATTTAGCAAAGATTTCCTTCACGTTGTCAAACCGGATATTTGTATTTAATTTGGCATTAACTGTTGAAGGTTCAGAACTGAATACGCTTTCTGTTGGAATATCAGTGCGCATTAGATGCAGGTGGGTAAATTTCTTACTTACAAAGATGGCAATTGTTTTTATTGTGTCAGAAAAACTGTTTTCGAAACCTATGTAAATATCATAATCAAATAGAAAATATTTTATCAGGTTTTTAAGTGGCAATTGAGCCGGCTCTTTTTCCCCACTTTGCGACATAAAAGTTATATTTACGGTAATTGGACTTCTGGAGTAATCGGGTTCCAGGAACAAATTTGAAATGCTTTCCTCTAAATAATTGGGATCATGTAGTAATGTGAGTCTTTGCCGTTTTTTAGTCAGATACCGGTTGGAGTTTAGTCCCTTAAAAAACTCGTTTCCCCTTAGCACGTAAATCGAATCCTTCAATAGTTCAATTTTTCCTGAGTCTGTTACCGGATAGTTAAATGGTTTTTTTGAATTTTTCTTGGGCTCAAATGATGTAATCTGCGCTATTAGCAATTCATCTAATTCTGTTTTGTCTTTCCCTGATATCAGGTCAAATCTTGCCGGAAACACAATATCAAGTTGATCTCCATATTTATTTCTCCAGGTTGCTGAGTAAAGAAGATTTTTCTTTTTTAAAATAAATGATTCATTGTCATATAATATATCTAGAATAGAATTCAACTCCGTAAATCCAAGGCATCCGTATTGTAATCCGTTTAAAATAATAGAAATGTTTTCAGTTCTGGATTTTGAAAAGGCTATCTCATGGTCTTCTGATAAATAATCCAGTAACATTCGCTCTAAAAAGTGTGCTATATCATAATCTATTAACGGTTTATTTCTGCTAAAGAGATAAAGACCTATGTGCGAAATAACATTACTATTTTTAATTTCTAAAATAACAATAACATTCTTACTCTTTATTGTTGCCTTGAAGAACTTCAGTAATATCAAGTCATTATTTCTTTTGATCAAAGTGTCAAGAGAATTACTTTCTTTTAAATCAGGTAATATTTTTTTAAACTGCTGCTCATTTCTTAGGGTATTAAATTCATATTTCGGATGAACTTCTGCTTCCGTTCCCGAAAATAAAAATAGTGTTGATAATAATCCAAAGAGTAATAAACGATTCATTATTTAATCAAAAACCTTTGCTCCGATAACATACAAATTACCAATCTTTGAAATACTGCCGCCGACAATTTGCCTGACTGAAAGCAGTTCGCCAACTTCAGCCATACACTCAGACTAAATGCATCCAGCCTGTCGAAGCTGCTGTTCTTCCAGTAATTTACTCATTAATTCTCGCTCAATAACTGTGAATTTGCCCGTTTGCTTTAATGCTATTCTAATTCTATCAGAAACAACACTCGCTTCAACCTCCGATACATTTCGAGGAGTAAGATTCATAACCGCTATGTTTTTAGAATCTTGCACTTCCCCAGTTTGCGAGAACATAAAAACTGGTGTAAATGCTATTAGAATAAAAATTAAATTGCGAAAAAAATTCATTTCAACACACTGTAATTGCACTTCTCGATGAAGAAAATCTATATCGGAAAAATCGTACTACAGCTTCGAATATGTAACGACACAATATTAGATAAAAATCAATAACCCGTTGTAAAATACCAGATTTTGTCTCGAGATATCAGAAAATATCCAATTTATATTAGCGATCATCTTCAATCATTGACACTAAATAAAATCCATTTCCCACCTTTCCCTTGCCAGAAGAGAAATTCTTTATTACAAATTAATTTATGTTTCTGTCTATTGCAATAAAATATTTTGATTTAAAGCAATAACGTAAAATATTCAGATTTTTTTAAGTAAACCATCCTTTTGGAAGAAACCCGGACATCTCCTAAATCTATTTTATCTAATATTTTCTCTCTTCTTTTTCGGCAGTTGACTTACCTGCTATTGATTTTGCCTTCTGTTTATCTTCTACTGGTTCCACTTTCTTTTTTTCACTTTCGCTCTCTGAACCGGCACTACTACTATTTTTAGTATAATCCGTACAATAAAAACCAGAACCTTTAAAAATTAATCCAACTCCTCCGCTCAGTTTTCGCTGGACACTTTCATGCCCACATTTCGGACATACTTTTATAGGTTCAGAGGAGATACTTTGAAAATTCTCGAACTCATACCCACAATTTTTACATACATATTCATAAATCGGCATAATTCAATCCCATTAAGCAAGATTGCATAGAATAGCAGAAACATTAACAATATCTTCAACGCTACAACCTCTTGAAAGGTCATTCATCGGTTTATTGAGTCCCTGTATAATAGGACCAATCGCTTCACATCCGCCAATTCTCTGTGTTAATTTGTACCCAATATTTCCAGACTCCAAACCGGGGAAAATCAAAACATTTGCTTTACCGGCAACCGGGCTTCCCGGCGCTTTTTTTTCTCCGACTTTTTCAACAATTGCTGCATCAAGCTGAAGTTCGCCATCAATTTTAAGATCAGGTCTTTTTTGTCTTACTATTTTTGTTGCTTCTATAACTTTATCAACAAGAGGATGTTTAGCGCTTCCTTTTGTAGAAAAAGAGAGCATTGCAACTATAGGTTCTTCTTTTACAACCTTTCTATGTGTTTCAGCAGTGGCTATTGCTATATCTGCTAATTGCTCGGAGTTCGGATCAGGCATTACTGCACAATCGGCAAAACTCCATACATTTTTTTCATCCGGGGTAATTAATAAAATATCACTTGAAACTGTTTTAATATCGGGCGCAGTTCCTATAATATGCAAAGCGGCACGCAGCACATTACCAGTACTTGTATCAGCACCGGATAAGCATCCATCAGCCAGCCCTTTTTCTAAAACCATTGCCCCAAAAAATGTAGGATTGACCATGATTTTTTCTGCATCCTGAAGAGTTACACCTTTCTTTTTCCTCTTCTCATAATACGACTCAGCAAACTCAGAAAAATGTTCATATCCTTCAGGATCAATAATCTTCACACCATCAAGAGAAACGTTCAAATCAGCAGCTTTCTTTTCAATCTTCTCCCTCTTGCCAATAAGTAAGGGTCTGGCGATTCCCTCCCTCTGTAAAATACTTGCAGCTTTAATAATCCGGTCATCATGAGCTTCCGGCAACACTATACTTTTATTCCGTATTTTAGCCTGTTCCCGGATATCATCTAATAGCTTCATTTTTTTCTCCTGAATTTTTTAGCCATTGCTTTTCTTACACCGTCAGGTACAAAAGCGCTCACATCGCCATTGAACTTCGCAATCTCACGTACAGTACTTGAACTTAAATATGTATAATCTTTATGAGGCATTAAAAAAACTGTGTCAATATTTTCATTCAATTGTCTGTTTGTTAATGCCATCTGAAATTCATAATCAAAATCCGAGATGGCTCTTAATCCACGAATAACAACCGTAGCACCAACCTTTTGAGCAAAGTCAACTATCAATCCATTAAATTTCTCAATCTTAACATTATTAAAATCTTTTATACTCTCCTCTATGAGTTTTATTCTTTCTTCTGTTGAGAAAAGTGGCTCTTTACGAAGATTTATAGCTACTGCGACATAAACAATATCGAAAATTGAAGATGCTCTCATCAAAATATCTAAGTGACCATTTGTGATTGGGTCAAATGTTCCTGGATAAACAGCTATTTTCATTTACACTCTAAAAAAGTTTAAACTTGTTTCTCCCATCACCTTATAAGAAATATACTTATCCTGGAAACTCGCAGTAGGAATAAAATTCTTACTGGCTTCAAGTACTATTATCGTACCCTCGCGCAACCTCTCAAATTCTCTGAAAAGTTTATCGAAATTACTGTATTTATAAGGAGGATCTGCTAATACTATATCTACATTTATTTCATTTCTAAAAAATCGGATTGCATCACTACATCTAATATCTACTTTATCAAAAACCTTTACTGAAAGAGCATTCGATTTAATTATTTCAGTATTGATTTTGTTACTATCCACAAAAATACAGTGCTCTGCTCCCCTTGATAATGCCTCAAAACCAAGATTCCCGGTTCCTGCAAAAATATCAATAACTCTTTTATTTTTAATATCACCCAACTTCGCAAATAGAGTTTCCTTTACTCTATCTTTTGTTGGACGAAGAGAAATATTTCTTCCTGATTTTATAAGACGCCCTTTTAAAGAGCCGGCAATTATACGCACCATTCTAAGGCTTACGAGGGAATATATTTGTATCTATAGTAAAAGCAAGTATTGTGCTTTCCAACTTTCGATTTGAATTATCATAAATATAAACACTCTCAATTCCTATATTCATATTCATATCCTTAATTTTTTTAAGGAAGCTTATGCAATCCCCAGCTGAACCTTTCCCTGAAAATTGTGCTTTTCTTGGTAAATAATTTTGTCCTTTGAATACTTTAAGGGGAGTTAGAGAAACATTACTGTTCTGTCCGTAAGTCCCTATAATTTGTGCTAGTTCATTATCTATCTTGAATTTAAAGCTACTATTACTGCTCAAAATCGAATCTCGATATTTAAAAATAGCCATGATTTGATAAGGGGCATTTAAATTTGACTCATCACGTTCTATATAAAACACATCTGGAGATAAAAATTGAGAATTGTTGATTAAACTATTTTTTAAAGTTAATCCCTCATTTCGGGTTGGCAAATAAAGTATAAAACTTACTTTATTACTTTTAACTCTTAAATATTGTAATCTGGCATTTTGAGGAAAAGACTGAAGCAATTTCAAGCTTACATTCAGAACATTTTTCCCATTTAATATTTGAGTGATATTTTGATCACTAATTTCATTAGCAATAGCAACCTGCTTTATTGCTTCTTGAGAAGAAGTTACAACAGACTGGCTAATATCTTTTGCTTTATCTACCACATCTGGTAATTGTTCAGTCACTTTCTCTTGTACCTTTTCAGTTACTTTCTTTACTTCTGATTTTCCTGGAATTTTAATACCAACCTTCTTATAGAATTTACTTTTATAAACCCAAAAACCACCTCCTATCACTATAATAGCTAATAATAAATAAAAAAGGCGTAATAAAGGTATTCTTCTTTTTATTTTAATTGGGGGACCTTCCTCTTTTTCCTTCTTCGGAGGCTTATGTTTACGCTTAGGGATAAATTCTTCCTTTTCAGCCTGTTCTATTAAACCTAAATTCTGCTCAGCTAATTTAAATAAATCTGCATCAATTTTTTGTTTTGGTTTAGGTATTGCTTCTGTCACTCCCTCTTCAGCTGTTGGTAGTTTTTCCTCAACTCCAACCTGATAATCAAAGATGGGAGCCCTGGCACTTTCCTTACCTTGTACTCCAGGAACAATTGCGAGATTAAGTTTAATCATAATTAACTCCCAGGCATTACACGAAGTATTAACCCCATTATCTCAAGAAACTGACACATCGCTCCAACACCTTCTCCATCATCTTTATATAACTTCAATGGCTTATAAACTGAAAAAGGGTCAACTGTACTCATATTCTTAACTTCATAGGTTAACAACATATTAAAAAATTCCGAATCTACATCATGAGTATAGAAAAATAAATGATCAAGAGAATCTACTTGATCATTTGATAATGTCTTCATTGCATTTAACTCAGATATAACTTTCTCTCCTAAACTATCAGGAGATGAGCTGCTGATTATCGAAAATTTTGAATCATCTGTAAACTCAAATTCTAAATATTGAAAGAACTCACCAGAATCAACTAACAGAAGAGTTTGTTTTTCTTCGCCAATAAGCCAAACACCCCACTTTTTATAATTGCCCACAGAACTTAATTTCTCAATTGCATTGGCAACACTGAAAATATTTATATCCAGAGTATTGATACTTAAACCTGCTGGTCGAGCAGCTTTTACAAGAACTTTACCCAACTCCTTAAAATAAGATACCGTTAAATAAGTACTTATATTACTATCTGAATCCAAATTCAAAGGATAATGCTGAATAAATTTATTTTCAGCTACATTGCCTAATCGCTTTTTAGTATTCCAATCCAATACTTCTTTAATATCACTATCTGAAAGCCCCGCATCAGTCTTATTTAAAACAATATCCGCCCATATCGAGGGAACGGATATTGCTAAATCTCTATCAGGAACCGGAATGTCAGCCCTTACTTCTAAGAAAACCTTTTCCAACTTTTTATGAATTTGAGGATTATTTATCTTCGAAGGTTCAAATAAAAACGGTAAAGACTTCTTTCCAACGACTTCAATAGAAAATGATTCTTCTTCTTTTACTATCTGTCCAAAACAAATAAAGTTCTCAGAGATACTAGCGCATATCATTTTGGTTTCTCTCTATTAATAAAGTTCTGTTAATCACTCCAACTCTTCTCACCATTCACAATATACCCACAGGAAGTATCTTTGAATGCAAAAACCAAAAAACGTGGTTCTCTATATTCACCTTCTAACGGATCCTGAATTCTAATGTTATCTTCATCAAGAATAACTTCGTATTGCTCGTTATTAAGAGGACTATAAGCAATTGAACTATCTAAATAATATTTTCTATAATACATATCTGTAGTAACACGGGGATTTATTTCAGTATTTATCAAACCCCTGAAGAGAGAATCGTTCTTAACTTCATTTATTCGAGAGGAATAAACAAATATTGTGTCAAAGGAAAAGAGTTCTTCATTCCATATTACTACCTGGTAAGATGTATCAAGCACAGTATCGCGTCTCTGATATGAAAGAGCAAAAGTTGTATCGAAATTCAAGTAGAAATTGTTGACAACATCCATCTTAAAAGTACCCTCATGTAGAATAATTTTTTGACTATCATAAAAGTTGCTGTCAGCCCTGGTACTATCTCGGACTGCAGAAAGCACTTTCATTGCTAATACTGGATCAGGCTGATATTCACCAGCCATTTGTCTATAAAAACTCTCAACATCAGTGAGAATAGACAATCTTTTACGGCCAAGTTTCCGAATTGCATCTTCCTCACGCCATATACTCGCTGGTAAATATATTACTATGATTAAAATTACACACATTATCACAGCAATAATGTTCAGAACTTTTACTAATGACGGCTTGTACTCCGGAGTTTCTTCAAATTCTTCTAATTCTTTAACTTTTTTTTCACTCAATTGTAACCTCACCCTTTATCTTTTCTAATGTTTTTTTACCTATTCCTCTAACATTTATAAGTTCATCGACGCTATTAAATCTTTCATGCTCCATTCGATACAAAATAATTCTATCGGCGGTAACAGATCCAATTTCAGGGAGTTTCATCAATTCATCCTTTTCAGCAGTGTTTATATTTATTCGATAAGAAACAGGCCTTGATATTTCGTCATTCTTTTCTCTCCTAGTTTTAGTCGATTCAGAAATGTACATAGAATCTACTTTATCAGCCATTACTTTAAACTGTTCTTCTTCTTTAGTCACTTCACCAATATCAACATAGCTGACTTTAGCTAAATTTAGCTTGTAAAGATGAATTGCACCTCCAATCAGAAAAAACACGACAAGGAATTTAATAACCAACCTCTCCTGTCTTGTTAAATTTAACATTTTTCTCCATATATTAAAAATCTATAAATAAAAAATCCAATTAATTCTACGAATTACTACTTAATTTTACCATACCTAATATTATTTTTAAACGCTTTCGACTCAATTTTAGACAGTTCTTTATAGAGGTTTCGCTCCTGCCAGGATATTTTTTCTGGAATATTCACCTGTACTCTCACTATCTGGTCACCTCTTCCTGAACTATGAAGATGAGGAATACCTTTATTATTCAATCGAAGTAATTTCCCGGGTTGAGTTCCTTGAGGAACTGAAAGGTTAACCCGTCCATTAAGTGTCGGTACTTCAACTTCGGCACCTAATACAGCCTCAGAAGGAGTAATATATATATCAACAAAAACATCATCATCATTTCGAACAAAATATTCGTGAGACTTTTCCTCAAAAATTACAATTAGATCCCCACGGGAACCTCTTCTAATACCGACATTCCCCTCGTTCTGCATCGTCAAATAGTTACCAGTTGTTACACCAGCAGGAACCTGTATTGATATCTCTTTTACCTGGCGAATTCGACCGTCTCCTGCACATTTGGGGCAGCGATGCTCCACTATTCTTCCATCACCATGACAATTTGAACATGGATGAACATTCACCATCTGGCAAAAAAATGATCTAGTAACTTCCCTTACCTCTCCACTACCTCCGCAAACAGGACAAACAATCGTTGAAGTTCCAGGTTTTGCACCAGTCCCACCACATAAATCACAGGATTCCATGCGTTTAATCTTAACTTTTTTAGTAACACCTCTGCTTATTTCTTCTAATGTCAAATGCAGTTTTATTTTTAAATCACTTCCAGCCCGGGATGCTGTTCTACTCCTTTGCCTACCAGACCTACCGGTACTAAATAAATCTTCAAAACCACCGAAACCACCAAAACTACGACCAAAAACATCTCCGAATTGACTAAAAATATCCTCCATAGTCATACCACGCCCAAATCCTCCGAAACCGGTACCTTTCAATCCTTCAGGGCCAAATTGATCATAGGTTTTTCTTTTTTTGTCATCCGATAAAACCGAATAAGCTTCAGCAGCTTCCTTGAATCTGTTTTCAGCTTCTTTATTTCCCGGATTCCTGTCAGGATGATATTTCATAGCTATTTTACGATAAGCTTTTTTTATCTCATCGGCTGAAGCATTTTTACCAACATTCAGCGTTTCATAGTAGTCTCTTGCCATAACTATTTACTTACAACTACCTTTGCATATCTTAAAACATGTTTTTTATATATATAACCTTTTTCAAATTCCTCAATTACTGTCTCAGGTTCAACATCTTTCTCATCCCGTGCTAAAACTGCATGATGAAAATCCGGATCAAATGGTTTATTCAAAGATTCTATCGGTTTAACGCTAAGATCTTCAAGGGTTTTAATAAATTTTTTATGTATCAACTCTAAACCGACTTGAACCGATTTATCATTACTATTTTTACCATTGTTATGCAATGCTCTTTCAAAATCATCCAAAATAGGCAAAACCTGTCTTAAAATCCCTTCACCGGCATATTCGATTATTTCTCTAATTTCTTTCTCAGTACGTTTTCTGTAATTATCGAATTCAGCTGCTAAACGTAAATACCTATCATTAAATTCATTTAACTCTTTTTCCTTTTCAGAAAGCTTCTTTTTGAGTTCCTTTTCTTTAGAGACTTTTTCTGAAACCTTTTTTGATACAGTTGTTTTTCTTTTAGTTTCAGCACCCTTTCGGGGAGTCAATTTACTTTTTTTTCCCTTTACATTTTTAGCTTCCTCTTCCAACTTACTTTCCTCCCATCTTTTTATCAAATACTAAATTAACAACATCAGCAATACAATCCACAAGAGTTATAGCCTTTGGATAATTCATTCTTTTCGGCCCAATAACAGATACAAGACCTTTTGATTCACTAATTTCATAGTCCTTTGTAACCACACTAAAATCAAGTAACAGATAGTCTTCATTTTCTGAACCAATAGATATCACAATCCCAGACTCGTGCTTTCAATTCTCGTAAATATTGGCAATTATTGTACCATCTTCAATCTGCATTATAATTTGACTCAATTTGTCCAAATCATGAAAATCAGGTTTCAACATTAAGGGGGTGTGATGATATAACCTTCGCCAGACGTGTCTCCGAAACATATTTAAATTGTAAATTCATAAATAACAAAACGATAAATTACAATCGCCAGATCATACGATTCGTTCGGCAGACCTTCGGCTGAACGGGTCTCCGAGAATGAAAACTTTATTCTATCACACCCCCTAAATTTGATGTACCTGACAATTTGGCAATAGTTTGCTGTGAAAAATTAAAAACCTTAGATGCTTTCTTAACTATTGAACTTACAGACTTGTTTTGAACTAACAGGAAATGCGCTGCGAATATAATCTAAAACCACTGCTTTCAGAACAAGATTTCCTCTATTGTTGAGAGGATTATTAACGTTAAATTCTTTCTCCATTTCCCAAAATTTAGTTTGTCTTCTCTGGTTAAACAAGAAAATTTAGATAATTGAAACTATATATGTTGAACTTTCTACAAACCTGTTGACCAATGGACTGATAGTTGCGAAAAAATTAGTCGAACTATTTGTCGTTGACATCTCTTTGAGATAATTATTCTATTAAATAGTTGATTTTATAACTCGTTATTATCAATAGCAGCTACATCTATTAATAACTTTATAAAATTACTTAATTGTTTATATGAAAGTAACCAAGAAGTACACGAATTTGCACGAATTTTAATTATATATCTCAATGTCAATAGTCATTCAATAGTCATTCAGTGGTCATTCAATAGTCATTCAATAGTCATTCAATAGTCATTCAGTGGTCATTCAGTGGTCAAATGACGACGAAGCCAAATGACAATAAATGACAGCGAAGCGAATGACAATATACTACTCCATTATTTCAGAGATCTTACAGATCATCTTTTCCCAACGGGACTCCTGCTGGAGCATGTTTCGTTGTGGAGAAAAATCATGGGTGTTATTTTAAAAACTTCCTGATTGCTCTTCTGCTGCCTATTAAACCCATAAGAGTACCTGAAATCACAATCCCTATATAGAATCTATAACTTATAATAGCTTTATATTCAATTACCGTTTGAAGATAATTATTTAATAAGTAAAATACTCCATAAATAAAAAGAGCTGCCAAACACGATGCAATAAAACCCTGCAATGTTCCCTCAATTACAAATGGCCACCTGACAAAACTATTTGTAGCCCCAACAAGTTTCATTGTTGAAATAACTTCTCGTCTTGAAAATATTGTCATCTTTATCGAATTAGAAGTAAGTATTATTGATAGCAGTGCCAAAAATGCAAAAACAGATACAACCGTAATTAATATGATACGTTGATATTTCTCAAGAAGAATAAGAAATTTCTTTCTGTATTTTACTTCGTCAACTCCCGGCTTCTTAGAAAGAATTGATGCAATACCTTCAACACTGGTTAAATTTCTATAAATTGGTTTCAAACTAATTGTAAAAGAAGGTGGTAAAGGATTATAATCAAGCATGTCAAAAATATCTTCTCCAAACTCCTTCTTGAATTTCACAGCAGCCTTTTCAGGAGAGATATAATGCACTTTCTGTATCTCAATCATACTATCAAGAAGCGCTTCAAAATTATTAATTTCTTTATCTGAAGCAGTTTCATGGAGGAATATATCTACATCAAATTGTGCCCGAATATTATCAACAAGAAAAAGCGTGTCTCTAGCACCAACATATCCAAAACCAACAAGGATTAATGAAATAGCAATGATTATAATAGAAAAAGCACCGGAATATTTTGATCGTATTAGCCCTTTTAATCCTTCCCTTACTAAAAACCAAAAAACTGTCATGTAATACTTACTATCTTTCCTTCATCAATTTGAATTAGCCTTGCACCAGGTACTCTCGGAATAAGACTATAATTATGAGTGGCAACAATAATTGCTGTCCCCCTCTTATTTATTTTGTTAAGTAAGTTCATTAATTCTATACTAACCTTTGGGTCTAAATTTCCGGTTGGTTCATCTGCCAGTATCACTACCGGTTCTTTTACAAGTGCTCGTGCTATTGCAACACGCTGCTGTTCGCCACCTGAAAGTTCGTAAGGACGATAATGTACTCGATGTCCTAACCCAACCTGATTTAATACTTCATACACTCTCTTTTTTATCTCACTTGTTTTGTAATGAGAAACGTAAAGACTTAGTGCTACATTTTGGTAAGCATTTCTATCGGAAAGTAAACGGAAATCTTGAAAAACCATACCAACTTTTCGACGGAGATACGGGATTTCTCGATCACGAATACTGCTACTGTTATAGTTGCGGATAATTACTTTCCCTTTTTCCGGAAAAAGGTCCATATAGATTAAACGAAGTATAGTCGATTTCCCTGCACCTGATGGACCAGTTAAGAATACAAATTCTCCACTATTTACAGAGAAATTTATATTCTTTACTCCGGCTTTTTTTCTAAAAGTGCAATCTACATTAATGAAGTTTATCATAAATTCGTCATAAAATTAATTGAATTTAACCAGCATCGACTAATTAGTCAACGCAAACGAAAACAAGAAAACAAGACTTATGTTATCAAACATTCCTACTTGATAAATAAATTCAGAAATATTTAGTAAGTATGTTCGTTGAAAATAAAGAATTGTCCAATAAGGTGAATCTTGCGATTTAATTGTGAGCCTGGAAGTTCGCATCTACGATTACAAGTAAGTCGCAATCTGGAAACAATTATCTCAAAAACACAAAGATATTTATTATTCAGATGATTGCCCAATTTTCATAGATTTTTTAATACTCCTAAGAAAAGCATCAAGATTAATCAAAGGTAAGATAATCCTGGAGTAGTCACTATCTGAATTTAAAATAACCAGCATACCACGAGTATCCGAGATAGCTATTCCAATCCACAACTTCATAATTTCATCCGGTACATTGAATGTTTTATTTTCATCGTACTGAATGGCGTTTTTAAAATCTTTTATTTTGTACTTATGGACAGTCTCTATTCCAAACAATTCATGATCAGCATGGCAAAAATCCAATTTCAGAACCAATGAAATAGTTTCTTCATTTGGGGAAAGCTCAAAATTAACACCAATTTTTAAATTCCCCTTAAGAACATCTTCCTTTGATAAAGCAAAATCAAGGTAGTTACTCTGATAAAACCTATTTTTTTTTATTTCGAGCAGTCGAAATCGAATGGACTTTTTTATTTTTTCACTTTTTTGATTCACTATTATGCCTCAAATTCACTGATTGCAAATTTTTCTTGTCCAATTTGTATTGTCATTCTTCCACCTTCTATAAGAAAATTTTGATTCTTTCCTCGTACTTTTTTTTCTAAATCCCTATCAATCTTGATGAAGACTGGTAAGACATCTGTCTTCACTTGATATTCCACTTTACGTGCTTTTAAAGCGATTTCTCTTGTGATAATAGATAAATCAACGCCAATCGCATCAGCAATTTCGACCATTTTAACTACTGTGATATTCGGTGTTTTGTTAAACATTTGAGAAATTGCGGCTCGGGATTTTCCAAGTTTACGGGCAAGATACGCTTTGGTGATTTTGTTCTTTTCCATATAGGTTAGAACATAATGATAGAAATCGTGAATAATTCCCCAAGCCTTCTGCTCAGCGTCGGGTTCAGCAGCAAAAAGTTCATTGATTCTTATTAATAAATCTTCTGAATTCTTCTTCATATTTTTCTCTATTCTTATCAACTAATTTATATACTTCCGATTTTAATGGCCCCTTTCTTTTCTTCTCTCTGTAATCAAAGATGACTATATTTTCCCCAAACTTAACAAAAAAGAAAAAGCGATGTCCCCAGGGCTTGATTTCACCGTACTTTCGCTTTTTAAGCCTCCACTCAACTCCTCCGTAGTATTTTTCCCTTGTCGCCATCCGACTGATTATATCAACGGTCTCTTTCCGGCTGGATTCATCAAGATCAAGCAAAGAATCAAGAACAACCGGCTTTCCATTTACAATCACATGCCACACATCATAGATTGGTTCACCATAGTATTCTGCAATTGGTAACTTTTTAAAGCTGATTTCCCTTTTATTCAATAACCCATTCTAAATTATATGTTAAGATATACATTAACAAAAAGCAACGTTTTTCTAAAGTGGTGTGGGATTACTGTCAAAGGTACTCTTCATAAATATCCTTAAAATCATAGCAACCTCGTTCACCAAGCTTATTGATCAAAACACTCGTCTTATGCTGAACATAGGTATCACCGCTCTGATATAGTGCTCTGAATAATTCTGAATATTCTTCTGAACGATAGGATGGAAAAGTATTACCCTTTAACTCAAATTCCAGCAGATGAATTAGATATCTGAAAAGTTCCTTCTCTCTGAAAAAAGTGTACAACTCCAGGATTTCCAGCGATCGGGTATTCATATCTGTTGCTTTAAAGGCTTTCCGTATTATCAAGTAGTCACGATACTTCATATCCGGAAAGCACTTGTATGTATATAGAAACGCTTCGAATTCATCTTTATATTTTTCAGGATTCTGCTTAATAATATTGTATCGATAGCGGATATATTTTCTGATATTGATGCCGTTATGTTCCTCGCTATAAGAACGGACAAGAAAATGAATAATGGATGAAAACAGTTTTGGGTGTTTCTCATAACAATTGTCAATTTCTTTGATTAGATACCGATTGCACCTTAAGTGTGTCCTATCCCGAAGGTAATAAAAACCAATTCGATCACCTAACGCGGTTTGTTCCCTTTCATCCAGTTTTTCATAGCAGAACTTTATAAGATTGGGTAACAGATATTCAAAAAGATCATCATGCAAACTACGTGACCAGAGAAATCCTTTCATTGCTGCTAGCCAGAGATTTCTCTGCTTTTTAGACTTTGGAAAAATCTTATCAATATTATTACGAGTCCATTTTTTATCCAGGAAATAGAAGTTCGCTGTATGTTTTCCCAAAAGATAATTCACATAGATATCTTTCCCGACACTTTTAGTCAATAATTCTTTGAATTCGGGAATGATAAACGGTATATTCACCTGTCGGTATCTTATAAAATTAAGTGCAAGAAAGGCTTGCCAATATTCACCTGAAACCCTACTAATAAAGGATTGCTCTGCATTATCTAAATCCATATCTCTTGTAACAATCTCATAAGCAATTTTATGAAATCTATACATCATAGCTACTATTTTATTAAAATCTTCATTTGGGATTAAATTATCTTTATTTGCATTCAAATTATATAGGTGAGTAAAGAAGTTTTCAAACCCGAATTGAAGCATGTAAATATTGCTATCTTCAAAATTAAGTTTACCCACATCTACTTCATCAAGCACCCAGTTTAGGTAATCAATACATGTCATTATAAGTTTTCGATTATATGTATTATCCTTAGGAATAAGTCCAGATGGAACTGTACCGATGTAAAATTTACTCAACGTGACATCTTTGAACAAATCGATATGCTTAATAAAATCGTCTCTTTTTTGTTGTATAACAGCTTTAAAAACCCGCCGGAGTCCTTCATATTCCGGCTTATGACTAAAAGTTCGTTTTACTTTTTCTTCATCAAATTCTAATAAATACTCCTTTATTTCTTGCCAACTTTTTGACTCCAATTCCTCTTTAGATATTGGTGAATCCCATCCGAATTTGGTTTCTGAATATCCAACATCAAACTCCGGATGCTCCGGTTCATAGCCTAATTTATCCTCAAGATATTTTATCTCTTTTTCTCTCTCTGGTACTGGAGTGTTTTTCTGAATTGCTGTTAACCATTTATATTTCCAGCTCCAATTATAATGGTCTATCCTCTCAGGCTCTAAATCCTCCCTTAAATTCTGTTCCCCTTTGGATAATATTTTATCGATTGTTTTCGGATTTCTGAGTTTTGAATAACACTTCCTTATCACTTCCCATAATTCATGAGAAAGAGAATCATTCGAAAATGTTTCACTATTTATGAACTGTTCTTCGTATTCATAACCAAGAATATCAAATCGTTCACCATAAAGATATAACGCTAATCGATGAAAAATAGGGTATTCCTGTTTTGATAATATTTCAAGAATAGATTTGCTGTTTTCTAAATCCGTTGTCAAATCAATAATATCTCTAAGCATGGTGATGATCGTATCCTGGGTGCTGACACCTAAATTGTGTTTTGATTTCTCAATGGTAGGACGTGATATATAACTGTAATCACTCCTATCATAACCTTTTCTTTTTCGATAAACTTTGAAAAGTATATTCCGATACTCTTTGACTAAATGTCGGAAGTAGGGCAAGGGATCATTCTTTATAACATCTTTGATTGCTTTAAAAACCTCTGTTGTCCAATATTGATCAAATTGAAATTGGATCTCTTTTGAGTGAAATGCCCTTTCTTTTCTGAACTTAAATTTGAAGATATTTTTAAATATTCGCAGAATCTCTTTGTTGGCATTGACTTCTTTCAGTTTTCTTGCAAAGGGCACAAACTCTGAGATAACCATGTGGGCTGCCCGATCAGATAATTTCAAACACCATAACATTATATCTACTGTCTTAATAGTGTATTGAACGTCCAGCAATATACAAATCTCGGAAATCCGCAAAACATTATAATCAGACAGTTTCGGATCATTTAATTCTTTTTTCCAATCATACAGTAATTCAACAATTACATCATCATATTGATGGCTTTTCTTAAGCACAGCTCTAATGTATTCAAGGGGAAGAAAAAAGTCACCATGATTTTTATCGAAAGTCAATAAATGCTTTTTTCTAAGTATCGGTATCCATCTTTCATCGGCTTTTCGCATTAATTGGTCGAAAAAATAGTGATAGTATTTGGTATTTGATAAAAGCGATTTTGTAGAGCTTGAAATACCAATTAATTCTATGTCTTTGTCGATTATATTAATGATTTTATCGTAAAACATTATAACTCATCTCCGATATCTCTTATCTTTTTACCCGTAATTGTGGCATGAATTGTATTTAAGAGTTCAATTAATTTTGACCATTTATTATCAAAAACTGGAAATTCATATGTAAATATTTTGAATCTTTCCCACAATGTATCTGTTTCACCTCTTAGAAATATTTGTTCGTCGCTATCGTCAGGGATTCCACAGAGTTTAATAAATCTTAACATTAATCGATATTTTTCTGGTTTAAATCTGCAATAATGTAGTATATCCCCTTCTCCAAACCCATAACCTATAAATAATATTCTATTACGGAAAACAGATCGAAGAAAACGATCATGAGTTTCATCAGAATATACTCTATCATAGCTATCCAATGGAAATACCATTTCATCAAAATTGTCAATACTTCCATGTAAATAAAATATTCCATGGTCTGGCACCAATTCATATTCATTTATAGGTCTTACAGTATATCCATTTTGTGGAATTAGACACTTATCGACATTAGTTGTAATTATGTGTTTAGGCTCAAGCTCAATTATCTTTTTATATGTTTCATACTGCTGCCCATCTTGTTTAAGTGCTTTCAAAATGATATTCTTATATACATTTTCAGCATTTCTTTCATAAAGATGTTTTCTACATTTCATGATGATTTCAGAATATTTATTCTTGTCATTGATAATTTTATCAAGGTACATTTTTTCATGATTTTTCAATGATCCATTTTCATTACACACATGAATTAAATTCTTGCAGACTTCTTTCCAACTTTTTGCGCCATGAATTTGAGGGATACTATTACCTATAAAAAATACATATGACTGACGATTGCGCCCTAATTCAGCAATTAATTCTGTAAGATCTATTATATTTTTTTGAGACATATATTCCTCCAAATTAGAAAGTTCCAGGTAAATAACTATGTCTCTTCGATAAAAATTTATCGGATAGAATTTATAAAATTGTTGATTAGATGTCAAGGAAATATACAATATTTTGTGTCTCTCGAAGAGAAAATCACAATTTATAGTTGTAATAGAATTATTTAAGTTTAAGCTAGTATATGATTAAATATTGGAATTGGTTTGTTCTCTCATTTACAAATATGGCCTTAAAAACGTTTTGATAAAAGTCTGATTCTATTAAATTATTTATGGTTTTTTAAATGCGGGTGTGGTTCAATGGTAAAATAGGAGTAACAAATTTTTCAATTTTACCATCTATAAAAATAAATTCTTTACATTCCTGTTTATTGATATCCAATCCGGCATTTTTCAAAGTAGGCGTGACGAATTTTGTACAGATATCACGTTCCGAAAGTTTTTTTCTATCCATAACACAATACCTCACATAAAGGGTAGGATATTTCCATGTTAAGTATCCTTAAAACAAATTTTTATAACCCAACATAAGTATGTACTCCATTCTTGTCCACTTTGGAGGTTTATCTGTAGTGAAACTCAGGGTATTATAACTGATGCCTTTCATTCTATTTCATAAGCAATTTATTTATTTAATCTCCGATTGTCAAGTTTGATATAGTATCAAAATATTAACTGTAAAGGACTATATCTGTTTAATCAGACCCTCAATGGCAGACAAACTACTTCAAATCCGCATAATTATATTTTCATAAAAGCGATAATAGATAGAAAAATCTATAATTGCAATAACTTGAATAGTTACTATCAATTTTTTAACTTACCAATGTAAAATTGAAGGAGACACATGAAAAATCTAATTGTTTTTATTAACATTATCATTTTTTCAACTCTTATCTTCGCCGGAACCGGTCCAAACTTCGACGACTTTTTCATTAAAAAAACCATGAGAGTTGATTTTTATCAAACAGGAACAAAAACACAAACGATTATTAGCCTTGATGAAATAATTGAAGAGCCTATCTGGGCAGGAAGTCTTACAAATCTAATCGATACTTTAAATTTAGGTCATCATATCGTAAAAATATTCGATGAAAAGTCAGGTCAATTGATTTACTCAAGGGGATTTTGCAGCATATTTGCTGAATGGCAAACAACAGACGAGGCGGCAAAAGAAATATTTCGCACATTCTCTGCATCAGTTTTAATTCCATTTCCTAATAATCCAATAAGGTTGGCACTCTCTTCAAGAAACCATCAGAATGAATTTATTGAAGAATTTTCAACTGTCGTTGACCCAAATTCACGATTTATAAATAGAGACAAGCCAAAGGGAAAATATAGGGCAAAAGCATTAATTAAAAATGGCTCTCCAAATGAGAAAGTAGATATACTTATATTGCCCGAAGGATATACAAAACGTGAATTAAGAAAATTTAAAAAAGAATTAAAACATTTCGCGGATGTGTTTTTTTCAAACACTCCCTTTAAAGAAAATAAGGATAAATTCAACGTCTGGTATCTGGAGGTGCCGTCGGAAGAGTCAGGAATTGATGACCCCAGAAATGGCAAATTCGTTAAATCCGCTTTCAGCCTCTCTTTTAATACACTTGATATCGACCGTTATGTTCAAGGTCCAGGTAACAAGACCATGCGGGACATTGCCGCTAATGCACCTTACGACCAGATATATTTCATATTCAATTCATCAAAATATGGCGGAGGAGGAATTTTTAACCTCTGTTCATGCTGTTATAGTCATGATGATAAAAAAGAACAATCATGGTGGCCCGACTATGTTTTCGTCCACGAGTTCGGTCATGCCTTCGCCGGACTGGCGGACGAATACTACTCCTCAGCTGTTGCTTATAATGAATTCTATCCTCAAGGAGTTGAACCGTGGGAACCTAATATAACCGCTCTACTCGATACAGAAAATCTTAAATGGAAAAAACTTGTAAATCCAGAGACACCTACACCAACTCCCTGGAATAAGGAAAAATATGATAAAATTCCAAGATCCCAGGCGAAAGATAAAGAAGCATTTTTACGTAACCAGAAATATTGGGGAAAAGTTGGTGCTTTTAAGGGTGGTGGTTATTCTTCCGAGGGATTATACCGCCCCTATCTCGACTGCAGAATTTTCTCTAAAAGTTTAACAGGTTTCTGCCCTGTTTGTAGTGAAGCGATAGTTAAAATGATTCGCTTTTACTCTGAATAGAATAAACCACTTATTCACTGCAAAAGTTACAGAAATTTACCTTGTCGCTTTGCTACGAAAACAGGTTGTTTCTAATACTATTTAATCTTGGTCTCTGCGAACTTTTGAAGAGTCTTTGGTGCAAAAGCTGCAATTAAAAATCCAAAAGTGATATAGATTCCAGATGCATTAACTTTACTAACGTCCAGCAGAATTGTGAGTAATCCAAAACAAATAATCGCCAACAGTGCAACAAAACTCATCAAACGCATAGACGATAAATTCCCATTATCTTCCTGAAAGTAACCGACTTTTTTATCCATCACACACCTCCTTCTTGTACATACATGGTCTACAACCCGTAGGGAAAATTTTAAACATAAGAGCTTTATCTCAGAGATGTCGAGATAGCATGGACTCTTTTCTACCTATTTGCAAAATTCAATAAAAAATATTGCAACACTGTTTATAATCCCATGCTTTTATAGCATATATTTTCATTCAATAGAATATTACAAAGACATCGAACGAAAATCAATAGAAAATTTGACTTATCCCATGGATCAAGGTTCATTGAACTTTTTAATTTTTTCCCCAATATAATTACTTGAATTAAACTCTAATAAATATTACTTTTTCAATAGAAAAATATAAAGAGGTTAGAGATAAGGTTTAAAAAACAAAAAAAGAAAAAAGAACCAGTTACCAAATTGCTGTAAGTAAAAGAGAGAAAAAACTCATTATGAAAACTAAAATCTATTTACTTGCTGTTTTAGTTCTACTTATATCTTGCTCAGTTGTAAAAAAGTATCTCATAAAACCAGAAGAATTTCAGGGCTGGACTTTAACTAATTGGGAAGATTATAAATCTGAAGGTGAGTTTAAAAGCGTACTTAAAGAGAATTTTAATATGTACAATGGTTATGGTCTTACCAGAATAATTAATCAAGAACTAAGCACTCCAGAGTTTAAAATCATTAAAATAGAGATGTATTTCACCGATGATAAAACAGGTGCAAGAGGTCTCTATCGAAGATATCAATCATTCTCTCAGATTCCAATCGGTGAAGAAGGAAGCGACAGCCCGGGTTTCATTTCATTTTACAAAGGCAACTGTTTTGTAAAAATAATCGCCCAACGTAATTTATCAGATAAAAATTTATACTTAAAAAAAGTAGCAAAACAGATAGATATAAAATTGGCTTCTCAGTAATGGATAATTCCAGAAGAAAATTCTTACTTCAGTTAGGAACTTGCTTTGCAGGATTAGCCACTGCTCCAGCTATTTTAGAAAAAACTTTTGCAAATTTACCCGAACCAGCAGAACCCTATATACAGGAAGCTCGTTATTACAAAAAACTTGACAATAAAAAGATTCAATGTTTTCTTTGTCCTAAACAGTGTGTTGTTAGTAATCACAAACGCGGATATTGTGAAGTTCGCGAAAATCAGGATGGTATTTACAAAACCCTGGTTTATGGTCGCTTAGTCGCAATCCATCAAGACCCTATTGAAAAAAAACCGATGTTCCATTTTTTACCTGGAACAACCGCTTTATCTGTCGCTACTGCCGGATGCAACGTTGATTGTAAGTTTTGCCAGAACTGGAATATCGCACAGGTCAGACCTGAAGAGATCTCTTTCAGGTATGTTTCTCCCGAAGAACTGGTCAATATAACCAAATATTATAAATCACCTACTATAGCCTATACTTACAATGAGCCAACAATCTTTACTGAATATATTTGTGACACAGCTTCAGCAGGTAGAGAAAAAGGAATCCGCAGCGTTATGATATCAAATGGATTCATTAAAAGGGAACCAATGTCCGATCTCTGCAATGTTCTTGATGCTATAAAAATTGATTTTAAAGCATTTTCAGAAAAATTCTATAGAGAAATAGTTTCAGGAACAATGAAACCGGTACTTGATACAATGGTTTTTATTAAAGAACGAGGCAAATGGCTAGAAATAGTGAATCTTGTTATCCCCACTCATAATGACGATAAGAACCAAATTAAAGAGATGTGTAAATGGATTATTGATAACCTTGGTCCCGATGTGCCTGTCCATTTTACCCGTTTTCACCCGCAGTACCTTATGAAAAACCTCCCCCCTACACCAGTAAAAACTCTTGAAATGGCGTACAATGTTGCCCGTGATGCAGGAATTAATTTCGCTTATGTTGGAAATGTACCGGGTCATCCCGCTGAAAACACCGTCTGTCCGAGCTGCGGGAAAATCCTCATCGAAAGAACGGGATATTTTATTCGTTCAAACAACATTATAAATGGCAAATGCAGTTTTTGTCAAACATCAATTCCTGGTGTATGGAGTTAAAATGTTAACAACACAAATATTATCAAAACCAATCATTATTTTTTGCATAATCTTTGGCAGCTTTTCAAAAGCACAGGATAGACCTCCCACCGCAGCAGGTGGATTCTATCCAGAAAACCCTCAAGAACTTTCTTCAGTATGTAACAAATATCTGGAATCGGCGGGAGAAAAATCACTAAACACAAAACCAATCGGAATTATCGTTCCACATGCAGGATATGTTTACTCCGCACATGTAGCTGCTTATGCCTTCAAGGAACTTAAAAATGCCAGATATGATGCCGCAATAATTCTTGGCCCTTCTCATATAGAATATTTCCCTTTCGCATCGGTTTACTCAGGGAATTCTTATAGCACACCTCTGGGGAAAATGCCTGTTGACAAAAAAATTGCATCACTCTGTGAAACCGAAGATAAATTTGTCAGGTTATCATCTACGGGACATAGCTTTAAACCCTTTGAGAGAGGTGAACATAGCCTTGAAGTGGAATTACCTTTTCTGCAAACTATCCTTGGAAACATCCCTATAGTACCGATAGTTATTGGAACAATGGACTGGAATGTAATTCAGTCATTAGGGCAACGATTGGGTGAAATCGCATCAAAGAAAAATGTCTTATTAATTGCATCAAGCGATCTTTCTCATTATCACTCATATTCAGATTGTAAAAAAATTGATAGCAGATTAATTTCCCGGTTAAAATTATTAAATCCCAAATTGTTCTATAATGGCTTAGCATCAAAGGATTTTGAAGCATGTGGCGGGGCACCGATCACAGCAATGATGATAGCTGCCGAAAAGGCTGGTGCAAACTCCATAAAGGTCCTTAAATACGCCAATAGTGGTGATATTCCTCAAGGAGATAAATCCCGCGTTGTAGGCTATCTTGGTGCCGTTCTTTACAATGATAAAAACATAAAATCAAAGGAAAAAGATATGAAATCACAATCACTTTTTGAAGGCGAACTGAACAAAGACGAACAGCTTTACCTTATTGAACTTGCTGAAAATACAGTAAGAGCTGTGGTTAGTAATCAACCTCCACCTAAACTAAAAAATATCCCTACCAAATTTAAAGAAAAGCGCGGAGCTTTTGTAACTCTAAAAGAACATGACCAACTTCGAGGGTGCATTGGATACATTCTACCTGTTTACCCGTTGTATGAAACAGTTATAGAAGTTGCTACATCAGCAGCATTAAAGGACCCCAGATTCCCGCCGGTTTCTAAAAGTGAATTAGATGATATAACCGTCGAAGTTTCTGTTTTAACAGTCCCAGAAGTAATTACTGACCCAAAAGTTATAGAAGTTGGAAAACACGGCATAATTATTAAAAGAGGATTTTATCAAGGCTTGCTCCTTCCACAAGTAGCAACAGAATACGGATGGGATAGAGAAACATTTCTGGAACATACTTGTTATAAAGCCGGATTGCCTAAAGATGCTTGGAAAGATAAAGATACCGAAATAAAGATTTTTTCAGCACAAGTATTTAACAGAGAAACGCTGAGTGAGCAATAAATTAAACTTGCAGTAAATTGATCTTGAGTAAAGAAAAACTCGCTGGCTTCTTACAGATACAGATAAGAAGTAAATGACAATAACCAAATAACAATAACCAATAAGTTATAATCATTAAAATAACCGAATTATATGGAATTTGATTTAGAGAAAAGAACGACAGAATTTGCTAAAGCGGTAATTTATTTATGCAAGAAATTACCTCGCAATTCAATGAATAATAAATTAGTAGGCCAAGTTGTTGGTTCAGAAGGATCCGTAGGAGCTAATTACAGGGAAGCAAATGACGCTTTAGGTAAAAAAGATTTTATTTACCACTTAAAAATCTCTCGTAAAGAGGCTAAAGAAACATTACATTGGTTTTAATTAATAGCGACAGCTAACCCGGACTTTAAAAATGAGATCAGAGAATTTTACAGAGAGGCAAGTGAATTGAAAAATATTCTCTCATCTATCATCAATAAAACAAAGTAAAGCCAGTTTGTTTGGAATTTGTATCTTGATTATTGATTAATGAGAATCTTTCAAAAAAGTTATTTTGTTAGAGGTGATCACGGATTGCAATTCAATAGTTACAAATGTAAATTCCAGCCACTTGAATCTATGAAACATAAAACATTTTCACTAAATGGATACAAATTTTTACTCTTAACCTTCCTTCTGGTTGGTTACTCATCTATATTTGGAATTGAGTATGATCTGATAGAAGAAACAGATAATGGAATTTTTTTTCATATTAAGAATGAGTCATCACTAAACTGGAAATCCTCTGAAAATTATCCCAATTCCGAAAGTATCTTCTACATTAACGATGCCCGATTTGTTAAAATTTCTGATAACCTAATTATACCATATTGGCAATGGACTATAGCATTACCTACTCCTGATAAACCTAACGTTACAATATCCAATTTGATTACTGAAAAAATCACACTGGAAAAATCCTTAACTGATAAAGATTATATTATTCTAAAAGAAAAAAAAATCATTCAGTTCACCAATACTGGTTTTTTAGGAGATATTTCAGCGGGAATCCTGGAAATTTATCCAATTCAAGCAGGAAAAAATCCAAATGAAATTACGCTTTTAAAATCAGCTGATATCCACATTCAATTCATTAAAGAATTCCCCGGGCAAAAATCCAGAAAACCAAACCAGTACCAAGAAAGATTTTTTGAAAGGTCTTTTTTAAATGGTAAGTCAGCAACAAAATGGCAGCATCCTCGAATAAGAACCCTTGAAAAACCAATCCAATTCCCACCAGGACAATGGATTAAGATAACTGTAAAAGAAGATGGTATTTATGCTGTGAGTTATGAGGAATTACAATCTGCAGGAATTAGTGGAGATAGTATAAATATCAATAGAATTTATCTTTATTCAAATTCAACAGGTGGGAGAGAATTATCATCTCAGATAGGAAAAGAAGTTCCAGACAATCTTGTAGAAAACTCCAGAAAAATAATTGGAAGTGAGGATGGATACTTCAATAGTGGCGACTCTATTATCTTTTGGGGAAGATCAACTTCCGGTGTTGATGCTGATTCAAATGGAAGATTAAATTTCAATCGAAATTGCTACTCTTATGAAAATTATTACTGGCTATTCATATCAAATTCTACTGGCACCTTACCAAAATCAATGACTGCACTTCCCAATATCTCTTCTGAACACGCCACCGTAATTACTGAATATGAAAAAGTTGACCGTCACGAAGTCGAAGCAGATAATTTTCTTCATTCGGGAAAACGCTGGTATGGAGAGAAATTCTCAAAATCCGGGAGTACTATTTCAGTTCTTTTTCAATTACCCAATTATAAATCTGACTATCCTGCAAGCATTAAAATCAGAACCAAAGGTGCTACAAATGCACGTACATCTTCCATTAAACACTCCTTCAATCTCCATTTGAACAATTCAATACATAGCTGGTCATCAAATAATTACAACAGCATACTGGAAACATTTTCTAAAACTCTCGTACGAGGACTTAATGTATTTAGAATAGATTATACATCTTCCCTATCATCAGCTCAGGCATACCTGGATTACATTGAATGTAATTATCAAAAAGAATTAAAACCGGCAAATAAATCAATGGATTTCTGGGGACCTAATAGTTCAGGGATGATGGAATACCGACTCAACGATATAGAATATAATAACCCTATTGTCTTTGATATAACAGATTGGAGTAACGTTAACATTCAAAATACCGAAACTTTTGAAGACACATGTTTAAGGTTTTGCTCAAATAATGATGTATCATCACGAAGTCATTATTTTATAACATCACCAGACAAGTATAAATCTCCAGTTAACATACAATTGATAAATTCTCCTTCTTGGAATAGCCTTAGAACAACTGAGCGTGGTGCCAAATACGTTATCATAACAACTAAAGAGTTCCAGGAAGCGGCAGAAGATATTGCTAAGCTACATTCCACTGATGTTCGTGAGGAAGATAGACTAACATCTACTGTAGTTTTACAAGACCAGATACTGCGTGAATTCAATGCAAATATACCCGACCCTCACGCCATAAGGTCTTTCCTAAAATATGTATCTACAAACTGGAAAGATACTCTTCAATATGTTCTTCTTTTTGGTGATGGAACATATGATTACCGAGAAATCGATTCTGATGAGGGAAATTATATTTTGACTTACCAGGTATCACCGGAACCTGAGAGTGGTGGTGGTTTTAGCTCTTATGCCACCGATGCAAGATTTGTGTATCTCAACGGTTCCGATAAATTTATGGATATGGCAATTGGAAGGATAACAGTCCGTACGGCAGAGGAGGCTCAAAATGCAGCCGAAAAAATACGAAAATATGTTACGGAACCAATTTATGGATCATGGCGAAATAGAATCACATTAGTAGCAGATGACCCTGTTCGCCCAAATAATAATGAACCGGAACATATTAACGATAGCGAACTTTCAATCGCCAATAATATTCCAAAGTTATTCACATTGAATAAATTATATCTTCTTGAATATCCTGAAGTACAAGATGCGTCAACCTATGGAGTTAAAAAGCCCGCTGCAACAGAAGCAATTTTAAAACAGTTAGAACGCGGAACAACAATTATCAATTACTTAGGCCATGGCAGTTCAACTGTCTGGACTCAAGAACATGTGCTAGTGGATACAGATCTGGGAAAAATTAATACTGGAATGAAACTCCCTTTCTGGATAGCCGGAACATGCAGTTGGGGGCAATTTGATAATATAAGCGGTTCATGTATGCCTGAGGCTCTTGTCAATGAACCTTATGACGGAGGAATTGCAGCTTTCTCCGCTACACGAGCAACAACTGCAGGTCCAAACGCAGCATTTATAAAATCCATATTCCAAAAGTGGTTTTCTAAAAACCAAATAAATCGAATTAGAATAGGAACACTTATTCAATATACTCTCACAGGCAGCAGTCCTAATAACGAAAAATATGTCCTTTTTGGGGACCCTGCTCTGTATCTTGCATTACCTTATCAAAAAGCAGAATTCAATAATCTAATGACAGACTCGTTAAAAGCACTCTCAAATGTTTCAGTAACAGGGCAAACGGAAATTGTAACAGGTGAAGGTATTATAAAAGTTTACGACAGTGAGCGACATGTCACAAGGAATTATATCGACAGCAATAAAAAAAACCATTCACTATCATACACTTTACCGGGTGATATTTTGTTCAAGGGATTTATCCAAATTAATGACAAAAATTTTTCTACAAAATTCTTCGTTCCGAAAGACTTGAACTACGAAGGTGGATATGGAATGATAAATCTGTATGCATGGGATGTAGAAAGTGGAGTTGAAGTCAGTGGATTTTATGATTCTCTGAAGTTTGCTGGATCAGAATCTATTTTAGATACAATAGGCCCTAAAATCAGTATAGGTTTTCAGAACATGGACTTCCAGGATACTGATATTATTACACCTGATATTCCATTAGAGATAAAAATCCAGGATTCTCATGGAATTAATATAACAGGCCAGTTGGGACATAACATTACACTTCAGTTTGACTCCAATGAATCTCAGACTATGCAACTAACTGAAGAATTTTCCTACGATACAAATAGCGATACGTCGGGAATTATACTTATTCCTTTACCTGACATAGAGCCAGGTGAACATTCTATTTATGTAAAAGCCTGGGATAATGCCAACAACTCATCATCTGTAAGCTGTACATTTATATTAACCGGCTCAACAAAACTTGAATTGGAAAAGGTTGTAAACTATCCAAACCCATTCAATGATGAAACAGACATTACATTTTTTCTAACGCAGTCGGGAAAAGTCAAAATATCAATTTTTACTATTCGTGGACTATTAATTCGAGAGATTGAATTACACGAACCATTAGACCCGGGCTTTAATTTCATCCACTGGGATGGTAAAGATGATTTTGGAGATGATATTTCTCGAGGAATATATCTATATAGAATAAAAGCAAAATCTATTGACTCAAATCAAACTGACACTTTTATTGGGAAAATGGTCAAATCAGGATAGATTATTACAAGTTTCGAATTTTAAATTTTAAATTTTAAATTGATAATTGACTATTGCCTGCCCTGTAAGGAGTTTGCGACTGTACAGGGTCTATTAATTATTGATAATTTGCGCCGAGGGCGTCCCTTAGATTGTGACATATAGCAATGAGCAAAATTTTAACAAATAGCAAAATCCGTAAGTTTTTGTTTTCATTGACATATGGCACAAGTGACGATATTGACATTTGGTCAATTTTTATTGCCAAATGGCATTATCTCTGGGATAATTTGATATTTGAAATTTGATATTTGAAGTTTACAATATAATTTTTTGTGTCTTAGTGACTTTGTGGCAAAGGTATTACAAATGAAAAAATTTTTCGACTGGTACGGTAAACCAATAGTACTGGCTTCAAAATCTTCACGTAGGGCTGAGATTCTGAAGCTCATTGACATCGATTTCAAGATTCATTCATCAGACTATCATGAAAAAAATAACAAGAACACTAATCCAACTCAGTTAGTAATTGGCCATGCAATTAACAAGGCAAAAATAGTAGCACCTTTTTATAAAAATTCATGGATAATTAGTGCTGATACAATTGTCGTAATAGGAAATACCATCCTTGGAAAACCAAGGGATAAAGACAATGCAATAAAAATGCTTCATATCTTGAGTGGAGTAACGCACAGAGTTTATACCGGCTACTGTATTATGAACTCTTCGAATAACCGCTACTTAAAAAATTGCGTTCAGACAGATGTTACATTTATGAAACTCTCAAATGAAATGATAAAATACTATGTAGACAATTTTAACCCATATGATAAAGCGGGTTCCTATGCAATACAGGACTTTAGCGCAGTCTTTGTAAAAAAGATAGAAGGATGTTTCTACAATGTAGTGGGATTTCCATTACCTGCATTTTATAGTCATATTCTAAAAGAATTGCACTCATGCCTTTAAACTTTATATTGAAATTAATCTTATTATTTGTCATATTTCACTTGTAGATAAATATTAAAAAGTGAGTAATAAACATGTTTTATGAAGAGTTAAAAAAGAAGCGGGAATCACTTGGAATAACCATTGAGCAGATTTCCAATAAAACGAAAATAAACAAGAATTTTCTTCAAGCATTTGAATCAGGAGATTTTTCAGCTCTTCCCTATGCATATACAAGACTATTTTTAAAAGCCTATGCTGTTGAAGTTGAAATGGATCCTAAAGAAGTGCTGAATGCTTTCGACAAATATATGGGAAAAAAGGAATCAACCCCACAAATCCCCTCTCCAGCAAAAGAATATATCAATAATACAAAGAAAAACGGTAACATTACTGCCCCAAAAAAGAAAATAAATATCGCTCCCCTAACAATAGTTATCCTCATAGTTGTTTTTCTAATCATGATACTCAAACAGGTTTTAATAGATGAGGAAAATAAAAATATTCCTTCAGTTCCTGTAGGATCATCTGAAATTACTTTACAAGAGAACAATTCCAGTTCTGCTGCTTTTATCACTGATAAAGAGCCAAACGCTCAGCAAGGTATCCCTTTACCAGGTAAAAATCTATCCCTAGTTTTAAAGACCCGAGATGCCTGCTGGATTAAATTAATAATTGACAGCAAAGATACTTCTGAAACCACTTTCCCTGCTAATATAAGAAGAGAATGGACAGCCTTGAAACAATATGATATAAGGCTTGGAAGACCTTCAGTAGTTTCGCTTTCTTTGAATGGCAAAGATCTGGGAAAACTTGGAGCAAACGGCATTCCTACAAGGCTCGTAATAACCAAAGATGGTATCATTAGACGTCAAAGTCTTCTAAGACGTTAGCTATCAAATAATAAATATTTCATAAAAAACATATTTCCCCAAAAAAATTCTTGACAAAATGTCCTGAAAGTCCTATAATAGTGGGTAGTTGTGGGAGAAAATCCCATGAAATCCCAAAAATCTGACGGGAAATGTATGATTAACTCCTTCTCTGGCGAATCAAAACACACACTTGACGAAAAAGGAAGACTCAGTATTCCAGCCAAATACCGTCGCTGGCTTACTGATAATTCCGATTATGTTTTTGTGGTCACAAAAGGCTCTGATCCCTGTCTTGTTGCTTATCCTTTCATAGAATGGGATGTTTTAGCAGAGAAACTATTAAAACTTTCCCAATTCAAGAAAAAAAACAGGGCTTTTGTAAGAGCTTTCAGTCGTGCCTCAACAAGGTTAAAATGCGATAAACAGGGCAGAATTCTCCTATCACAGCAATTGCTTGACTATGCTAAAATTAAAAAAGATGTGGTTATTATCGGGACATTAAATTGTATGGAATTTTGGGATCCTGAAACACTCGATAAACATAAAGAATCTCAAATTAATCTTGATGATGATTACTTTGAGGATCTCGGTGAGATATTGTAATTGGACAGGAATTTAATTTCATGACTTCGATACACAAACCTGTACTTCTTGAAAAAACTCTTAAATACCTAATAAACACAAAAGATGGGGTTTATGTAGATTGTACTCTTGGAACAGGCGGACATTTTAAAGCCATTGCTAAAAGTTTAAAACCAAATGCAGTTCTTATTGGTATTGATGCAGATAATTCTGCAATTAACTATTGTAAAAAAAATATTCAAACATCACAAAAATCCATATTAATTAACTCCAATTTTGGAGACCTAAAGCGCATCTGTTATAGAATCGGATATACACGAGTAAATGGAATTTTTATGGATTTGGGTTTATCATCTTTCGCATTAGACAATCCGGATCGTGGCTTTTCCTTTACTCATGATGGACCTCTGGATATGCGATTTTCTCCTGAAACACCCGTAAATGCAGAAACATTTGTCAACTCAGCGTTGGTATCTACACTTAAACGAATTTTTAAGGAATACGGCGAAGAAAAACACTCGAATCTAATAGCAAAAGCCATAGATAAAGAAAGAAAAATTCAACAAATAAAAACAACAAGGCAACTAGCAAATATTATTACTAATACAATCTCCTCTCCATTCCCAGTAAAAATCTTGAGTAGAATATTTCAAGCAATTCGCATTTATGTCAATAAAGAAATAGACTCTCTAAAAAAAGGACTTTCTCAATCACTCGATATTTTAGACGAAGACGGACGTTTAGTTGTCATCTCTTATCACTCTATAGAGGACAGAATTGTAAAACAATTTATGAAACGTGAGTCAATAAATTGTATCTGCCCTCCTGAATTCCCTGTCTGCCGATGCAACCATAAAGCACAACTTGAAATTTTGACAAAACGACCAATCATACCATCAAGAGAAGAAATTAATAGCAATTCAAGAGCTCGTGGAGCAAAGCTAAGAGCATCAAAAAAAATCAGAGGGATAGATGAAGAGGGAAAAAATTAGAAGGATTTCAAAAAAAAGAAAAACCAGTGCAATTTTATTTATACTTTTCCTTTCAATTATTGGCTTAATGGTGTTCTATATTTGGATTTATAATCATACAAATATGATGTTTCGAGAAATCGAAGAATTGCAACGTAAGGAAGCAAACCTTGCAGCTCAAAATAGAATTGTTTCTGTAGAATTAGATAAACTCTCTCGATCTGACCGAATTAAAAAGATTGCTTCAGTCCAGCTAGATATGGTGGTTCCCGCTCCCGAAACACTTGTAGTAATTATTGACCCAAATTCCATGAAAATTAACTAAATGACAAGCGCAGTGAAATCAATCAGGAATAAAGTATTTGTTTTAACAGGATTTCTTTCGCTCATCTGGATTTTTATTATACTGAGGCTATTTTCCATCCAGGTTATCAGTGGTCAAAAATATCAGGCAAAATGCAAAAGACAAGCAGATTATAAAAAAGTGATTGCACCTTTGCGTGGAACGATATTCGACAGGAATAAAAAACCACTAACTATTGATTTAGTACAAATATCATTTTCAGCTCGTCCAAACCTTGTCAAAAACAAATTATCATTAGCAAAAGCACTTAGTTCCTCTCTTGATAACAGTACTAAAAAATATTTAAAAGTGCTTCAATCAGATAAAACTTTTGTCTGGTTGGAACGAAATATCCCGAAAGATAAAACACAAACTTTACTAGACAAAAACTATCCTGGACTAACAATAGACAGGACTATACATCGCCAGTATCAATTTGGAGAAATAGGTGGGCAGTTGATAGGCTTTACAGACGTAGATAATCGTGGAATAAGTGGTCTTGAACTAGAATTTGATCCTTACCTTTCAGGAAAGCCCGGTTGGAAGATAATACAGAAAGATGGATGGGGAAGATTAAATAATCGTCCCGATCTTCCATTTAAGGAAACAATTGATGGAAATGATGTCACTCTCACAATTGACCATGAATATCAAACAATTCTACATGAAGAGTTAAATTTAGCATTTCATAAGCATAATGCTGATAAAGCGATGGGAATTATCATAGACCCGAAAACAGGCGAAATACTTGCAATGGCATCTGCTCCTTCTTTTAATCCTAATAAACCATTTAATTACCCTGTCTCTTCACAAAATAATAGTGTAACATCTGATATTTTTGAACCCGGTTCTACATTTAAGATAGTAACTGCAACGGCTGCACTTGAGGAAAAAAAAATACATCCAGAAGATAGCATACATTGTGAAAAGGGTTTTGTCAAAATCGGAAAGACTGTTATATATGATCATAAAAGATACAAAACCCTTTCTTTTTCAGAAGTAATTAAAAATAGCAGCAATGTGGGAACAATCAAAGTAGCTCAGAAAATCGGAAAAGATTACGTCTTTAAATATGTCAGGAAGTATGGATTTGGTGTAAAAACGTATATCCAGTTTCCTGGAGAAGCAAATGGCATCGTTCATCCCCTTAAAGAATGGAACGATTTAATGCTTGCTCAGGTTGCCATTGGACATGGATTATGTTGTACTGCACTTCAGTTAGCTTATGCCTATTCAGCAATAGCCAATGGTGGATTTCTACTTAAACCTCAAATTGTAAAATCCATACAAACCAAAGAGGGAATTGTTTTATATAAAGGAAAAACCAAATTCATTAGACGGGTGGCTTCTGCTGAAACAATGACAACAATGCGGGACCTACTTCGCTTAACAGTAGAGAGTGGGACTGGAACAAAAGCGGAAATTCTTGGAATGTCAATAGCCGGTAAAACAGGGACAGCTCAAAAAGTAACAAAAAGCGGCTACAGCCAGACCGATTATATCGCAACTTTTGTTGGGTTCTTCCCCGTTAATAATCCAAAGTTATTATGCGTCATCGTTATTGATAATCCGAAAGGAATAAGGCACACAGGAGGTGAAGTTTCTGCCCCAGTTCTTAAAAAGATATTTACAAGAATAGTTAATCAGTCAGACGAAATTTTTCTAAAAGATGACAATATTCCAAAACCGATTACAAAATTTGCCTATAACAGTGAAATAGATAAGACAAGAATAAAATCACCTGGGAAAAGAAAAGTTGTAGAATCTAAATCCCTTCTTTCGTCAGTTCAGTACACCTCCAGGATGCCTAATCTATACGGTAAAACCACAAGTGAAGCAATCGGCATTTTACAACGTATGGGAATGAGTATAGATATTGAAGGTTCTGGAGTAGTTGTTTCCCAAACTCCAGGTAGAGGTTCTCTCATTACATCAAATACTCAATGTTACATTAAACTTAAACCTCCAGGGTCACCAATTGATTAAATCTACGCAAGAAGTATTAAAAGGTATCAATTATCAGTTACATGGTAATTTACCGAAAAGTATCTCTTCCCTTTCATTCAATTCTAAAAATGTTGAACCTGATTCTCTCTTCTTTGCAATTCGAGGACAAAAAGAAAACGGACATAAGTATATACCACTGGCAATAACAAACGGCGCCTCTGCTGCTGTTGTAGAGAATTTCTTGCCTGACATGACAATTCCACAAATAAAAGTTCCTAACACAAGGATTGCACTTTCTCACATTTCTGCCAATTATTATGATCATCCCTCTAAAAAGATGAAAATAGTCGGAATAACAGGTACCAACGGAAAAACCACTGTTGTTTACCTCTTAAATAAAATTTTTAAATCTGCAAATATTCCACGTGGTACTATTGGAACTCTTGGATACAGTATAGGAGACAAAAACTTCTCCGGATATTTAACAACGCCAGAGAGCCTTAGACTTCAGCAAATACTATATAAAATGCTTGAAAATTCAATTTCAACCGTTGTTATGGAAGTTTCCTCCCACGCTTTAGCACTCAGAAGGGTTGAAGATATAACATTTACTGGCGGAGTTTTTACGAATCTCTCTCAAGATCATTTAGACTTCCACATAACAATGGAAAATTATGCCGAAGTAAAAACTGAATTATTCAAAAAAGTTATAATGAAAGGGTTTTTAGTATGTAATATTGACGACTCTTACTCTGATAAATTTATTAAGGTTGCAACAGCACCTGTTTCAACTTTTTCTATAAGCCAAAATGCTGATTTTATATGGAATTCTAAAGTCTCGTATGTTAGTGGAATAAAGGGAATTATCCTATCACCTGGGGGAAAAATCAAAGTAGATTGTCCTCTTTCCGGAGAATTCAATTTAAAAAATATTCTGGCGGCGGCGGCAGTGGCTATCAATCTTGGAATAAAACCTGAAACGATATCTCAAGCACTTTCACAAATAGAATTTATCCCAGGTCGCCTTCAAGAAATATCCAAACCCGGATATCCACGCATTTTTGTTGACTATGCTCATACGCCAGACGCAATTAAAAATGTACTTGAAACACTCAAAGAGATTGTCCCACAAGAGGGAAAATTAATCGCACTTTTTGGATGTGGTGGCAATCGTGATAAAGGAAAACGCCCAAAGATGGCAAAAGCTGTTGAGTCACTTGCTGATTTTGCAGTTGTTACAGATGATAATCCCAGATTTGAAGATCCAAAACAAATTATTCAAGAAGCAGTAAAAGGTTTTTCCAAAAGTATGCCATACAGAATCATTAATGGTCGAAAAAAGGCCATAATATGGATATTAAATAATTCCTCTAAAAATGACATAATTGCTCTTTTGGGGAAAGGACATGAGACATATCAGGAAATAAATGGAAAACGCTACCCTTTTAGTGAAGTCCAAATTGTTGAGGATATTTAGATGGCAAATTTTATTAATGCCAATTTCATAAGAAATCTTAAGTATGGAAAACTTGTCAATTTTGATGCAAATATAACAGATGTTTGCATAGACAGCAGAAAAGTAGAAAAAGGTACCCTTTTTGTCGCTTTAAAAGGTGATAATGTTGACGGCCATCTCTTTGTTAAAGATGCACTAAATAAGGGCGCAGCCCTTTGTTTAGTTTCTGAAAAATGGGTTAAAGAAAACGATATAGAATCTACTCCGCTCTGGATAGTCAGGTCGCCAGAGAAAACACTTCAGATGATGGCTGCTGAATGGCGCAAACAGTTTATCCTCCCGATTCTCGCAATTACCGGAACAAATGGAAAAACCACAACCCGTGCAATGGCGGAAGCAATTCTCAAAACAAAATTCAATCTTCATTCAACAACTGGGAATTTGAACAATCAGCTTGGTTTACCACTGACACTTTTAAAACTTAATAAATATCACAATTTTAGCCTCATTGAGATGGGCTCTAATAACTTTGGTGAGATTAAATATCTGTGTGAATTAGCAAAACCATCTGCAGGTCTTATAACCAACATCGGATACGGACACATTGAATTCTTTTGTTCTCAGAAGGGTGTGGCTAAAGCAAAAGAAGAACTTTTCCTATCACTACCTAAAGATGGCATTTCATTTGTAAATATGGATGATCCGTTTATTAAAAAGATGACAACCACTGATAATATATTAAAATATGGCTTCAATTTATCTAAAGCAGAAATTGCCGGTAAAATAATATCCTACACAAATGAAGGTTGCCCTCTATTAGAAATTAATAACAAGTTCCGAATCCAGCTTAAAATCCCCGGAAAAGTTCCTGCCCTTAACGCTTTAGCTGCTATATCTGTTGGATTATATTACGGAATTTCAGAATTAGAAATTATAGAAACTTTGGAAAACTTTACCGCAGTTGATCAGCGTTTTGTTATTTCTAATCAAATTCCATGCAAAATTATAGACGATACATATAACGCTAATCCTGACTCAACTATAGCTGCATTACATACATTATCAATAATAAAAGTTGAAGGCAGGCGTATTTTTGTTTTTGGAGATATGCTCGAGTTAGGGAAATCTACAGAAGAAGCACATGCTAAAGTCGGCAAATCTGTTGCCAAATTAGAAATTGACATCTTTTATGCTTTTGGGCCACTGTCAATAGCAGCTATAAAAGAAGCAAAACATCGAGGAATGAAAAACGCATATCATTTCACTGACAAAATTGAACTTATTAAAACAATAAAGAGTGAAATAAATAGCACTGATACTCTTTTAGTTAAAGGTTCTCACAGAACTCACATGGAAGAAGTAATTGAAGAAATAAAGAACTGATGTATTATTATCCCAGAGAAATTGATAAAAAATTGTTTAGGGGGTGTGATGATATAACCTTTAGGGGGTTTGTCGAAGACATCCCTCTGGGAAGAAGAAATTAAATGGATTTTTGTATTATTCTAAGTTCATTTGCCAGATGGGTCTCCGAGAATGAAAACTTTATTCTATCACACCCCCTTAGTATCTCTAATTACAATATAGAAATACCACAAGTGAAACTAGAAATTGACTACTGTAAATCGCACGGAAAATCAATCACAAAATTTGTACTTTTCACTTTAATATTTACAATTTTCAATCGTAAAGGAGTTGCGTCTTGTTTTACCATATTATATATCCCTTAAAAAACACCTTTTCCGGTTTTAATCTTTTCCAATATATCACTTTTAGGTCTGCAATGGCAGCCATTACTGCTCTTATTATTAGTTTTATTGTTGGTTCATGGATCATAAGACTTCTGAAAAAATATCAGATCGGCGAAATAATCCGTGAAAATGGCCCTAAAACACATCTATCTAAAAAAGGAACTCCCACTATGGGAGGTATTATCATCCTTTTTTCTGCTCTAATACCAGTACTTCTATGGGCTGATCTAACCAACATTTATATTAAGATAATGTTGATCACAACTATTTGGATGGGTGGAATCGGCTTTCTTGATGATTATTTAAAAGTTGTAAAAAAATACAAAAAAGGACTCATTGCAAGATATAAGCTGGTTGGTCAAATAACACTGGGTTTAATTATAGGATCTTATATTTTCTTTTCACCTGAATTTGCCGGTCTTCACTCCTCAACTTCTATTCCATTTTTAAAAAATACAGAAATAAATCTCGGATGGTTTTATATCCCGTTTGTCATTTTAGTCATAACAGGTACAACAAATGCTGTAAATCTTACTGATGGTCTGGATGGATTGGCGGCTGGACTTATGGGAATTATAGCATTGGCTTTTGCCGTAATTGGATATGTGACGGGTCGTATTGATTTTAGTGATTACCTGAATACCATATACCTTTCAGGTTCTGGTGAACTTACTGTCTACTGTCTATCTTTTGCAGGAGCAATGCTTGGTTTCTTGTGGTATAATAGTAAGCCTGCTCAGGTATTTATGGGTGATACAGGTTCTTTAGCAATGGGTGGTGCGCTCGGTGCTCTGGCTATTTTATTAAAAAAAGAACTTCTATTCATACTTTTAGGAGGAGTATTTGTTGCTGAAGCTGCGTCTGTCTTAATACAAATTGGATATTTTAAGTGGACAAAAAAGCGAACCGGCACAGGAAAAAGAGTTTTTCTAATGGCACCTCTACATCACCACTTTGAAATAAAGGGCTGGAATGAAAGCAAAATTGTAGTTCGTTTCTGGATAATTGGAATTTTATTGACACTATTGGGCTTAAGCAGTTTCAAAATATTATGATCAATCAGAATAGCATTCCAAAAAATCTTGAAAATAGACCTGCAACCGTTCTCGGTGCGGGCTGCAGTGGAATTAGTGCCTCCCTCCTTCTGGCAAATAAAGGTGCAAAAGTTTTGTTATCTGATAACGCAAACATTGCTTTATCAAAAGAAACATTATCAAAATTAGAAGCAAGCGGAATAGAAATAGAATTAGGAGGTCATACTTCTAAAGTTAATAATGCAGACCTTGTTATTATAAGTCCAGGCATTCCAAACACTGCACCTGTCGTAACAAAGCTCGAATCTTCAGGAATCCCGATAGTCAGCGAACTGGAAATGGCGTATTGGTTCTCTAAGCCTTCCGAAATAATTGCCGTAACCGGTTCCAATGGGAAAACCACTACTACCACTCTCATATATGAAATGTTTAAAAACACTCAATATGAGCCATACTGCGGCGGCAACATAGGAATACCATTTAGCAAGTTAATCATTGAAACAGAAGAATTATCCATTAAAAATAAAATATTTATTTTAGAAGTCAGCAGCTTTCAATTGGAGCGTATTGTTCATTTCCGTCCCAAAGCATCTATTATACTCAACATTTCAAGAGACCACATGGATAGATACGAGGATATTCCATCATATTTTGCAGCAAAGATGAAAATAGCAAAAAACCAGAAAAAAGATGATCTATTTATCTATAACAGTGATGATACACTGATTTCACAGAATATACCGGATAACTGCCAAAATATCCCCTTCAGTATTTACTCTAATTCTCAAAATATTGTCAATACTGATGCCAATTCAATTTATCTTCATAATGGACAAAAATTATCGGAGACCCATCTGGTGATAGATCGCTCTGATATTTTGCCACTTGGTGAACATAATCTTTATAATATACTGGCTGCACTTACTGTTGCAATAAAATTCAAAATAAACATTGATCACCTTAGAAATGTTTTAAAACGTTTTAAAGGAATTGAACACCGTCTCGAATATATAACTTCTATTAATGATGTGGATTATTACAATGACTCCAAAGCTACTAATGTTGATTCCGTTATATACGCTTTAAAAAGTTTCCAAAAACCGGTAATTATCATTCTGGGAGGAAAAGATAAAGACTTAGATTTCTCCCTGTTGATCCCAGCTATTAAAAGTCACACTAAGGAAGCAATACTAATAGGTGAATCAGCTCCAAAGATTCGCAAAGTGCTTAATGGAATTATCCCTTTACATTATGCTCGTTCACTTGAAGAGGCTACAATATTGGCGAACAAGCTTTCTAATCCGGGTGAAATTGCCCTCCTTTCACCAGCCTGTGCCAGTTTTGATATGTTTGAAAACTTTGAGCATCGAGGAAAGGTGTTCAAAGAAACAGTTCTATCCCTTGTTAAAGGAAAAATCAAATGACCAGCAGGTATAACAAGACAATAGATCAACCATACTTAATTTTGACGATACTCTTGCTCGGTATCGGATTCGTAATTCAGTACAGTGCGAGCTCCGCTATCGCGGCAGCCAGATTTAATGATCCAGGTTTTTACATGCGGGGGCATTTAATAAGAATTATCACAGGAATAATTATTGGAACATTTTTCCTGAGAGTAAACTACCAGCGGCTTAAATCAATTGCTTTCTGGATAGCATTATTGGGAATAATCCTTTTAGCAATCTCTCTGATTTACCATAAATTTTCTAATGCTCACTCAACTGCCCGTTGGATGCCTGTAGGACCGTTTAATGCTCAGCCTTCAGAATTTGCAAAATTTGCTACCATTATCTATCTCTCATCATTTCTTGACAGACACCAAAAAGAATTACATGATTTTAAAAATGGATTTCTCCCTCCTGCAGTCGTAATGTTTATTACTGTAATACTCGTTATTATTGAACCGGATTTCAGTACAGGTGCTGTAATTGCGATATTAGGAATAACTCTATTAATAGTTGGTGGAACAAAACTACTTCATCTTTCTTACCTACTTGGTTTAATTACTGTAACATCCGTTATTGCGATTATTAGATCTCCATATAAACTAAACAGAATTTTAACTCTATTTAGTCCGGAAAAAGACCTTCAGGGAGCCAGTTATCAAATCCATCAATCACTAATATCATTAGGCAACGGTGGTTTCTGGGGACGAGGTCTTGCTGATAGTGTAGAAAAAAATCTTTTCTTACCTGACCCACATACTGACTTTGTTTTTTCAGTTGCTGGAGAAGAATTAGGTTTCATAGGTATTACGATACTTTTAATTCTTTTTCTTTTAATCTTCATCAGAGGAATTCAAATTTCTCTTAAAGCACCGGATATTTTTGGAAACCTGCTGGGAATCGGAGTATCTACAAGCATGTTCCTATATGTTATTATTAATATCGGAGTAGTATGTGGAATTTTTCCAGTTACGGGTCTTCCCCTTCCCTTCTTCAGCTACGGAGGTTCGTCCATGATATATAATCTGGCATGCACTGGCATTATCTTAAACATCTCAAAGCAACCTCAATTAAAGGAACAACCTTTTTACTGGTCATAGATAATGAATAAAGAATCTTCATTAAGAGTACTTTTTACTGGCGGTGGCACAGGGGGACACCTATTCCCTGCTATAGCTCTAATTGAAGAACTGAAATCCAAGTTTAAAAATATAGGATCAGTCGAAATTCTTTTTATCGGTACTAAACGAGGTTTAGAATCTAAAATCTTAGCAAATTCAGATTATCGGTTCCGTACAATATGGATTAGAGGTTTTCAACGAGGTTTATCTATTCATGACATTTTGACGAATTTATTATTCCCTTTAAAATTAATTGTAAGTTTTTTCCAGTCACTAATAATCTTAAAAAGTTTTAAGCCGCAAATCGCAATAGGAACTGGTGGTTATACCTCAGGTCCTCCCATTTACGTAGCTTCACTAATGAAAATCCCTTTTTTTATCCATGAACAAAATGTATTTCCCGGAGTAACTACCAGATTATTAGCAAAACATGCTGAAAAAATATATGTATCTTTTGAAAATACCAAAAATTATATAGATAACACAATTTGTTATGGCATTCCTATTCGGCTTTCACTCAAGACAACAGATAAAACTCAGGCACTTCAATTCTTTGACCTCAATCCAGGATTAACAACCGTATTTATTTTCGGTGGCAGTCAGGGTTCACATGCAATTAATTATTACTGGATTGAACACCTTGAGTCTTTCCTTAAAAGAAGAGATTGCCAGTTCATCTGGCAAACCGGTCAAAGAGATTATGAAAATATCAAGACCTTATTTGGAGATAATCCCTTGACTCATATAACGCCTTTCATCCATGAAATGGGCATTGCTTACTCAGCTGCCGATATTGTTATCAGCCGTTCTGGCGCTTTGACACTAGCTGAATTAAGTCTTTATAAAAAGCCTTCCATTCTAATTCCTCTTCCTACTGCTGCTGGTAATCATCAAGAAATAAACGCACGTATTCTGGAAAAAGAAGGCGCAGCTATTGTAATACTTCAGAAGGAACTTCAATCAGACTTACTTGAAAATACTCTAACATCACTGATAAATAATAATAAACAGTTATTGGAAATGTCAGAAAAAGTTTCTGCTCTGGCAAATCCTGACTCTGCTAAATTAATCATTAACGAAATAATGAAATTTGTAGAAAAACATGTTTGGGAAAATTAAAAAAATACACATGGTTGGAATCGGTGGTATTGGTATGTGCGGGATTGCTGAATTCTTAATTAACCGCGGATTTAAAGTATCAGGTTCTGATCTTCGTGCGTCGGCAAATACTGACCGATTAATAAAACTTGGCACTAAAATAACCATTGGTCATAATAAGGAAAATGTAGGTGATTGTGATACATTAGTTTATTCATCAGCAGTCAAATCAGATAACCCGGAAATTATCGCTGCCTCTGAAAAAAAGATTCCAATCATAAGTCGGGCAGAAATGCTGGGTGAAATAATTAAATTAAAGCCAATAAGCATAGCTGTTGGTGGAACACATGGTAAAACCACAACTACCTTAATGATTGGATACATTTTCAGTGAGGGAAAAAGAGAGCCTACCATTATCGCAGGTGGGGTAGATAAAAACACAGGAAGCACAGTCAAACCCGGTAATGGCAACATAATCATCGTTGAAGCCGATGAATTTGATATATCTTTTTTAAAACTTTCTCCAACACATGCTATTATTACAAGCATTGAAGCAGAACACCTCGACTGCTATTCATCCCTTAAAGATATTGAAAATGCTTTCATTCAGTTTGCAAACTCAATTCCGTTTTATGGAACAATTACAGCCTGCATTGATGAACCTGGTGTTCGCAAAATCCTTCCTGATCTGGAAAAGAGAGTAAATACTTACGGCATTTCTTCTGATGCAGATATATGTGCCGAAAATATTAATATGCAAGGATTTAATAGTACTTTTACAGTTAAATACAATAGTAAAAATATTGGTAAAATCAATTTATCTGTGCCTGGTATTCATAATATAAAAAATGCATTATCTGCAATTACACTTGGACTCGAGCTTGGTTTGCCTTTTAAAACTATTGCATCAGGTCTCAGCAGATTCAGAGGAGCTCAACGAAGATTTGAAATTCTCACTAAAACCGATAATTACATGCTTGTAGATGACTATGCTCATCATCCAACTGAAATTAAAGCTACATTAAAAGCAGCTAAAAATGGATGGAAAAGAAGAATAATAGCAATCTTCCAGCCACATCTTTTTACCAGAACACGCGATTTTTTTAATGAATTCGGAGAATCTCTTCAAGAAGCAGATATTATTATTATTTTAGATGTCTTCCCTGCTCGGGAAAAACCCATTGAAGGTATTTCCGGAAAGTTAGTAGCAAATGCTGCTAAAAAATTGGGGCAAAAAAAGGTTTATTTTGTCAAAGATAGAGACCTACTTCCGGCTCTAATAAAAAATCTAACAAAACCAGGGGATATGATAATTACTCTGGGCGCTGGGGATGTTTGGAAAGTTCATAAAAAAATAAAAGAAATATTAGTAAAAAATTATTCACCGCTCCATAGGAGGAATTAACACGAACAAAAATTTGAAAATCGGTAGATCTGGTCGTAGATCCGGCAAAGACGGGCTCATGACGGACTATAAAAAAACAATTCGTGTACATTCGTGCCTGCCTGTCCTATCGTACGATTCTTACGAACGGACGCAGACAGGTAATTCGTGGATAAAAAAAGAAGCTACGAAAAAAAATAAGAATTCATTTATAAAAAAAATGAAGTCCGCATTTTTACTACTTTTTTCTGCATTTACAATATTTTCTGTGATTTACGGTTCTATTAATTGGTGTGAATACACCGAATTATTTAAAATCGACTCTCTTGAAATAATAGGATGTTCTATTCTTACTTCACAGGAGATAATCGAAATCGTGGGATCTTCTTCTGAAATAAACATTCTTGATCTGGATATCTCCTCTATTCAGACTCAACTTGAGGAATTACCATACATCAAAGCCGCCATTGTAAGCAAACATTTTCCTAATCATCTTAAAATTCTGATAAAAGAACGTGTACCAATCTGTTACATAAATCATGATAACTTAGCCTTGATTGATGAGCAAGGAATTGCACTTCCTCTACCAAAAAAACATTTGGAAAATAATCTTCCGGTAATTTCCGGGTTCGACAGCGATTCACTTATTTACGAACCCGGTCATTTAGTACCTAATAAGGATTTATTAAAATTGGTAAGTCTAATCAGTAAAACAATGCATTTTGCTCCGGAGCTCTATTCAAATATTTCTGAGATTCATTACCAGGAAAATGGAAATTATAAATTATACACCATAAATGGCGGAACACCAATCTATTTAGGAAAAGAAAATATTGCAAAAAAAATAAATATTTTAGCACAATTCCAATTCTTACTTCACAATAAACGGTATTTAAATGATTATCAATATATTGATCTACGCCTGGCAAAACAAATAATAGCAATGGAAAAACATACATAATAAAATAATGAAACTAAAGAATCACATACTGGCAGCACTGGATGTTGGAACCTCTAAAATCTGCGCTCTTATAGCAGAAATTGAAGAAGAAACACAGGAGCCTATTATTAAGGGTGTTGGAGTCGCTCCAGCAAAAGGTATAAAAAAAGGTTTAGTCGTTAATATAGAAGAAGCAACCAAGTCTATTATTCAAGCTGTTTCAGATGCTGAAAAGATGTCCGGTCATACAATATCTCGCTGTTACGTAAGTATAACCGGTGATCACATCCGAAGTATAAATACAAAAGGAGCAATTGCAATTTCTCAAGGCTCAAGAACCGGGTTAGGTGAAGCCCGTGAAATTGAACAAGAGGATATAGAAAGAGTAATTGAACACACAAAAGCAGTTCCTCTTCCTGTTGATAGACAAATACTTCACACAATACCTAAAGAATTTATAGTTGATGAACAAACAGGAATTAAAAATCCTATAAACCTCTCAGGCCGCCGTCTTGAAGCAAAAGTTCATTTAACAACCTATAGTACAATAGTGGCCTCAAATCTTTCTCGCTGTATAAAAAATGCTGAATTAGAGGTGGAAAGATTTGTTTTGCAATCACTTGCAGCATCATATAGTGTTCTCGAAGAGGATGAAAAAGAATTAGGGACAATTCTCATAGATATTGGCAGTGGTACAGTTGATATTATTGTGTATTACGACGGTGGAGTTCACCATACCGGAGTAGTAAATCTTGGAGGTTTTAGCGTAACTAATGATATCGCTTACTTACTGCGTATTCCTTTAGATAAAGCGGAATCTATAAAACGGGAACACGGTTGTGCTATAGCCTCATTAGCAGATAAAGGAGCAAATTTCAAAATAGAAGGATTAGGAGGTCGTCCCCCAAGAGAGATTTCCATAGATACACTTGCAGAATATATTGAACCCAGAATGGAGGAAATTTTTAGAGAAGCTTATTTAGAAGCAAGAAAGGCTGATATTTCTCTGAAAAACACACTTGCCATAGTTCTTACTGGCGGAGGTGCTCTTCTTAAAGGGAGCGAACAACTTGCTGAAAATATATTTAACTCATCAGCAAGAATAGGTTACCCAAAGGGATTTCAAGGATTAAACGAAGAAATAAATAGCCCATCCTTCGCAACTTCAGTAGGACTCTTAAAATTCGCTATTGAAGAAAGAAAAAGTAAATCACAATTTCAACAAATATCAAAAGGTCCATTTCCAAAATTCCGGACGTGGATAAAAAATTTAAGTGAAAATGTAATGTAACCTTTAACATTGGGGAGGTTTATATGTTATTCGAATTTGATGATCTTGCCAACCAGAACGCAAAACTTAAGGTTATTGGCGTTGGTGGCGGAGGCGGAAATGCCATTAACAGAATGATTGAATCAGGTCTTTCAGGAGTAGACTTTATATCAATAAATACAGATGCTCAAGACCTTGATAATAACAAAGCACCAACAAAGATCCAAATAGGTAAGGAGTTAACTCGAGGATTGGGTACTGGTGCAGTCACTGAAATTGGACGTAAAGCTATGGAATCCGACACAAAACCAACTTTCAACGCAATTAATTATGCGGATATGGTTTTTATTACAGCTGGAATGGGTGGAGGTACAGGAACTGGTGCTTCTCCATTAATTGCCAAAATTGCAAAGGAACAAGGCTGTCTGACTGTAGGAATCGTGACAAAGCCATTTTACTTTGAAGGTCCTAAACGTATGAAGCGTGCTGAACAGGGACTTCAGGAACTAAAAGAGACTGTTGACACTCTTATTGTAATTCCAAATCAACGTTTGCTAACTATAGTGGATAGAAAAACAAAAATTACAGAAGCTTTTAAAATTGCTGATAGCATTCTTTATCAAGCAACAAAAGGAATTTCAGACTTAATTAATCACCACGGTATCATCAATTTAGACTTTGCTGATATAAGAACAATAATGAGGGACATGGGAGAAGCAATAATGGGTACCGGGCTGGCAACTGGAGAAGAGAGAGCTGTTTTAGCTGCCCAGCAAGCAATATCCAGTCCCCTTTTGGATGACATGAGCATTAAAGGAGCAAATGGTCTATTGATAAATGTCACTGGCGGTGAAGACATGAATCTTTTTGAAGTAGATGAAGCATGTCAAATTATTGCAGAGGAAGCTGGAAAAGATGCTGATATAATTTTTGGAGCAGTAATCGATGAAAATTTAACCGATGAAATAATGATTACAGTAATTGCTACCGGTTTTGGTGCTAAGCCTGTTTTAAGAAATAGACAAATTATTGGTATCGAAATCCCAGCAAATCTCGAAGAATTCGAAACGCAAAAAGTAACATTAAATCAATTCACGGAAACCTTTTCCGAAGACAAAGGTGACACGAAATCCTCATTAAAGTTCGATTTCGAAGAAACCACAGATGAAGATTTCTCTCCAAGCGGTCTTGATATTCCTGCATATCTGCGTAGAAAAATGAACGAGTAATAAAATATGTCAGGTAAGAATATATTGCTTTCGAATATGTATAAAAAAGAGCTCCTGACACCGGAGCTCACATATCTCAATGTTTTCAAATGAAACTTAAACAGCTTTTTGAATATTGCTCTTTTTAAGACATGAGGTACAAATTTTTACAGTACGAATTGTTCCGTTATCGTTAATCCGTATTTTCTGTAGGTTAGGATCCCATCTGCGTCTTGTTTTATTATGAGCATGACTTACATTGTTACCAAATAATGGCTTTTTACCACAAATTTCACAAACTTTTGACATATTGACTCTCCCCTAAAAAAACCGGTGGAATTTGAACATATTTAATACGAATGTCAATTGTTTTATAACTGAACTGGTAAAACCTCAGTTACGGGTTTTATTCGGTCCCGATTCGTACCCCGCCTTGTTCCGAAGGAATTCTCCGAAGGAGTCTCCAAAGGAGTCCGTTGTGACCTTCGGACCTTCGGAAAAGAGGTCCCAATGGGAAAGCTCCGCTTTCTAACGAATCATATAATCGGAAATCTTTTTCTTTAAACTCTAATTAAACACATAAATCGTCTATGTCCTTTATTTATAAGCTAGTTAGCATTTTTAATTCTTCATCATATATATTTTTCTAATCTCATCGGATTCTTAATCCCTATCATCTCAAAATATTTTTTCTGGAGAGGAATAAGTTGGTTATAAAAAAGCAGGAATGATCTTAGGATATGACTGGCAGTTAAAAAAACGAGAAGACCTTCAAACCGGGTTGCTTCTATTGAAAAATATGAGAGTAGATTTTTTTTAAAGGATATATTCTTTTTTAAAATCTAAAAATACAGTTGGGTGGGTCTATGAGAAAGAATATTATATAAGCAATGTAGCCGTTTACCCAAAATATAGAGGAATGGGAGTAGGAACCTGTTTAATTGATAAGGTTGAAAAAGAGGCAAAACAATGCGGTGCTAATAGACTATCTTTAAATATAGAGATAGAAAATATAAACGCGATTAATTTATATAGGAAATTGGGATTTACGATTGCCAAGAAATCGTCAATGAAATTATATGGTCAATTTTTTAAATTTTATAGGATGTATAAGGAATTAAAATGATAATATACAGATAACTTTAACTCATTCACTCAAATCTATACTTTGCTGAAACTCTGTATAATTATTTTCTTACTACAGCAATTTTCCCAACAGTTGTATCACCTTCCCTGGTATATGCTAAACAGATATATACTCCACTACTGACATAACTTCCATGATAAGATTTACCATCCCAGAAAGCTTGTTGACCAACAACAGTACCATTTTTTATAGTAAGATGACGAATAAAAGTACCGTCAATTGTGGTAATCTTCACTTCGGAACCTTGTAATAATCCATCTATAACAAGGGGCTTCGATGAAGGTATCTCAAATGGCATTGGATAAATTTTTAATTCCTTATATTCATCCCCATAAACCGCATAGGGTGATTTATATACAGAAATTCCTTTTGTTGTAGCAAGATACACTAATCCTTCCGGTGGATAAAATGCAATATCAAGAATTATATTACTTAATAAGCCTGAATTATTTGTAGTAAAACCTTCTACACTATAAAAATCGTCCTCAGGCAGCCATACTCCATTATGTGTATAAACTTTCACACCGGAATTTACCGTGCTGATCCATTTATTATTCATATCATCAACCTTAATTCTACATTCTTTTGCAAATGGGATACTGGTTAAAGCAGGGGAATCAATACTATCAAATATCTTATCCGGAAATCTTGAGGAGATAATAGCCCTTTGAATACCTGCAGCATTCATTATCCAGAGTTCTTCTTCCTTATCAAAAACAATTGAAAAAACCGATTTATCTCCTAAACCATAACTTGTATTAATTAAATACCATTCATCGTCGGATTTGTCACCCAGGGTGCCATTATAATTAAGAACAATTAATCCACCATTAGAAGGCGAATCACCCCCGTGAACTTCTGAGGCAAACCAGACCCTTCCTTCTTTATCAAAATCAATTGATGTAATATGATAATTCAGAAAATTATCTGACTCATCAATAGAAAAGTGATACCATTGATCATTAGAGGAAAGAACTGCGATAACACTATCATTCTGAGCATATTGGTTTGCTATCCATAAATTATCTTTTTTATCAAGAGCCATATAAGCAGGACAAAGATAATATGCACTACCACCTTTTCCTTCAGAACCTGCTATTACTCCATCAGTTGTATCATAAACTATGTAATTCTCTAAATCATTTAAATTAAATCTTAGTAACCCCCCTTTTAACCCCTGTTCTATATGAGAACCATACAAAGATGCAAAATAATTTCCATCGCTTCTTTTGACAATTGAATATATACGACTTGAAACCTGGTAAGCAAGTGTATCCGCAACAAAATAACTCCAATCATCATTAGAATGATCGTGAATATTTTTATCATAATTTGACTTGACTATATTATACCAGCCTTTATCAGTTAAAAAACTTATCCCATTTAGAGTTGCTGTTGTAAGATTTCCATTGTCGTCTATAAAAAGCGAAGTATTCGCATTGTCCAAAATCGTATTTTGGAGAAAGAAAGTATATCCATCACCATTATAATTCCATAAACCATTTCCGGGTGTGCATCCCCACAAATTCCGATCAATGTCACTAACAGTTTTAAGAATATTACCACCACCAAAAGGTATCCAACGCTCATCTTGCAACTTATAAACACCTCTATTTGTAGAGGCAATAAGATTCCCATCAACATCTACGGATAGTGAATTAATTTTCTTATTTAAACTGTAATTTATTAATACTGGTTGATCACCCTCAATTTTGTAAATATCCAATCCAAAGTTCACTGTAATAGCACTATTATATTCTACAATACTGGATACATAATTCTGCCCAAGAAAGTGCACAATTTCCCAATTTTTTGGATTCTTAAGATCAATTGTATCACTCAATTCAGAGTATAGTAAGCCAGAACTCGTTGCTATCCAAATTGTATCATCAAACACACTAACTGAATTAATAGATGAAAAATATAAAGGGAAGTTGGGATAAAAATCCTTGTATTCGTATTTATTCCCCTCAATTTTAAAATGTAAAATTCCCCAATCAACATTTTGCTGGTATGCAGCGAATGCTTGATTCTTATAAAATGTAAAATCAGAAATCGAAGAAAGTTTCTCTCCCCAATCACTCTCATTAAAAACATCTTTAACAGTCATAGACTCTACATCCCAGACGTTAATCTCACCATCAGGATAACTCATACCCAACCAAAAATTGCCAAATATATCTTCTGCTATACATTTAATATCCATTCGGGTTAAACCGTCTCTTATCCCAAAAACGTCAAACTTTTGGCTTTCTATATCGAATTGAACAAGACCACCACTGCTGGCACCGTAAACACAGTGTTCCCGGATTAATAAATCTCTTATATTAAGCGTCGATGCATATCCATCCCACTCACCTACAACATTTTGGCAAAAAAGTAAAGAAGGAATGAACCATAAAGTTACTAAGGCACAAAAATAAGCAGGCAGTTTACAGTAGTAGTTTACAATTTTAAGCACGGAGTTACACATCCTTTGAATCCACATGTGACGTCACAACGCAGTTGATCAATAATTTTATAGTAAGTTATTTCGTAACCGTTCACAGATTTCTTATGAAGGAATGATGGAATGTTGGAGTAATGGGTGAATGTCTCTTGACTCCGCTTCGGAGGATGGATGAGTACACTCAACATTCCTCCGGAAGACAACCATTACTCCTCCATGAATCCCCAGTACGATATTCCAATATTCCATTATTCCAATTTTCCTCCGAAGGTCACGTGCCGGAGGCATCTCTTTGGGGAAGAACTCCGATGTATATCAAAGAGTACCTTCGGGACATAACTCAATGAACAGTTACGCTATTTCTTTTTAATCGACCTAATAAGGTTTGCCATTTCAATCATACTTAATGCAGCATCCCAGCCTTTATTTCCAGCCTTCGTACCTGCTCGTTCAAGTGCCTGCTCAATACTATCCGTTGTCAACACGCCAAAAATAACTGGAACTTCGGATTCAATAGCTACTCTTGCTACACCCTTAGATACTTCTGCCGCCACCATATCAAAATGCGGCGTTGCTCCACGAATCACTGCACCAAGACAGATTACGCCGTCGAATCTTTTAGTAATAGCTACTTCACGAGCAATCCTTGGGATCTCAAACGCTCCTGGTACCCAATAGACATGTATATCCTTTTCAGTAGCACCATGACGTTTCAGGCAATCCAGACTACCCTCTAAAAGTTCCTTTGTTATCATATCATTAAAACGACTTGCTACAATTGCAACGCTCATTTTTTCTGCAGAGAGAACACCTTCATGTACATTAATCATATTTCACCTCGCTTTTTCAATTATCAATGATCAATGGTTTGAGAAATGGGTTAATTTTAGAATTGAAAATAATCTTCAACTGTTCATTGCTCAATGTTAATTGTTATTTGTTATTTGTTCATTGATAATTGCTCACTGTTCATTGCTAAGAATTAAATGACCTAATTTATCACGCTTTGTTAAAAGATACTTTTTATTATTTTGGTTTGGTGGAATTTCAATGGGAATTCTTTCAACGATTTTAAGATCAAATCCCTGAAGTCCGACGATTTTTTTGGGGTTGTTCGTCAGCAACCTCATTTTCTTCACACCCAGGTCAGAAAGAATCTGGGCACCCATCCCATAATCTCTTAGATCCGGTAAAAAGCCAAGTTTTTCATTTGCTTCAACGGTATCCATACCTTCATCCTGAAGTTTATAAGCAGAAATTTTATGCCTTAATCCGATTCCTCTTCCCTCCTGCCGCAAATAAAGAATAACGCCGCGCTTGCATTGTTGAACCATCTCCATTGATCTATGAAGCTGCTCGCCGCAATCACAACGCAACGATCCAAAAACATCACCTGTAAGACATTCCGAATGCACTCTGACCATAACAGGCTCACCCGTTGTAACATCGCCCATAACAAGTGCTAAATGTTCTTTATCACTTATCTTGTCATGATAGATAACAATCCGAAATTTCCCAAATCGTGTTGGAAGTTCCGCTTCACTCAGCTTTTCTACGAACTTCTCCGTTCTTCTTCTATAAGTGATAATATCAGCAACGGTGATTATCTTTATCTTATATTCTTCTGCCAATTTATATAAAGTTTCGCCTCGTGCCATATTTCCATCTTCATCCATTATTTCACACATAACGCCGATTGGCTTTAATCCTGCAATTTTTGCAAGGTCAACAGAAGCCTCTGTATGTCCTGCACGACGCAACACTCCTCCTGAGCGTGCAATGATGGGGAAAATATGACCGGGCCTTCCAAAATCCTCCGGTTTTGTTTTTGGGTCCGCAAGTGCTTTAACTGTAGCAGCGCGGTCAAATGCAGATATTCCAGTCGTTGTACCTTTCTTTAAGTCAATACTTACAGTAAAACTCGTATTGTGAAGCGCAGTATTATCCTGCACCATCAAATTTAAGTCAAGAGCTTTCGCCCTCTCTTTTGTTAAGCTGACACACATCAAACCCCGGGCATATTTTACCATAAAATTCACATCATCAGGAGTTACTTTCTCAGCTGCAATGATAAAATCGCCTTCATTTTCCCTATTCTCATCATCAACGATAATGACAAATTTTCCCTGTTTAAAATCCTCAGCAGCTTCTTCTACTGTATTGAATATCATTTTCTCTCTCAATTAAATTATTTTATTTAAACCAACTGTAAATATTTACTCGCTTCAGAAAATTGGTTTTTCCACACCATTATTAATTATTAATTATCAATTGAAAACTGACAATTGTAAATCGTCAATTTCCCCCGTATCCCCATGTTTTAATTTTTTCAACTGAAATCGTTTTCTGTTCCTTACTCTTAAGAAAATTCTCAACATATTTTGCCAACAGGTCAACCTCAATATTCAAACTGTTACCCACTCTTTTCTGACCCAGATTTGTATTCTTCAGAGTAAGCGGAATCAATGCTATAGTAACGATTGAACCATTTACCTCAGCAACCGTTAGACTGATCCCGTTTAAAGCTATCGAACCTTTCAGAACTATATACTTCACAATTGCATCAGGGATTTTAATCTTCAATTTTGCTGCTTCACCAGTTCTCTGAAATGATACAATTTCCGCAATGCCATCAACATGCCCCTGGACAAAATGCCCCCCAAATCTACCGATAGCAAGCACAGCACGTTCAATATTAACTGAACTACCAATTTTAACGTTTTTCAAAGTTGTTTTTACAAGAGTCTCCTCTACCGCTTGGACAGAAAAATATTCTTTAGTTTGGGCTGTTACAGTCAGGCATGCACCATCAATAGCGACACTGTCACCAATATTCAGATGATTAATAACTTTTTTTGACTCTATACGAAATTCTTTACCCTTAGTGTTGGGAGTAATCCCTTTGATTTTTCCCATTTCTTCAATAAGACCGGTAAACATTAGACAATTGTTCCTTTTAAAAGAATATCCTTTCCTAATTTAATAGGTTCTTCCCATCTCAAATTAATCGCTTCATCCAGTGATTTCATAAAGCCGCCAAAACTGGAGATACCCTCGCCCAATATTTTTGTTGATATAAATAGCTGAAATTCATCAACAAGTTTTTGAGTAACTAGCGAGCCGGCAACCTGCCCACCTCCTTCACAATAGACTGATGTGACCCCAAATTCCGCCAAAGACCTAAAAGAATCGGGAAGTTTGATCCAACCGAAATCATCACTGGAAACATTTAAAATATTAATACCAGCATTTTCCAATTGTCTCACTTTTTCCTTTTTACTTTTTTGTGAAGTAAGAATAACTGTTCTTTTTCTAAAATCATCTGATACCAGTTTGAATCGATAAGGAATTTTTAAAACTTCATCCAGAATAACCCTATAAGGAATAAATCCATCTTTAGATTCCGGGAGCATAGAAGGATCATCTTTAAAAACCGTTCCCATTCCGACCATTATTGCATCGTAAAGAGACCTTTGCTTTTTCACAAATTGACGCGCAGGTTCTGATGTAATCCATTTGCTCTTTCCTGTCACGTCAGCAATAAATCCATCTGCTGTAATTGCCAATTTTAAAGTAATCCATGGTCTATTTTTCTTGATATATTTAATAAATCCACGATTTATAGTTTCAGCCTCTTTTTCGAGAATCCCAACTTTGACGAGAATCCCTGCGTCCTCCAATATCTTTATACCATTACCGTTTACCTGTGGATTTGGATCTATCACTCCGATTATAACTTCTTTAATTCTAGAACTTATAATTGCATCAACACAGGGTGGGGTTTTACCATGAAAGCTACAAGGTTCCAGATTTACATATAACGTAGCACCTTTAGCATTATTTCCTGCTTTACCGATTGCAATTAATTCGGCGTGAGGCGTGCCAAATTTCTTATGATATCCCTCACCAATGACCGTACCATCTTTAACAAGCACCGCCCCAACTACCGGATTTGGACTGGTATATCCCCGTCCCCTCTCTGCCAGGACAAGTGCTCTATTCATCCATTTCTCGTGTAGAGTCATAAAAAAATCCCAATATTCTCGGGACATTGTTTTGATCTTCTCCCATCCGGACTCTTACCGTCGGTGCCTGAATTTCACAGACTCAGTCCCGATGTTAATCGGAACTCGCGGACTTTTACCGCCGGTTGAGACTTTCACCCTGTCCCGAAGACGCAGTAGTAATTTATAATTTCCGTTAAGGATTTGCAAGTGTATGCATTTGGAAATAATACAACAATATTTTCATACTACTAAAAAATATTTTATATAAAAAAACAACTGGATACTAATTCAATATTTGTAGGATATTATTTGCATTAATCTGATATATTTATTATATTCATACAGAAATAATTAAAAGGAGATAAAAGATGCTAATATCTACAAAAGTAGGAAAAAAGAGTCAGATAGTCATACCCAAAAATATTCGAAATGCTGTCGGTATAAGCGAAGGTGACGAATTAATTATTGAGGTAATTGACGATAAGATTGTGCTCAGGTTAAAGCCTGATAGCTATTCAAAAAAGTTAAAAGGTCTTCACAAAGATTTATGGAAAAATGTAAATGCTAAAGAATATGTTAAACGTGAAAGAGAATCATGGTAAAAAGAATATCCAGAGGAGATATTATCGGAATTGACACAATGGTTTTCATTTATCATCTTGAGGATAATGTTAAGTTCTCTAATATTACAGAAAAATTATTCGATGATATAGAAAACGGAAAATATCATGCCGTAACATCTATTATAACTCTAATTGAAATACTTGTTAAACCCAAAATGGAGGAAAATTTTCAGATAACTTCCGATTATAGAGACCTTTTGCTTACCTTTCCCAACCTTAAATTTTCTCTGGTTGATCTACAAGTTTCCGATATTGCCTCAACCTTAAGAGCAAAATATAAAATTAAAACACCAGATGCTATACAGATTGCAACAGCCATTTCAGAAAAGGTAAAAGTGTTTATAACCAATGATGAACAACTAAAAAAAATTAATGATATAGATATTATCCTTCTCAGCGAGTTGGAAAATCACCAGCCACTACGGAAAAATTAACAGTCCCGGAAGAAATTCTCTTATACCGATGAAATCACAGTTTTCTGATTCTCAATTCTTGTATGTTTTACCATTACTTTTGATATAAGCATTCTGTTTCCTAAATTTCAAAAGCAGTATGCTTTTAATGAAATTTTTATGTAATACTAACATTTTCTTAACATTAGATTATTAATAATGTCTCTGATGATTGAAAATTTATCTTAGAAAGAAACTTAATGCCAAAAAGAAATATACTCATTGTAGATGATGAAGAGGACATTTTAGAGCTTGTCCGCTATAACCTTTATAAAGAAGGATATTCTGTTACATGTGTAACTTCAGGAGAGGAAGCACTTTCTAATACCAGATCAAATTTACCAGACCTATTAATACTTGACCTTATGCTCCCTGGAGTTGATGGAATTGACGTTTGCAGAATTCTTAAAAATGACCCAAAAACTGAAGTAATTCCTATTATAATGCTAACCGCTAAGGGTGAAGAATCTGATATTATCACTGGACTGGAAATGGGTGCTGATGACTATATAACCAAGCCTTTTAGTCCACGTATTCTTCTTGCACGCGTTAAGGCAGTTCTCCGCATAAAAAGGAACGAGTTTCAGGACAAATCCAGGGTTATAAAAATACACGATTTACTAATTAATCCAGGACGCCATGAAGTTTCGGTAAAAGATAGACGTATCGATTTAACTCGAACAGAATTTCGCATTCTTCAATTTTTAGCTCAGCGACCGGGGTGGGTGTTCACTCGTTATCAAATCGTTGATAATGTACAAGGAGAAGATTATCCCGTTACCGAGCGATCAGTCGATGTTCACATTGTGGCATTAAGAAAAAAACTGGGACCGGGCGGCAAATATATTGAGACTGTTCACGGTGTAGGATATAGATTCAAGGAATAATAAATGAGAAAAAAACGTCTTATATGGCAAATTTATCCAACTTATCTATTGATAACATTAGTTTCTCTAACTGCCATTGCCTGGTACTCATCTCTTTCTCTTCAGAAATTTTACTACAAACAAGTCGCTACAGACCTTGAAGCAAGAGCACAAATCATAAAAAACCAGGTCTCAAAAAACATATCACCGATACACGCATTATACCTGGATTCTTTATGCAAAGAAATTGGTAGGAGTTCCTCAACACGGGTTACAATAATTTTACCATCAGGAAAAGTAATTGGCGATTCTCATGAAGATCCATCTATTATGGATAATCATTACAACCGTCCGGAAATTAAAAATGCAATAGCAAACAGTAATGTTGGTACATCAATTCGTTTCAGTAATACACTTAAAAAAAATATGATGTATCTTGCTATACCTGTTGAGCAGGATGGTAAATTAAAAGGTATGATACGCACTGCTATATCAATAACAAAAATAAAACAGGTTCTAAGGGGTGTATATCTAAACATTTTTCTCGGAGGAGTAATTATATCCTTTATATTTGCACTGGTTAGTTTTATTATTTCTCGACAGATAAGCCGTCCGATAGAAGAAATGAAGTGCGGAACTGAACACTTTGCCCGCGGAGATTTGGACTACAATCTGCCTATTCCTAATTCCTCAGAGTTGGGGAGTCTTGCAGCTTCAATGAATCAGATGGCTGCTCAACTTAGAGAAAAAATTCAGACTCTTGTAAAGCAAAGAAATGAACAGGATGCTCTTTTATCGAGTATGATCGAAAGTGTAATTGCGGTTGATTTAAATGAGAAGATAATAAAAATAAACCGGGCAGCCGGAGAACTATTCGGAATCAATCCAACCAATATTCAAGGACGTAGCCTTCAGGAAGTCATGAGAATTGTTGATCTTCAAAAATTTGTTAAAAGAGTATTAGAAAACCGCGAGGTAGTAGAAGAGGAAATCGTTATACCTAATGCAAAAGGAGATCAATTTCTGCAGGCACATGGAACTTTGCTTAAGGGTTTTGAAGGTATTGAAATTGGGGCACTTATCGTTTTAAACAATGTCACTAAAATCAAACGTCTTGAGAATATAAGACGCAATTTTGTAGCCAATGTGTCACATGAGTTGAGAACACCGATTACTTCAATTAAAGGTTTCGTTGAAACTCTTCAAGATGTAACAATCAATGAGAAGAAGAACGCAAAACGTTTTCTTGATATTATTTCGAAACAGGTTGACCGTTTAAATGCAATTATCGAGGATCTTCTCAGTCTTTCCAGAATTGAGCAAGAAGACGAAAAATCAGAAATTGTATTTGAAAAAGGCAAGATAAAGGATATACTTGAAGTTGCAATCCAAGACTGTACTTCCAAAGCTTCAGAAAATGATTTAAAAATTGACTTGACATGCAAGCAAGGCATAGTTGCAAATATCAATGCTCCTCTCTTCGAGCAGGCTGTTGTAAATATAATCGATAATGCTATTAAATATAGTGAACCAGGAAGCTCGATTCAAGTCGACGCATCTCAGTCTGAAGAAGAAGTAATCATTAGCGTCACTGATCATGGCTGTGGAATTAAAGAAAAACACCTACCCCACCTTTTTGAGCGTTTTTATCGTGTTGATAAAGCACGCAGCCGAAAACTCGGCGGAACTGGATTAGGACTCGCTATTGTAAAGCACATTGTTCTTGCACATAATGGAAGAGTAGATGTAGAAAGCGAAGTCGGTAAAGGTTCAAAATTTATTATAGCACTCCCTGTTTCTTCTTTCCAATAAAATCTTCAGTAAGGCTTTTTTCTTACAAACTATTTAATAATTACGTTTTCAAAAACCCGCTTCACTAAAAACAATAAGATACGAAGTTCGTAACATTGATCTTTACCGTCTTTCCTGTTTTGCAGTAAAGTTGGGTTAACATTTTTTTAACATTTACTTAATCATCTCATAACAATTGCTAACTAACATCTCCTGTGTTTGATGAAGATGAGTTAAGAATTTAAACCAAATCAAGGAGGTACAAAGTGAGAAAATTTATTTCTTTCATTTTTTTGAGTTTCGTTGTGGTAGCATCAGTTTCTGCAGGAGATGGTTCAATCTCCGGGAAAAGCTATTTTGATTTTACCTACGATACCGACAAAGACGATGAGATCTCTAATCAATTCGATATCTCACGATTGTACTTTACTTATAAGAAGCAAATGGATACTGGTATCGAATTCCGGTTTACAACGGATGTCGGACGAATTTCAGAGACCTATTACACATACGACGTAATCAAAAATGACAATAGCTATGTAACAGAGATAATTGGTAGCAAACACAACTCCAAAGAACACCTGCACATATATGTAAAATATGCATACCTGGACTGGAGAATCGACCCAATCGGAACCTTAACACTTGGTCAGCAGGGAATGAACTACTTCAACATCGAAGAAGCGAACTGGGGTCTTAGATTTGTAGAAGAGGCTCCTATGGACCGTTTGAAAATGGCAACGTCTGCCGATATGGGTATAGGTTTTAAAAGGGAATTAATTGATAATCTCCACCTTCATGTGACCTATGTTCACGGCACCGGTTATAAACATCCAGAAGATAACAGTGAAAAAAAGATCGGTGTACAACTTCTTTATGGTCAACATAAGCTGACAAAAAAAGATGGTTTTAACGCAGGAACAACAGTTGCTATAGAGCCGTATGATGGTGAAAATACACAGACTATAGCTGCTTTTGGAGGTTTTGCTAAATCTGGACTAAGGATCAGCGGAGAATTCGACGTTATAAAAAGCAGTGAAATTGATAACTGTCAACAGGTAATGGCTGCCTATTGTGCATATAGTTCATTAGATAATCTTACTGTTTTTAGTAGAGTAGATATCTATGATCCAAACACTGAGACAGAAAATTACGGCAATACATATGTCATTGTCAGGATAGATTATTCAGCTGGTAAAGGATTTCATGTGGCTCCCAATATTCGTTATAAATCATATCAAGACGGTAGCGATTCTGAGATGCTTATAAAAATGAACTTTGAGTTCAAATTTTAACTAATAAAAAAGAGGAGAAACAAAAAATGAAGAAAATTACGATTTTAGCAGTTTTTACTGTTTTGTGTTGTTTGAGTATTTTTCTGGTAAATCCGGCTTCTGCCGGCAATCCTGGGTCAAAGATAGTAGTAGATGGATCGACAACTGTTGGTCCTATCGCAAAATCATTTGCTGAATACTACATGCGAATGAATCCAGGAGTAAATATAACTGTAAGTGAATCAGGCAGTGGAAATGGTGCAAAGAGTTTGATCAACGGTACCTGCGACGTAGCGGATATGTCTCGGTTTATGAAGGAAAAAGAATTTAAGGCAGCAGTCGATAAAGGAATTTTCCCGGTAGCGCATGTCGTTGCAGTTGATGGTATTGCCATAATCGTTCATCCAAGTAATCGAGTTAAAAACCTCACAATTGATCAAGTTCGAGATATCTATCTTGGTAAAATAAAAAATTGGAGGGAAGTTGGTGGACCAAATAATCGTATTGTCATTATCAGCCGTGATACCAATAGTGGGACATACGAAACATTTGAAAAACTCGTTATGAAAAAGCAAAGAATTACTCAAAATGCCGAATATGTGGGAAGTAACGGTGCTGTTCGCACCCGTGTACAATCAACAAAAGCTGCAATAGGTTATGTTGGATTGGGATTTATTGATAAAAGTGTAAAAGCTGTTAAGATTAATAATATATACCCTGATAACAACTTTGTTTCCTCAGGTAAATACCCCATTGCCCGTCCATTATTTATGTTTACAAACGGATATCCTAAACTTGGTACCCATCTTCATGCTTTTGTTACGCTTTATTTAAGTGAAAAAGGACAGGAAATAATTGAATCCATTGGTTTTATACCCATAACGAAATATTAATTAAGTCTAATCTGTGATTTCTTAGTGAAAGAGAGTAGAATTTATCCTGGAAATTTAGGTAAACAGTTGCTCAATACAGGTAGTACAATGACAAAAAGGATATTAAGTTCCTTTGGGCATTCCCTACTTTTCTTAATAACAGGGGTTTCTGTAGTATCTGTACTTTTTATTTTTATATTTATTTTTCGGGATGCACTACCCTTTTTCAAATTAGAAGGATTTAAAGATTTTTTCACAAGTACACTTTGGTATCCTTCAAGTGATACACAATCATTTGGAGCGCTTTCACTATTTTTTGGTAGTGCTATAGTTACCACGGGAGCAATCATTGTTTCTGTTCCTATTGGGGTTATAGCTGCAGTATGCCTGAGCGATGTTCTTTCTTTTTCTTTAAGACAAATAATGAAACCAGTCATCGAAATACTTGCAGCTATTCCCTCTGTGGCTTATGGATTTTTTGCGCTTGTTATATTTGCACCATTGTTACAAGATAGTGGGAGCAATATACTTGCAATGAGCAGCTGGATTGTATGCACGCCTTTGATACTCTTAACGGCAATAATAGGAAGTGGTCTATTATCTTCTAAAATTTCCCCTGTTAACTCTTTGTATATCCGAATTATTGCAGCCTTGATAATTGGAATACCACTTTTTGCAGGGCTATGGTTTCTATCATCTTATATATCAGGTATTCAGATATCAAGTGGTACAAATGCACTGAATGTATCAATTATTCTGGGAATTATGGCATTACCAACAGTAGTGAGTGTTTCAGACGACTCTCTTACCGCAGTCAATATGAGTTTACGTGAAGGAAGTTATGCATTAGGCGCTACACGTGCAGAAACCCTAATCAAAGTTGTTATCCCGGCTGCAAAAGGCGGTATTGTCGCAGCTGTTATTCTTGGTATTATGAGAGCAATTGGTGAAACAATGGTAGTATGGATGGCATCCGGAAACGCAGCTAAAATACCTTATCCCTGGTTTAACTTTTTAGAACCAATTAGGACATTAACTGCTACTATTGCCGGAGATATGGGCGAAGCGGATCAGGTAATTGGTTCCAGCCGTTATCATGTACTTTTTGCCCTTGCTCTTTGCTTATTATTATTCACCTTCATTTGCAATCTTATTGGAGAAAAATTCATCAAAAGGAGTAAAAAAATTACTCGTTAAACAAAATGCAATTACAAACTCGAAAACTTCTTGACAAATCCTTTACTGGTCTAAATTTATTTTCAGCCTTTTTTTTAATATCTGCACTTATAATTATACTTGGACCGATTTTTTTTAAAGGAATCGGTGCATTTGTATTCAAAGGTACTATTGAATATAGAAGGATGATATTCGATCAGTTTGGACGGGGTAATAAGGAAAAAATCTCCAAGGAGATAGCTTATTCACAAAAAGCTCGAAAGTTTATTTACGATACTATATCTGATTTTGAGAAAGGTATAATTGTTGAACCTTACATCAAAGAAACAAAAAAAATATATAAGGAATATAAAGAATATCTTGCTTCACTTAAACTTACGGTTCCACACCAAACCGAGCTGCGCCGAAAATCTCGTTCATTACATTTATTATTTATTAAAGCAGTAGAATCTACTGATAAAGGGGAAATAGAAGACATTTTTAATAAAATTCTTTCTGATCCATATAGAAAGAGTTTTGATTCTACTCCAATGCAAAAGGTGTTCCGCCTGGTAACAAGATACAGTGAGATAGTAAACCAGGTTGATCTTTCAAATAGAGAGGTTTACCTTGAATATTTAATAGACTTAAAAGACCGTTTAAGAATATTATTAGGACCTTTTCCAAAGGATCCAAAACCCATTCTCCCAAGAAATCATTATGGTCAGACCCGATGGGACCGATCTCTTGTAAAACTCGATGATGTTCTTTTTATTGAAAAATATGATTATTCCGATTCATCAGGAATTGGACGAATGGTTCAATACCCAAGGGCTGAAATTTTCAAAGGAACTCCCGTAGAGCATATTTTCAGCTACTTAGAAGATGACCTTGAGTCTATATTATTACCTAAAACTGTATTCTATTGGCGGTTTCTTATTGACGTTCCTCTGGATTCAAATATATTCGGCGGTATATGGCCTGCAATTCTTGGGACTTTCTACCTAACTTTTGGAGCATTGCTCTTTTCAATTCCACCAGGGATCATAGCAGCAATATATCTCACAGAATTTGCAAAAGAGAATTGGGTAATCCGACTTATACGTACCTGTATTGGTACTTTAGCTGGAGTGCCAAGTATTGTATTTGGTCTTTTTGGATTGGCTTTCTTCATCAACACAATTCATGTTTCAACCTCAAAAAGCGTTCTTGCCGGGTCAATGACCCTTGCCATTCTCGTATTGCCAACAATTATAAGAGCATCAGAAGAAGCAATCAGAGCTGTTCCACATACTTATAAGGAAGCAGCCCTCAGCCTCGGAGCAAGTCGCTGGAGAGCAGTTTTAACAGCAATACTCCCCGCTGCACTTCCAGGTATCCTGACCGGAATAATTATCAGTATGGGACGCGCTGCCGGTGAAACTGCACCTATTATTTTTACTGCAGCTGTAAGTGTCGGAAAACCATTAAAGCTGTGGGAAACTTTATCACAACCTACTCCCGCTCTTTCCTGGAATATTTACAATCTCTGTACAGAACATGAGGCTGTTGACGAAATCCGTCATGTACAATATGGAATGGTTTTAACTCTTATATTAATTGTGCTTTTATTAAATATCATTGCTATTATTTTAAGAGCCAGAATCAATAAAAGACTTATAGGAAGAACTTAAGAATGGAAAAGTATTCAAGGGAATACGAATGAATATCTCTATAAAAAGTGTCATAGAAAAGAAAGAATCTCTGCAGCCATATTTAAGAAATCTAAGTAATTCATCTCTAAATCAGACAATTATTAGAGCAAAGAAATTTTCTGTATTTTATGGTGATGCTATTGGTGTTAATAAAGTAACATTGGATATAACTAAAAATTTAGTAACTGCTATCATCGGTCCGAGTGGATGCGGTAAAAGCACATTCCTTCGGGCTATCAATCGAATGAATGATCTCATTCCAAACTGCAGAGCCGATGGACTGCTATATATTGACGGACAAAGCATTTATAGTCGAGACGTGGATGTTGTAACTCTTCGTCGAAATGTGGGAATGGTATTCCAGAAATCCAACCCTTTCCCCAAATCTGTTTTTGATAATGTTGCTTATGGTCCAAGAATCCATGGAATTAAAAACCTTACTCAACTAAATAAGATGGTTGAGCGAAGTCTTATTCGAACCGCATTATGGGATGAAGTTAAAGACAGGTTACATGAAAGTGCACTGGCTCTGTCAGGCGGACAACAACAGCGTCTCTGTATTGCAAGAGCTCTGGCTGTTAATCCCGAAATACTTTTAATGGATGAACCTGCATCGACTTTAGACCCTCGTTCTACAGCACGAATTGAAGACCTTATTGCAGAATTGCGTAAAGACTACACTATTGTTATTGTTACTCATAATATGCAGCAAGCTGCTCGCGTATCGGATTATACGGCTTTCTTCTATGAGGGGAAACTTATAGAGTTTGGACTAACAAAAGATATTTTTACAAACCCAAATGAGCAGCAGACTGAAGATTATATAACAGGTCGTTTTGGATAGGAGAAAAATTATCATGACTAAACATTTTCAAACAGAAACAGAAAAGTTAAAACGTAGAGTCCTTTCTTTAGGTGCTATAGTTGAAGAATCTATCGCCAAAGCCATTTCTTCACTTATCAATAGAAACGTTGAACTTGCTAAGAAAGTCATTCAAGATGATTCACTGATTGACAAAATGGAGGTAGAAGTCGAAGAGGAGTGTTTGAAAATACTTGCCCTTTATCAGCCTGTTGCCGGGGATCTAAGATTTGTGGTCGCTGTTCTTAAAATGAATAACGACCTCGAACGTATGGGTGATCTGGCTGCGAATATTGCTAAGAGAGCGATAAAAATTTCTCAGTTAGGACAGGTAACACTCCCAAAAGACCTTCCTATTATGGCAGCAAAAGTTCAAAGTATGGTAAAATGCAGTATCGATGCTCTTGTTAATAGAGATGCAAACATGGCTCGAAAAGTTTGTACTTCAGATGACGAAGTAGATGATTTTAGACGAACTCTCCGAAAACAAATTAAGGAAGAAATTAAAAATAACCCTGAGAATGTTGACGTGTTGACCGAATTGTCTTCAGTATTCAGACATCTCGAGCGCCTGGGTGATATGGCAACTAATATCGCGGAAGATGTAATATATATGGTTAAAGGTGAGATAATTCGACATAAAGGAGAGATAATCTAAACTGAAGGATATAAAAGTTCCGGTATGCCTACCTAACAGCAGACAGGCATATCTGATTCTTGATTCTCAACTCCTGCATGTTTTTATATCTCTTACATCTGGTACGAGTTAGCTCGTACCAGAACGGGTCATACTAAACATATTATAAAAAGTCCAGCGGATATACTGTTTTTAAAGGTATTGACTTTACGTATCTATTGGTATATTATGCAGCAAGTACAAATTGAAAATAGATAATCAAATTTGAAATTTTTATCATTTAAAATTTACACATTTAAGTCACCTAAATTTAAAAATACTTTTGAATTAATAAGGAGATTATGAAAATAGGTATAATAGGACTGCCGCAAAGCGGAAAAACAAATGTTTTCACTGCACTTACCGGAAGCAGTGCGGCAATCGGAATAGGTAGCACAAAAAAGAAAAACCAGGCAATAGTTAAAGTGCCGGACCAAAGACTAGATTTTCTTTCAAAAATATATGAACCCCAAAAAACCACTCCTGCCACAGTCAATTATCTTGATTTAAGCAGCCTTAGAAGAGGAAAAATTTCCGCTGATAGTATTGACGCTGAATTTTTAGACCAGCTTCGTAGTGTGGACGCCATTTTAATGGTTGTACGCAAATTTGAGAGTGCCAATATAATGCACCCGCTTGAAACTATTGACGCCGTTCATGATGCGGAGAACCTGAACAATGAGTTAATGCTGGCTGATCTTATGATTATAGAAAAGAGACTTGAAAAAATAGATAAGGACGCCAAATAAACAAACTGCCAGGATCTGGAAAAGGAAAAGTCTGTGTTGCTTCAGTTCAGGGATCTTTTATACGATGGCACACCAGTCAGGAATATGGAAATTTCACCGCAGGATGAGCGCGTGATAAGAGGATTCAGGTTCCTTACTCAGAAATCACTTATTATACTGGTCAATATCTCTGAAAATGACCTGGGAAAAGAAAACACAATTATTGGGGAGCTCAAAACTCTGACCTCGCCTCCCTTTACGCAGGTAATAGCTATTTCTGCAAAAATTGAATCTGAAATGGCTCAACTTTCAGAAGAGGATACGGAAATCTTCAGACAGGATCTCGGTATTAAGGAATCAGCACTCAGCCGGCTTATACGGATATCCTATAAACTTCTCGGCATGATCTCATTTTACACCTACGGCAAGGATGAATGCCGCGCATGGACAATCAAACAGGGAACCAGTGCGCAGAAAGCCGCCGGTGTAATTCACACGGATATTGAAAAGGGGTTTATCCGTGCCGAAGTAGTCTCATACGACGATTTTAAGAAACATGGCGACATGAATAAGGTGAAAACAGCGGGTCGGCTGCGGCTTGAAGGGAAGGACTATATAGTAAAAGATGGGGATATAATCACCTTCCGGTTTAATGTATAGTAAAATGCCAAACACGATCCCTGCCCAAATATCTATAATAAAATGCAATGACTATACACTATTTGTTTTTCCGACTTATTCTTAAGATTGTATTAGATGTTGAGGTAGAAGATCTAAAATCATGATGTCAATGAAAATTTTTAATTTAACAGTTCAGGTTGAAATTTATTCGCACTAAAAACTTCTCTTGCCTTTAATAAAACGTATAAATACATTTTGATAAAATAGCGGTAAAGTCGAGTATGATAAATATAGCGAATAAAAAAGGCATTTTAATCAATCGGGGATGCAATAAATCTGATCTGTTTATGACATCTTGCTCAAGATGATTAAAATGAAAATAATTTTGATTTGTGACTGATGAAAATGCGAGAGTGTTATACGGAATCAATCCACTCACTCTATAGTTAGAGAGTATATAATAATTGGATAAAATGTTATGCAATTAATAGGAAAGACCGTTTACGTACTAGGTGCGGGCGCTTCCATTGGGCATACAAAAGGAAAATTCCCGTCAATAAATGATTTTTTTAAAAAGGCCAAAGAATATCATTTAATTTCTGATACAACAAAAAGGGTGAAGAAACAATATGAAGAATTACATAAATATATCATTGAAAATTTTGGAGTTAACATTCTTGACAAATCTGAAGATATTGATATTGAATTAATTTTAAATACGATTGAAATTGAATTAGAAAGATCATCTAACCCTATCTTACTAAACATAAAAAACCAAATATTATCAATAATAAAATCTGTTTTATATAAGATACAAAATATAGTAGGCGGAGAATATTATATTTTTCCTGGATATATAAAGCCAAATGATTCAATATTTACTTTTAATTGGGATTTATTATTAGATGATATACTTGGTAGGGAAAATGTCCTATCCAAAGAATATAGAGAAGGAATGTATTACCACGGATTTTACAAAAAATATACTGCACCACCTGAATATTATTTTGAGAATATGGGATATAATTATCCATATAACGTATGGGATAAAAATTCACAATTCTATCTAAAATTACACGGTTCAATTGATTGGATATTTTGTGATAATGAACTTTGTCGCGCTAATAATAAAATTTTCCCAATATTAAATCCTTTAGACCTATATTATTGTAGTTATTGTCATGAAGAAATGAAACTTCTTATAGTTCCTCCTATTCTGAATAAACAGTATCGCACCTATCCTTTAATACGTCAAATTTGGAGTACTGCTGTACGCGAAATACAATCAATAGAAAATCTAGCAATATGGGGTTATTCCCTTCCTCCAACAGATTTTTATAGTAAATGGCTCTTGTCTAAAGCTCGATACGCAAAATTAAAAAAATTGATTATAATTAATCCTTTTGTTTCAAAAAATGTAAAAGGTGGTGAGGCTGTTAGATATGAATTTGTAAGGAATTTCTATGATATGTATAGGGACATATTACCTAAAAGAGAAGTTTATCTATATAAGGCATTTAAAGATTTTGAGAACAACAATGATCTGTTTAAGATTATTGGAAAAGAAAAAAAATTTGAAAAGGTATTATAAATATGATATTAACTCTCTAACCATTGCTTCCACCTAACGGCGAACGCCGTTGCATGATTTTAGGTTTTTGGAGTTTGGAAAGTACTATTGAAAAGTGAAAAGTTTACTAACATACATTTGCCGCAGGAGAAGAGTAGTCCGATAATTGCAAAAGTTTTAAATTTAATATATGAAAAATCATTTGAATTTTATATAATTCGGAAGGTATTATGAAAACATTTCAATCGAAAACATGGTATATTTTTATTCTTCTGTTTATTATTTTATCATGCAGAAAAGAAGATACGAAGCCAATAGATCCTGTACTTGAAATAGAAAAACATATTGAATATCTAAAAGAATACTATAAGAAAATAAACACTAAAGTTACTGAAAAAGAAATTCAAAAGTTATACAATGAAGATAAAACCGCTTCAGTGATACATATTTTATTAATGACACAGGGAAAAAGCGATTCTGCTAAAATCGAAATCCGCAAAAAGATGGAAGTAATTCTTGAGCGAGCAAAGCAGGGAGAAGATTTTGCTAAACTGGTAGAAGAATATTCAGAAGACCCGGGTTCTAAAAATAATGGTGGACTATATAAAGATTTTGGACGCGGCGATATGGTCAAGCCTTTTGAAGATGCAGCTTTTTCTGTTCCTATTGGTGAAATAAGCGATATTATTGAAACGCGCTTTGGTTATCACATTCTTAAAGTAATTGACCGGAAAAAAGAAACACAACCCCTTGAGAAAGTTCAGCAGCAAATTGAGAGTGATTGAAAAATAATGTTTGTTATTTCAGATATATCATATGATGTCGAAAAAACTAATTCTATGGTAACCCCCTATATTGGATATATTGAATTTACTGAAATTATTGCATCAAATAAAAAAGATGCAGTTTCAAGTAAATATAAATTAATTCTTTCATTTCAACATGATAAATGGGTATTAAAAGATATAAAATTGAATTTTGCTGGAGAGTGGGTAGATTGGTCTAGTGAGATAGAAAGTTGGAAAGAACGATTGGGCATTTTATAATTAAAAAAATCTTAAGTTGTCATTTTGGTATCCTCATCTGGCAGTCTGTTGTTCATTTTTATTATAAAAATAAGATTAACAAGTAAAAACCTATATGATTTTTAACGGTTGTAAAAATGGATTCATATGTATATAATTTTTTATTCCGAAAATACCTCAAAAAAACATACTCCATTAAAAAAATAATTTATGACAACTTAATTAAACCGTTCTACTCCGTCTCTTTTAACATAAGAAGGTAATCTGATTTAGGTTGTTTTTGATAAGATAATTTTATTGTTAAAGGTTAAAATGTGTATAAATAAATTTTAGAGAGTATTTATGAAGCGTATTGTGAAGATGTTGGAATCCATAAATTTCTGTAATCAGTAAATATTATAATTGTATACTGCTAAATATTAATTTGTGATGCAATAAAAATAAATGTAAAAATGTCAAGAAAAAAATATTGTTACTTTCCAATTAGCAAAAGAGATGTTGAGAAAGTTAGGAAACTATGTCCTGAAAATAGTTATAGGGTAACTAAACAAAAAGATTTAAAAAGTATCGGAATTTTGCCAGATTAACTAGTAGAACGTTTCAATAATATATTTACATAACATCGCTTAGCAGTCCAAA
>CAYTUQ010000003.1:0-151418 GCA_964441235.1 uncultured bacterium | reverse complement strand
AAAAGATTTACATAATTTATTGAATGAATGGATTGCCAGTAATGAAAGATTAACAATCTTGGATTTAAGTGGTGTTCCATTTGAAGTATTAGATATAACCATTGGGTTGATTACTCGTTTTGTTTATGACAGTATGTTTTGGGGAAGGAATGAAACGTATACTGGTAAGAATCGCCCTTTACTACTTGTTTATGAAGAAGCGCACACGTATCTAAATAAAAATGACAACAATAGTTATTCAAAAAGCGCTGTAGAAAAAATCTTTAAAGAAGGCAGAAAATTTGGGCTTGGTGCTTTAATTATTTCGCAAAGACCATCAGAAATATCAGATACTATTCTTGCTCAAGTTGGAACTCTAATCGCACTACGTTTAACTAATTCAAGTGACCAAGGTATTGTAAAATCTTCTGCACCGGATAATTTAAACAGTATTATTGATCTTTTACCATCATTAAGAACTGGTGAAGCTGTTGTTGTCGGTGAGTCAATTAAAATTCCATCAAGAGTTAGGGTTCAACTAAATATTCCAAGACCTACAAGCGAAGACCCTAAACTTGTTGAATGTTGGAATAATGAATTCAAGTCAGATGATAAAAATTATAAAACTGTTGTGAAAAAAATTAGAGAACAAAAAATATAAGAGAGGTAATTATGGAAAGACAATTTGTTGAATCATCTATGATTAAAAGTATTGGATATGATGCACAATCTTCAACTTTAGAAATCGAATTTAACAGTGGTGAAGTTTGGCAATATTTTGATTTCCCGGAGTCATTATGGTATGAATTTGAAAACTCAGAATCTAAGGGCAAATTTTTCCATAGAGAAATAAAAAACCAATACAGTGAATCAAGAGTTGGATAGGAATGGCAGACACTAACAATGTGTATAATCAATGCTATCAAACTGCTCATATACTAACCATTAGGGTGCATTTTGAGGGAAAAAAGTAGTTTTGCAAATAAATTGAAAAATTGAAAAATGAAATATCAAAGGATTAAACAGTATACCTTGTGTTTTGGCAAAAATAATTGTCTTAAATTAGGAAATTCGTTTTTGAAAATTTTTCCCATCATTTTTATTACAGCGTTGTACTCCATCCTGAATGCTGCTCCCGGATCAGATAGAAATCGAATTAACTTTTCTTTTACGCTCAGCGGACATATTATACTGGGAATTGGATACAGTTATGGTTTTGATGAAAATAACGGATTACAGACTACGCTTCTTATTATACCTGAGAAAGGAATCCCATTTGGCTTGAACGGTGGCTATTTTTATTTGACAGATGGTGATAAATGGCGTGGTAAACTTGGAGCAGAATTCACGTTAATAGTAAGTCCTCCCGATCCTGAAAGGCGGAAATGTTTGCCGATGTTTAATTTTGTACCCGGTGTACATTTTTTAGAAAATATTTCTGCCTTGATTCCATTTAATTTCATATAGTGAAGAAAAAGGCTTGATCCCAAATCCTCTCCACATACCTGTGCTATTGCAGTAGCATGACCTTGGCTGCCTTCTACTTTTTCATCGAAGAACCGAAGCAATTCGAGGACATTTACGCTAATAAAATCCCTATTGTCTTTTGATAAATCATTATGCATTTTATTCCTCCGAATTACACATTAATTTTAAAAATTTTCTATAAAATCAACTAAATTAATATCATTTATGAATAAGGCAGGTTTTATTCCTCTACCCCGAACGAAATTATTTCACTATTATCCGGGGGTTTATCATCTAATAACTTGTTCTTATTCTCTGCATATTCTATAAGAGTAGGAAGCAGCTCAATTAACTTTTTCAACTTGTCACCGTCCTCAATTTCATCTAATTTAATTTTTTCCTCAATCATTGAGTCTCCTTTCGGAAATTTCTTCAGCCACAATTATATACAAAATAGAGTCAATATATGTGATTATCAAGCAAATTATTTATGTTCTCTGGATTCTTTTTTTGTGCTTATATAAGACAAATTCACTCACAGTTGGGTAACAGGATACGAATATTCCGAAAACAGAAGAAATACACTATTGAAGACCTTGCAGACTTATCCGATTTACATCCAACATTTTTAGGACAAGTTGAACGAGGTGAAGCTAATGCATCCGTTACAACCCTATCAAAAATTGCAAAAGCCCTGAATAAAAATATTTTTAATTTCTTTTCTTTTCTCCGTATATACCCATTTGGGAAAAGAGCTTAGATTCATAATACAGAGAAAGAGGGGCTTATTAACGAAATAGTAAATGAACTGATAAAATATGATTCGGAAAAAATCAAACGCAACTTAGATATTATCAAACTGTGTTTAAGATTTTAGCGCTGAAAATTGATATTCTGTGTAGCAATTAAAGACGAAAATAACAATAAAAATATAAGAAATAGGTTAATCCGTTAACCCTGTGAGATAATATCTTAAATCATCATATTTAGTTAGGATTGTTTTGCATCATTCTAAATTTTATCAGCAAAAAAATATTAGAAAATATCTAACAGGGTAAAAATCCGTGTTCACTCCGTGTAATAACTTCACCCTGTGTAATAAGAAAATATGACAATAGCAAATAAAATTTATAGAAGAATATTTCACTGTGTAAATCAGTGTGCTATAAAAATCAATGGATCAAATTTACCTTTTCTTCTGGGAGGTCAAAAAAGTCTATGATTTTTTCTATAGTAAAATCTCAATAAAAAATCCTTCCAGCTCTCAAGAACCATCAGTGGGTCATGAATTCAAATTAGGTAGTTCAAGGGTACAAGAAAAACCCATAAAAGCCTTCACCTTTTATAATAAAGAGTTGGTACGCTTAAGCTTTTGTATTAAGTTTTTAATTCTTTGCTTTTCTAATTCGGATAAATCATCTTTTTGTAATTTACTGTAAATTACCAAAAGATAGACCGATTTTCCCATTTTGAAGAAGTAAATGACCCGATAACCACTTCTTTTCCCTTTACCTTCAGGCTTCATTCTAATTTTCTGGGCACCCCCCGTTTTAGGAATGAATTTACCTTTTTTGTGATCAAACTCTTTTAGAAAATCATCAAATTTTCCTAGCAAAGACTTATGTCTTTTACAGAGTTGCTTAAACTGCACTTCAAATTTTCTGGTAGTAACGAAAACGTAATCAATCACTCAAAATGTCCTTTGAGCTCTTAATTATCCTCACTTTCCCTTCAACAGCATCTGTTAAAGATTCAATTAAATCTTGCCCCAATTCTGTTTCCCATTCTTCAGGAATATTTACAGTGAGTTTTGCACCTTCAGGTAAGTTTACCTTTTCTAATAGTTCAACCAGGTTTTTGCCCTTATAAATTGCTTTTAGAGCTTGCATAATTTTCCCTTCCTTAAAACAATAGTTTGTATATTAAATTTAGGGGTAAAAGTCAAGAGAAATCTTTTTAAACAAAAACACCATCACGTCCTTCGCAATAGTCAGGTGAATGGAGTTAAAAATTGGCAATTCACGGGTGTAAAAAAACCCTTAACCCTGATTTTTCACCACAAAGCAACAAAGAACACAAAGCAACAATATAATTCTAGGGGTCTTGCTTTCTGCTTCAATAATATTTAAGATATGTTTTGGGGTTACAAATTGTTTTTTTAGAATAAGCCGATTATTTGCCTTTCAAAGACTTGTCTTCTCATTAATCCCTGTCTGCGTCCCACAGTTGCGGGACAGGCAGGCATTACTACAACATTCCTGTTCTTACGGAACAATAACCCACTAATTACTAACGGTTTGTAATAAATATGGGTTAAAGATTTCACTATACGAACTCTATCAAGGTAGCAACACCATTAGCATATTTTCCTGGGAAAAAGATTTTTTAACAGCTTTTCGATAAGGTTATTTGCTTATATCCAGAGAAATACATAGTAGTTATGCGATTTAAAAAATGATATTGTCATTGAAAAAGTGGATAAAATATGGATTCTTTTTTTCAAACGTGCCCATATAAAGCAAATCTACTTACAGCTGGGTAATAGAATTCGAATATTCCGAAAACAGAAGAAATACACTATTGAAGACCTGGCAGACCTGGCAGATTTACACCTAACATTTTTAGGACAGGTTGAACGAGGTGAAGCCAATGCATCAGTTACAACATTGTCAAAAATTGCAAAAGCTCTGAATAAAAATATTTTTGATTTCTTTTCTTTTCTACGAATAGATCCATTTGGGGAAAGAGCTGAGATTCATAATACAGAGAAAGAGGAACTTATTAACGAAATAGTAAATGAACTGATAAAATATGATTCAGAAAAGATCAAGCTCAGCCTGGATGCAATTAAACTGTGTTTGAAATTTTAATCTGACACGGTTAAGTACTTAAGGGGGGTCACAAATGTTTTAACCTTCCAGGTTTGCGAATAATGGAAGGTTTCTTTATTAATTTCTGACTTTCACCACTGACCTCAAACAATTGACAATTTTCAATTAACAATTGAAATGGGTTTGTTAATAATATCTTAGTGTCTCTTCGTGTTATTCGTGGCTAAAGAAATTAATTTCCGCGAATATCCCTGCCCCAGTTCATTTTTGTGCGTAAAGTCTGAAAGAATGAATCACCTCTAAATCTGACAATCCGGAGTGTAAAGTTAGCTTTTTGTATTTCCACTTGAGAGGCTGTATGCAGCGGTACATATTCTCGACCATCAACAATTAACGAAACTCCGTTTTTAAATCCATAGCAATCAATGCGTATTTTTTGATCTGCAGATATAACAACCGGGCGTGCTGAAAGACTGTGAGGACAAATCGGACTAATAGTTATCACATTAAGATGAGGACAAACAATTGGTCCCCCTGCTGACAGTGAGTAGGCGGTAGAACCGGTGGGAGTAGATACTATTAATCCATCCGCTCTATAAGTATTGAAATAATCGTCATCCACAAAGGTTTTGATTTTAATCATTGTCATAACGAGCCGCCCTTTATCAATAACAAAATCATTAAAAGCAAAATAGGAAGATGATCGTTCTTCATATTTTACTTCAGCAGAGAGCACATCTCTCTCCTCAATTTCGTAATCTCTGTCAAAAAAGGCTCTCAACTTCTCTTTATAATTATCCATGGAAACATCAGCTAAAAATCCCATTCCACCAAGATGAATACCTAATACAGGCTTACTCGTTCTCGCCATTAATCTGGCAGCACCAAGAAACGTCCCATCACCGCCAACACTGAACATTGCGTCTACCTCTTCCGACATTTTATCAAGCGAGTAAAAAGAGATTGGAAAATCTTTATTTAAAATATCTTTTTGTACATAATCCGGAATTATAACTTCTTGATTTTTCGATAAAAGAAAGTCAATCAAAGTAGATAATACTTCCGACATTGATTTGAAATTAGGGCGTAAATACAATCCAATTTTCACATTAACACCTATTATTGCATATCCTTTTCAACAAACTTTTCATTGTCCTCTTCCACAAGGATCTTAACCCGTTTTTCAAGTTTCTGGAGATGAGACTGACATTCGTCTATTAATTTCATCCCCTCTTCAAAAAGTCTGATTGACTCCTCTAAATTTATCTCTCCTGATTCAAGTATTTGTAAAATTTCTTCCAAACGTTGCAAAGATTTCTCTAAAGACAATGACTTTTTAGCCATGACGACCTCATAGTATATTTATGTACTTTTTACGTTTTTAATGGATGATACTTTAGCATTAAAACACCCATCCGAAATCTCAACGGAAATTTTTGTATCTTTTTCAACATCCCTCACTGACCTTACAACAGACTCTTCTGGTAAGCGATAAACTATCGCAAATCCTCTATCCAAAATCGCTTTAGGGTCCAAAGCTTTAAAAGTATTCACAATAGTTTCAAGCCGCAATTTCTGGGACTGTACAGCCTGTTTTATGGAATTAATTAATCTTCCCTCAAATTCGTCAAGCCTCTGAAATCGCTGCTTGATTATCTCCAGAGGACGATTTAGAAATAACCTCCTTTTACTATCACCCAACTGATTTTGAATCTTCTCGATCTTTAAAAGAATTAACCGTTTAAGGTTTTTCTTTACCCTACAAATACCATTTTTTATTTCCGTAGTTTCAGGAATTGTCATCTCAGCAGCAGCCGATGGCGTTGGTGCTCTTAAATCCGAAGCAAAATCTGAAAGTGTAAAATCAACCTCATGTCCGACAGCACTAACAATCGGCAACTTTGAGGCGGCAATAGCATGAACGACTTTTTCCTCATTGAAAGCCCAGAGGTCTTCAAGCGATCCTCCGCCTCTACCTATGATAATAAAATCCACATTCGCCAATTTATTAAACACTTCAATACCTCTTACAATCGTATCAGAGGCACTTTTTCCCTGTACCTGAGCAGGATAAATTACAATCTCGACAGAGGGGTTTCGACGTTCACTTATTTGTAAAATATCCTGAATAGCAGCACCTGTCGGACTTGTAACTACACCAACTCTTGCTGGATATTTAGGTATCGCTTTCTTCCTTGAATCATCAAAAAGACCTTCACTATTAAGCTTTTCCTTTAGAGCTTCAAAAGCCATATAAAGACTTCCCAATCCAGCTGCTCTAACTTCAACAACATTAATCTGATATTTAGACTGCGCCGAATAAGTTGTAACATTTCCACGAACTAACAGACGCATACCGGTAGTAATTTGATATGGTATCGAGATTGCGACATTTTTCCATATTACGCAATGAATTAGTGAAAATTGATCTTTTAGTGAAAAATATATATGACCGATGCGGCTTACTGAGTAATTAGAAACTTCACCTTCTACCCAAACAGAGGAGATAAACTGTTCTATTACTCGTTTTATCTCCTGGGAAATCTCGGAGACTGTGTATATTCGTTCTTCCATAAAAAAAGAGCAGTGACAATGACACCATCATCACTACTCCAAATATTTTTAGTTTAGGGGGTTAGATATAATAATTTGAACATTTTACTGTCTTATTTGACTTTTAATTAGAAACAAGCAGAAACAAAATAATCACGTTCACCACATTGAATATAAAATAAGAAATTTATTATATACATCATCATTTTAACATGCTTAATTTATCTAACTCTCTAAGCTATCTAATTTTTTTCTTATGGCGGTCTCTTCTAAGTCGTTTTTTACGCTGATGAGTCGCAATTTTTCTTTTTTTTCTTTTTTTCCCACAGGGCATACTGTAATACTCCTTTTACTGATCTTAATTTGATCTATTGTAATTAAATTCAATGTTGATACTATCTTTCAAAATCTTTGACGGTTTAAACACAGGCACTACCCTTTCCGTCAAATAGACTGCTTCACCGGTAGCAGGGTTTCTTGCTTTTTTAGGTTTCCTTATTTTCAGATTAAAACTTCCAAAACCCCTGAATTCAACTTTCTCTCCCCTTTGTAAAGAATCAGCGATTGTAGACAGAAACCCATCAACAACAGTCCCTGTATCTATTTTAGTTAAACCAGTTGCATGCGAAACAATATCAACTATGTCAGCTTTTGTCATCGTTAACTCTCCTTATCTCCAAAGATAATTTAAAGATGGAATAGGTGTTAAAATTGAAAGAACTTCTTCAATATCTGAAAAAAGAATATCAATTAATGAAACTTTTTTTCGCTTTGAATAAATAACTTTGGGACGTCCTTCAATCCCAGCCATTTTACCAGCTAATAAGATTGCATCTTCAAAAGTTCCCAACGTATCAATCAGACTATACTCAACAGCCTGAGAGCCTGTGAAAATACGTCCATCTGCTAATTTTAACAAGTCATTTTTATCTAAATGCCTTTCTTCAGCTACAACATCAACAAACTGATTAAATAAGTTATCTACCACTTCTTTAAGCTTCGCACGATCTTCATCTGTAAATTCACGATAAGGAGAACCCAGATCTTTATAATTCCCGCTTTTTACAGTTTTAAATTCAACTCCAATCTTATCCAAAAAATCAACCACCATCGGAAAATTAACAATTACTCCTATGCTGCCGGTAATACTTCCCGGATTAGCCATGATTCTATTAGCACCCAGTGCAACATAATAACCACCTGAAGCTCCAACTGATGCAATTGAAGCCACAATTGGTTTTCCAGAATCTCTTACTCGTTTTACTGCTTCATAAATCTCCTGTGAAGCAGCTACACCACCACCAGGAGAATCAATACGAAGAACAATCGCCTTTATATCTTTTCGCCTACTGAATTTACTTAACTGATTTACAATTTTATCAGGACTAACAATTACTCCCCGCAGTTTAACAACTGCTATCTGATCTTTACTAAAATCGCTGCTATACTGAACTTTTTTAGCATTAATACCAGAATACAGTACAATAAATAAAATGATAAGAAAAGCAGCCACGATTATAGTAATTATTCTATCTGACCTTTTCATTATTATCCACTCGTTGTTTTATATATAACAAGTTTCTGTCCCGGATAGATAAAGTGTTTACCATATAGTCTATTCCAGGAACGAAGTTTACTTAAGTCTACATGATAATTATCCGCTATTTCACTAAGCGTTTCACCTTTTTTAACTACATGTATAATTTTATTTTCTTTAGAGTTCATATTCTTAGTATTTGAGGTTTTTTTACTTGTTAATATCTGAAGCTTCTGTCCCGGGTAGATAAAACGTTTACCATAGAGTCTATTCCAAGAGCGAAGTTTACTTAAGCCTACATGATAATTCTCCGCTATTTCACTAAGCGTTTCACCTTTTTTAACTACATGTATAATTTTATTTTTATTAGAGGAAGTGGAATAAGCTGCAGTGCTGTAATTATTAACAGGAATTTGAATTTTCTGCCCTACTTTTATCTGATTTCTATTTCTTATATTGTTTGCTGCCACTAAAGATGAAATACTTGCTCTGTATTTTCTTGCAATATAGCTGAGAGTCTGACCTCTTCTAACTCTATGGGTAATCCATTGCGGCTTTTTATCGATTTCAGGTAACTTTGCGAGTTTACCAGCTAATCCTTTAGATTTTCCCTTTGGAACTCTCAACGTATATTTCTTCACTTCCGGAGGTGTCATCCATCTTCTCAATTCAGGATTATACTCACGGATGGTTTTAGCTGAAATACCGGAAGCTTTGGCGATATCTTCAAGTTCATAACATCTATCTAAAACTACCTCATCCCATTCCCATGTATCTTTTGGACTATTGTTAAAACCATACTTTTCAGGATTTAATGCAATATTAATTCCCGCCATAAGAGTTGGAATATAGTTACGACTCTGACGCGGCAGAGACCTCAACTTCCAGTAATCACGCGTTCCTTCCCATCGAATTGCACGCCATACTCTCAATTCGCCACAATTATATGCAGCAAGAGCCAAAAACCAATCATCAAATTCATCATAAAGTTCACGAAGATATTTTGCCGCTGCGTAAGTAGATTTGATCGGATCTCGTCTCTCGTCTAACCACCAACTTCTTTTTAAACCATAGCGAGCTCCCGTACCCGCAATAAACTGCCATGTACCAGCTGCATGTGCATATGAATATGCTGAAGGGTTAAAACCGCTCTCAATCAAAGCGAGATAAAACAGTTCATCAGGCAATCCGTATTCTCGTAGAATTGGGAGCATGTGTTCACGATATAACCCGGCATTATCCAACCATTCTTGAAAACGTTTATGCTCTTTCTCTTTAAAATATTCAATAATTCTTTCTATCTTTTTGGAAGTAACTATTGGAAGATGTCCTGGACGGTCATCAAGAACTATCAATGTATCCCGACCAATGCGGACAGTATCCAGCACAGTCTTGTCAATTTCCTCCCTGATAAATGCTGCACCAATAGCGCCGGAGTCACCATTTAAATAAGAAAAATTTGTCTGAAAATCATTAGTAATTTTTTCACAAAATCTATTAAAATCATCCTTTTGCAAAGGATTAAGAGTATCCAATTCACTAATTCCCGTAATAGCCTCAAATGAACGATCAAAACAATATTTCACCTCGGAAGTATCTTTAAAATGTCCTGCAATTAAAGCCTCAACATAGTAAGATTTAGCTTCAGAAAATAGTAATTCAAAAAGTTCATCCGAGTTGTTCTCTATGCTATCATTTAAATCTGTTGAATCAGGTTGTGTATTGGTATTCCTACCTGTAGAAAATCCCAGAGAGAAAATTAATAGTAATAAAAATAATATCTGTATTATCTGTCTCTCAATATTAATCATATAATTCCAATCAATTAAATTTTTATAAAACAGTTGGGAAATTATACTATACTTTATTTATTGTCAAGGTATCCTTTCAATATCTAACGGAAATCTACCTTGACGTTGGCAAATCCACAACAATATAAAATCCTAAGCACTAAATCCTAAATACTAAATAAATTCAAAACCCAAAATCCAAATGACCAAATGTATCGAGGGAAACTATTTAATAATCACTTCAGCATCTATCGAATTTTGAGCGTTTGAACATTTGAATTTTAAATTTGTTCAACCCGTGTAATAAATTCAGCCCGTGTAATAAGTAAAGAAAAAATAATAAAAGATGAATAAAGGCACTATTACACGGGGTAAAAAAAAATTAACAGAAGAATATTAAAACAAAATATTACACGGGGTAAAGAGTTTAGATATTAGAATTTAGGATTTATTTACCACGTTTTTTTGAGAGGATACGTCAAGGTGTTTTACCTTCTCTAACTGCATAATCTTATTGATAATATCTGTTGTAGATTTCCCTTTTAGTAGTGGGATTACTTTTACTTTTCCACCATAAGACTCAACTATATTTCTCCCAACTATTTCATTCAAGGAGTAATCACCTCCTTTAATTAGAATGTCTGGTCTAACTTCCCGGAGCAGCTCATAAGGGGTATCTTCATCAAAAATGACAACATAATCTACAAACTCCAATGCTGATAGTATCCTGACTCTCTCTCTAACAGAGTTAATTGGTCGCCCAATTCCTTTCAAACGTTTTACAGAATCGTCCGAATTTAGTCCTACAACTAATATATCACCGAGAGATTTGGCACTCTCTATAAGTTCAATATGTCCAACATGCAAAATATCAAAGCATCCATTGGTAAAAACCACTTTCTTACCGTCTTGCTTAAAAGAGTTAAAAACAATGCCAACTTCTGCTCTACTTAATAATTTTTTATTTGTATGCATATTGCTCCAATGGGCAAAGTTTACATAGTTTTAAATCACAAAATCTCCTTATAAATTCTATAGACCCCTGAACCATAAAATTAGCACTCAATTTCGATGAAGATATGGACAACCTTGAGAGCAATTTTTGAACACTTGCAGGAATTTCCCCTCTTGCAATTTCACTAGAAAATTCCTTAGACCTTGTTATAATCTCATCATTTTTCTTTATTACCCCAATAGCCCATGAAAAAGGAAACAGAAGATTAGTGCAAAGGTCCATAAGTCTTGCATCACCCATCAATAATCTTGCAGGGTGAAAAGCAAAAAGCGGGTGATTTTTCCACATCCCACAAGGCTGCTGAAAATAGCCTCTTGTCCATTGGACAACTTCACCCAACGTACTTTTTGAACACATTTGATTAATCCAAAGCTGCCCTGGAAAATCAGGAAACATCCTGCTGATAATTTGCACTAAAGCTGCTATCCTGTAAGTTGGGTGATTTGCCGGTCTACTTTCTGCAAAGTGCCATCTTAAAGATTTATCCACTTCAATACCAAATTCTTTACTAAGAATGCTCCATTTTTTCTTAAGTCCATCCAAATATTTTGAATCCGATACAAAACGCTGATAGTCTGAATTTATAAATCCCGCTACACCGAAATATAAACTTTCGAGGGTTATCAATTTATCTCTATCACTATTTCTATCTAAAATCTTATAAACCATAGATATGGGAAGTTTATCAGCAAGATTTTTAAAAGCCTCTCGATTCCTGCTATATCCTAACACTTCTGATAATCCTCTATAAAAATACTGCTCAGGATCAACTTGCATTAGATCCGATTGGACAGATAGACATTTACGTTGAAACCTGATTCGATAGTAATTCATCAAAACTTCACGTACTCCACTCCATTTAACCCCCTGCCATTCCTCGCATTGGGATGGTTCATTCTCATCTAATTCTTCACAATTTGACAGTATTAAAGTAGGAACAGATTTGCCGTTCTGTGTTGTAATTATCAGATTAGGATCGCCCTTTGCAACAACATGCAGAATCGCGCTGTTATAAATTGGATCTTTATGATGTTTGTGGATATACCAATCCTTACTTTCCAAATGGATTTCGACATTACCTCGAACAAATTGGTCGTCAATTAAAATTAAAGCATCTGAGAAATCGGGTCCTTCAAGGTCATTACGTTTTCCAGGAGAAATTATACTTATCTTAATTCCTTGAAGCGTCCTCAAATATTTTTGTGGAAAAGATTGATTTAACCAACAAGAATAAAGTGATTTCTCTTTCCGGCTAAAAACCGGACTCGTTTCAAAAACCCGACTTAAATTACAATTAAGCAATGGTTTTTTTAGTCCTTTCCCGTTCGTATTTATTTTTATTATGAATCATAGTTTCACGAATCGAATCCATACAATTTCTCATATCAGAAAAATCTGAAACTTTCACTGGTAAATCTATAACTAAACCAACTTTGCCAGGAGTAACTGCAAGTTTCTTCTTAGGTACATAATAGCGGGAACCAAGTATTGTAACGGGAATCAGTTGTAAATCATATTTCTCAGCGAGCTTAAATCCACCTTTTTTAAATAGACCCATTCTCCCATCGGGACTCCGGGTACCCTCAGGACTCACAATTATATTTAATTTATTCTTTATTAAACGCTTAGAATGTTCATTAATAGACTCAATAGCTTTTTTGGGATTTTTTCTATCAATTGATATATGACCGCCCAAAGCCAGAGCCCACCCAAATAAAGGAATTTTATACAATTCCTTCTTTGCCATAAAACGCTGATTTATTGGTAATCCAGCAAGCATAATAGGAATATCAAGAGCGCTTTCATGATTCATCAAAATAACCGCTGGATTAGCATTTTTCAAATTTTCCAGCCCTTTGACACTGACTTTTACCCCGATTAATAAGAGAACAATTTTTGCCCAGATTCTGATGAACACCCCATGGATATGACCTTTCCAATCAAATAGTGCAACAATCAAACACACTATACTAAATAAAATTGTAATTATTGCTATATTAAAAATTCTTAAAATATTCCTGACCATTATTCACCGTACTTTTATTAATAAAATTTTTATCCACGAATTAGTTGCCTGCGTCTACCTGTCCTACGAACGCAGACAGGTCCGTAGGCAGACACAAATTCCTTTTTTATTGTCCGTCATGAGCCGAACCCGCCTCATTTAAAATTTTTAATACGATCAGAAACTGAATAGGCTTGAAATAGTTCTTTTACTTTTTCAGGTGGGATTGCTTTCACAATACCTAAAGTTTTGGCATAATAAAGAATCTTTAAAGTATGCTCAACCCGTTCATGTTTATAATATGCATCCCATAAATCAGAACCAACAGTAACCAAACCGTGACTTTCTAACAGCATAGCGTCATACTTTTTTGAGGCTTTACCGACGACATCAGCTAGCGCCTGTGTCGATGGAGTTTCATATTTAATCAGCGGAATGTTTCCCAAAGTGGCTATTACTTCCGGCAATACATACTTCTCTATTGATATCCTGGTAATCCCAAATGCTGTAGAAAATGGTGGATGAGTATGTACAATTGAATTGACATCCTGTCTGTTTTTGAAAATTTCCAGGTGCATTTTATACTCTGACGAAGGCTTTTTGTTACCAATAGGTTTTCCTTCTTGCGTTAATAACACAATATCTTCCGGGTTCATAAAACCCTTAGAAATATTTGTGGGAGTAATTAAATAATTGTCAGTGCCAAGCCGAACGCTAAAATTACCGTCGTTAGCAGCGACAAATCCTTTGCTGTAAACCCTTTTCCCAACCTTACATAATTGAAGACGAAGTTCATTCTCTGTAATCATTTTTGTGCCTTTATAATTTTAAATCCTGTATAGGGGTGAAGAACCTCAGGAATAATAACCTTTCCCTCATCTGTTTGATAAGTCTCCAGCAAAGCTATTACCAGGCGAGGTGTTGCTACACCAGAACCATTTAATATATGAACAAACGCAACCTTTCCATCAGAAGTTTTTCTATATCTTATATTTGCTCTTCTGGCTTGAAAGTCTTCACAATTACTTACACTTGATACTTCAAAATACTTTTCTGATGCAGGAGCCCATACCTCCAGATCATAGCATTTTGCCGCTGCAAAACTAAGGTCTCCTGAACATAACCTGACAACTCGATAATGAAGATTTAATGCCTGTAATATATCTTCAGCATCAGCCAGCAATTCCTCGTGATGTTTATAGGAATCTTCGGCAGTAGTAAATCTTACCATTTCGACTTTATTAAACTGGTGAAGGCGTGATAAACCTCGAGTATCTTTGCCATAAGAGCCTGCTTCACGACGAAAACAGGCAGAATAGGCTACATATTTTATCGGCAACTTATTTTCGGGAATAATTTCTCCGCGATGAATATTTGCTAACGGCACTTCTGCAGTAGGGATTAAAAACAAGTCATCTCCGTCTATTACATACATATCATCTTCCAATTTTGGAAGCTGCCCCGTACCAAACGCAGAATCACGGGAAGTTAAGAATGGGGGAAAAATCTCTTTATAACCATGCTTTGATACATGAAAATCGAGCATAAAATTTATCAAAGCACGTTCCAATTTAGCACCGGCTCCAACATACATAGGAAACCCAGCTCCAGAAATTTTTGCAGCTCTGTGAAAATCCAGGATACCTAAAGACTCGGCAATATCCAAATGGTCCTTGATATCAAAATCAAAAGATGGCTTCTTGCCCCAATATCTCAAAATCTCATTCTCTTCCGGTGAATAACCGACTTTAACCGATTCATGAGGAATGTTTGGTAAAGCAACCATTATATTTCTGATATTATCTTCTATATCATTTATTTCCGAATCCAAAGATTTAATTTTCTCTGCTACCTTTCTCATCTCATTAATTTTAAAATCAGCAGATTTCCCCATTTTTCTAATAGCAGCAATTTCTTCAGAGACCCTATTTCTCAAACTTTTCAATTGATCAACCTTTGCAACAGAACTTCGTCTTTGAGCATCAAGTTTGAGAAGCAAATCAAGATTCTTTGCTCCATTCTTAGACTCAAGTCCCTTTCTATACTTTTCCGGTTCTAATCTGATTTTTTTAATATCTAGCATTCGTACTCCATAAATTTACTGCCGTAAAATTAATAAAATTTACTTATGAAAGTAGATTAAAATATAAAAATAAATCAACAATCTATATTTTAAGGAAGAAAAATATTTCTTTATGTGAATTAAAGATGAATCAATTGCGTACTGAGTGCTGTTTTTTTCTTAATCCCACTAAAAGAGTCTGAACAATAATTTTTAAATCAAGTAAAACCGACATATTCTCAATGTAATAGAGATCATAACGCAATTTCTCTCGTACATCATCAATCGTTTCATCATATTTATGCTTTATTTGAGCCCAGCCTGTTATGCCAGGTTTAACAATCAACCTTCTTGAATAAAATTGAATTGAGTTCTCAAGACCATTTACAAAATATTGACGTTCAGGTCGCGGTCCTACAATACTCATTTCTCCAAAAATGACATTAACAAACTGTGGAATTTCGTCCAATCCGGTTTTCCTGAGAAATCTGCCAAAACGAGTAATACGAGGATCATCCTTCTCTGCCCATTTAGGCCCTGTAACTTCTTCTGCATTCTTTACCATTGATCGGAACTTGATAACATTATATTCTATTTTGTTTTTCCCTATACGTTTCTGTTTATAAAAAACGGGCCCTGGAGAATCCAAAATAATGATTACACTTATTATAATCCAGAGTGGCAAAAAGGCTATTAGAACAATTAAGGAAATAGCTATATCAATGAATCGCTTTAACAGCCATTCCCATGTTTTCATATTTGAACTAAAAAACCTGATAAGAGACACACCGTAAACCTGGCTTGTTCGAAACCCTGACATCAGGTTATAGAAATAAGGAAGTAATTTAATTGATACGTTATATTGACTGAACAATGCTATTAAATCTATAATTTCATCTCGATCTGAATCATCAATTGCAATAATCACTTCCTTTATTTTCCCTTTCTTTATTATATCTGGAATATCTTGATATCCACCTAAAATAGGTAAGCCCTGTATTTTTTTACCCACATTCCCATTTACGTGCTCATCAATAAATCCCTGTAAACTAAATTTTAATATGGGCACACTCTTTATTTTTTTAACTACATCAATAGCTCTTTCGGAAGTTCCAATAATAAGAGTAGGGCGCTTTTTAAATTCAAGAATTTCTTTTCCCTTGAGAAAAGAAATTAAAAGAAGTCTACCCAGACTTAATCCTGCTATGAGCAGAAATCCATATAGCAAGAATATTCTCCTTGAAGCCAAAAATGGAAATTTTATCTCAAAACTCAAGAAAAACAGAACTACTATACCGAACACAACTATTTTAAAAACTGTAAATATTTCATCAATTCGAGAAGTATCCCACTCTACATGATATAGATCATTTAGACCAAGAAGCGATATCCAATAAATTACCGACCATGTAATCCAAAGAATAATTTGAACAGTTGAAGGAGACTCTGAGTAAGGAAATTTCGGAACTATCCATAAGAAATATGTAATTAAAAATCCTGCTGTAATAAACAAAGAATCACTTAAAAAGAACAAGAATGACTGAGCAAATTGTGAGGTATCAAAAGGTATAAACTTTTTTTCTTTTCCGCCATTCCCGTTAACACCATTAAGCAGCCCATTAATTTTTCCATTCCTATTTTTATTGCCATTACCGACAACAATCAGGTTTTTTTTAATCTCAACATAACCTAATCTTCTAATTAACAAAGTGCTAAAAATTATACCAATTAATAAAACCGTGATAATACCTTTTACATCCAACCATACAAAAGACAAACCCATTATACCCGTTACAACACTAAATAAATAAATCACTTTTACTGCATTAGAATGAGAAAAGCCTATAGACATAAGCCGATGATGAATATGTTCCTTATCCGCCATAAAGGGATGCATCCGTTTACTTGCTCGACGTAAAAATGAGACGGCAGTATCTAAAGCAGGAACTGCCATTACTGTCAATGGAATTATGCAATTTAACGTCTTAGTATCGCCGATCCTCCCGACCTCCAAAGAAATTACTGATACGGAAAATCCAATAAAAAGCGATCCTGTATCTCCCATAAAAATCGAAGCAGGATGAAAATTGTAACGTAAAAAACCAAGATTTGCAGCAACAAAAATGATATTTATTAATGCCACTAAAGTTCTACCAGATTGTAGTGAAATAATGGCAAAGGTAATAAAAATGATTGTTGATACACCGGAAGCTAATCCATCAAGACCATCTAATAAATTTAAAGCATTTGTTATAAATACAATCCAAAAAAGTGTAAATATAAACGAGAAAACACCAAGATGGATTGTCCCAATTAATGGAAAATAAATTGTATCAAACTTCAACCCACCAATAACAACTAATATAGCTGCTAAAACTTGAAAATAAAATTTTGTTGAAAAGCGAAGATCTCTTAAATCATCAAATAATCCAACAAAAGCAATAAAAACGCAACTCAATGCCAGAACATAATAATGCTTTGGTACAGGTCCCGCGACCTTCGGCAATAGCACAACAGAAATAGCAGTTCCAATTGCAACCGAAAAAAGAATAGCTGCACCGCCTAAATACGGAACAAAAACTTTATGGACTTTTCGAGGACCTGGCTCATCTCCTATATGAAATCGTATCGCAACTTTTCTCGCTAACTTCGTTAACAATAACGAAATTGCAAATGTTATTAATACAACTAATATAAGCGAAACAATCACGAATTAAACTCCCAAACGATTCATGAAAAACGCTCTTTTACTAATCTCAATTCATCTATAAAATCAATTATTTCTTTCATAATATTTCTATTGTAAATAATAATAAACTCTTTGGAAACAGTTAGTGCTTCTGTTCACAATCCCCCGCAATTATAACAACAACTAAGTTGTTTTTAGATCTTTTACAACGAAAAGGAAGGTGTAAGATTTAAAAAAAATCCTTTACGACCTTCTAATTACTTTTTAGTAAATTTATTGGAGATTTATGGTTGGTAGCAAATAAAAGTCTTTTTTACCCCTAACAATTAGCTAGAAACAATGTAAATAATTTTTAACTTCATGGCAAGAAATATTTGTTACTTCATCATATTTTCAAATCCAAACAGATAGAAGTTTTGAAATACATACAATCAATTCCTATCTATCTACTAATATATCCTCTAATAATGAAGACTTTTTTGAAATACCTAAAGCATCTAAAAATAAAATTTCTAAGGTTAAAACAAAAATTCTTAAATCAAGTAACAGACTCCAACTTTCAGTATACACCTTTTCCAAATGCTGCTTTTTAGGAGTTATCACTTCATTATAATAGGCATGTGGATCTTCAACTTCTGCTAATAATCTATCTTCATTATGAAAATACAAAGAACCTATACCAGTAATACCCGGACGCATTCTGTAATACTCTTCAATTTCTTTATCTGTCAAACTTTCTGAAATTTGTGATTTTATCAACGGTCTTGGTCCTATTATACTCATGTTTCCGATCAAGACATTAATTAATTGTGGTATTTCATTGATTTTCGTCTTTCTTAGAAATCTCCCAAATTCTGTAGGTCTAGGATCATTTGTGGTTGTAATAAGACCGAACTTTTCAGATCCTTTGGGCATTGTTGTAAATTTAAATATTTTAAATTCTCGACCTAAATGCCCAATTCTTTTTTGAAGATAAAAAATGTCTTCACCCTGCAATTTCAATACAAATCCAACAATAATGAAAATTGGAGAAGTAATTAGCAATCCAATTATTGCTATAATCTTGTCAAAAAAATATTTAATCCATATTCCTATTTTCCTATTTCGTCCCACTTTTCAGAACCTCAATTACTTGTTCAATTTCATTTTTTTTAATATTAACTGAGCACGGAATATTTAATGTCTTTTTTAATAAATCAAAAGCTTTTTCAATTTTATAATTCTGGAAATTGATATAAGGTTTTTGAAGATGATTCAACTGCCAAATAGGGCGAGTCTGAATATTATTTTCTCTAAATAATTTCAATAGTTCATCATTATTCATGCCATATTCTGATTCATCTTTCTGTAGGCAATAGAACCAATAATTCGAATTCGCATAGTCAGGAACTTCCGCAATTTTTAAACCCAGGATTTTATCAACTTCTTGCTTGTAAAATTTATAGTTTTGTTTCTTTATCTCAATATAAGACTGCAATTTCTCAAGTTGAGCAACTCCTAATGCAGCCTGAACATTTGTTAATCTGAAATTGTAGCCAACCTCATTATGAATATAGTAAATAGGGTCATCTTTTGCTTGAGTAGTTAAGTATTTGGCTTTCTGAGCATATTTGCTATCATTGGTAACTATCATCCCTCCACCACCGGTAGTAATAATTTTATTACCATTAAAAGAATAACATCCTATTTCTCCTATGGTACCGGTATATCTATTTAAAAGTGGCTTTTTGCAATAGTAAGTGCCGATACTTTCAGCGGCATCTTCAATAATCTTTATATTTCTTTCTCTGCAAATATCAATAAGTTCAAAAATATTTACTGCGTTTCCGAATACATGGACTACGATAATTGCTGGTATTCTTTTACCAGAACTTTTGTTATAAGTAGTGTCATTTTTAAATATAGTTTGTGTCTTAATAAAATCTATTGTTTTCTCAACATCAATATTGTAGTACTGATCACAGTCCATAAAAATTGGCGAGGCATTACGGTATCGGACAGCATTTACAGGAGAAATAAATGTTACCGTCGGAACAATAACTTCATCATCTGCTTTTACCCCAATAACCTGCAAAGAAACTTGCAACGCAGCTGTGCCGTTCACACAAGCAATGGCTGCTTTTGCTCCGGTAAGTTCACAAATATCTTTTTCAAACCGGTCTACATATTTCCCTGTCGAAGATACCCATTCTGTATCAATGCATTCTTTAATATATTTCCATTCATTGCCTTGAATTGATGGAACTGATAACGGTACAAAATTACTATACATTGTATATTTCCGGCTTATATAGACTTATGTTATTTTTCAGCCATTTAATTGTTTCGAGTAGCCCTGCTTTAAGATTATACTTTGGTTTCCAATTTGTTTTTGACAATATTTTTGAGTTATCACAATTAAGTCGTTCCACCTCGCTATTTTCTGGTCTTACGCGCTCTTCAACAGATTCAATTTCTATTTTGCTGTTCATCAATTTCGATATCAATTTTACTATATCTCCTATTGAAATTTCCTCATTTATACCTATGTTAGTGATTTCTCCTATTAGTTCATTACTTTTTGCAATTTCAATAAACCCATTTACCGTATCTTTAACAAAGGTAAGATCTCTTGTAGGATGTAAATTCCCTAATTTTATTTTTTTATTGCCATTGAAGATTTGTGTAATAATTGTCGGAATAATCGCTCTTGCCGATTGTCTTGGTCCATACGTATTAAATGGACGAACAATCTTAACCGGCAAATCAAATGAACGATAATAGCTCAAAGCTAGTTGATCAGCCCCAATTTTAGAAGCAGAATAAGGTGATTGACCAACCATCGGGTGTTTCTCATCAATAGGTATATATTGAGCAGTTCCATAAGTTTCACTAGTGGAAGTGATTAATATATTCTCCGTGCCAAGCATTTTTGCCGATTGCAGTATATTATATGTCCCTTCAATATTTGTCCTAATATAAGCAAGCGGTGAAATATAGGAATAAGGAATTCCGATAAGCGCCGCTAAATGAAAAACAGAATCGCACCCTTTAAGAGCATTATACACCAAATCGTAATCCCGAATATCACCAGAAACTACTTCTATATCGTTTTTGTACAGAGAAGAATCTAACCACCCCCACCGATTATTGGAATTATATCGGACAAAAGCGCGAACCTCATACCCAATTTCAACACATTTTTCGGTTAAATGAGAACCAATAAATCCGCCGCTTCCTGTTATTAGAATTTTCAATCTTACCTCGCTTCATTTAAATTAGAAAAATGTTTATATCTTTTCCCATTATGCTTTTTCCTGTAAAATCATCTAAGACTCGTACTGAATTTACTTTTTTTCATGCAAAAATCACTATATAAACATCTATTCCAACATATCTTCATAGGAGCTATAGATTTTATTTCTGTTTTCCTTTAGAAATTGTGCTATACGAGCTGTATAATCTTCGGTGATCTGGTAATGGGTGGGAAGATTTATAATATGCTGTGAAATCTTTTCAGCAATGGGATTTTCTCCCCATCGATAACAGAAAAGTTCAAAGTCTTTGGTAATAGGATGAATAGGAGACAAGAACCAATCGCCAATCTCTATTTTCTCCTTTACAGCAAGCTCAAAGAATTCCATTCTATCTCTAACTAAAAGTGGAAATTTCAGAAACGTATGCACCGCATAATCTGGTTCATAAGGCGGCTCTATCTGTATATCCAAAAGGATTTTTTTATAAAGAGAGGCTATTTTTACTCTATGTTCCAATATTTTATGAAACCTTTCAAGCTCCTTGCTCCCAATTTTTGCCTGAGTCCCGGAAAAACCCTTTTCAAACCCCTTTGGCTTAACTGGTCTTTCCAGTTCAGCTCCTTGCGATGACCCCAAAATAAGGTTGTTTTTGCTCAGCCATCGGTAAGTCTTGATCGCTGGCCAATAAAGCTTTGCGCTGAGTCTTCCTTTTACAAAAAGAAGAGTTTTTAAAACCATTTCTTCTTTAATAGACGGTTTTATAAAGGTATTTTCCATTACCCTTAATCTTTCAGCAATTTCAGGATTTTTAGTAACAGCAAAACCTCCTAGTCCCGTAGAAAAAGGCTTGTTCCACTGGGTACTGAAAAATGAGACATCGGCAGCTGTTCCGTTTGGTTTTCCTTTATAGTATCCGCCAAAGCCATGAGCACAATCTTCTATGACCACTAAATTATTTTTTTTTGCTATATCAAATATACTATCAAGATCAGGTGCCAGACCAAAAGTATTTTGAGCCAGCACAGCTCTTGTTCTTTTTGTTATCTTACTCTTTATCTTTGAGACATCCATGTTGTATGTCATTGGATCAATATCGACATAGACTGGCTTCGCGCCCAGATAGATGATAGGATTGACAGCCACCACACAGGTAAAAGCCGGAAGGATGACTTCATCGCCTTCTTTTATACCTATGGCTTTTAAAATTGCATAAAGGGCAACCCTGCCTTTCCAGAAGAAGGTAATATACGATGGATCAAGGGAAAAATATTTTGCCAGTTCCTGTTTCATAAGCTGATATTCTCCATTCTATTCATCCTGATTAGAGTCTGATCATCTTATTTTATCCCTTTTCGGTGCGTTTAAGTTTTGCAAATGTTTCACCCGACTGCTTTTTCATAACAATAAAGTCCAATACTCCACGCAGAAAGCCATATCCATAACCAAAGTGATAAGCAAAAAATATTATCGGCATAACTGGAATATATTTCCATTTTGAAGGTTCTTTACAAGCCAGAAAGGAAGCACCAACATTTGCGGCCAGATACAAAGCAAGTAACCCAAACAATATTTTTAGAGGAAGCTGACTAAAAGGAGAGAGCACAGCCAGAATGGCAAGCAAACCGACAAACGTACCTGGAACAATATGGCGGATAGCTGCAGGAATTTTATGCTTTTGAATCACCCTCACTTTCCAGTAACCGTACTGCATATATTGGTTAAATAACGCAGTAACGGAACCACGCGGGTAATACCAATATTTTATTTCTGGTGATTGCCAAATCTTGCCGCCTGCTCGAATCAAACGCAAGTTTAGTTCGTCATCTTGATTACGAACCAGTTCTTCGTCAAAAAGCCCTATTTTTTTGAAAATTGATTTGGGCCAACAGCCATAAAATACTGAATCAACATATCCTTCAATATTCTCATCATGAGATTTTGCCCCTCCAACTCCAAAAGCGGTTTTATAAGCAATACTTACTGCCTTTTGAATATAACTATCGGCCTTCGTTCGCGCTGGTCCACCGACATTATCCGCCCAGGTTTGCTCAAGAACCTGAACGCATTGAGATATATAATCCGGCGCATATTCCGTATGAGCGTCCATTCTTACAATTACCTCACCCTGAGCGCTTTTTATACCAATGTTCAGCGCCGTTGAAACTATTCTTCGGGGATTATCCAAAAATCTTATAAAAGTGTATTCTTTCATGTAAGTTTTAATAATTTCCCTAGTTTTATCATCACTCATGCCATCGACTACCAGTATTTCCAGTCTATTCTTTGGATAATCCTGGGCAATTATTGAGTCAAGACATTTGCCAATATATTTTTCTTCATTGCGGCAAGGTACAATGATTGAAATTATTTCATGTTCTATATTTTCGTTAACCATTCTCATTGTATGTATCGATAATTAATCTACTTTTATACCATTTCCTATCGTAATTCTATTTTTCTTCTTCTGATTATTAATGATCAATAAGATCAAAGTAAGTGATAAATAAAATACGTATATGATTGAAGTAATGATAGCCGCAAAAATATATCCTCTTTTGGGAACCAATAATAATGAACCTACTAATAACAAGATCGCACTAATCCCTGATGAAAGCATAGTTATTTTTTGTCTGTATTCTCCTAATAAATAAGATTCGATGATGTTCAGAATTCCTAAACAAAAAATACCTATCAACAATATTCTGAATACGATGATGGAATCAACAAATTCCGGGGGTAAAAAGTTCTTAATGATAATTGGCACAAACAAATAGCTCAGAACAAGTATTAAGCCAAAGATTAAAGCAAAGATTCTCAGAGATTTTTTCAATAGATGTACTTTGTTACCATTATAATTAGAAAATTTTGGGAAAAGAACCGTAAAACTTGCCCGAGGGATATATAATAAAACTTCAGCGGCTTGAACGGCAAGGGAGTATATCCCTAATATCGAGGAATTAAAATATTGTTTTATCACCAAATAGATAAATCGAAAGTTCACCTCATTGAAAAAATCTCTTATATAGAGAGGAAATCCATATTTAATTTGTTTTGAGATATCTTTAAAAGAAATTTTAATAGTCATTTTCAATTTTTTCCTAAGACAGTACAAAATCAATAAAAGCGAAACTATGATGGCAAGAGTGAAGGAAATAAATGCAGTTTCAGCGTTCAATATACCCACTAATAAAAATATAACTATAAAAATCCCATTAACGATCCATAAAAGTGAAAAGGAAATATAATACATATCAAACAGCTCGAGACCGTTAACAATATCAGTGATGTAGTTATAAAGAATATAAAAACCTATTGAGCAACTGAAACATATCATCATAATACTTGATATATCACTAAACATATTTCTAAAAATTAGGGGAAACAATAGTAGTAATAAGCCAATAGTAACGCCATTTATCAGTGCGACAATAAATGAATTTCCGACACAATTTCCGACATCTATCTCTGATTTCGAAATGAAAAAGACATTCGAATAACCAAATCCTACTCTGCCGACCAGTGCCGCAATTTCTAATATAGTAATTAAAAAAGAATAAATACCAAATCCATAAGCTCCCAGAACGGTTGTCAATAAATATATTGTCACAAGTCTTACAATAATCACGGTAAAACGGCTCGCCAATACCAATAATATATTTTTTTGAATTGAGTTAGGCATTTTGTTGAGTCAGAATTAAGGATTGATTCAAATTATTTGATATTAATAGAGTGATGAACAGAAGAAAGAAAAAAATTCTTGCATCCATTAAGTCTCCACTGACCAACTGATTGAAAAACATGAACAGAGTGGTAGTCAGGCCGGCTTTTAATATTTGAACATCTAAGTTTTTACCGTACCGGTTTTTAATGTACTTGGTAATGCTCTGAAAAAAATAATATAGAATAATAAAAAATAAAATTAAACCTAATATTCCCAGTTCAGCCAAAATTTCTAATAGGATATTATGTGGATAATCGTATGTGTGGTTGTAAAAAATAAAATCACCTAAACCCACTCCGAAAATGGGACTATCCATGAATGCTGAGTATGAACTGATGGCTTGCCCCACTCGTGTTCCATAACTTCCATATGACATTGCGGAAAAAGGATCTAAAAAAAACCTCTCGGCTTTCCCTAATAAAAATATCATTGCGATTAATATTCCGAAAGTCGATAAAATATATAAAATATTTTTTATCTTACTCCTCTTCACATCGCTAAAGAAAAATACAAAGCATAAAGTAACAAAAAATGATAAAGTGGGTCCTTTTGATAAAGTGCTAATTAAAGCAACGAGTAAAATAATGATTGTGCCAATTAATAATGATTTAGGAATGTACTCTTTAAATTGACGGAAAAATACTATCAGAATTAAGCTGGACAGTCCGCTAATTCTGCCAAATACATTTGGACCACCACCAAAAATCGCTAAGCGTCCCTTGACAGCGCCAGTTATCACTTCGATTAATCCGACCGATCCCATACAAAATCCGATGACGCAAAGAAAAAGAAGAATCCTGAATATTGATTTATTCCCGATGTACTGGTAGCGGATATATGTAAATATCACGCATAAAAATGTGACAAATATCGTAACTAAAATCTTATCGAATCCATATTCGATATTTTTAGTTAGAAAGATGTAGTTGAGACATAGCCAACTTAAAAATAGAATCAATACATCAATTTCCGGAATTTTAATATCCGGCTTGCAAGAGTGCGTTTTTACTGTCCATACGATATGGATTACCAAAATGAGTAGATTTATATGGTTGAGACTATATAGACCAAAAAAACCCATTCTGGGTTCGTATGCAATCCGACCGATAAATAAAAATAAAACTAAATTTAACTCAGGAAACAACAAGGAAATGAGTGTATAAGCAGGTAGGATTAATATGAAATAATTTTCAAGCATTGATTATGAATTAAAAACGGATATTGATATTTATGTCTATCGAGGCAAATCCGTATAATATTTTACCTTGTTAGAAAATCCGATAAAAAAGACGCTCAATAAAAATGAACCTATCATAGCACTTAGTGCGATAAATGTTGTTTTGGGTTTAGCCTTTTTTACCGGTTGAATAGCTCGATCGAGCACCTGTAAAGTAGGTGAATTTTTTACTTCTTCAAATTTTTGCTGTTCATATTGCGGACCTAAAAATTCCATAACTTTCGAATAGTACTCATACTTACGTCTCATTTTTAGTAATGCGAGCTCTAAGTCAGGTATTTTATCAAAATTCGGAATCATATTTTCAAGAGCATCACTTTTAGTAAATTCATTAAACTTTTTATTTAAAGCATTAATTTCGGTTTTAATTTCATCAATCTTAGGATTGTTTTTCCCTACAGTGCTTATAATCACTTCAAATTCGACTTCTTTCTGTATAATTCTTGATTTCAGATAAGCGGCTTGTTCAACACCTACTTTTACTTGTTCCTCCAGATTTAATATCCCATTCTTTTTCATAAAGTTGGCCAGTTCTTGTCCCGTTATCTCCAATGAATCATGTATTTCATTTACACGTAATTCTAAAAATTCCCGGTTATTGCGAGCATTTGTTGTTGATAATAATATATTTAACGAGTCGAGACAATACACAATATAATTTGTGATGTTTGCGACCATGTATTTATCTTTATCATAAAAATCGATAGAGACTTGAAATTCCTTGCCCACTTTATAATCTAAGTTCTTTTCAAACTTTTTTAGTGTTTCCTCCATATTTTTACATTTATATCGTTTTTCCAGATTGAATTTTTCTGCAACGGATTGATGCAGACTTCGACTTTTGAGGATGGCAATATATTTTAACACATTCTCATCACCTTTCAGAAATGGATTCATTCCAAGGTCACTGAGTAAGCCCATAGATCCTAACGGAGATTGGACTGATTGGGGTGATAGTATGATAGTGGTGGCTTTGTACCATTTGGGTAACAGAAATAGGCTGATGATAATAGATAACGCCACACAGATGAAAACAAAAACAAAAATAAACTTCTTCTTTGACGATATAATCTTCAGATAATCTATAAGAGTTAATTCATATTTTTCCAAGGGTAATTCCTTTTAATTATAGTTTATATAACTTTTTATCAATTTAGTAATGAACGGCTGCGTAATAAGTTAGAAATAAAGTCGATACTGATACAAGCAATTGAAGGATGGACAAATCACCAAAGATGATATTCTTTCTGTTTCGAGGTACAATTATGACATCTCCGCGTTTAATTGTCGCATTTTTTACCGATTCCACTTGTCCATCCATATGTCTTATTATTGTCCTATCGACGTCACCTTCAATCGTATTTCCTCCCGCCATATTAATATAATCTAAATAGGAATATCCTGGGAAAAAATTGAACAAACCGGGTTTTTGAACAAAACCATTCACATTGACACCTCTCTCACGAAGAATATCAATGGAATCACCCGGTTTTAATATAGTTTTGGAAAAGTTCTCAGGATAAACAGTAAGAAATGTATTTTTCCTGTTATCCTTACGAGTAATAATGATACTTTGTAAGTCTGATTCCGGTCTAAAATTTATACGTCGAAATAGAAAATTCGCGAGGGATTCCCCTTCCTCGATGATATCGTATCCGATCGAGTCAATTGCTCCTCTTATGATTATTCCCTCTTTATCCAGATCACCGAAAGGAACCACTATCTTATCACCTTCAATAAACGTAGGATTATTTGTCAAATCACCATCCATCATATACTTTAGATAATTGATCTTCTTTATGCTACCATCTGATCTTTCTATACGTATATTAAATTCTTCAGCGAAATTCCGGAATCCATTTGCCTGATCTATGATTTCATTCAACCTAGTAACCGGAGTAATTGTATAATATCCCGGCTTACCTACCGGACCGATTATCTGAATTTTAAACTCTCTTATGTTCATCAAAGAAATGAAAATTTTCGCATTCGGGAAGGATTTTTGTACAGAATTGATCATTTTAGTTGTGGCATCGCTCAATTTCTCACCATTGAGGTTCATGATTCCAACCGCGGGTATAAGCACATCTCCGGTAGGACCAACAGTAACGGTAAAATTAATATTATCGGTTGACAAAATATTTACCACAAAAACATCTCCGGGACCCAATATATACTTTTCCGGATCAATCGCTCTTTCAAGTGCAGTGGGTTGTTTGATGGGTATCTCATTGATATCGAGAGTTTCATTTTTCGTTGGTTTTTGACCTGCAGACCAATATGGATTTTGAGGATATAATATGCCAACAAACAAAATAAATGCTATTAAACTCCCAAACACTCCTCTTTTGAATAAGTTCATTTAACGCCTCACAATTCCATCTTATGTCAAAGACATCCCTTCGGGATAATGTTTCTTATAAAACTCCAAGTACTCGCCGCTCTTCAGCGGTTTCCACCAATTCGTATTCTCAACATACCATTGGACGGTATATCGAAGCGCATCCTCGAATTTATACGCCTGTTTCCAGCCTAATTCATACAGTTTTCCGGCATTCAGTGAATAGCGCCGGTCATGACCGAGGCGATCTTGAACATACCGGATGAGATCTTTTGGCTTGCCGAGAATGTTCAGTATCAGCTTCGTAATCTCAATATTTTCCTGTTCGCTCCCGCCGGCAATGTTATAGACTTCTCCAACTTTCCCGTTTTTTAGTACATACTCAATTGCTTTACAATGATCCTGTACATATAACCAATCCCGAATATTTTTCCCATCGCCATATAGCGGAAGTTGTTTATCTTCTAGCGCATTTGTAACAAAAAGTGGTATTAACTTTTCCGGGTATTGATAAGGTCCGTAATTATTAGATGCTCTGGTTATAATTACAGGCAACCCATATGTGGCAAAATAGGAGTATGCTAACCGATCACCACCCGATTTGCTGGCAGAATAGGGATTACTCGGCATCAACGGCGACTCCTCGGTAAATGACCCCTTGTCAATCGAACCGTAAACTTCATCCGTACTGATCTGGATAAACCGCTCGATTCTGAACTCCTTCGAGGTTTCCAGAAGAACATAGACACCATACATATCGGTACGGATAAAATCTTCCGGGTTGCCGATACTGCGGTCAACATGGCTTTCCGCGGCAAAATTGACCAGATAATCGGGTTTATATTTCTCAAAGATTTGGTTTACAATCTTTGAATCACAGATATCGCCCTTGATGAACACATAGTCCGGGTTGTCTTTCAGGTCACGTAAATTTTCCGGGTTGCCGGCATAAGTGAGTTTATCGAGATTGACTATCACAATGTCATCATATTTTTCAAAAAGATAATGAATATAATTGCTGCCGATAAATCCGGCGCCGCCGGTGACAAGATAGACACTTCTACTCATTAGTTCCCTCTATTATATTTAGCACCATTTGGTTGTTATTCATTAGTCATTCAGTGGTTATTAGATTGTTATTGTATAGTCATTTATAGTAATTTATAGTTTTGCCGATAGAATTTATATAATTATTTAATTTTACTCCTAAAATTTCAATTTCTCTTTGGAATTTTTGAAAATCATTATCATTTAACAACTTACGATTATATGCTTTAAGCAACCATGTCTTTGTTTCAAACAACGAACCTCTTGAATAATAACAAAAATTCTTCTTCTCTTTAAAATGATATCTTCCGAAGCCCTCACTTATATTTGCTGCTACTGAATCTACTGCTCTAACCAATTGTTTCCCAATAGTATCATTAGAAAAATAGTCCCATTTAATTACAATACTCCATATTTTTTCCCCAATTTCCATTGACATTTGATAAATATTTAATTCTTCCTCCGAAAGGAGTCCCCTTGAGACAATTTCATCTTCTAACTCGGAAAAAGTTAACAACAAATAACATGAGCGAAGCAATGAATGACTATTAATTTTAATTAATTTCTTTCACTAATATCTATCGAATTAGTACCGATTTCCTTGATATAACGTCCAATACAATCATACTGAAAACCTTCTCGAATAACTACTTGCGGATCGTAAATGTTCCGCGAATCAATCATTACAGGATTCTTCATGGTAGATTTAATGTAACCCAGATTCATATTTCTAAATTCATTCCATTCTGTCAATATAATCATTGCATCCACATTCTTAACAGCATCTTCACTCGATGCAACATAAGTGATTTCCGGATAGTGTTTTCTCATTTCGTTCATTGCCTCAGGATCATAAGCTTTGATTTGCCCGCCCAAGGAGAGGATTTCTTTAATTACCGTTAATGCCGGTGCATCCCTGACATCATCGGTATTTGGTTTGAAAGCCAGACCTAAAATACCAATAGTTTTCCCCTTTAAATCAGGCACAAATTTAAGCAGTTTTTCAATTACTATCTTTTTTTGCTTTTCATTAACATCAATAACGGCTTCAACAATTGCTGCTTTTGTACCTGCTTTCTCAGCCATTTTGGTCAATGCCAGTGTATCCTTTGGAAAACAAGCTCCCCCAAAACCGGTACCGGCATGTAAAAATTTACTCGATATTCGACCATCAAGCCCCATCGCTTTTGCAACCACTTGCACATTTGCACCAACTCGTTCACAAATATTCGCAACCTCATTAATAAAAGATATTTTCGTAGCTAAAAATGCATTAGAAGCATATTTAATCATTTCTGCGGTTCGGATATCAGTAGCGATAACCGGAGTTTCAAGAAGGTAAAGAGGACGATATATCTCTTTCATAATATTAATAGCTTTCTGAGAGTCTGTTCCAATAACAACTCTATCAGGATGCATAAAATCTCTAACAGCAGACCCTTCTCGTAAAAACTCAGGATTGGAGACAACATCAAACATATTTTCAGAAATACCTTTTGCTATAAGCTGTTCACGAATTTTATCGCCTGTGCCTACCTCAACTGTACTTTTAGTAACAATGACTTTATAACTTTCAATAACTTCGGCAATCTTATCAATCACATTAAATACATAAGATAAGTCCACTTCACCGTTCTTACCGGAAGGCGTAGGAACAGCCAGAAAAATAACGTCTGAATCCTTTATAGATTTATCCAAATCCGTAGTAAACTTCAATCTTCCCTTTTCAACATTCCTTCTTATTATATCAAGCAAACCCGGTTCGTAAATTGGCAAAATATCATTTTTTAATTTTTTAATTTTCTCATCGTCTATATCCACGCAAATCACTTCATTACCAAAATCAGCTAATCCTGTTCCAGCTACTAATCCAACATATCCTACACCTATCATTGCTATTTTTTCCATATAAATATCCTCCTAAAAGATAATTAAGTATGTTTGAAGGGTGAATAGAGCGTGCAACAACTTTTTAAACTATCAATTTTGCGATTTATACCTCTTATTTACTTTAGTTGTCAGCACGCTGGAAATTAGGTTATTACGAGTTAAAATTGCAAGTAATTTTTACTGATACCCATTTATCCTTCTTACTATCCATTCAATAAAAAGCAAACTAACAATCAACATAAAAGAACCATACCAGCGCCACAACTTGAGCTCGTGCTTTTCTTCTATCTCTTTTTTCTTGACACTAATAAAACTTAATACAGACTTGAGATCATCAATATTGATTTTCTTGCCACCTGTTTTATAAGAAATAGACCTGAGAACATCAGCTTTTTGCATAACGTTTGACAACTCAATCGGTTGATCAACAACTGTTAATTTTAGCTCTGTACTACCTATTTTGTTATCGCCAAATTGTGCAGTTAATCTAATCCTGTAATCACCTTTTAATCTGAGTGGAACTTCTCCCTTAAACTGATTACCATCCCATTGTACAGCAAATGGTTGTTCATCACCATTCTCATTTACAGCTATACCGTTAAGTACTGCAGACGGAACTACATTTCCCTGAACATCAAAAACTAATCCCGAAATTTCTGCCTGTTCACCTGACAGATAAACGGATTTATTTAGTGTAATTTGAATATTTGACGTACTTAGAGTATCTGCCAACCACTTAACTAAACCAGTAAAGGTCTTAGTGTATAAATCGACCTCATTACTTCCCTGAGTCATAAAGTGCCATCTCCAAAAATCCGTTCCCAAACATATAGCCATTCGTTTCCCACTAAACTCCCTTACAGCAATCACAGGGAGCTCTGATATATCCGCAGTTGTTATTATAGGTATAAATCCATTGTTAAGTTGTAAGTCCTTAAAACACCATCCGATTGGAGGAAGTGAACTCCATAAATTTACTGCGTTATAACCCAAAAGAACATCTCGGATTACAGGATGATTTTCTCCTTTTGAAGTTAATTGGACTAAAACCGTCTCTTTCGACCTATCGTTAATCCTTCCCTTAATAATTGTTTCACCGACTAAAGTATTTACTTTCTCCAGAGAGAGCATTCGATTGTAAACAATCAGCAAAGGTACCGATTCACTTTCAATCTTTCGTTTAATAGCCAGTATCTCATTCAAATCTGTTCCATTTGAGGGAAAACCTAAAAGAACAACCACATCCCATTTTTCTCTTGTAATAGAAGATAGGGAAAGCGGAAACCAACCTGAAGATGTCTCTACAATATTAAAAACTTTGACATTTTCAATTTCTTTCAAACATCTATTTAAAAACCTTGATTCAAAGCCTGCTCTGGCATTCAAAACCACAATGTTAGTTTTTGCAGAATGTACTCTTAACAATCCCATCCGAATATTATTATATGGATTTGTATCATTAGTTCTCTCTATTTCAATTTCGTATCTTTTCACACCCACTTCATTTGGTACAATATGAAAAATCACCTCTCTTTTAAAAGCTTGCCGTTGAGCTTCGACCATCCTTTTTTGAATAATCCTACCATCCTCTTTAAGAATTACTCCCAAAGGTTTATCATTTCCAAGAGGAACAACTTCAGCACGAATTTCAACTGAATCTCCAACTTTAGCGAACTCAGGCAATTTCATTTGAGATATTGATGGATCCATTGTAGGTGAACTATCACCAACACCGATAGTAAATACTGGGAAAGGTAAATTCAGTTCCATAAGGCTGGGGTCTTCACCTTTCGTAACTACGCCATCTGATATTAAAATTGCCGCAATTACATTTTCATCGATGTGTTTTGATTTGGATTCTTTTATAACGTGAGATATATCTGTACTCAATCCATCGAAAACAATTCTATCTAATAAATGAGTCTCCTTGTTAATATTATCACTAAAAATCTCATAAATTAAATCTACACCCTCCTTTTTCAAGTCTGCATTTATATCTTTCATAGATTCTATTAATGATTCTGGAGAAAAATCTTTATGCACTGTCATACTTAGAGAATTATCTATCCAAACCAACAGCTTAGGAGAAAGACTTTTCAATCTTGTCCAATGCAAAACCGGTTTGAGAAAAAGAAACGTTATCAGTAAAAACACTAATGTTCTCAAAACCATTAAAAAAATTTTATCTTTACTGGATATAATTTTTTTAGGGGTACGAAAAGTAAAAAAAATAATAATACCAAGTGCTATAAGTGTAACAAATAGCCATATACTTAAATTTTGAAATTGTATTGAAAAGTCAGTCATTAAAAATGTGACAATGGTAGATTCGGTACGGCAGAAATGTTCAGGGGTGAAGTTATCTTGCGCTTTAACATCTCTAAACCTGTCCGAGCAATCATTGCTGCATTATCAGTACAATATTCCGAAGAGGGGAAAAATACTCTTATACCAAGATTCTTTGCTTCTTTAGAAAATACATATCTTAGCCTGGAATTTGCTGCCACCCCACCTGCGAGCACAAGAGTATCTACATTATTTTCCCTGGCTACCAGAAAAGTGTTTGTCTTCAATATATCAACAATAGCCTCCTGATAAGAAGTACACAAATCTGAAAGATGCTCCTCCGTCCATTTCCGCCCTTTTTTCTTAACAAGGTAAAGTATTGATGTTTTTAAACCACTAAAACTAAAATCAGACTTAGAACTTTTTACTTTTGCCCTTGGAAAATAATGAAACGTCGGATCACCCCCCCTTGATAATTCATCAATCGCAGGTCCACCTGGATAGCCAAGGCCTAATATTCTCGCCGCTTTATCAAATGCTTCTCCTGCTGCATCATCAACACTTCTTCCAAGAATATCATAATCCCCGAAATCTTTAACATATACAATCTGAGTATGACCTCCTGAAACAAGCAAACAGAGAAATGGAAAATTAAATTCAGCATCTCGAGATAAAAAATTTGCTATAATATGGCCTTCTATATGGTTCACAGCCAATAAAGGTTTATTCAATGCATAAGACAATCCCTTAGCAAAACTCAACCCAACAAGAAGTGCCCCCATTAATCCAGGTCCCCTTGTAACAGCTATAGCATCAATATTATTCAATCTTAATGAAGTTTGATCCAGAGCTTTTTGCGTGAGACGAGGAAGAAGACGCATATGCTCTCTTGAGGCAAATTCCGGCACAACACCTCCATATTCCTGATGAAGAAGCTGTGAAGATATTAAATTCGCTAATACATCATTGTCTTTAAGAATTGCTACTGAAGTTTCATCACAGGAGGTTTCTATACCTAATACAATCATTTAACGTGTCCTTTCACGAATTACATGCACTTCAATTTTTCTGGGAGTCATATTGCTCCAGGCAATCACTCCCTTCGGTAAAGAAACTGATGGAATATATATAGATTCGTCAGGTTTCCAGCTTTTTGAAAAATTAAAATATACCTTAATATCATTCGGATTCAAATTCTTAAGTAAACTAACTCCTGAAGAAACTGTTAATGAAATACTGGTTGGGCTTAATTCAACATTAATACCTTTGGGAACTTCGATAATATCTATCGGAATGTTATATATAGTTTTTTCACCAATCTGTTCAACTTTTTGAGTCAGCTCAATACTATTTGGGGAAATAGTTATATTATCATTATCAGATACTTTTAATTTGAGTTTTATCTTGAGCTGAGTCGACAGATTCGTTTGGGTATACTCTTCAGTTTTTATTTGCTTATATTTTCTAATATAAGTTCTTGGTCCACTAATAACTACACTATCAGGAGATAACTGAGGACAATCAACAACAATATAACCGGGGACTGGCTCAATATTCAACTGTGGAATGACAGGCACTCTAACTGCACTAAATTTATCAAGTTCGACATGGATGGTATCAGGCCATATAATTTGATCAAATTCCACATCTGCAGTACGGGGAATGATAATCTTCTCCGGGTTGTTAGAGAAATATTCATTTAGTTGAAAATCATAAAACCATCTAATATTCTGAAGATCAAGAACAAATTTAAAGGAGGACCTGTTTGACATTAATAGATAAAGCATATCTATACCTTTACCGGAAAAATTTGCCTGGATTTTTTCAGGAATTTTCTCTTTAAGTGTTTTATCCTGCATAATATTTCGAACGTCAAGAAAAACATTAAAGGTATAAGTATATTTATTACCTAAGACCGTGAAAAACCAAATGAGTATGGTAAGTGCAAAAATCCCAATTTTTGTTTTAGTATCATTGAAAATCCAGTTTTTTAGAATTTTACTTAATTGGTAAAATAAATCCTTTTTGCGTATTGCCTTTTTCATCATAGATGCGAAGATAATAAAAGGGCCTAGAATATCCAAGCCCTTATACCATAACTAATTTAGCTTATACATTTAATTTACTACTTTTTCTTAGTACCCGAATCTTTTTTCAAGCCAGGTTTAGAAACTTTACTTTTTCCCCTGGAAGAACTATCACTTTTAGATTTAATCACTTTCGCTGTACGCTTACGATCTGTTTTTTCTCAGTCTTCTTGATTTCTTTTTCTACAGTCGGCTGAATTTCCTCTTCAATATTTTTCTCTTTTTCAACCATTTTAGTTGTGGTTTTTTTCTTCGGTCTGGTTACTTTCTTTCCTTTCTCAGTTTTTTCCGTTGATACTTTTTCTTCTCCTTTTTCAACTTTCCCCGGCTTCACTTCCTTTTTTGTAATTCTCTTTACCTCTTTTTTTACAGCTTGTCGTGATTTATCTCTGACTTTTTTCTCTTCTTCAGATTTTTTAGCAGCAGTTTCCTTCCTGGGTTTTGTCGCTTTCCTTTCCTTGACAGATTTTATGGGGGATACTTTCAGTTCACTTTTTTCAGCTTCTTTCGGCTTTTCCTTCTTTTTTGCAGCTTTCTTAGCCTTAGATTTCACCTCTTTTTCTGATTCAGCTATCTTTTCTATAATTACTTCTGGAATCTCTAATTTACCAGTAGTCTTTTTTTGTTTCATCATGTACGCTTCGGCATCTGACCTGGGTTTTTTAGAAATTGCTTGTTCGCGAGACAATACCAGCTTCTTTTCAGTTCTATTAACCTCTATGACTTTTAATTGCATCTTTTCGCCGATTTTAACTTTTTCGGCAACGTTTTTTCTATCCTGCTTGGGCATTTGACTCAATGGAACGATTCCTTCTAAACCATATTCCAACTTTACAACAATAAGTTTGTCAGTGATTTTAAATACTTCACCTTCTACTATAGCACCCTCTGTATAAGTTTTCTCAATAAGGGGCCATGGATCTTCCCTTACCTGCTTTACACCAAGAGCAATTCTTCTATTTTGTCTCGAAATTTCCAGAACTCTTACTTCAATTTCATCTCCTCTCCGCAACACTTCCCTTGGATGATGAAATTTTCTTGTCCAGGAGAGGTCGGAAATATGTACAAAACCATCAATTCCCTCATGAAGCTCAACAAAAGCACCATAGGGTGTTAGATTTCTTACAATACCTTTATGAAGTGAATCAACTTGATATGTCTTCTCAATGGATTCCCAAGGATCCGGCTCAAGTTGTTTATATCCGAGAGATATTTTTCTTTCTTCACTATCAATACTAAGAACTTTTGCTTCGACTATTTCATTAAGAGAAAATACTTCGGAAGGATGTTTAATATGTCTCGTCCAGGATATTTCAGATATGTGAATTAATCCTTCAACTCCTTTCTCAAGTTCTACAAACACACCATAATTAGTAATATTAACGACTTTACCTTTAACTATTGAATCAACTGGATATTTTTGCTCAACACCTTCCCAGGGGTGAGGTGTAAGTTGTTTAAGACCAAGTGATACTCTCTTTTTTTCAGGATCATAATCAATAACCTTAACAGTTAGTTCTTCTTCCATACTTACAATTTCCTTTGGATGATTTACTCTACCCCAGGATAGGTCTGTTATATGGAGTAAACCGTCAAGACCACCTAAGTCTACAAAAACACCAAAATCGGTGATATTCTTTACTCTACCCTTGAGAACATCACCAACTTTGATTTTTTCGAGAAGCTTTTCACGCTTTTCTTTCATACTCTCCTCGAGTATCTCTTTACGGCTTAAGACAATGTTCTTTCTGAGTTCATTCAATTTGACAATACGAAAATCATAAGTCTTACCAACGAAGAAATCAAAATCGATAACAGGTCGTATATCTATTTGAGAACCGGGGAGAAATGCATCAACACCCATGATATCAACTACCATACCGCCCTTAATACGACTTACGATTCTACCTTCAATCGTTTCCCTGCTGTTATATATTTCTCTAACCCGTTCCCAAATCCTCATAAAATCTGCTTTTCTTTTGGAAAGAATCATCTGACCATTTTCATCTTCGAGTATATCAACAAAAACTTCTACTTGTTCACCTATTTTCGGAAGCTCACCTTGTTCAAATTCATCTCTGGCAATAACCCCTTCCGACTTGAAACCAACATCCATCAAAATTTCATCTTCATGGATAGCCACTACTTTCCCAATAACTCTCTGTTCTTGAGATATATCCTTTAAAGAGCTCTCATAAATTTTAACTTGCTCACTATAGGATTTTTCTTTCTGCTCTTCAAGATCAGCTAAACTAACGACACGAATCTCCTCCGAAAAGGGACCAGTCGTTATTACCTCTTTCGAAAAGATCTCTTCAGCAACATCAACATTAGACTGTTCTTTAGACAACTTAACTTCAGAAACTTCCACTATAGGATCATTTGTTACAGATTCCTCTGATTTTTCGAGCGATACTCCCATTTCTTCGGAAATTTCATTCTTGGGAGTATCTACTTTTTCTGTTATTGCTTCCAACTTATCGGAAGGTTTAGGGTTTAACTGCTTTTCTTCATCAATCATTAAAACAATTCCTTACTTGGGTTTAGGGTTAAATATTATTTCTCTTATTAAATAAGACTTTTCTCACTCTATTAACAATCATTTCAACTTGTTCTTTAAAACTTAAATTTGTTGTATCAATAACTATTGCATCATGCGCTTTTTTTAGTGGAGAATGTTTACGCGAGGAGTCTATTTTATCACGTTTTTCTAGCTCTTCCTTTACTCCCTCCAGGTTCAAATTTTGACCGATTTTATTATAATCGTTAATCCTGCGCTTAGCCCGAACATTAATATCAGCATCAATGTAAAACTTAAAATCTGCCGACGGAAATACGTTGGTTCCGATATCACGACCTTCCATTATAATATTATCATGCTTTGCCATCTCACGTTGACACTTAACCATAACATTTCTTACTCCCGCAATAGCACTCACAGGGCTAACGAGATCAGAAACTTTAGAAGATCTAATTTTATCACTAACATCTTCACCATTTGATAAAATATGAAGATGCTCATTTATCCATTGAAATTGAATGTTTAATTTTTTAGCAATAAGAGTAACCTTATTCTCATTAGAAACGTCTACTCCATTTTTAATCACTTCAAGAGTAACCGCTCTATACATTGCACCTGTATCAATGTAAATAAATCCAAGTTGGAGAGCTACCTCTTTTGCCGTACTGCTTTTCCCGGAGCCAGCAGGACCATCAATAGCTACTACAATACCCATAATCAACCTTTCAAAAAGTCAATAAATTTAATCCTATATTATATAAAAACAAATCTTTTCCATTATTTTTTCAATCCGGTAATTTCTTTTAATTTATTAACTTCACCTTTATTTAAATAACGCCATTTCCCTCTTTCCAGTGTGCCGTAACCAATTCCACTAAAACTAATTCTATCAAGAGTTTTTACTCTATACCCAAGAATCTTGAAAACTCTCCTGATTTCTCGATACATTCCCTCACTTAACTCCAATAATAAAGTAGACTGTGACTTCCTATATAAAATTTTTAGTACCTTACCGTGAGCAACTTTCCCATCACCAAGTTCAATCCCTTTCATAATAATATCTTTTATATTAGAAAAAACTTTACCTTCAACAGTGACTACATAAGTTCTTACTACTTGATATTTTGGATGTGTCAGCCTATATAAAAGTTCTCCATCATTAGTAAAAAGTAAAACACCTGTTGTATTCACATCAAGCCTTCCTACAGGTTTAACAAATGAGACATTTCTTAATAATTGCCCTACATGTCTCCTGCCACGAGGATCGTGAAGTGTCGTCAAAATACCGGCAGGTTTGTTCATAAGAATATACGTCGGTCTTTCCGGTTTTACAACTTCTCCGTCAAGACGAACTTTAGCACCTTTTTTCACAATAGTAAATAACTTATCTACAGAAAGTCGATTAATTGTAACTCTTCCATCAAGAATAAATTGCTCACATCGTCTGCGTGAACCTATACCACACAAGGAAAGGTATCTATTTAGGCGAATTCCTGTCGGAGAGGGCTTCTCCATTCTTTGCATCAATGATTTCTTCTATCTCGTTTATTTTAGGAAGGTCTTTAATAGAATTTAATCCAAAATATTCCAGGAAATACGATGTAGTTGCATATGTCAAAGGTCTTCCGGGACTGTCCAGTCGTCCTTTTATCTCAATAAGATTTTTCTCTAAGAGCGTTTTTAGAGTACCGACGGAATCTACACCTCTAATGGTATCAACATCACTTCTTGTCACAGGCTGTTTGTATGCAATAATTGAGAGAGTCTCAAGAGCTGATGTTGAAAGCTTCATTTTCCCTCTATTCTGATAGAGTCTTCGTATCCATGGGTCATACTCGCTCCGGGTCATTAACCTATATCCCTCCGATACCTCCTGAACCCATATTGGTGCTTTTTCGCTTTCATAATAATCATTTAACTCCTTCACTACCTCTTCCAGTAAGACATCTTCCTGAAAACAAATATTCACCTGGTTTTTGGTAAGTGGTTCTTTAGCACTAAATAGAAGTGATTCTACAATTCTATGCGTTTGCGACAACATCTAAATTCCCTACTTCCAATTTTATAAGCCAAAAATCACTAAAAGCAACTTTTTGAGAAACACGGAGTTCTTCCTTTTTAACCATTTCTAAAATTGCTAAAAAGGTAACAACAACTTCAATCCTATTTTTCAGATGCTGTGCTAACTCAGTAAATCTGATTCTTTTTCTATTTAATAACATCGAGTTAATTAGCTGAACCTGTTGACTAATATTGATTTTAAAAGTCTCAATCTCATAATATGGTGATTCTGAGAGCGTTACAAGTAATTTCTTAAAAGCAATGCCCATGTCTAAAAGATTTACCTCAGAAAGAAAAATATCGGGGTCCCATTCAACAGAATCTAAAAATGTATTTACCTGATATAATTTTGATTGTCTTGTTTCTAATTTTCTAAGAAAATCACTTACACATTTATACTTCTTGTATTCAAGTAACATCTCTACCAATTCTGTCCTTGGATCTTCAACTTCCTCTATCTCATCAACTTTTTCTTGAGGAAGCAACATCTGGACTTTAATACGCATTAAAACTGAAGCCATCAAAATAAATTCACCAGCAAGATGAAGATTCATGCTTTTCATTAATTCAAGGTATTCCAAATATTCATTAGTTATATGAGATATAGGGATATCATATATATTTATTTCATCCCGCTTGATGAAAAAAAGCAATAGATCAAGAGGACCCTCAAACACATTCAATTTTACATTATAAACCATTTTCTATTTTCTATTGTCGATTGTCTATTGCTTGCCCTGTCTCAAAGAGATCCCTCTGGGGTAGGAAGCGAAGCGACAGTACAGGGTCAATTTATTATTGTCTATTGTTAATTGGTCATTAGTCATTTTCTACTTTAGGCACTTTTCCCGTCAGGGATGCCTTTGGCAAGATCACTTTAGACACTTTTGTCAAAGACATCTCTTCGAGAAAACTTTTCATTGTCGTTTCTCTATTCTCGCTCAGTTTACCAGACAATAGTCAATAGTCAATTATCCAAGTTGCATAGCCTTGTGAACTTCTGTCATAGTTTTTTGGGCAACTAATTTTGCCCGCTTTTCACCATCTTTAAGCATATCAAGTACACTATTTCTATTTTTCTCAAAATACCGACGTTTTTCACGGAAAGGCTCAATCTTTTTCGATATGGCTTCTGAACATTTCATTTTACAATCAACACAGCCAAGCACTCCACTTGTACATCCTGAGTAAATTTCTTCCGTTTCACTGTGGTTGAACTTCTTTTGGTAAGTATAAATAAGGCAAATATCTGGTCTGCCAGGATCGCCTCGCCGAATTTTTTGAGGGTCTGTAATAGCTTTCCTCACTTTCCCTCTGACCTCCTCTTCTGAATCTGAAAGTGATATAGTATTACCAAGGGATTTACTCATTTTATTTCTGTCTAACCCCGGGAGTCGCGCAAAATTAGTCAGCTTTACTTTTGGTATTGGAAATACTTTACCATACACTAAATTGAATTTTCTTGCAATTTCTCTTGTAATTTCGACATGTGGAGCCTGATCCTCACCTACGGGTACTAAATTGCCCTTGTATAAAAGAATGTCAGCTGCTTGAAGAACAGGGTAACCTAAATGGCCGTAAACTATATTTTCGATTTTTAAATCCTTAATCTGCTCTTTCAATGTAGGATTTCTTTCAAGTCGCGCTGTTGTAATTAACATCGAAAAAATAAGGTGGAGCTCAGAATGTTCTTTAATCTGACTCTGACGAAAAATAGGGCTTCTCTCAGGATCTATCCCAACTGAGAGCCAGTCAATTATCATCTCTATTGTATTATCTAATATTTTGCTAGTATCAAGGTTTGTCGTGAGAGCATGATAATCAGCAATAAGATGGAAATTTTCATACTGTTTTTGAAGATTGACCCAATTTTCCAGAGCACCAACATAGTTACCCAGGTGCATTTTACCTGTTGGCCTCATTCCGCTGAGAATTCTACATTTCAAATTTACAGTTTTCATAATTTCTTTTTTTTAGTCTAAAAATAAATAAGGACGCCACTCATCAATGGGAGATTCTGCAAATCTTTGTAAAGTGTGGAGCCTGTGCGGTTTTTTGGGTTTACGGTTTAAAGTCATCCCCGCTTCTTCTGGAGTCCTATTACCTTTACGATTATTGCAGGAATGGCAGGCTGTTACAAGATTTGTCCATGTATCTTTTCCACACAACGCTTTGGGAATCACATGGTCGATGGTTAAGGGAACTCCTTTAGCTCCACAATATTGGCATGTATGGTTATCTCTTCTAAATATATTATCTTTATTCAAAACAGCTTCCCATCGCTGAACGCAAACATACTTCTGTATTCTAATAATTGTTGGTATCGGGTAAGTTGTATTCACAGTTCTTAAAACCTGGTGATTAACAGTCTTTACCATAGTTGCCTTCTGTGTGAGAATTAAAACAATAGCTCTTTTAACATTGCAAATATGCAACGGTTCATACGTCTGATTCAAAACCAAAACATTTCTGTTAATCATGCTAGAACTGTCAGTCATGAAAGTAAATTCCTAATTGATTTTACAATGTTGAAAACCTTTTTTTCTCAAGGATTTCACTTATCACTTCAAAATCGTTGAAATGGATAGTTTTATCTTTAAGGGTTTGCGTGTTCTCATGTCCCTTGCCAGCAATAAGAACCAGGTCATTCGCCTTTGCAATATTGATAGCGTACTGGATCGCCTCACGTCGGTCATGAATGACCTCATAATCGCATCTATCTTTAAATGCCGTTACAATTTGTTCAGTTATTTTTTCAGAGTCTTCAGTTCTGGGATTGTCATCAGTGATAATTGCGATATTGCTAAGTTCTTCCACAATTGCACCCATTTTAGGACGTTTGGAATGGTCACGGTCACCACCACAGCCAAATACTGTAATAATACGCTCAGGATTCATCGACCGAGCAGCGTCAAGCACTTTAACAAGCCCATCCGGAGTATGAGCATAATCCACAATAACAGTAAAATCCTGTCCCCGATTCACTGACTGAAATCTGCCTGCAACAATGATTTCTTCTTCGAGACCCATTTTGATTTCCTCTAACGAGATCCCTTGAGCATAAGTGGCAGCAGCAGCACAAATCATGTTATAGAGATTGAACTTACCTCGAAGTTTTGTCTGTATGTCAATCTCTCCAACCGGCGTGATTAAAGTAAATACAGTTCCGTTACCACTAAGTTTTGTATTTTTTACTGTTACATCAGCAGAGTTCTTCATTCCATAAGTAATTTTTTCTGTATGTGCCGCATCTATAAAATATTTTGCAGAAGGATCATCCACGTTAATAATAACTTTCTTATCAGGCTCAAGACTGGCGAACCAACGAAGTTTCGTACTTCGATAATTTTCCATAGTTTTGTGCCAATCAAGATGGTCCTGAGTAAAGTTCGTCCATACACCAAGTTCGTATTTTAGGCCAGCGACGCGGTGGAAATCAATTCCATGAGATGAGACCTCCATTACACAATAGTCGCACTTTTGCTCACTCATATTGGTAAATATTTCCTGAAGGTCAGGTGGCTCGGGTGTCGTATCCTTAGACTTATAGATTTTACCATTTATCTTATAGTAAAGCGTTCCAATAAGGCCCGTCCGGTGTTTCTGCTTTAAAATGCTTTCGATTATATGCGCAGTTGTGGTTTTACCGTTAGTACCGGTAATGCCAATCAGTTTGAATTTTTGTGATGGTTGCTCATAAAATTCAGCTGCAATAAGTGCCAGTGCAAGGCGTGAATCCGGAACGACAATTTTTACTACATTATCCGGTACATTCATATCTTTTTGTAAAAGAACTGCAGAAGCTCCAGCTTTTATAGCATCATTCACAAATGGATGACCATCAGAGAGCTCGATCTTATCGAGCTGAGTATAGATATTAATAGCAGCATAAAGAAAATCTTGTTTGACACGAAGGGGGTCATAAACCACACCTTTTATTTCAGTGTTAAGGTTACCCTTTACTTTTTTTTCTTTTACAACTGAAACCAGTTTTTTGAGTTTCATAAATTACCACTATTCATTAAATAAAATAATTTCTTAAATTTAGGGGTTTAAAACCGTCTATTTCCCCATTATTAAAAATCTAATGAATTTATATTTCAGACTGTACTTTGACAAGGAAAAATAAATAAGGTATGTATCAATTCAAGCTGTTCTCTTTTCACATGCGGACAATATTAAAATCCTATGTATAAAATAATGAATATATCAAAAATAACCGAGTATTATTCAGGACGATTTCTAAGAGATTTATATATGAAATACCTTCGAATAAATCAATAACTGGCAGGTAATTATAAGTAATTAGTGGAGCTGAATCCCGAAATAATCGATAAACCGACAACCTTCCTGATTAGCATCGTGACGCTCTCCTTATTACTGGCTCTCTAAAATATATACATAATATTGCAAGGTGTGGAGCATACCGGGCTCGAACCGGTGACCTTCTGAATGCCATTCAGACGCTCTCCCAACTGAGCTAATGCCCCATATAATCTTCAAAAAGCAGATAGAAATTACGATTAAACTTATAGACAATCAAGCCATAGTTTTCAGAAAATCACTTTATACAAATAGATATTGAGGAAAAAACATTTCAAATTAGATGATAAATAACGAAGACTTATCAATGTAGAATTATCTCATATTTCTATAATTTATTTCCAAATTTTACAGATTTCTATCTACTTCTACCCACATCTCTATTATTTGATAGTCCTTACGTTTTTCAACGCAGCTTTATGCTCATTGACTTTCTTTCGCATATAAGGATCATCACTTACTTTTTTATCTAAACTTACTAATTCAAAATCAAGAGTATTGATGATTTTTCCCTTTTGCTTCTTAAGCTCTTTTTCATGTCTTTGCAAACTATGAATCACATTTAAAACAGAAGGACTATCCGCATAATATTCATCATAATTTTTATCACCCATATCTTTTGCAAAGGATTTTAGTCGTTTTTCAGTATATTCGAGCTGATTATTTATTTTCGAAACATTTTCAAGTGGCACTCCTTCTCTGACAATTTTCATACTTATAACCCCGACATATTTCCCAATATTTCCGCATCTCGCAATATACTCACCATTAGCAACATCCAGGATTTTAGAGAACCTATAAGTGCTGGCACAGAGTAAAAAATCAATAGAACTTTTACTATTAATTATCTTAGTTTCATCCGTATTATTTACAGCGGCAAGCAAAATAACATAATCCGATTGTTTTTTTAATTCAGGCAAATATTTATTCAGAGCATCCACGGGTTCGATAATCTTAACGCCGCTAATATTATATACTGGTTTTGAAGTTATTCCGATAATCCCAAATTTCTTATTCCCTGACTTTATGATTTTATAAGGTTTAAATAGAACTTGATTGCTTGTGCTATCAATAATATTCGCTGAAATATAGGCGAACTTCGCTGTTTTTTCGGCTTTCTTGACAAATTCTAACCCAGCTGCAAAATCATTGCCGCCAACATTGTAAACCTGATATCCCAAATCATTATATGAATCTACAAGGAAAAGAGCAGTTTCTTTTTTTTGCTCAAGCTTATTTGGAGGCATCAATGAAGTACGGAAAAATAGGTCACCTGCATCGAGGATTATACTATTTTTGTATTCCTTCAGGTATTTTTTAAAAATTGTCGCTTTCCTGGCAAGACCGCCAAGACGGGCAGACTTTCACCCACATGGATCAATTTCACCACGGACAGTGCCGGTATAAAAAATGGCAAGACTGTCAGATGCTGAAAGGAAATTACATGAGTTAACAAGCCCAAAAGCAATAATAAGTAACAATAATATTTTCTTCATTATACTAAACATTTCCCTGAAAATTTAAATTCAAAAATAAATATATCCTATTTCCAAATTATCATTTACCCCTGTATTTTTATAAATTATCAGCTATAAGTCTTAATTAATAGTTCATAATTTAGTCTATACTTAATCACTAATTCGTTCAATAATTGATGTATTACCTTTAAATGAACTTATATCTTTTATTCCTGTACAAAATAGTGATAGTCTGAGAGTCTCCTTAAATACACTAATCAATTCTCGAATACCTTCTATACTATTTTCTCTCCAGACTCGTAAAAAAGGGGCAGCGCCGCCGCCCAGTGATGCTCCAAGAGCAATTGCTTTTGAGAACTTCAATCCGGTATCTATTCCCCCGGAAGCTATAATATTAACGTCCTTTATTTTAACTGAATCAACCAGTGATTGAAAAGTAGGGATACCCCACTCAAAAAATTCCCTAGCAACCTTTTTATAAAATATATTTTTAATTCTCTTCTCTTCAACTCTCGCCCAGGATGTACCTCCTGCTCCTGCTATATCAACCCACTCAATCCCGATCTTCTGCAACTTTTTTACAACATCAACAGATAATCCAAATCCTACCTCCTTAACAATAATTGGTAATGGAATTGTATCTTTCAAGATTTCAATAGCCTTGCTCACTCCCTTAAATGCCGTATCTCCCTCAGGTTGAAGGGCTTCCTGAAGTGGATTCAAGTGTATTGAGATTGCATCCACCCCTATATTTTTTAGAAGCTTAGACAAGTCCTTAGAATTTAGAGTAGAGGAAAGCTGCGCAGCTCCAATATTAGCGATAATGGGAATATCAGGAGCATATTCACGTGCAATTGCATAACTGGAAATCGCTTCGGGATTATCAAGTGCTGGTCGTATACTTCCCAATCCTAATGAAACTTTTTCTGAATTCGCAGCCTTTGCAAGGTCTTTATTCAAACTCTTACCTTGATTTTCACCACCGCTCATGGATGTAATCATCAACGGCAAATTCAGTTGATACCCAAGGAAATCTGTGGAAATATTAACATCCTCAAGGTTCATTTCCGGCAGTGCATTATGGACAAAACGGTAATCTTCAAATCCTGTACTTACCTCCTTATACCGGACATTCTCCTCACATACTATTGTTATATGTTCTTTTTTGCGATTTTCTATTTCGTTCTTACTCTCATTCATTAAGCGTAAATCTATTTAATTGAATTGAAATTTCAAAGATAGTAAAAGCCACAAAGGCACGAAAATTAATAATATTTATTTTATTTGAAGATTTTATAATAATATGAATGTCAGATATAGCTCCGCATAAATTTGCACAGCGGATTTACAATCAATTCTCAGCAGCCAATTTATCCAAAGCATCACCAGTGAGCCTATAGACTGTCCATTCGTTCATAGGAACCGCACCAATCCCTTTATAAAACCTGACAGCAGGTTTATTCCAATTTAGGACACTCCATTCGAGGCGCCCACATTTACGCTCTTTTGCTAATTTTGCAAGATAAATCATCATCGCTGTAGCAAATCCCTTGTGGCGATACTCTGGTTTTACATAAATGTCTTCAAGATATAAGCCCGGACTACCAAGCCAGGTCGAAAAGTTAAAAAAATATACAGCAAAACTAACCGGAACACTATTATAATAACCAATTATGACCTCGGCACACGGATGTTTTCCGAAAAGGGATTCACGGAGAATATCCACAGTAGCAACAACCTCATTCAAAGCCTGCTCATATTCCGCAAGTTCTTTGATAAATGAAAGAACTAATGAAACATCATCCACAGTCGCAGGTTTAATTTCATAATTTTTAAGAATAGTCAAAGAAGCCACCTCAAATCTCCTTCAGAGATTAGATATATAATTAATAAAACTCATGAATAATATTGTAATTCCTCCAAACACATTGAGTAATAAAAAAATTAAATTACCTACTGAGATTTCTTGAAATCATCCTAAAATACCAATTTCCAGGAAAAAACATCCAAAAAATCAAAAATAGATATTTACTTTATTTTTTCAAACACACCTGTTTCTTTGTTTTTTCTAACATTATCCCAATGAAAGTATTTGCCATTCATCGAAATATAAACTCCATGCGGCAAAGTTTGGACAAATGCCAGAGAGCTTCCTAAATTAAATAAACCATCAGAACTGCCAAATTTGTACGGTACCATTGCACCCGTTAAAATAATTATTTTATCCTTTATAGAATTTGCAAGAACTTCAGCAGTTTTTACCATTGTATCAGTACCATGGGTGATCAATATTTTATCTTCTTTTGTTTTTTTGCAGTTTTCAAGAATTATATTTCTATCAGCATCGGTCATATCTAAGCTATCAATCATCATTAAAGTTCCGATGTCAATTTTTAATTTACAGCGAGCCAATTTAAGCATTTCAGTTAGGTGAGTATTCTTAAAAAAGAGTTTCCCCTTAAGTTCATTATACTCTTTATCGAAAGTCCCACCCGTAACGAATATTTTGATTGTCACAATTTCCAGCTGTTGCTCAATTTTAATAAATGATTTGTTTATATGAAAGTAACCACGGAGTACACGAATTTGCACTAATTTTAATTATATATCTCAATGTCATTAGTCATTCAATAGTTATTCAGTGGTCAAATGACGGCGAAGCGAATGACAATATACTACTCCATTATTTCAGAGATCTTACGGATCATCTTTTCCCAACGGGATTCTCCAAAGGAGTCCGTTGTGACCTTCGGAGCATGTTTCGTTGTGGGGAAAAATCATGGGTGTTATTAAGATGACATAAATCTCTTTTACCTTAAAAATCTTTTTACAGCAATGTGAATTCAGCACAATATTGGTGTAATAAAAATTTTTCATTTTAAAAGAACAAAAAGGGATACTGATTTTAATATAAAAATAGCAAAAATGAAATATTTATTATCCTATGAATGGAAAATAACTGAATTTGTTTTTTCACTGTTTTCATTATAATTTTCATAATGATTAATAAATCATCCTTAAATACAAAAAACCATTTCACTGCTGCAGAGCATTTCTTAAAAATTTTTGGTATCAAAGAACAAAATATTTCTTTCAAACATGTTTCGGAAATTGTAAGGCAATTTTCAAAACTACCCTATGAAAACCTGAGCAAAATTCTTAAACTGAATAAGAAATGGGACGATTTTCCCAATAGATTACCTGACGAAATCATCTCGGATTACGATCAATTCAGACTTGGTGGAACCTGCTTCTCCCTTACATTTTTTCTTAAAACCATAATGGATTACTATGGATATACAACAAACATTATTATGGCTGATATGAAACCCGGGGAAAATTCTCACTGTGCTCTAATTCTGAAACACAACTCAAATAAATACCTTCTTGATCCAGGTTATCTAATTCATAAACCTCTTTTAATATCAAAATCTCCTGGAAATCAAAATCTGTCATTTATTCCTGTTTCTCTCATCTATAACGAAGAAAATGACAAATATTCACTCTTCACATTTCAGAATAAAAATCTCAAATTGCGATACTCCTTCAGAAACATACCCACTTCCCCTGAGACATTCCTAAAATTCTGGAACAGCTCATTTCACTGGAGAACAATGCACGGGATTTGTCTTTCTAAACGTGACGAAATCGGCTTTACTTATCTGCACAACCATTACCTGAAAAGAGAAGGAAAAGGGATAGCTTTCAAGGGAAAATTTCAGGATGAAATCTCTAAAGTTGTTAACAATATATTTAAAATCCCACCCGGTTTAGTCCAAAAAGCGGAAAAAGCACTAAAAGATAATCTCATTTATGATAAGAAGCTTAGATATAAAGTACCGAAATGGGTTAAATTGTAAACCGCTAATTAACGCCAATCCCAAAGGGATCTCTATGAGATAAACGCTAAATAATTAAAGAAATACTTTTAAAATTGAAAGTCAATATAGTCAAACCACAGATGGAAAAATTCATAAATATTTTTGTGGATTTGTGCCTTCGTGGCTTATAATAGAAAACAATGAAACCTGAAGAAGCAAAACCTGTAAAATACTTCGTCGGGGCACTTTTCAGTTCTGAAAAATTGCTCAAAAAATCACTAGAAGATTTAGAGCAAAAATTTAGCAAAATTGATCTATCAAGCGAAGATTTTCCATTTGATGTAACAAATTACTACAATAGTGAAATGGGTTCTCCTATTTTCAGGAGAATTTGCTCATTTAGTGACCTTATAAGTCCCTCTTACCTTGCTGACGTAAAACTTAAAAGTAACTCTATTGAAGATAAATACCGAATAAACAATAAACGCAAGGTGAATCTTGATATTGGTTATATGGATTACGATAAAGTAGTCTTGGCTTCAGCTAAATATGGAATACACAAAATTTATATTAATCGAGGAATATATGCCGATATGGCTTTGCACTATGAAAAAGGGAAATTCTCGCCATATCCCTGGGCTTTTATGGATTTTAAATTGCCCCTGTATTATGGTTTTTTCCTAAAAATAAGAGTAATTTATAAATCTCAGCTGAAAGTTTTAAAATAACATCCATGATTTTTCCCCACAACGAAACATGCTCCAGCAGGTCACAACGGACTCCTTTGGAGAATCCCTTTGGGAAAAGATGATCCGTAAGATCTCTGAAATAATGGAGTAGTATATTGTCATTCGCTTCGCTGTCATTTATTCAAGTGAGAAATGTTAGCAATTCAGTAAAAAGAGATTTTATTTTATCCTACTTGAAAGATCTATTTCTCTTCGCCTGCTGCCAATAGTCTTGATTCATTAAAATATTTCATTGCTTCAAGAACTTGATTATCTTGTAATCGAACAACTTTATAATATTCATCATAACCCCAGAAGTCTTTCGCTATTTCAGCCTTCAAAAGCATCTTTAAATAACCAGAATCATCGTCAAGATTTCTAATATCAATATCAATCTTTTTGTCTTCAACGTATTTCTTAAACGCATCAAACATCTTATCACTAATCTGAAATTTTTCTAGAAACTTCTCTTTTTTCTCTGCCCACCTCTTGTTTTTTGCACCGTATTTAGCAGCAAACTCAAATATTACCCTTGAGGGATGCCTTAAAAGTTTCATCGTATCTTTATTTAAATCGTGTTTGTACCGTTTATATTTCAAATAATGATCCGGAGTAATACCACCTCCGCCATATACTGTACGACCACTAATCGTTTGATATTGCGGACGCGACTCTCCTGATTCCGCTGCCAAAAGAGAATCCCTATTTTCTTGAGCAAAAGACTCATAATAATCTGCAATATTTCCATCATAAGGCCTCTGAATTAGACGCCCACTTGGAGTATAATACCTAGCTACTGTCACACGGATAGCAGATCCATCACGCAAGCTATACTGCCTTTGTACAAGTCCTTTTCCAAAGCTTGTCTCTCCAACAATAACTCCGCGATCAAGGTCTTGAACTGCACCGGCGACTATTTCACTTGCACTTGCAGAACCTCTATTAATAAGTATAATTAAAGGAAACTGTGGATGTTTTTCATCTTTTCCTGAATAGAATTCCTCATTAGAATTCCGAATTCTTCCTTTTGTATATACAATATTCTGTTTACCGGCTATAAATTTATCAGCAACTTTTACTGCTTGCTCAAGATATCCTCCACTGTTATTGCGTAAATCGAAAATCAATTGCTTCATACCAGCATCCTCTAATTTACAAAGAGCTTCTTCTATCTCTTTAGTCGTTGTTCCACTAAAGCGGTTGAGGTAAATATACCCAGTACTATCATCAAGCATAAAAGATGCAGAAACGCTATAAATAGGTATTTCATCGCGTATAATAGTCACTTCAAAATCATCAACATACTGACGTCTGATCACAACATCAACTTTGGACCCTTTAGGTCCTCGTAATTTTTTAAAGACTTCTTCACGTGTTATCTTATAGGCGGATTCACCATCTATCTTTACTATTTTATCTCCAACATCTAATCCCGCTCTCTCTGCAGGAGAGTTAGCAATAGGTGAAATTACTGTGATATATCCACCTAAAATGTCAAACTCAATCCCTATCCCTTCAAACTTACCGGTAAATTTTTCTTGAATATCCGATAATTTATCTTCCTGAATATAAACTGAATGTGGATCAAGGTTTTCCATCAATCCGTTGAACGCACCCTCCATCACTTTATCCCAGTCAGGAACTTCAACATAATTATCATTTACTATGCGTATAATGTCATTTAAAACGTTCAGCTTAAGGTAAAGATTGCTTCCTGAAGCTAAAATCACTTTACCTAAAGGTGTAAAAATCAATAAAATTGCTAAAAATGCAACTAAAACTCCTGGGATTGCTATCCATTTTATCTTTGATTTCACTTTCTTATCCTCTCTTTCTTCTCCTAAAAATCACGACTGATATTAGTAAGCATTATAGCTAAAATCAATATGTTTCTGTAATCACTCATCTATTAGTAGTTAAATTTATGATAAATCGAAGAACTTGTTAATATGTGGAGAGTAACTTACAGTGCAAGGTGATAAATCTTTTTCAAAAAAAACCGCATTAATGCGGTTGTAATAACCAACTCCAATAAGCTCGCACCGGAAATTGAATTAATTCCGTCATTGAGTTTAGTATTAAATGAATATGACAGTAGAGTCGAACAGTCCTGTTCGACAACGAACCATCTGGTTCGTTACTACACGTTGCGAAATAGTATCTAAAACAACCTTGGTACAATGACGCAAATCTTTTTGAGAACTTTTTCGTCCCATTCAGTAAATGGAGAATCTGAATGCGAATCTATATCCAACTCTGCCACAAATTTCCCCTTCTTGAATATAGGGACAACTATTTCTGACTTTACATTTACCCTACAACGTCACTTGCAAAATTCAGTACTATATGTTGTGTTGCAGTCAATTTAAATATACAATATGTTATATTAAAAACATTAAATTACGTAGTAGGGTTAAGACTACAAGAAAGATAATTTTTCTGTTTGGAAATATCCTGTATAACAACAGTCTTTCTTTTTTCAGCAGCCTGCCCACATATTCCTTTGCCAAATGGAATTCGTGTATGCTCTGTCGGATCGCCGGCATAGGGTCCCAGATAGAGTTCCTTTTTAAAATCGTCAACTATATAAAATCCAACCCAATCATAATGCATAATGCTGTCTTTTAGTAGCATACATATTGATTTGAGTTTTTCATCTCTCTCTATCTGACTGGCTTGCAATCTCTTTTATTCTATCAAGTTCAATAAACGGCATAAATATTTCTCAGTTTAGGGGGTGTGATAGAATAAAATTTTCATTCTCGGAGACCCGTCTTGCGGTTGTAATTTATCATTTTGTTATTTGTGAATTTACAATTTAAATATGTTCAGGGGGTGAGAAAAACTAATTACCATTTACTGAATTATATTCATAATGTTTTTAATGAACTTAGAATAATACAAAAATCCATTTTATTTCTTCTTCCCAGAGGGATGTCTTCGACACACCCCCTAAAGGTTATATCATCACACCCCCTAAACAAAGATTTTTGCGTTTAAGCACCACTATATTTTTATAAATATTTTCTTTTTATATAGAATTGTCATTAACCCAAACCAAATCAGAACGTATGTTAAAGCATAAAAGAGGGACGCATTGATTGGACTCATCCAGGATTCAAATAGTGTTCTGTATAAAAAAGTCTTAAGGGAAATTGCGCTGCCATCTTGTTGTGGAATCTTCCACCAATATACCATTGCCCTTGCCAAAAGGTCGGAAAGAGTATAAACAGTTATTGCATTTGAACCAAAAACAAGAAATGGTGTCGTCCACTTTTTATATCCTTTTATATCAATTAGCCAATAACACATCCCTAGAAACAATAATGCCATTCCAGCAGTAAAAACTGTGTATGAGCTCGACCACAAATTTTTATTAATAGGAAACCAAATGCTTATTATTTCTCCCAGAATGATAGCAGCAATCCCTACAACAAAAAGCATTACAACTTTCTCTAAGTTACTCTTCTTTGCTTTTAGCCAATGTCCGGTTAGTACTCCAAATAATACAGAGGAAATTGCAGGTATAGTACTCAATAAACCTTCAGGATCAAATCCCTTCGCCGGGGCATACATCCAGGTATGTCCCTTTAGCAATATACCATCAATAAATCCACATAAATTACCCTGGGGATCTAAGACACCAGCACCGTAGCCTGGAACCGGAACCAATTTCATAATTATCCAATAGATAATTAAGAAACCAGCTGCAATGTAGGCTTGCCATTTGATATTTGTATTAAGCACTATTATTGAAGCAATTGCATAAGTAATTGCTATACGCTGCAACACCCCTGGAATCCTCCAGGTTGAAAGATGAAAAAATGGGAAGGCATTCAATAATAGACCAAGACCAAATAGAATTAGAGTTCTTTTTAAAATCTTTAAGTATAGCTTCTTTTTTGACTGCCCTGTCTCAATTCGCTTTGAAAAAGCAAAAACAATAGCTACACCAACAATGAAAAGGAAAAACGGAAATATCAAATCCGTTAGAGTCCATCCATGCCATTTTGCATGTTCTAACGGCGGGTATATTGCACTCCAATTCCCTGCATTATTAACCAGAATCATACTTGCAATAGTAATACCCCTGAAAGCATCAAGTGAAATTAACCTTTTTGATTTCTTTTCAACTAAAAAATCTCCCATTTTTACTCCGTTTCTGAAACTAATATTTTAGTTTTTCCCTAAACTCTTTAATACACCCTCAGCAGCAAACATTCCCGTCACTGCTGAATAAACAATCCCTCTACTATGTCCACTTGCATCTCCAGCAACAAAGAAGTTCTTTGTAGTTGTTTCAAGATTTGGTGTTACGGTATATTTTGTATCATAAAACTTTATCTCAGGAGCATATAAAATTGTATTACTCGAAAGCAACCCAGATATTATTTCGTTTAGAACATTTAGTCCATCAACCAGATTTGTAGCAATTCTCTGGGGAAAAGCCATTGCTATATCGCCTGGAGTTGTATCTTTTAATGTCGGAATAATTGAAGACCTGGCAATGCGGGCCCATGTTGATCGTCTCCCTTCAATAAAATCAGTCAGTCTCTGAATTATCGGCTTACCTCCGCCAATAGTCGTTGCCAAACGCGCAATATCTCTACCATATTTTGTCGTGTCTTCAACAGGATTTGTCAATACAACTCGTGATAGTAGTGCAAAATTCGTATTGTCGGTTTTTGAGTTCCATTTTGCATGACCATTTACCAATACAAAATCGTCATACTTTTCACTAACTATATACCCATTGGGGTTTGTACAGAAAGTTCTCACAAGGTCATCATAGGATTTGCTATAAAGTCTGAACTTAGCGTCGTACATTACTTTTGCAATTTCACTGTAAATTATAGCAGGAAATTCAACACGAATACCAACATCTATTGGTCCATAACCTGTTTTAATCCCTAAATGCTTAGCCTGTTCTCTAAGCCAATATGCTCCGGCACGCCCGGGAGCAGCTATTACAGCCTTTGCCTTAAAAAATTCCTTCCCAGCAATCAACTTGTATATATCACCTTCTTTATATATAGACTCCACATGTGTGTTTTTCTTAAAAGCCACTCCTTTCTTCAGTAATCTTTTATAAAAACGATCTACGACTACACGAAGTCTATCAGTCCCAACATGCCTCTGTCTCCCGGAAATGAATTCAACTCCGACAGCATTAGCATTACGCAACAAACTCTGAAGACTTTTACCATTAGTTCCCGAATATCCTCCCTCCACACCCATCTCTGTAAAAATATCATCAATAATCTGAATAGCATCTTCAACTTCGGACGATGTCCTCCCAAAACTACTCGGATCTCCACCGATTTTATGTGTTAAATTTAATTTACCATCAGAAAAGGCACCTGCACCGCCTATACCAAAATTCATATTTCCACGATTTGATGGCTCTTCTCCTCGATCAATAACCAAAACTGACAAATCGACTTCCGAAAGACTGTCAGCAGCGAAAAGGCCGGCTGGACCGGCACCGATTAGAATTACATCAAAAATATTCCCTTGATCAGTCATACTTAACCCCTTTAAAAAACAAAGTGATTTTGTAACCGTCCACCCCGTTAGATATTTTTCCCCTATATTAGTGGGAAAATATAGAAAGAAATAAAAACAATCCAGCTCAAATGTACTAATTTTCAATACTATCTCACGGTGTCCATGGTTTTTCCAAAGGAACTCCCCTGGAGGAAATTTGAAATTAGTGTTATCATCATTTTGTGCTGTTGATAAACGCATTCTTTTCCCAATTTCCCCCAAAGGGGTCTCTTTGAGACAATTTCTAATTTCCATGCTTGACATCCGCCAGCCGGAGGACTCTTTTCACTTCTTTTCCCAATTTCAAATTTCCAATTTCCGTGAACTCTTACATAATTTTAATATGTTTTAAATTAATATACCATTAAAATTACTGAGCCGTATAAAAAAAGTTATTTTAAATTTAAACAGTACTATATATTCATGCAAAATTTCCTGATTAATGCTATATTAATAAATACTAACTGTTGCTTTTGAACCACTTGATTAATAAACTATCATTGATCTTTGCGATATAACAATTATATGGATTTACATGGCTTCTATTTTAATAGTAGATGACGATATTGGCATAAGGACTAATCTTCAAGAAATTTTAGAGTCAGAAGGTCATGGAGTAATTTCCTTAATGACTGCTGAAGATGCATTGAGCTGCATAACAAAAGATGAACCCGACCTAATACTTCTAGATTTTAAACTTCCTGGTATGGATGGTCTTAAATGCCTTGCTCATATTAAAGAGTATAATAGCCACATACCTGTAATCATAATCACCAGCCATGCCGATGTATCCTCAGCCGTAACAGCTATGAAGCTTGGAGCCTGGGACTACATTGAGAAACCCTTCAATTTAGACAAGATCACACTGATTGTTCAGAAGGCATTAGACGACAAACATAAAGACGAACAAATAGCTTACTTACAAAAAGAAAAAAATGAATACTTAGGTTTTAATGAAATAATAGGCAATAGTGACAAAATTAAAGACATATTCAAGTTTGTTCACCAAGTTGCCAATTCCCCCAGAACAACAGTATTAATACAAGGAGAAACAGGAACCGGTAAAGAGTTAGTTGCAAGGGCTATTCACTACAACAGCGCCAGGGCAAGCAAACCATTCATTGAGGTAAACTGCTCAGCTTTTCAAGAACCCCTACTTGAAGCAGAACTCTTTGGATACGAGGCAGGTGCTTTTACAGGAGCAATTCGCAGAAAAAAAGGTCTATTGGAGCTAGCACATCGAGGGACATTTTTTTTAGATGAAATTGGTGACATGGACATAGTACTTCAATCAAAATTGTTGAAAGTTATTGAAGACCAATCATTTCGCAGAGTAGGAGGCACGAAAGAAATTAAGGTAGATACAAGAATAATCAGTGCCACTTCACGTGATTTGGAAAACAAAATTTTAGAAAATACTTTTCAAAAGGAATTATATTACCGTCTAAATGTAGCATCAATAACATTGCCTCCACTCAGAGAACGGAAAGGAGATGTATTATTATTGGCAGAACATTTCCTGAAACAGTATAATGCTGAGTTTAAAAAAAGTATAAAAGGGCTCAACCCAGATGCTGAAATTTTGCTTTCAGAACATTCATGGCCTGGTAATATAAGGGAACTTAAAAATATAATTGAACGTGCTGTACTTTTTGAAGAAACCAATTATTTATCATTAAAAAGTATTTCCCCTTATGTGAGCTCTATTAATAGAAAAACATATAACAATAAAACTGAATTTGATATACCTCCGGGCGGAGTATCATTAATAGAAATTGAAAAATCACTAATAGAGAAAGCCCTGGACTGTACAGATGGTAACCAGACACGTGCCGCAAAATTACTTAAAATTTCACGAGAGACGCTAAAATATAGAATGCGAAAATTTAACATTAAGTTTACAACCAATAAAAGTTGATGTATTGCTTGAAAAATCTTTAGGTGATCAGAATTAAAAATGATTCCGAATACAGTGTAAAAATTGGTTCATATCAACCACTTTGGTTCAGGTGAACTAATTAAAAAAATATATTCGCTCATTTAAATTCAATTCAACTTGGTATTTATTTAAGAATAATGACACTATTTGGAAAAATTACTTCAATCTTTAAGATGCTGTAATATTAGATAATTAGATAATAATTAATTGGCATCAAAAACAAAATATTAAATATCACTAGAAATAAATTTGCAACTTTGGAATATAATTTGTAGTATCTAGCCAAATGTTGAGAATTCTTAAGATAATAAAGAAGGGGAGTGAAAACATGAAAGCAAAAAGAATTACGTTAGTCGGGCTTCTTATAATTACTCTGGGAATTATAGCCTTTATCGGCTGTAGTAATGATTCCCCAACAAGCCCCGTCAATCAATCAATCAACCAGGGTATTCCCGGTGATCAAATTAATTGGATTCAGTGGAAACCAGAAGTTGCCAATAAGATTAAGGCAATTTTAGATGGACCAAGAACGTTAGCTAAAGTCGGCTATCAAGAAAAAATGATTTATAAGAAAGAAGGCGGCACAGTTGGCGGCGATGCAACTTTTGGTTGTAAAGTTACAGTTCCTCCATATGCTTTCCGTGAGAAAAATCGTACGATTATTGTGCGAGTAGCGACTTCAGAAGAAGCAAATGCAGGGGTAGATTTCTTACCTAACCAGACTTTCTCGAAAAATGTTAAAATTACAGTATCATTTGAATACCTGAATATTAATGCAAATGCTGACCTGACTGAACTCAATATCTACTGGCTCGATGATGACACAGGTCTCTGGGTTTTAGTTCCCAATCCCGAAATTGATCTTGAAAACGGAGCCATATCGGTTTACATTGATCATTTTACAAGATATCAATGGGGTTTATAAAAATTTATTGTAATATTTTCATAGTGAAAATAGTGATAAAACTATTTATTAATGGAAATAACTTAGAGAAAGTATCATGTTGATAAATAAAACTTTTCAGAAGTTTATAGAAGAAGTATTATCACTAGCAGAAAAACATTGTGGTAAAACTTTTACAAAAGAGCTGCAATCCCTCCGTATCGAGAGAGAACGGCTTTTAAACAATATTTGGCGAGAAGATATATTCCCTGAGAAATTAGAGATGCATCAAAAAGATAGGATTTATAGAGATATAGATTTTGATACAACGATACACTATGCCTACAAATACCTTACAGTGCAGGAGTATCTGGAATTATTATACGAAATTGCAGAAATATCAATTAAATACGGCGAGTTTCAAAAAGGAGAGCATCTTCTTCAATTGATTGCAACTAAACACCGCCTCCATGCCGATAAGAAATTGCTTGCTAAAGTTCATCATGACATAGGGAAAATATATTTCTATAAAAGTGATTTTAAAACGGCAAATAAATATTTTAACAAAAGCCTGAATTTCTTTATTATCCTTAGTGACAATAAGGGTATAGCCATTATTAAAAACGATCTTGGAGCTTTGATGGTGGAACAGGGTAATTTATCCGAAGGAGAAGCACTTTTTAAAGAAGCCAGAGAAATGGCTGAAGATGAAAATTATTCTGAATATATTGCCAAAACCAATATGAATATTGGAAATCTTTATCATATGCGAAGCGCTATGGATAAGGCAATATACTGTCATGAAAATGCATTGAAAGCAATCGAAAAAGAGGACATCTATGATACCATTGCTGCTCCCATATACAACAATATCGCACTGGCTTACAAGTCTCAAAAGCAATTTACCAAAGCATTGGAATATCTTGATAAATCATTAGATATATCAAAAAAGACAAACGAACTGTATACTAAAGGATTTACATATTTATTTAAGTCAGAAATTGCTTGTTACAGGGGAGAATACTCCACAAGTACGGCACTTGCAACTACAGCTTTTTCAATCTTCTCTGAAATCGGTGATCGCCTCAGTATGGCTGAAGCTTACAAAATTTTCGGGATAATAAACCGCGAAAGTAACCGATTCGACCTTGCACTCTCCTATTTTGAAAATAGTAAGCGCATCAATGAAGAACTTAACAATAAACTTAATTTGGCTGAGATACTGGTTGAGATTGCATACCTCTATAAAGAAACCGGCGAAACTTCCGGGGCTATTAAAAACTTTAAGTTAGCAGCAAAACATTTTGAGAAAATAGGTGCTGTATCAAGAATTGAAAGTATTAATAAAGCAATAGAAGAATTATCCCCATAAATTTCTATCTATAACAGTTCAAAAAAAACCTAAATATTGTTTTAAGGGAATTATAGCCTTTAATACAATATTTTTGTATTTTACGCCGCAGATGGAACAAGTATCTAAAAATATAAACAGTGAAAGTAAACTAAGAGACATTTTATCTTCAAAAGATAAATTCAAGTTCATTTTCGATAAAATTACAGATCTCATTGTACTATGTGATTCAGATTTTACAATAATTGAGTCTAACCGTACTGCTAATATAGTTCATGGATTAGGCGAAAGTATAGTAGGCTCCAGGTGTTATAAAGTCTTTCGTAATCAGACTAAACCCTGTATAGACTGCCCTCTTAAAGATACTTTAAGAAGTGGCTTTATTATTCCCTCCATAAATTTTGATGAGCGCTTTGGTGAATTCTTTGAAGAAAGAACATATCCAGTAATGTCTGATTCGGGAAGACTCGACGGTTTTATTCTAATAAGTAAAAACGTAACTAAAACTCGTGAATTAGAAGATAAATCAGCTCAGATGAAAAAACTGTCAGCTTTAGGGCAAATTAGTTCTGGAGTCGCTCACGATTTCAATAATGTATTAACTGTAGTCCTCGGTAGAGTACAATTAATGAAAAGGCAGATAGTTGACCAATACCTTATAAATAGTCTGGATATGATTGAAAAATCTGCCCTTGACGGAGCATCAAAAGTTAGGAAGATACAGGAATTTGCCAGACCTAAAAAAGGTAAGCTCACCGAAACAATCGATTTAAAGAGTCTAATTGAGGAGGTAGTCGAAATTACTCGCCCAAAGTGGTACGATGCATCGAGAATAAAGGGAATACTTATAGAACCCTCCCTGGATCTAACTAAAGACCTCTATATTATGGGAGATTCCTCAGATTTACGAAATGCCTTTACCAATCTAATATTCAATGCAGCAGATGCTATGCCTGATGGAGGTGTACTTTCAATTAAAACAAAAAAAGAATCTAATACTGTAGACGTGGAGTTTAAAGATACCGGGATAGGAATGACTGAAGATACTATAGAAAAAATATTTGATCCATTCTTTACTACTAAAGGCGTCTTGGGAACCGGTCTGGGAATGAGCGAAGTCTATGGAATTATTAAACGTCATAACGGTAAGATAAACGTAAAGAGTAAAGTCGGAACAGGCACTACAATTACTCTCAATTTCCCTGGTGTGAAAAGAATTACTAGCAACATCGCTTCCGCACTACCAACTGAAACATCACCATGCAGAATATTAGTTGTAGATGATGAGGAATATATCCTATCAATTCTCAATGATCTGTTAACAGACCGGGGGCATACTGTTACAACTATGTCTTCTGCCGTTGAAGCTCTAAACGATTTTAAAGAAAACAATTACGATATTGTTATTACTGATTTAGGAATGCCCGGGATGAATGGTCAAGAAATGGCTGAAAAAATAAAAAGCATAAATAACTCAACACAGGTAATTTTAATATCCGGTTGGGCATTAAACATAGATGAAAATAAATATCCGGGCAAAACAATTGATTTTATCATAAAAAAACCTTTTTCAATTGAAAAAGTAGTGTATACAATATCTGAAGCAGTGTCGAAATTGAAAGAAGTAAAAAAGCAATAATCCCACCTAATTAATCAATTAATTAATACCGTTGAAAAAATCCTATATACTCCTGATTCTTCTAACAATAATTACCTGTGACAGTAGTAATAAAAGTAACATTAAAAAATTTGAACAAAATTTTACCGAGAAAGATATTGTTAATGGAGGGACATTAATAATAGGCATTAACGGCGAGCCTGACGCCTTAAATCCTCTAACTGCATTATCAAAACCGGCAAGAGATATAATCAGTCTGATTTACAGAAGATTAGCCGATATCAATGAAGACCTTTCTACATTTTCACCACAATTAGCCAGGAGCTGGGAGTTTTCACCTGACAGCCTTTCTATTACTTTCAACCTTCGCACCGACGTCTTATGGCACGATGGAGCACATTTTACTTCTAAAGATGTTGTTTTTACATACAATATGCAAACAGACCCCGTAATCGCCTGGGATGGGGTGAATTTTAAAGAGAATATAAAAGGTGTAGGATCTGAAGATGATTCTACTATTGTTTTCCATTTCAGCCGCGAAACACCAACGATGTTGATGGACGCTGTTGAAGGATACATCGTTCCGGAGCATTTGTTAAAAAACATTCCTGCAGAAAAAATGCATGAATCAGATTTCAATAGGCAACCTATCGGTAGTGGACCATTCGAATTTTTACAATGGAAAACTCAGCAATCAATTTCTCTTACAAAATTCAAGCAATATTACAAAAAGGGAAAACCTCATCTTGACAGAGTCATTCTAAAGATCATTCCAGATAATGTCAATCTCTTCAGGCAACTGGTAAGTGGCGATATTGACTTTGGAGAAGGCATTATGCCAAGAGATTTTGCACGATTAATCAAGGATTGGGAAAATGGCAAAACGAATATACGGCCAGTCAGCTTTTTAGGAAGACAATATGACTTTATCGGTTGGAATCTTATTTCCCGCGAAAATTATTCCGATATTCTAAAAAAATGCGGAGAAAATAAACCTGAAATTAAAAATTTACTTATACCTCATAAATTGTTTGGAAGTCAGAAAGTAAGAGCAGCTCTGACAATGGCAATCGATAGAGAAACAATTGCTCAGGTAGTAAACCACGGCATGGCAATTCCAATGAATGGACCAATTCCACCAATTCTCTGGGCTCATAACGAAAAAGCAAATACAGTTTGGCCGTATAATCCTGAACTGGCAAAAAAATATCTGCATGAGGATGGATGGAAAGACAGCGATGGCAACGGTATTCTTGATAAAGACGGTGTAGAATTTAGTTTTGAAATGTTAACAAACAGCGGGAACATTCGAAGAGAACAGGCTCTTACCATGATTCAGGAACAGTTGAAAAAGATAAATGTGAAAATGATTCCTAGGGTTGTAGAACCTGGATTATTGTTTGGCAGAATATTCCCATCAAGAAACTTTGATGCAGCTTTGATTGGCTGGAACGTGGGCTTGAAAATGGATTTTTCACCACTTTTTCACAGCTCTACTTTCTTTATGCCATTCCATTTTACAGGCTTTTACTCAAAAGAATATGACACTTTAGAAGAAGCCGCTAAGAATACTAATAACAGATATACTGCACAGAAATATTGGGATAAAATAGCAAAATTGCTCTCATGGGAATTGCCTTATACTTGGCTCTATTACAAATTAGAATGTGTTGCTGTTCACAGCCGGTTTAAAAATATAAATTTCGACAAAAGAGGTTCGTATATCCAGATCGAAGATTGGTGGATACCGAAAGAGAAACGCACTAAAACCGACAAGATTTTTAATGAGAGTAGTAGTATTTAATGATCGTCTATGCCATTAGGCGGCTTCTTGGAGCTATTCCTGTAGTATTTATCGGTATTACAATTACTTTTTTTATTATACACCTTGCTCCGGGCGATCCTGCTTCATGTTTCCTTACACCAACAATGAGCATTGGTTCACAGGAAATTATTATAGAAAGATTTGGTTTAAACCACCCCGTACATATACAATATTTCAAATGGCTTTGTAGAATCATATTCCATTTTGATTTCGGCAATTCGTTTAGTAACGGCAGACCTGCTTCCGATGTAATTTTAGATGCTCTCCCTTCTACACTCCTCTTGACAGGTCTATCTCTAATATTTGGCTTAATTCTTGGGACACTATTGGGAATATTATCCGCTATCCATAAAGAAACTTCAATTGATCGCATATTAACAACAGTTATGTTGTTTTTCTACTCCATGCCTGCCTTTTGGATTGGATTGATGTTATTAAGCCTTTTCGCAGTCAAATTTAACCTATTCCCTGCATCTCAACTTACGTCCGTGTTCCATGATCAGTTGTCTTCTGTTGAACGAATCCTAGATTATGCGAAACACCTAGCTCTACCAGTTCTCACTCTTGGATTAGCAATCTCTGCTACTTTTTACAGATATGCCAGAACAAGCATGATCGAATCTTTGAATTCTGACTACATAACAGCTGCAAAAGCCAGAGGAATTAAGCGGCATAGAGTTATATTTATTTATGGTTTAAGAAATGCTCTTATTCCGATAATAAGTCTTTTGGGACTTGCAATACCTTTGTTATTTAGTGGTGCAGTTATAATAGAAGTGATTTTTTCTCTGCCTGGTATGGGCAGGGTTATGGTCGATGCGGTTTTAAGCAGAGATTATCCGATAATTTTAGCTGCGAGTACATTGGCATTCATCTCAGTAATTATAGGGAATATGCTTGCTGATATATCTTATGCTATTGCAGACCCACGAATTCGTCTTAAGGAAAACCGCCATTAATGGAAATATATCTCTCAAAACTCTGGCATGATAGGTCTTCAAGAATTGGTCTGATAATCGTTTGTATTGTCTGTACCTGTGCAGTATTTGCACCAATTCTGGCACCACAAGACCCCTTTTCTCAGAACCTTTCAAAGATTTTACACCCACCATCAATCCATAACTTGCTCGGCACAGACTTCTATGGAAGAGACCTTTTGAGTAGATTGATCTATGGTACCAGAATCTCACTTACAGTAAGTATTATAGCAACAGCTATAGCAGTTTTTATTGGAATTTTGACAGGACTTGTCGTCGGATTTATAGGAAAATGGCTGGATCAGATAATAATGAGAATAGTTGATGTTCTCCTCGGATTTCCCAAATTATTTATACTGTTATTAGCAGTAGGTTTTGGTCGCCCATCAATCTGGTTAACCGTATTTGTGTTATCACTTTTTTCGTGGATGGAAATTGCTCGAATTGTAAGAGGTGAAGTCCTGGTAGTAAAAGAGATGCTCTATGTTAAATCCGCTATTGCTCTTGGATTAAGTAAAAAACGTATTCTGATGAGACATATATTCCCTAATGTTATTGGACCAATTATAGTATCATCCACCCTCTTAATCGGTACTATGATATTAATTGAAACGAGTCTAAGCTTTTTAGGATTGGGAGTACAACCGCCGAATGCCAGTTGGGGAACTATTCTTAACCAGGGACGAATTGACCTTTTCGGTGGATGGTGGATATCAACATTTACAGGAATAGTAATAGTAATCACTGTTGTAGGATTCAACCTTCTCGGAGATGGATTAAGAAATTTATTTGATCCCAAAAGTTTAGACTGATCTATTTGAAATGAATTCAAAAAATTACCAGATACTTAAAGTAAATGACCTTCATGTCAAATATATTGCCAGAAACAGATACTATTTCCACAAATCCACAGAGATCAATGCTGTAAACGGCATATCTTTTTCTGTGAAGCAAAATGAAACATTTGCAATTGTCGGTGAATCGGGCAGTGGTAAAACTTCAATAGCAATGTCAATTTTACGGTTTGTGAAACCATCTACAGGGAATATTTTTTTTAAAGACAAAGATATATGGCAAATTGGAAAAACAGATCTGCAAAAATTAAGGTGTAAAATCCAACCGGTTTTCCAGGATTCGAATAGTTCCCTGAACCCACGTATCACTGTTGGTAAAATAATCGAAGAGGGCATTGGAAATAATTGCACTCACCAATCCAGAAAGAAAAAATCACTTAATTTATTAAAAAATGTAGGATTAAGCGAGGAACACTTTGAACGTTTCCCATACCAACTCAGCGGAGGTCAAAAACAGAGAGTTTGTATCGCAAGAGCACTTGCTCCGGAACCGGAATTACTAATACTTGATGAACCTATTTCCTCACAGGACCTCTCTATTCAGGCACATATCATTAACCTTCTTTCAGATTTAAAAAAGAACTACAAACTCACCTACCTTTTAATCTCACACGACCTTCAAGTTGTTCGAGTCCTTGCTGATAGAATAGCAGTTATGAAAAAGGGAAAGTTCGTTGAACTGTCTGAACATAATAAAATCTTCACAAATCCAGAACACCCATATACAAAATTGCTCTTTAGAAGCAGTGGAATAATTAGAGAAGATTAAAATTACAGAATGAATTCATCAACTATACTTAGCGTTCATAATTTAGGATTATCTCTCAAGATTAAAGGAAAACACATAAAAATAATTGAAGGGGTTGATTTTACACTTAAAGCAGGTTCTACGCTCGCTTTAGTTGGCGAATCTGGCGGTGGTAAAAGTCTTTTGTGCAAATCCCTTCTCGGCTTAATACCTGAAGGAGCAAAAGCAACTGGAAATATCAATTTGTTACTACCAGAAAATAAGGTAAAAGACGTTTTATCTATTACCGAAAGAGAAATTGCAACTATCAGGGGTAAGCAAATTGGTATTCTATTCCAGGAACCTGTATCATCAATGAATCCTGTAGTTAAGTGCGGTCAACAAATTTTCGATGCACTTACCATTGAATATAAAAAAAATCGTATGGCTGGGAATAAACGTGTCATCGACCTCCTTAATTTAATGGGCTTAGATAACCCCATAAGAGTAGCAAAGTCCTACCCACATGAGCTCTCCGGAGGAATGATCCAGAAAGTCGCTCTCGCAGCAGCATTAGCAGGTGAACCGTCTATATTGATTGCGGATGAACCATTCACAGCCCTGGATGTTCTTTCCCAAATAGAGATTTTAAAAATAATGACCAAACTAAAAGAGCAGCTAAATCTCAGTCTAATAATCGTTTTGCACAATCTTGAAATGGCTCTTAAACACTCAGAAAATTTAATGGTAATGTACTCTGGCAGAGTGATGGAATATGGAAGCACAGATAAAATCTCAAAAGCACCGGCACATCCCTATACAAAAGCGCTTCTTGATATTGCTAAATCATATTCAGAAAACAGCAAACCTATTGGAATTCCCGGCGAAATTCCTTCAATCATAAGCCCAGTTAAAGGTTGCCGATTTCATCCAAGATGCAAATACGCAAAAGAGATTTGCAAAAATGCTGAGCCAGAGTTAAAGAAGGCTGGACATGGTGGGAATGTACGCTGCTACTTTCCTCTTTAAAAACTCACAAATACTTTTATATTTAAAATAATTTGTTGCATTATTGAAAAATAGTTTACAATATGAAAAAAGATAGTGCAAGCTGAACGTGTTTTTTTACGTTGGAGTAACGTTGTATTTGCTAAAGAAAAACCAAAAAGGAACAAAAGGAGACAATATCATGCAGTATGCAAAACTTTTATTTGTCTTTGTAATTTCAATGTTTCTCATAGGATGCTCTTCAATGAGCTTCATTCCACCACAATATTCACTGGCAACAATGGAGTATGTCAATAATTCTACAGATGCAATCGCTGACAAAACTACCGAAGAAGTTATCTCAAGATTTACAACTGTTATGGATTCTGTCTTAAGTGTTGAAAGAAACAAATTGGATTCACTTGCTGAAAAATTGGAAAGTCAGCAAGGTGATGTAGAAAAAATTATGTCATCTATGGAAGAAGTTGACCAAAGAGCTCAAAGTATAAAAGATTATTTCGCAAAAATGCGAAAAGACTTAAGCAGAACAAAACAAGAACTGAATGATAGCCTTGATGCCATTAGTTCTCAATTAGGGAATTTAGAAAATATTGATAGTTTATTGAGTTGTAATATATTAAAAATTGATGAAGTTATTAAGGGATTAGAGCAAGCTAATGTTAGATTTAATCAATTAACTGACAGTATGAAATCACGTATAGAAATTTTGCCTAAAGAAATACTGTTAAATCTTAGAACGGCGATTGAAGAGTATTACAGGGAAGGGACTTTAGATACCCTAAAATAAAATAAATTGAAAGGAAGGAAGAGGTGTTTCGATATGAAAGAAAGATTTCTACATCTTTGTATCTTTGATTTGTAATATAACTGAAGCTAACGGATTTAATCTGGATCCACGACAGATTCTATTTGAAACTCGAGAGTATAATGTTGAACTCGTTCTTGCGGGCAGAGACATTGATGATCCAAATGATGATGGTATAATTGGAACAGGAGAAGTCGTTACAGTTACATTACGAGTGCAAAATATCGGAACAAGCACTGCAAAAGAAGTAAAAGCATCTATACAGATTGGAGAAAATGTCTTTTTTGCGGGTGAACCACCATCTGAAAAAATTGTTATTGGAGATTTAAATGCCGGGGAATATTATGATATTCCGTTTCAGATATACGCAAATAAGCTGGCTCCAGAAACATTGCCGGTTTTTCTCACTCTATCTGAATATTATGGAGAATTTGGAGTTGAAAACATTCCATTAGACCTTGCCTTTGAGAAGCCTATCAGCTCTGTTCGACAGCTTGTTGTAAAAGGCAAGGAAGTGGAGGCAGGATTTGTTACCGAAGGTCTTTCAATCGATGTTGAACTAAACGTTCCTGAGGGTGTAGAAACTAAGAAGGATGCTGTAGCACTTATAATTGGAAATAGAAACTATGAAGACCCGGACATCCCTGATGTTGAGTTTGCCCTCAGAGATGCACAATTTGTGAAGCAGTATTTGATCAAATTACTTGGATACAGGGAAGGAAATATTATTTTTCTTAAAGATGCTACAAATTCACAGTTCAGAACGGCTGTTCAGAAGTTAAAGAATTCTGCAAAAGATACGAGCGAAATTTTTATCTATTACGCTGGTCATGGAGCACCTGACCCAGAGGAAAAGAGAGGATATTTTGTGCCAATTGATTGTGACCCCAACTATGTAAAAGTCGGTGGCGTTCCTCTTGATGAATTCTATAAAACGATAAACAGTATTGAAGCAAAAAATATTACAGTAGTAATCGATGCATGTTTTTCCGGCTCCAGTGACCAGGGTATGATAATTAAAAATATCAGCCCTGTAATGCTGGAAGTCAAAAGCAAATATACAGTCACAGTCGGTGATAATCTGACAGAATTCACCTCTGCATCAGGAGAAGAAGTTAGCTCTTGGTATCCGGATAAAAAACACAGCCTTTATACATATTACTTCTTAAAAGGTCTCCAGGGAGAGGCTGATAAGAATAAAGATATGCTACTTACCGTTGGAGAACTGCAAGCGTATTTAAATGAATTTGTGCCATATGAAGCTCGACGCCTTAATAACCGTCAGCAGACTCCAGGTATTACTCCCAACCGTGAAAATAGGGTGATAGTGCAGTATAAAGAAGATTCCAATCCCGGAACTGAGTAAGAAAGGTAATCCCTCAGTTTTAGGCACAGACGTGTTTTCTGATCTTCTGATTAAAACAGATATCTGTACCGCGTCCTACGGACAGCTTCGCAAAAACAATCCCCAAGACCTGTCCGCCGAAAGCATACAGGCGGATAAATCTTAGCGTTAATCCTAATATTGTAATAGGGATTAACACCATACTTAAGTGAAAAGAATTATAATCCCATCACATACTTTACAATATACTTTCCCCAATGGGATCGCTGTTTGACTAAAATTCTATATTTGATTATAGCGGAATTAGAGTTACCGATAGAGACCCGAAACAACCGTATCCGTCTTCTACTGTTCTGGCCGTTTCGTGAAATGTTTGAGGAAGAAAAGAGGGTGAACTATTAAGATATTCAGTCAAGTTTTTATCATACCCAATGATCACAATTCCTGTCGTTGACGACGATTTATCAGCTATATTAAATTCAACTTTTTTAGAGCCTGTCTGGCAATTTGGAAGTTGTTTTTCCAGATAGTTATCTCCGAAAAAGAGATAAATATTATACTGATAGGTATCGGTTGTTAGAACCAGATCAAAACGGACTTTCCTATCAGTAATTGACAGACTTTGAGAAACAATAGCGGGCATCACCGGTATGGTAGTCTCACCCTTAAGAACCGGTAAATTGTCGGCGGTAATTTCAAGTTCATAGTGATGTCCCGGCTGCGGAGAAAAGGTTGAATTGAAATAATATCCCTTTTCAATCGTATCAGGACTGGGTGAGAAAACTGTCATCTGACTGGATATTGTATCACTAATTTGAACAAAAGCGGATGTTATAAATATTTCCTCATTTTCATACATCTCCTCAGTCGTTACAGCTCTCTCTACGTGAATGAAGGAGGTTCCCGGACTGTTATCGGCACGTAAAATCCCAAACACATTCAACCCCGGCTCAAATTCAGTATCAATGATATCTCCCGGCATCGGTCCGGAACGGTGCGGCAAATCGCATGAACCTATCCATAGTAACATCATCACAATTGTTAAGATTACTAAAAAAATCCTTTTCTTCATTAAACTCCTAAAATTTAATACTGTAACCGGCTGATATACTTGGCAGTAATTCAGAATCAAAACCATAATAACCATAGTCGGGAAAATAGAAATACCATTGTGGATCTCGGTGTAAGAACAACAGATTGCGTACAGTCATAGTAAAAATCGCATCTTTTGCACCCAGGTATTCTGCGAGGTAAAATCCAAAGCTGCTCCGAAGTTTTTTCTTCCATCCAATATCCCACACCAGGCGAGGCGGATATCGAACGTTATTTTTTACTGGTGTAATACTTGTAGCTGCAATCCCGAGAGCATTAGTTAAAGGATCATAAGTATAATGCATTAACATTCCTGTTTCCCAGGTTCTGGGATATCCCGAGCTGAACTGGAAAGTGGAACTGGCGGTAATATCTCCTGTCAATTTGTACAGAAGCACAGCTTTGAAATTATGAGGCTGGTCGCCGTCATACAGGACGGTTTTGCCCTTGAGTATTGATGAATAATTACGGGTTCCGTGGGAGTATGTATATCCCACCCAGCCTGAAAGTTTTCCGATTTCTCCCCGTAATAACAGTTCGCAGCCGTAAGCCTTCCCTTTCCCTTTTTCAATACCTGCATCCGGGTCTTCCGTTAACCAGCTCGTGCCGTAAGTATAGCGGTAAAGCGTCAGTAAATCCTTGTAATATAGAGTTACCGAGTAATCCAGTCTCTCCGATATTTTTCCCTCTAATCCCAGAATGTGGTGAACAGAATAAATTGGATCGAGGTCCTTTAAACTGTTATAGTAGTCCAAAAATTGAACAAATTCATCATTTTTCGAATCCATTGTGGTTATATACTGGTAATAGTGACCGTAAGCGGCTTTCAAAGTTATATCTCTAAAGCGAAACGCTGCGGATAGACGCGGTTCCATTTGCCATTTTCCCCCAGAGCCAAATCCAGAATTGCGTAGTCCTATCTTTACCAGCAGCTTACTGATTTCAATTTTATCCTGAAGGTAAAAAGCGTGAATAGTGGCATACCGGGTAGAGGATGCCTGCTCTAAATTAAATTTTCCCATCCGGTTGAAAAAGCGAAGACGATTAGTTTCCATACCCAGTTTCCATGTCTGATTCAGAAATGTAAAATAGGACAGGTTGGCTTTAACAGTCATATCAGAAATTGAATTTTCAATCCGCGTTTTAAAATCCAACGCCACATCAGTTTTGATTGTTGTATCTTCGAAGGAATAGCTGAAATAGGTCTTATTATCAACATTCGATCCCGAATAATAAATATGTGTTTCCAGTAGCAGGTTAGGAGCCACTACGGTATGGGATTGAATTCCAATAGCTTTATTGCTTGTATTGGTAATAAAACCTTCTTTCAATTTCTCAAATAATGTATCAGGGAAAAATAACACAAGGTTATCAATGCTGTAATCCATATAATCCCGGGCATAAAAGGCTGATAACCGCAGCTTTGTTTTCTTGAATTTGGTTTGATAAGCCCCATTAAAATCCGCCATTACATTGGGCGATCCCATTAAAATCCGGAAACTCAAATCCGATATTATTCTTCCCGAAACCATAGCAGTAGAACTCCGACTAACCGGAAATTCAATTGCGCCGCTAATACCGGATGTTGATGGTTTAAATTCACCGTGTACTTCACTCTGATGCCCCTCACGAGAGCTAATATTCAAGATCGAAGAATTTCTTCCTCCATACTCCGCATCAAACCCACCAACAAGCATTTCTATATTCTTTATAGCATAAGGATTAAAAACTGCCTGCGATCCCATAAAATGCTGGGGGTTATAAATCGTCATGCCATCCAGTTGAACCAGATTCTCACCCGGATCGCTCCCCCTTACATAATACTGCGGAGAAAAAGGATCGGAGATCGTTACACTTGGCGAAAATTTCATCAATCTGAATACATCCTTGCTAAGTTGCGGCATTTCTGTTAAGACATCCGGGTCCACCTCAAAGCTGGAAATGTCAATATCTTTTTGAATTAAAGCCCCACGCTGCCCGATAATTTCCACAGCTTGAGTTTGAATTGAACGAGGTTTTAAGGAAACATTCTCTAAAAAGATATCTTTGTTTGATACCTTTATCTCTTTCATATATTCTTCGTATGCGATATGAGAAAAGTACAGAGCTACACTACCGAATTTTACATTCCGGATAATAAAAAATCCTTTTAAATCCGTTGCCGCTCCTTTTGATGTTCCACCAATAATGACATTCACGCCTATTATGGTCTCACCACTTTCGGAATCCGTAACATAGCCTGAGATATTCGCCGAAAATAAAGCACTTCTTAGTAACATTAAAAAGAATATGTATCTTAATCTACTCACGGCAGTAAAATTCCCGACACAAATAGCAATCCAGGCTCGAATCGATTGATGACTTCAGGCAAAATGTTGATAGATCCGTAAAAACCAATTCCACAGAAAAGTCCTCTATGGTAAACCGGACGATATTCGATTGAAGCGGATAATCCGATATTAATTAAAAATATATTCCAGAAATCCAGATGCGAAAATTTATCTGAATTGAAATTATTAAATCCAAACCTGTAGGAAAAACTCATACTTTTTAGAAAATTCTTATTTATCCGAGAATACCAGTGTTGATCCATACCGCCAATTGCAATGGATTCATGTAACGATGACTTACGGTAATAAATTCCGGGAGAACCTCGAACATATTTCTTCATCTGGTCGGGTGGGAAATCCAGAGTTAAATGTCCGATGATTATCATACCATCTTTTAAAAACACCATATCATACCAGTTAATTAATTGTCGACGATAAAAATATGGATATAACTCGTTATGGAATTTTTTCTGCTTGATTACATCTACCTGTTTGCTCATCAACTGGTCAATGAGTCTGGCAATTACATCACCATCTTTCTGTTTCCTTTTCTTTTTAATGGTAAATTCCCACATCCAATCGCTGACGGTATTGCCACTTGAATCAATCAATATTGTATAACAGTTTAGTTTACGACCTTTAGCAAACACCGGTTTTTTATCTTTCCACAATGTCAAATTTTTTACATAGAGTGTTCCTTTAAAATCACAGGAGTCTTTGAGGTAATATTTTTTAAAAGTGTTGGTCAATGGCTCATGAAGTACGATATACTGATCCACAGGAATATATCGCCATTTTTTTATTTGCTGGATACCAATAAGGTCTCCCGGTAAATCGCGGCTATCTACTATTGTTAGTCTAGATTCTCTCTTATAGGTTACTGAATCAACAGACAATTGAATCTTTAATGTATCTGAGACAAATCGGGATAAATTAAGTTCTTGACCCGCTGCCAGGTTGAACAGCAAAAGTAAAAGTGAAAATATTCCTAATAAGTTTCTCATACTCAATTATAGGAAATATTTACAAAGAAGCACTATCATAAATTCTTTCATATCGATTATAATTGATGTTTTAGACAGATTATATCTTAAAGTCTCTATATATCGGATAAGAATTGTTAATCGTACAAAATGCTTTTCTTATAAGATAAGGATAAAAAACTAATCACAAATTATGAAATTATTTGCCTAGTCTATATGTTAGCGTTATTAAGTAAGGATACCCCAGACCTTCCGGCATAAAAAGAAGTGCATAATCAAGCTGAAATCGCTTCACCTTTAAACCAAATCCGAGAGAACTTCTATTGACAGAACCAATATGCTCAAAACCCCCGCGGATAGATAGAATTCTCTTTATCCCGATTTCTGCTCCAACCTGTGCTTTTGATTCACCTGTTGTTAAATTTGATCCAAGATTCAATCCAACCGATGCACTTAAGGGACCTTCAACAAATATCTCGGGTCTCACAATGCCAATCTGGAAAACGAGCGGTAGTGCCGTTTCCTTTTCATACAGGGCACTCATAAATCCAAAATTTTGGAGTAATAGTGAAATGTCGAGCGAACTTGGAGCCATCCATCGCATACCAACATCAAGAGCAGCACCGCGTCCATTTTCCGTATATAGCGACTCGTACAGATATTTTACTGCTCCACCGAATGTCAGCTTTTTAAAAATACTATAAGAATATCCAATAGCTGCAGTAAGATATTGGGCTTCAATGGTACTTAGAGGCTCACTGGTAGGTTTATCCCTTACTTCAACACCAGGAATTCTGACAAAATTTAAACCACAGGCAAAAGTACCCTTTTTAGAGGGAAGAGATAATGCCAGGATTTCTCCGCTAACATCGGCAAACCAAACGTTATGTGAAAATGTAAAATATGGGTGATTTGTTTTAATCCCTACTGGATTTTCAAATAACGAGCTCGGTGTACCACTCATTTGAGAAAATACCGTCATTGTAGCAGCCGACCTTGCAGATGAAGGTATTTTTAAAAAAGCCATCCCTGAATTTCCTGCATCAGCATATATAATACCACTGCATAAAATAATAAAAATAAATATAAGAAATCGCCCGCGAATAATGCGAACCCTACGAAATATCTTTAATATTCTATTCATATTACTACTCAATTCTCTAATTGACATTCGTTGTTCTTTTAATAATCGTTTTGTTTTCGACATGATGAATTGGTTTTACAACATTTTAGTATGTTTTGCGTGTTTAGCGGGCTGAATATTACGATTAAAATTTAAACTCCCATGAAAAAGCATGAGTCACTCCCTCGCCGACCAAACCAAAAACTGCACAATAATCAAGATGTGTATCCAGATTTCCAAGAAGTCCATAAGCAAGACCGGCACCCAAAGTTGGAGAAGCACTATTCATTCCCATTCGAAGGTAGGCAAGTTCTCTATAAATATACTCAGCCCCAAAGTAAACTCTATAATCCTCTTTATCAGACATTTCAACATCACCGGCGATTAGTAAATTTTTACTCTGTTTTACCGCAATTCCAACTTTTACGATCTGAGGGAATTTTTCTATATAATTTCCACCTTTCTCTTCAAATAAATCCTGTGTATTCCATGTATAACTTGAGCTAATATCTTTAAACTGTAATCCAATAGCAATCAGGTCTATGGGTTTAAATAATAATCCAACATCAAAACCTAACCCGTTGCCTTTAAGATCGGGAAGAGTGTGGTTGAGAATTTTAAAACTTAAACCTATGGAAAATTTCCTGTGAAAAGAGTAAGCGAATGACAGATAAATAACATCTTCACCTGTTTCATATATCTCATCTGGTGCACCTGTAAATGTCCTCCCTTGAATATCTGAAACACCTGCGTGCATCCATGAAACAGAAGCACCTGCTGTCGGCTTCAGTGGTAATGCAAATCCCGCATAGTGAAATTCACGATCCAAACTCAGGAAATAATACGTTACAGAAAGATGGCGCTTCGAAATATATGGCAATGCAGCCGGATTGTAATAAGAGGCAAAGCCGTCAGCAGAACTGGCAACTCCCGTATTTCCCATGCCAAGTGCACGGGCACCAAGTCCCATTCGCAAAAAGGCACCTGCATAACCTGCATTAGACCCAACTTTTGAATAAGCATTAGAAGAAATCAGAACAATTGATATTATTATGATTAATATTCTATGAGTCCGCTTAAAAAAGATTATTTTACAACAGCTCCCCAAAAAACTCATGTTGATTTTGTCTAAGACATCCTCCAGCCGGCGGATATTGAAGTTATAAAAATAATTTTTGTGTGTTTTGTGCATTTTGTGGTTTTCTTTAGTGGACTCTTCTCTTCCTATTCTATTTCACAATTATAAGTTTCGTCCAATAGGAATTTTCTTTTCCATTCACTTTCTTTATGATTTTGCAGAAGTATGTTCCATTCGCTACAAGTTGTCCCTCATTACTCCTGCCGTTCCACACTTCACTATGATCACCTGTACTACTTACATAATGTTCTTCACCCTTGTAAACCTGATCCATCACAAAATCATAAATCTCCAGGCGGACAGCAGCAGATGTAGAAAGTGAATCCAGATGATACTGAACTCTAACATGACCATCACTATGTAATATATTATGATGTGTTGGTGAAAATGGATTGGGATAAGCGTAGATTTCTGAAACTCTCGTAGGAGATGAGGTTCGGAATATATTCCAATTTATTCCGTCATTTGAAGTCTTTGCTATCCCATCAGCTGTTCCCACCCAGAGATACGGTACACCTTCTCTTGTGTCTACATAGGTAGAATAAACATTATTAGAAAATATATACTCATTTTTATCCATATCCTCCATAGGATTATGGATCGCCCAATTTTCACCATCGAGCGATTTAAATAATCCATTCTCTGTGCATACATAAACTACAGAGTCATAAAAGGCAAAATTGTAAGCTCGTTCTCCAATTAAAGTCGTTGACCAGGTAAGCCCGCAATCTGTAGTTTTACTCACGGCAAGATATTCTCCTGTCTCGCCAACAGGGCGAGTTGCTGCCCAAATTGTTTCTTTACCATTCCATATCTGCCTTGCTAATGCCACAACGAAATTCCCTGAAATCGCAGAATTTTGGGCAGTATATTTTCTCCATCTTACGCAACTATCAGACTCTACTATTCCGAGGTTAATACCATTTGCAGTTCCTACCCAAACCTTTTCCTCATACGCCAGGATACTAAATCCCTTATGATTGTGATTCCCATACGGTGGGTCTCTGGGATTAATCTGGTAGGGAATTGGTTCACCACACTCGATTACATCTTTATCATCTGAGGGAATGGGAATTCTCTCCCAGGTAGCACCAAAATCTGAACTTCTTCTTATCCCCCCTGACCAACTTGCTATATATACATATTTAGATGTAATTGATATATCCCACGTGGTATTCTGTACGGGAGTAGTTATTGGAAGAAAACGAACAGTATCACCATCCCAAATCTCAAATGAAGCGCTGATACTATCAACAGGCTGTGGTACGTATTTCCAGGTCTTACCGATATCTCTTGAAACAGCAAGCCCTCCTCCTGTTTTATAATCACCAACCCTGGTAGCTGAATCAAAAACCGCTGCTACCCAGATTATAGAATCCAGAACAGTAATTGCTGAGATACCACCTCTTGCCATACTATCCGTATCATTATAATAACTGATGAATGTCTCTCCAAAATCTGTGGTTTTACTCAATCCGCCGCCTGTTGCAAACCATAGGATAGAATCACCCTGTGCGGCTATCTGAGTGACCCCGTTGCTTGCTAAACCGGTATAGGTGTTATCGGGTTCATCAAGATTAGGCTTGGATAGAAAAAATGCCTGTCCTAATCCAAGTGAGACAGTCAGTAAAATCGACAATATAATTAATAATAACTTTTTCATGGTTTAATCGAAAATGGGTTATCACTTAAATCATATCTTGATAACTGCTGGTTATCGGAAACTCTGATCTTACAAAATTCGGATGAGCTAACAGACGGTATTATCCAATCATAAGACCCTTGTGAGGCTGAAACGTTATCCGCAATATTTTCAAACGAGGGTGGCGAGCCATTAGAATTCATAGTGTACTCTAACTTTAACTTACTTATATATGCACTTTCCCATTCTATTGTAAGTGTATCCCCATAATGAAAAGTTTCGGTGAGATTCGGGTGTGTAATTGTCACTCCGGGATTACTCACCGGAACCGTAATTGTATCACTCAATGCTCCACAATAATCTTTTGCAACAAAGTAAAATGTGAATAGCTCCTGTAGTTTACTTTCTTTATTTGTTGGTTGATAAATGGTAAATATGCCATCATCTTTATGTTCATCACCAAATTCTCCATCGTCGCGCATTTGAAAAGTTTGATCAGCATTAATATTCCCATCAGGTAAACGTACTGAATACGTAATTGCAACAATATCATCCAATCCATCAAGATCAGTAGCTCTAATTCTAAAAATGAGCGTATCACCTTTTTCAAAACTGTCAGGTGCTTCGAGTAAATAAATAACAGGAGGACTGTTTTGTTTTACCTCTTCTGTATCCGAAACAATATCGCTGGTATTTCCCGCGGAATCAAAAGCTTGAACAGTTACACGATAAAAGCCTTCGTTATCAGATATCATTGAAGAGTCAACAAGATATGAATAAACATCATCTCTCTTTATAATATCCTGTGGAGGTCCATCATCGTTAAGATTACCATAGAGAAATATAGCTTCCATTGCTGCAGATACTGGATCCTTTCGATAGAGGTAAAAATATACAGAATCAATATCTTCCCATCCTTGCGGATCTGTAACTTTTGCTGAAATAAATAGCGACTTTGCCAGCTGTGAATAATCTAAATTAACATCCACAATGAAAGGATCAGTTTCATCAGGCTCTTCAATGCCATTATTAAAGCAAGAAAAAGACAATATCATGCAAATAATAAGTATCAAAGAGAAAAAATATTTATTTGCTCTGATAGAATAAAAATAAAACTTTCCTGTTAAGGATTTCTTGCTTATCTCTTTATCCATATTCTTAATAACGTCCACTCTATTTCACAACCATTGCTACCCATTCACCTTTAAGCATCTCATTAACTATCCCATGTTTGTAGTTCATAATTTCTCTTTTAAAATCACCATACTCATTTATTAAAATACCTGAAAATATAATCAGTGATTCCGAACCACTTTTTATAACTGAAGATAGCAGCCTTAAATCCGTTTTTCTCTCGATATTACTAGTAATAAGATCATAAGGATAGTCATTCTTTTCTGTTACATCTCCGATTTTCAGTTTGTAACCATTTTCAATGCCGTTCAATTTAATATGTTCCAGATAATTCTCTTCAATCTGCGGATCATTGTCCCAACTGTCAACATTTGCTGCTCCCATTTTCAAAGCAGCTATGGTTAATATTCCACTTCCACAGCCTGCATCAAGAACACTCATTCCCTCTTTAACTATTTGTTCCATTAAAGTTAGTGACATTTGAGTTGTCTCGTGTGTCCCCGTACCAAATGCCATACCCGGCTTTATAAGAATCTCTATATCAGAATTACCTTTGAACTTTTTTGAAACAATTTTATGATGTTTATTAGTGTAGTTACGAATAACGATTCTTTCACCTAATTTTATCGGCTTAAAATATTTTTGCCAATTCAGATTCCACTTTTCTCCCTCGATAATACACTCTTCAACAGGACATTTCTCCAATCCAAACTTATTGAAATAATCTTCAATTTCCGTTAAATAATCACTTAGACTTTTGTATGGAAAATACACTTCTAAAAAGTCATTACCTTCTGTTATTCCAACACAACCTAAATTCGCTAAGAAACCCAGGAATATGTCTAAGTCGTATTTCCCCTTTGGAATAGTGATTTTTTGCCATCTCTGTTTTACTAAGTTATAAGCCATTTATCAATTCAGCTTCTTATTTATAAAAACACTCGAATTCACCAGCGGTTCACATTTCACGTTTTACACCGTGTAATATTTCTCAAATTTATCATCTTGCCACTTTCATTTTATTTTTATTACAAGGGGTGAACTTTTCACTTACAATTAACGGTTATATTCTTGGTAAATATAATCCAGAAGCACCTGCCCAACAACCTCAAGACTTCTGGAGCTGCATTTATCAGGGGTATCCTGTAAAGTATGCCAGTAATTGACGAATCGGTTTGGATAATGAAAATCAATAATATCTACTGACGGAATATTTGCAAACTTTATTAGTGGCACATGATCATCATAAATTTCCTCCCCAATGCGATGTTCGAACTCCGAATATCCGTGATGATCTGCTATTTTCCATAGAGTCTCTACAAGTTTCGGATGGCTTCTGTACGAATTTCTCTCAACGGGGATAGTAAGTTCTGCATCACCAATCATATCTATTACAATAGCCTCAGATGGTTTCGGTATTGGAAGATTTTTTGCGAAATATTCTGAACCAATACAATAATATTCAAGATTGCCAGGGAAGCCATAATCTTCACCATCAAAAAATACCAGGCTTACTGCTCTTTCAGGCTTTTTTTCAGCAAGATGTTCCGCAAGGTGCATCAAAACGGCAATTCCACTCGCACCGTCATTAGCACCTAATATCGGCATGCCTCTATTCTGGGGATTGGGATCATGCTCTGCTCTCGGTCTTGTATCCCAATGTGCAGCTATAATCAGCCCATTCCCTTTCTCCATTGAAAAATTTGCAATAATATTTGTCATCTTAAAACTTATGTCATCTGGTTTAATATACCATTCAAAATCCTGTTGGATTACCGTATCAGCCAGTTGTGTTAAAAACGCAACAAAAATCTCTTTTGCAGCAGCATGACCCGGCGAGCCGGGATTGCGAACTCCAAGATCACACTGCTGTTCCAAATATTTAAAAGCAATCTCACCATCAAACTGGGTGGTTTCATTTGAGCAATCTATCAATACAAATAATAAAATCGTTAAAAAAGTCTGGTACTTATTCAACCCCTGTAATATGTGGTTTTTTCTCACTTTCTCACCTGCTCACTTTCTCACTTTCACTTTATCCTCTAATAGCTATATTGATATCAAATCCGCCATTTCTTGTGATGCGTTTTCCTGTCCGCCTGTTAAAACTTTCACCATACGTATAGAATATACCACCAGTAACTTTCTTAGTGAATGAATAATTGATTTTAGGTGATAGCTTCCAGTTTTTATTTTCCTGAGACACAGTAAATTTAGAACCTTCTGTATTTCTCTGACGAGTTTTTGATTCGCTATAGTCAAAGGTAAGTGAAAAGGTGATATTATTTTCAAGATTCAAATTTTTAAAAAATGGTAATGGAATGGTCATACCACCTCTTTTTTGGTAGTTGACTGTTGCCGAAATATTTCGCTCATTAACAATATCAGTACCACCCTGGCGGTTGTTTATTGTTTGCCCCTCTGTCATTCTAATCGTCGAATTCATATTATTCTTAAACTGAATTGATACTCCCAGAAGTGGCTGAAAATACATTTTATAGGAAGAATTAGTTTCCTCTCCATTACGTATAACAGATGTTTCTTTACCGGAAAAACCGTGGTCAAGGGACAAGGTTTTACAAAATTTAGACAGGAATTTTATCTTTTCTAATTGACTCCATCTAACCGTCCAACCAGGAAAAGGAATTCCATCCTTCCCATTTTCACCAAGTGGGAAAAAATCACGGGTCATGTTTTTCCCCTCCTGTCCCTGGGAAAGTGTTCTCGCCATATTTTGTGAAAAAGAAAAACTTGTGCTAACATTTGGAAGTATATTCAATCCTGAACGCAAAGAAGCGTCGATATTTTTCGAAATATTATCTTTATTATTCTCAGGAACCTCTTCAGCATTGAATTCAAGTCCTGGATCATCCTGAAAACCAAGACGATATAAAACATCAGGACTACCCATACGCCCGTTACTACGGATAGACTGATTTATAGAATAACTAACTTGAATAGTTTGAAATTTTTTCAAATATTTACTAAATAACTCTAACACCTTTATCTCTTTTGCTGGCTCTTTCTCCTTAGAACTACTCTGTGGTGATGATGTCGTGGGAGCACCGGGTCTTCTAATTTCTCCTCTTCTTGAGGTTTTTCCTCCAGTGGTTCTTGATTTGCCGGATTTAGGAGTATAAATAGATTCCAGAATAGAGGCTAAATTAAGGCTAAACGAAGTTGACATACGATTCTGAGAACTCAATTGATCAATACTCTTTGTAGCACTCCCTAATGGTTCACTCCAGCCATAGTTAGAGCTGTAGTTAACACTCGGATTTAGCCACGAGAAAATCTTCGGAGAGAAATTTGCCGAAAAATTCTCCCTCACATTAATAGGTATACCAGCCTTCCATTCCGTTAATGCTCTTAACTTTTCACCTCTGAATTGATCCATATCATTCTTCATGCTTTTTGTATATGTAAAATCGAGGTTGTCAAAAAATTTATACCCAAAGTTAAAATTTCTATTCAGTCCCATATCATAATTTGGTTTTTTAGGTTCACCAAATCTTGGAATATTACTTGACTTGCTTTCAGCTACATCCATTGAAAATTCCAACTTACTTGGAGTGTAATACCAGTGCAACTCACTAAACTTACTACCCAAAATAGGTATACCCGACATCCATTTTAGAGGTTGAACGTAATTATCTCGCCCAAAAGGTATTTTATAAGAAAACTTCCCGGAATAATTTTCTGATTCGGATTCCCTAACATTTACAGATGAACCATTTCTCCATTGAGAATTAAATCCCACATTTATTTGATCAATTGTAAATTTTATAAGCCAGAAATCTGATGGGCTTTTTGAGAACGAAGTATTAAAGCCATAAGACCGTGAAGTCGTCAATATACTGTCCGGTGGTGTATCTCCCGAAAGAATGTCAGTTCCTGGTATAAACTTTGGAGTACTGATATTTTCCGAGTAAGAGCCGGAAACAGGGAGTTTCAATCCCCAGCTATTAGGGGTGAATTTATTTAGAGACATCGAGCCCTGCACTCTTAAATTTCTTGATGTATTTAAACCGTCGGCTTTAAGACTTGGCCTCTGTTCAACAGTATGAAAGTCGGCGTCTTTACGATCTAAACTAATATTAATATTTGCTAAATCCGCAATTTTAAGTGAAGCTTTTGAACGGTAAGCAACTCCGGGGTCTCTACGAACCTCTGATAAACGCAGCTCATCCAACCAGACTTGACCAAAAACTGAATTGCCCCACCTATCACGCGGTTCAGTATGATTATAATCATCTAAAGCATATTTCTGGTTTTTCAAGCCGACTTCTATCTGTTGAACACGTGATAATGCCGGAGAGCCGTATATTATTACCTCCTCACCTGTATATTTCCCATCTACGACTTCCCGGTAATGCCGTTTAATTATTTCACCTGCTTCGTTTCTTATAATCCTATACTCTTTAGGACGTACATCTTTATTGGGATAATCCTCTTCAGAATTATACGACTTAAGTTTTGTAATAAAATCCAGATCAATCTCCATTTTGTTCCGTTTATCCCATCCGGGATAAACAGGTTGCCTGTATTCATAGTATTGCGGATTTTGCCCGCTCCTTCCAAATCTAATAAAAAATTGGAGTGGTGTTTTATCTCCCTCGCTATAAATGTAACTTCTCGTACGGAGATTATGGCCATTAATGAAAAGTTTCATTTTTTTATACGTAATAAAACTGGACTCTTCTAAAAGAACTTTTCTAGCTGCACACAGTTCACCAGGTATTAATCCTTCTGCGCCCTCAAGGCTGAGAACGAGAGATTGCTCTTTCATACGTAGTTCATTAATGCGATCATACTCTCCCTGAACACCCTTTGGGGCGTAATAAATATCAGGATTATCTTCCGTGTTAATTACAGATACTGCAAATTCTCCCTCTTTTTTTTCATAATCTGCATTTTCACCTTCTGCTATTCCCATCTCCTCCCATTCATTTCCTACCATCTCAATTTTCGCAATCCAAATTGAATTTTCTGCTTTTACTCCATCAAACCATAAGCAGCATGCACGAATAGTCTGCCATGTAACATCACCTCCGGATTTTGCTTTCTTGAAATCTGAAAGAGGTACTCTATATAATTTCCAGCCTGTGGGTTTCCCATTCGTTTCAAGTGTCCTACCGGCTATATAATCATTATTATCATCATTGAGATAAAAATCAACAGTATAGTAATCATTAACACGATCAAGAACATAATTACTATTTCTATCCTCTGTATCCGGGTAGAGCCCATTTACATCCTTCGAGTTCCCTTCAGTTCCATTAATATATCTATAATCTGTTGAGCCCTCTTTCCATTTCCAATTATCCGAATGAGGATCAGTCTTACTCCTTTTATATTTAGTCAATTCTTCATCGCCTCCTCTTAACGTATCTATCCCACCATCCTCTCGTGGAACAAAGACAAGTTCCTCTACATCAAATACGCCATCTATACCGGTATCTTCATCCGGAAGGTCAAGAAGATCATTCCCCATTGTAAATCCGGCTTCAGGTTTATCCTCGGTACTGAGTTTACCATCTAATATTACCTCTTCACTTATCTGTCCAAGGTCAATGTGTAAATGTCCTGAATCACCTTTTACCCATATTTCTAAAAACTTAGTTTTTGACTGATCGTAGTAACTCGTTGGGAAAAAGTACGTTATTCCACCCCAGGCTCTTTTTGCTATTTCTGGATCGGCACCAACACCAACGCTTGTAGCCCATTCCGGGTCCATTGCCATAATTAAAACTTCTGTAATATTGTTCTGAGCTCTGACACTTACTTCCTTATTGGGCCAGATATTTTTAGTTGGAACACCACCAAAGGGATTATACCAGAATGTAAAGCCACGCAAGCTTTCATCTTTTGGATTTCCATTATAATCAAGTGGCGATGATGACAAAGACCAGTAGCGCCGCATAATTGGTGGGGAAGTAATCCTCTTAGCACCCTCGAAATCATCTATAAAACCAACACCATCAGGATCACCCGTTTTATCGTTGCTTATAGTATTGGGATTTGGCAAAACCTGCGCTATTTCACCTTCAAATAAAATAGAGGACTGCTGGTTTGTTTTTATAAGAGGAAGCCAATCCACGGCACGGGTAAGAAAATTCAATTCTTTACTAAACCGACTGTTCAAATCCCACACAAAATTGCGCATTGGTTCATATCCAACATCAACCTTTTCATCTATGACTGATTTGCTGAAATAAAGAGCTGTGCCTCCAATGTAAGAGTTATCACCGAAATCATACTGCGCTCTTGTTCCTAAGATTGTTTTCTTATCGAGCTGAAAGAATTGATTTTTTTCATACTTAATATCAATATTGGCATCTGGGTTTAAGGCTTGCGGCGTTAGAAGCGTAAGTGTACCTGAGAAATAATCAATTGTATAATCTACTCCTCTTGTCAGTGTTTGATTCCCAAGTGTAACATTTTCACTTCCCTCAATAACCATGGGACCTAAATTTATCGTTGAGCTCCTATTCTCGTATTTGTACACTATCTTGAATTTCGAATCAGCGGTTATTTCACTGTACCTGGTTTTATTGCTATCATACATTGCCGAGCAGTTGTACTTATCACTGAGATTTGGATTTCTTTCTCCAGAGTTATCATTTTCCCCATACTGAAACGGACGCAAAAATGGCAGCCATAGCTCCCCGAGTTGTAGATTTATTATCGCTCCATTATCGATATCTAAAATATCATCCGGTACTAAATTCCCGTTTTGGTCTTTACTATCCAGACCAAATTTCTGTAAAAAGGTTTCTCCATCTTCCTCAGCTCTATCTTCATCTCCAGTTTTACCATGCACATAAACAATTTTCAAATCAAATCCTTCCGGGTTAATTCCCGTTGCTCCTAAAAAATAGACATTCTTAAATTCAAGGTCCCAACAGGGATTAGATGGTACCATCTGTTCTGGTTTTATTAGCTTTAAAACAATATTAGTTGTATCAAATTCACTTCTATCCCAATCGCCGTATTCCTCAATCGTATTATCCGACTGGTCAACAATACGGAAAACAACACCAAGTATTTCGCTTTCCTGAACTTGTGTAGCGAGTCTGATATACCCAAGGTTTAAATCCGCATAATAGTCCTTATCCAGTTCGAGCCTTTTGAAAATCCTCTGTTCGATATAATCAGTATAAGCGTTTGTATCAGCCGGATCAACGTAGGCTTTGCCGGGTATACTTCCGGGCTCCTCTATCGTTATAGATTTATATACTTCAAGGTCTGAGACAACTTTATTAGGATTAAAAGTAAATCTTCCACCGCTTTCAAAAAAAGCTTCATAGAAAGTACTCCTGAAACCTTTATCAAGGAAAAAATAGAGGTTTGATCTATACTCAGAATCCTTAATTGAAGCATTTGTAGCCTGAGCACCTCCATCTACGCTTAATTTTTCTTTTTTGCCCTTCTCAACACTTGCTACTGTAGTCACATCAAGACCACCAAACTTCATTAGCGCTTTCAATCCAAACAGCCCATTGTTTTTGCCGGAAAATGTTACAAACTGAGTTCCCGGTAGCGATAATGCGACATTTCCTGCCTCCACTTTTTGTACAATATCATCTTCCTGACCCTTATAAATGATTTTGAGAGCATTTTCAAAATCAAAATCTCGTTCACTATCCTGATCAACGAGAATACTAATTTTATCTCCAATTTTTCCTTCTATATTAAGCTGCTGCTTCTGATCAATAAGGAAAGTAGTGGACTGCCCTTCTCTGAACCCACTCCTGACCTGAGACCTCTTCTGGTTTTGCAGACGACCATTAATATTGATGTTTCCTGAAACCTGAAGAGCAACCCTCTGTCCGGCAATATCCGCACCTATAAGTTCTATTTTCTCTGCACGCTTCTCTTTTTCCTCTTTCGAAATACCTTTCAAAAACAGTTTGCGCATCTCTTCCCGAAGAAATTGTTCCTTTTTATATTTATAATATTTCGATATAGAAATTCCCTGAGGATCAAGAATATCTACACCGTCTATCTGATTAGCAAATAGTATATTTTCACCTGAAGCATCCATGCTTTGCAAATCTCTTGCACCAGGGAATCTAACTTTTAATATATTTCTATTAAGATAAATATAGCTTGACGAGATTAGTGACATACCTTTTTTCGGTTCTAATTCACTGGAACTGAACCGATGAGAAAGCCAATCGATATGAACGGGAAATACCACTCCTGCTGTATCGTTCGATACATCTTGTGCCCTGAGCCAACCAGTGCAGGCAAATAATACAATTATATATTTAGTTATCTTATAGAGAATGTTCTATGCCACCCTTTCAATTCCAGTCAATTTATCTTATAGTTATTCTAATATTCTAAATAGGTAACAATTATACGGGCGACACTCCGACTATTGTTTACTAGTAAAAAAAGTGTTTTTTATACTTTTGTGAAGTTTTCTAAAAGCCTTGCTTCTGTGGCTGATGCTATTTTTCTCATCATTACTCATCTCTGCGTAAGTCTTACCTTTTTCAGGTACGAAAAAAATAGGGTCATAGCCAAAACCACCTTTGCCATGACACTCTTTCAGTATAATTCCCTCTACAACTCCCTCTTCTGAAACCACTATTTCTGGATGATAAAAAACCGCAACAGTACGGAATCGCGCTTTTCTATCTTTCTCAGGAACAGTGCTTAAATCTTTAATCATCTTCTCGACATTGTCTTTATAAGTTGCTTTTGGACCTGCATATCTCGCGGAAAGTATTCCAGGGCTTCCATTCAAAGCATCTACTTCCAGTGCGGTATCATCAGAAATAGTTGGCAGTCCCGTAAATTCCGCCAACACAGACGCTTTCTTTAATGCGTTCTCATAAAGTGAGTTCCCATCTTCTATCACTTCCGGTGCTCCTGGAAATTCATCAAGGGTTCGAAGATCCACCCCCGGTAATTGGAATATTAAACGAATCTCTGCGATCTTATCTTTGTTATTAGAAGCAATCAATATATCCATCAAAATATTTTGCTTAATTCTATTCTATAGTTAAAATCAAAAACGCCCAAAATTTTATATATAATTCTTTTTAATGTCAAGTTCATTGACAAGGATTTAGGGGGAAATTAAATTAATTTATAGTTTAGTTTTAGTGTAAAGAGAAATCAATTTTCCCCAACGGGAATTCTTCGACGCTCGCAGCCGAATTGGTTTTCCCTACATTTATGCTTCGTAAGTGTTGTCTGTTGCTATCATTCTGCTATTCTTTTAAGTGTTTCTTTCAGCATCAGCCAGAATTTCTCAACAGTTGAAATCTGTACACGTTCGCCCGGAGAGTGTGGGCTTATAATTGTCGGGCCAAATGAAATCATATCCATACCCGGAGTCTTTTCACCTAAAATACCGCATTCTAAACCGGCATGAATTGCTTTAACTTCAGGCTCTTTACCAAAGAGTTCTTTGTAGATATATTTCATTAATTTTAATATTTTAGAATTCATATTTGGTTTCCAACTGGGATATCCACCACCCTGATGGACATCAGCGCCTGCCAGAAGACCTGTCGCTTTCACTTTATCGGCAATATCAACAATTTCAGTCGCAATCGAACTTCTCTGACTGGTTAGAATCGAAAAAATATTGTCTTCAGTTTTTATAATTGCCAGGCTTGTTGAAGTCTCAACTAAATCAGGAATATCAAAGCTCATAGCAACAACTCCATGCGGCAAAGCATAAACTAAATTCAAAATCTTGCTCTGAAAATCAGCAGTAAATACTTTTTCAGGATATTCACTGTTTTCCTCTATGACAAATTTCAAGTCAGGTTCAATCCCCTTGAATTCAGCTTTTAAAGTAGCTTCATATTCTTGAATAAAATTCTTAAGTCCGTCAAATTCAGCTTCAGGAATAAGCATCATATAATCTGCTTCACGAGGAATTGCATTATGTTTGCTTCCACCATTTACGGAAAACAATTTAATATCAAACTTCTCTGCCGCATTCCAGATCACTCTGTTCAACTGTTTATTCGCATTTGCACGTCCAAGGTTAATATCAAGTCCTGAATGTCCACCCTTCAAACCTGTAATTTTAACAGTAACTGCTTTCATTCCTGCAGGAGCGGTATCCCAATCAATATCAAATTTAATTGAAGTGTCTTTCCCACCGGCACAACCAACATAAAGGGCACCATCTTCCTCAGAATCACAATTTATTAGCGTTTTTGACTTAAGGGAACCTTTCTTCAATCCATTAGCACCAGTCAAACCGGTTTCTTCATCAATTGTAAAAAGAAATTCCATTGGAGGATGTATCATATCTTTTGCTTCCATAACAGCCAATTCAGCGGCAACACCAATACCATTATCTGCACCGAGAGTCGTCCCGTCAGCAGTTAAAAAATCGCCCTCTTTTAAAATCTTAATAGGGTCTCTCAGGAAATCGTGAACAGTATCCCTGTTCTTTTCACAAACCATATCGAGATGTCCTTGAAGACAGACACCCGGCGCTTTCTCATGTCCGGGCGAAGCCGGTTTTGACACTAAAACATTTCCAATCTCATCCTGTTTATAAGGCAGGTTTAATCTCTTTGCAACACTTATAACATACTCAGCTACCTTCTTTTCGTTCTTGGATTCACGGGGTATCTGACTTATTTCATAAAAATATCTCCAGACAGATTCCGGCTTCAAACCTTTGATTACATTATTCATCCTCAATTCTCCTCATATTTAATTATTTATTCAATTCGCTACAAATGCCTTAAGTTCCTAAACCCTGTAAAAACTTAGAGGAAATTATTAATTATGTGCTATTTACTTTCAGGAGAGCACTTCTTCTATAATTTTAATTGCTGTATCTATTTCTTCCTTTTTAATTATTAAGGGCGGTGCAAGTCGTATTACATTCTCATGAGTTTCCTTTGCGAGGATTCCCTTTTCTCTAAGTGCTTCACAAAATCTTCTGGCACCTCCGGCATCTTTTTTCAATACAATTCCTATCCAGAGACCTTTGCCGCGATAAAAATCAACATAAGGACTGTTAATTTTATTCAGTTTACCCATGAGATATTTACCCATTTTAACAGATCTTTCCACCAATTTTTCTTCTACAGTTATTTTTAACGCCTCTCTTGCTACAGCACAGGCTAATGGGCTTCCTCCATAAGTAGAGCCGTGATCTCCGGGATTAAATACACCGAGAATTTCACGAGAAGATACAACTGCTGATACTGGATACATTCCACCAGATAATGCTTTTCCGATAATAATCATATCAGGGCGTACGTCCTCATGCTCCGATGCGAACATTTTACCGGTTCTACCCAGACCGCTCTGAATTTCATCGGCAACCAAAAGAACATCATTATCTTCGCAGATCATTTCAGTTGCTTTGAAATACCCTTCAGGAGGAACTACTACACCGCTTTCTCCTTGGATCGGTTCGACTAAAAAGGCAACCGTATTTTTATTTATCGCCTTTTCAAAAGATTCAAGGTCTCCATACGGAACGACTACAAAACCGGGGGTCAAAGGACCAAAACCATCCTTGTACTGTTCTTCACTTGAGAAGGAAATAATTGTTGTAGTTCGACCATGAAAATTTCCACTACAGACGATAATTTCCGCTTTATTTTTCTCTATCCCTTTATTCTTGTATCCCCATTTACGTACCGCTTTAATTGCCGTTTCAACAGCTTCCGCTCCGGAATTCATAGGAAGCATCATTTCGTAGCCGGTCAATTCGCATAGTTCTTTCGCTAAAAGTGGCAGCTGGTCATTTCTAAAAGCTCTCGATGTGAGTGCAAGACGAGAACACTGTTCTTGCATTACTTTAACTAATCTCGGATGGCAGTGCCCCTGATTAAGCGCCGAATATGCAGCTAAAAAATCCATATACTTTTTGCCTTCGATATCTTCTACCCAAATACCAGATCCCTTTGTAAGCACAACATCCAGCGGTTTATAATTATGGGCACCGTATCTATCTTCCAGTTCGATACATTCTTTGGTCTTCAACATATTTTTCACCTCAAACTTCAGTATATCAATTAAAAAATCACTTGGAATTTAAATATTTTGACTTGAACTGCCATATCTTTTCTTTAAAATATTAAGTTGCATACTATATCATAAAAGAATTGTGAAAAGTGAATTTTGAGACGTGAATGTCTAATTACGAATCACTTTTAACGATTTAGAAAAAAATCGATATATAAAACTCATGTACTTGCCCACCACGGTTAGTAATTTTAAGTTCGGGAATATCCCTTTTCATTTTTGAGTATACTACTAACATCACCGTTTTAAATTATGAATATTTATCCAGCCAAAAATATCTCCTTCTGAGGATGTGACAGCCATTCATGGCCATCCTCTGTTACAACAATCATTTCCTCTGTTGTAGCCACTCCATACCCTTCAATCGGAAGACGAGGCTCAATAGTATAAACCTGCCCAACTTCTATTGGTAAATATGGAGTATTCCCGTAACGATCCCATCTTGGAGCAAGTATCCCGGCGCCATCATGAGCAGATCTTCCAACCTGATGCCCAAGAGCATGAGGATATTCAGGATAACCCTTTGAAACAATATAGTTACGGGCAACATCGTCAATATCACAGCCCTTCATTCCCGGTTTTATTGCATTAGCTGCCAATTGAACTGAGTCAATAATTGTTTGAAATCCGCGCCTGACTTCCGGAGGGGCTTCTGTTTCCCCATCTCTTAGAAAATACCATGTCCTCTGAATGTCAGAACAATAATCATCTTTCTTTACACCAAAATCAATATTTAGCACATGTCCCTTTTTGATAACTCTCTTCGTAGGATCAGCATGTGCTCCTGCAGATTCCGGTCCAGTAAAAACAGCAGGGCATGAATTTTCCTCCCAGGCAGTTGTAACATTATTCTCACTTACTAAACTAAGTATGAAATCAGCCACGTCTTTTTCTGTCTTTCCAGGAGCCATGAACCCGTAAACTTTCTTGTAAATTTCCTCAGTTAATTCTATAGATTTTCTTATTCTTTCCAATTCAGTAGGAGACTTTCTCCCTCGCAATGCACTTATTATTTCTTCTGATGAAATAAATCTATTTTCGTAAGAAGTTCCTGATGTATATTCCATTAAAAGCTCGTACAGCCCATGTGTAAGACCATCTGCCATAAAGTCATTTTTCGATGTATTTAACGCTATTTTATTGGGTTTAATTTCTTCCAATACTGATATCAAAGAATCACCAAATTTTCCAATATATTCTCTTATGTCAGCGTAAAGCCCCGTTAATTTTATTCGCTCATGATCTAAACTGCCGACAATAGCTATCGTCTTACCTGTCTTTATAATTATAAATGCCGATTGCCATGTGCAATTTGCTCCTAAAATGAGGTCTAAACAGGGATCACGAATGACTTCACTTTCTCTGACAAACGTAAGCCACATATCAATATTCTTTTCCTCAAGAATACCCACTGCTTGTGCAATTTTCTCTTTAAACATACTAACTCCCCTTATATTTCATATTACCTATAAATATAATCACTCAGGATTAATATCTAATCTAAAATCTAATGATTATTGTAATCAATTAGTTATTGGGGGGTAAACCTCCGATAAATCGGAGCAGACTGTTTCCCAATCACGGAGGTCAGACGACTCGTCTCGAAGAGATCCCTTTGGGATAGAGATTCCTACGGAACGGCATCCCCTGGGAAAAACGGTTTATATGTTGAGCGAGAGTTTCATTAGTACCCTGAAAAGCCCTCAGTATGAGTCTCCTTCGTGACCGTCAAGTAACGTATGCCTATAGCAAGTGGTTTAATGTTTGAGCAAATATATCCACGTAACTAAGACGTTACATAAAAATAACAATTCTCTTTTTTCTAAAAACAGACTAATCTAAATCAAATTATATTATTTCACCAATTAATCGTCTGATCCATTTTTAGAGACATAAAAAAAACTGGAAAGCGACTTCCGGGCGGAAACACTTTCCAGTAATAGGGCAGTGCCTATGAAGGGGGATTTAAGATATGAGGGGGTAGTTATAAATTGAGGGGAAATTAAAATTGGATAAATGAGTCTACCTATTCCAGCGAGACCTCTCAGAGAAAATACGACTCATAAATATTCAAAACTTCATCATAGTCAACTTCATCTATCAAAAAACTATGAATAATTATGACAATAATCATACCATAAATAATAACATTGTAAAAACAATGGCTTATAAATATTGGAGTAAGTTAAACTGTGGCGCTATCGCCACAATGTTATGGCGTAAATGCCACACTTATTATCTAACTCGGTATAAATGAAGGCTAAATTTTACTTCCCTATCAGTTAAGCACCTTCTTTAGAAAAGCACCTGTGTATGATTTCGGATTTTTAGATATCTCCTCAGGTGTACCTGCAGCGACTATATATCCACCATCTTCTCCACCCTCAGGGCCGAGATCTATTATGTAATCCGCAGTTTTGATAACATCAAGATTATGCTCTATTACAATAACAGTATTTCCCTGATCAACCAGGCGATTAAGCACATTTAGAAGCATTTTTATATCCTCGAAATGTAACCCCGTGGTAGGTTCATCAAGAATGTAAAGTGTTTTCCCAGTGCCCATTTTACTGAGTTCCGCTGCCAATTTTATCCTCTGAGCTTCGCCACCGGAAAGCGTTGTCGCCTGTTGACCAAGTTTTATATAACCAAGTCCCACATCCTTGAGTGTCTGGAATTTCTTTCGAATCCTCGGAATTCTCTTAAAAAATTCAAATGCTTCATTTACAGACATATTCAGCACATCAGCAATAGTTTTGCCTCTATACTTTATCTCAAGTGTCTCTCTGTTAAATCTCTTGCCCTTACACTCTTCACAAGTTACATAAACATCAGGAAGAAAGTGCATTCCGATCTTTCTTATACCATCTCCTCTGCAGGCTTCGCATCTACCTCCTCTGACATTAAAAGAAAATCTTCCAGGACGATAGCCACGAATTTTCGACTCTTTTAATGAACTGAAGAGTTCTCTGATAAAACCAAAAGTGCCGGTATAAGTCGCCGGGTTGGAACGCGGTGTTCTTCCTATTGGATTCTGGTTGATATCAATTACTTTATCAACATGCTCAAGTCCCTCCGCTCTGTCATATTTAAGAGGCATTTTTCTCGAACCAAAAAAATATCTATGAAGAACAGGATACAGCGTTTCATTTACTAAAGTGCTTTTACCGGAGCCTGAAACACCTGTTATACAAATAAATCTACCTAATGGAAAAACAACATCTATATTCTTCAGATTATTGCCTTTTGCTCCTTTCAGACAAATCTCCTGCCCATTGCTATTTCTCCGTTGTGCTGGTATAGGTATAGTTTTTATACCTGATAAATATTGACCGGTAAGAGACCCGGGGTCTTTACTTATCTCTTGAGGTGTACCTAATGATACAACATATCCACCACTCTCACCTGCTCCGGGTCCCAAATCAATTACAAAATCAGCATTTTCTATCGTCTCTTTATCATGCTCAACCACCAAAACCGTATTTCCTATATCTCTTAGACTATTTAAAGTCTGTATTAAACGGCAGTTATCCCGCTGATGAAGACCGATACTTGGTTCGTCAAGGATATATAATACACCGACCAGCCGGGAGCCGATTTGGGTTGCCAACCTAATTCTCTGAGATTCACCACTGGACAAGCTCTGAGCTGAGCGTTCAAGAGTCAGGTAATCAACTCCAACATTTATAAGAAAATCCGTTCTCTCTCTAATCTCTTTTAAAATCTGATGTGCTATATACTCTTCACTACTTTCCAGCTTTAGATCTCTGAAAAATTCCTTGAATTTACTAATAGACAAGGAGCACAGCTCACTTATTGACAATCCACCAACTTTAACTGAAAGACTTTCCTGTTTTAAACGCGCTCCATTGCAAACTGGACACTTTTTGACGCTCATAAACCGCTGTATCCAGCTTCGAACTCCCACTGATGTTGTTTGCATATAGCGGCGATGTAAATTCGGTATCACGCCTTCAAATGGTGCATTATATTCCCCTGTCATCCGATCCGACTTAAAATTTATTGCAATAGAGTTTCCTTCCGTACCATAAAGAAGTGCCTCTTTTGCCTCTTGCGGAATCCGATTAAAGGGAGTAACAAAATCGAAGTTATATATCTTTGCCATTCCTTTTAAAATTGATGAATACCATCCACCTCTCGGCTGTTCACCAAGCGGAACTATCGCACCTTCACTCAAAGTCTTTCTATCATCAGGTACTACCAGGTCAATATCTATCTCCATTTGAGTTCCGAGTCCATCACAGGTTGGACATGCACCATAAGGAGTGTTAAAAGAAAACATCCTTGGTGAAAGCTCTTCGCAGCTAATACCACAATCAGTGCATGCAAAATTTTCGCTGTAAAGATGTTCATCTTCACCATTTACCAGAATAATAACAAGCCCGGAACCCATCTTTAATGAAAGCTCGATAGATTCCGTTAAACGCTCCTTAACAGATGAATTGACAATAAGCCTGTCTATTATAACTTCTATATTATGTTTCTTATTTTTGTCAAGGCTAATAGAGCGTTCAACTTCCATTATTTCACCGTCAACCCGAACACGGATAAATCCTTCCCGTCTTATCTCTTTGAAAATCTCTCTATATTCACCTTTACGTCCTCTAATTAGGGGAGCCATTACCATAATTCGCGTATCATCCGGAAAACTAAGTACTGAATCTACAATCTGCTGCGGTGTTTGTCTCTGAATTCGCTTACCGCATTTATAACAATAAGGAATACCGATTCGAGCATAAAGTAATCTGAGATAATCATAAATTTCAGTCACTGTACCGACACTAGATCGAGGATTTCTGGAAGCGGATTTCTGACCAATAGATATTGCAGGAGAAAGCCCTTCAATAAAATCAACATCTGGTTTTTCCATCAAACCTAAAAACTGCCGGGCGTAAGCGGACAGAGATTCAACATACCGCCGCTGTCCCTCAGCGTATATGGTGTCAAAAGCAAGTGACGATTTCCCTGAACCGGAGAGTCCTGTTATAACTATAAATTTCTGACGGGGGATCTCAATGTCTATATTTTTTAAGTTATGCTCCCTGGCACCCTTTATTTTTATATATCCATTAGCCACTTCAATATCCCTTTTGCTAAACCAGTAAACTTAATTACTTATTACAAAAAGAGAAACCAATTTTTTGAGGTAAAATAAAAATATTTTCACTAATTTCACTGACCTAATTAAATGTATTTCTATTATTTTGGTAATATCTCAGCTGATGGTAGATAAACATCTTTCATTGCAGATGAAATACATATTGAATTTCCATTTTGTTTTAATCGTTTAGAATAGTCTATTCCCCTTTCGACAGAAAGGAGTTAACTAATTGGAGATCATATATTCCCACTGGAGTTGAAAGTTCCATTATTCTCCTTCCGGGGCTCCCCGCCTGCCTGTCCCTTCCGGCAACTGCCGGATGGCAGGCAGGCGAACTTTTCGGTTGATATAAATTTTAGTGTGCTATGCGGGCAAATTTAACTATTTCCGAACGCATATTAAGCAGAAACTCTATATTCTTCTCCCAAGAATAATCAGGGTACGTCCAGGGCAAAAACTTAAATTTTCCATGCTCAAAAATAAGGGTAACCTCAGCAAAAATACCCTTGCCAACATGTACCCTGTGTGAAAAATTCTTAGTTGAATAGAGAACCAATTTTGACAGTTCCAAATATCCAGGATCAATATTCACCGACCGAAACTTGTTACACTTACCTCCTGTAGAAATTTCCAGACTGTTTGTAAAAACTTTCAAATAGTGAAAATTCTCAAGAATCTGAGGTTCGCTAAAGACAAACATCTGCTTTTGCAATTCCAGTCCAAATTCTTTTTCATAATAGTCGGTAAAATCCGATACTTTATAAATTGGTCCAGAACCCATTATTTCTCCAAATCTTTCTTTAAGCATTTCAATTACCTGTCTATAATGACCTTCAGAAGTAAACATCAATGCAAAAAAAAGATGTGCTTTTGGTGAAGGTTTAATTTCTCCCATTGTCAGCCTCTATTAATTTATAATTCGTTTTGTTTCACGTCTCACATTTTAATCTTCACGTTTCACTATTCATGTTTTCTCAAAGAGACTCTCCAAAGGAGTCCTATCTCGAAGAGATCCCTTTGGGATGTGACCTGCGGAGCACTATTCACGCTTCACGTTTTCATTCAATCTATTAGAAAGCTGCCGAAGCTCAACGAACTTTTCAACAGGGAAATTCCTACTCCTGCACGGATATAGTGTATTGTTAGTCAAAATCGGGTCCATATCATCATAAACATATCCCATCTCCTTTGCACGTTCCCATTCAATTGTTCCTGGAATAGGCGAAAAGGATGCAAGACGTGATACTGTTCCTTTATCAGCAACAAATTTTATGCTTTCTTTTACCTGATTATAAGTCTGTCCCGGGAGTCCCATAATTAAATATACTTCAATATCACTGCGATTGAAACCTGCTGCCGCAAGATTTTTCACAGCAGTAAGAAAATTTTCCCTTGATACTTTTCCAGATGAAGATTGTTGCCATTCGGGAACAATAGATTCAAGACTCAACCTTACCGTTTTAAATCCGGCTCTTTTCATCAATTCCGCTAAATATTTATCAATCTCCTTTGCAAAAAGACCATTCGGAGTATGAAAATTGACATTTATTCCCGAATCGATCACACCTTCCAAAACTGGAATAATATGCCTGTCTCTATTGGCAAAAAGAGCGTCGTCGTAAAAAGCAAAATTCTTCACTCCAAATCTACCATGAACCTTAGCGATTTCCTTAATAACATTTTCAGGGTCTCTCTGAATAAAATGTGAATTTAAAATTCTCGTCGCGCAATACGTACATCTGAAAGGACAGCCTCTCGATGTCATAATAGGAACAGAATATAATTCAGAATACAATTCCCATGGTAGAGTTCCACTGTCATCAAAATCTGGAATGTAAGTATAATCACGTTCTATTTTGAAAAGTGAATCAAGAAGAATTAAAATTTTCTTTTCGCCATATCCTGCGATCAAGTAATCAGGTGAAATCTCTTTTTTAGCATGGTCAGTGTAGAGAGTAGCATAAATTCCACCAAGTATAATCGGTTTTTCAGGATAAACTTCTCTTATCACTTTTACAGTTTCTTTGATACCAGGGTACCAGTAAGTCATCTGAGAGGTTACAAGAATTGCATCAGGAACTTCAGTATTTGATAATTCCTCAAGAAATTGCTCTTTACTAGCACCGTAAATTCCATATCGTCTCGGAACTGATGAAAGTAACAGCGGTTTTGGGATAATAGTTTTCCTGTATTTCCCTTTACCATTTGATGAATTACTGTTTTTTTTCTCACCCCATTTTGCTCTATCCAGCAAGTCAATTAAATCTATTTCATAGCCATATTCTATTAAAAATTTGCCTACATAAAGCAAACCAAGCGACTTAGCCCACAAATCAAAAGCGGCAAAATCAGCGATCCAGGGATTTATCAGAAGAAGACGTCGTGACTTCATTTATCTAAGATACAAATGGTAAAAGTTTAAATCAAATATAAAACCAAATAATTATGGTTACATCATTTCAAATGTAATTACAACTACAATCTGGAACTTTTCATAAATATCCGTAAATTTCACCAGTTATGAAAAACGACAGACATATCCATTTAATAATCAAAGCCTCTCTTTTTCTTTTATTACTATCCGTGATTCTCCGGGGTAGTGGACTGAATGTGCCTGTTAACGACCCCATTTATCCATTCCTTAAAAGAATGGAAACAAGAGGCGTTATAACTCACTATTATGATTCGGCACTTCCTCTTAAGCGAGATGACATAGCGTCCTTTTTAATTACAATTCAACAAAATATAGACCATCTTAACGGCATAGAAAAAAAACTACTTAGTGAATTCCTCGCTGATTACCGCATGGAATTAACAGAGAATCGTCATCAATACCTGCAAGAAGGAGAAACAATTCAAGCACCATTTTTCCAAAAAGGCGGTTTAAAAAAATGTTTCAAAGATATATTCAATAAGAGCAATGGTGTTGAAGAAAAGCATCTGTTTACATTTGAAGAAGAAGATAATTTCACATGGATTGATTTAGAAGAACAGCTAAGATTTGAAGGAAAAAACAACAAATATAGACTATTAGAATTTGATAAAATATTAATACGCGGTGGTTTAGGGAAAAATATCACTTTCCACATGAATGCTTTCAGATTTCGCAAAACATGGAATCCTGATTTTCCTGACACTCTATATGAGCAGCGTGGAGTCTGGGGTATGTACCAACCTGATAGTTTATACACATTTGACAACACTTACTCCTCCATTGCCTTTCACCACAAATTCTTTGATATTGGACTCTACCGGCAGCCGGTTCTCTGGGGAAATAGTTTTTATAACAATCTGACCCTTTCAAATAATTCGCCTGCATTTTCATATATTGGTCTATCCTCCAAATTTAAAGGTATAAACTTAACATACATTCACGCCACATTATTAAATGACAGCGCTTCTGTCAGAGGAGCACTAAAGGAAACCAGGAACCAACAAAAATATTTTGCCGGTCACAGGATTGACATTTCGCTTTTTAAAGGAACAACAAATATCGGGTTGACCGACATTGTTATTTACGGTAGCAGAAACACAGAGTTATCATATCTTATCCCGGTAAATTTTTTCTGGACAATCGGACATAATCTTTACGATAGAGACAATTCTTTGCTATCTATGGATTTAAAAACAACTTTCTTGAAAAACTTCACGTTTTACGGCTCTGTTTTAATAGACGAGTTAAGATTTGGAGAACTTGGTAAAAAATGGTGGGCAAACAAGCACATTCTACAGGGAGGTATCAGGTGGTCAACTTATGTAGTTTCTCTTCCTGTGGATATACAAGCAGAATTCACTGCTGCAAGACCCTGGACTTACACTCACAAGACGCTTACAACGAACTATACCAATAACGCTCTCTGCCTTGGTTTTCCCTATGGTCCCAACTCTCAATTACTGTTTTTAAGAGGAGACACATATTTTTCACGAAGAACACACCTATCAATAGAATTTCACAACTTAAAACATGGAATAGACGAGCCAGGTAAATATTGGGGTGGTGATCCAACTACAAGCTATTTACAAAGAGATACGACATACAATCATTCAACTAAATGGCTTATGGGAAAAATTAAGACAACACAAAGAGTTAAAGTTGAAGCATCTTATGAAATTTTCAATGAGACATTTATGTTTTTAAGCGGTGACTTTTATTCAAGCAAAATCGATGGGAAAAGAGAAGAAGATTTCTTTTTAAATATTGGTATAAAAATAAATATATAAACTGTGATATTTCCACTAATTGGTATCATTCTCGGAATAGGATATTATTCTCTTATATTAATTATAACCTGGGGATTATTACATTTACACCAATATAATTCGAATAAAGAACCTTCAGTATCAATAATAATATCTGCCCGTAATGAAGAAGCAGTAATAAATAACCTTCTGGATAGCTTGACTAAAATAAAATATCCCACAAAAAAATACGAAGTGTTACTTATTGACGATGATTCGAGCGATAACACTTATCTAATTATGATGAACTATGCCAATAAGTACCCTAATTGGAAAGTATTAAAGCATAAGAAAAACGAAACCTCACTCAAAGGAAAGAAAGGTGCGCTTACCCTCGGTATACAAAATAGTAAAGGTGATATTATTTTTACAACCGACGCTGATTGTATTGTACCGCAAAATTGGATAAAAAGCATGGCGTCTTGTTTCGAAGAGAATGTCGGAATGGTTTTAGGACACAGTCCGGTGGAAAAGGGAAAAGGATTTTTTAACCTGCTCCAGAGATTTGATAGTCTCTGCGAGGCAAGTGCGGCAGCGGCAAGTACATATTTCAATAAACCAAGCCATTCAAACGGAAGAAATCTTGCATTCAGAAAAAGGGCTTTCTATGAAGTCGGCGGATATAATAATATTTCACAGGTGGGAACCGGAGATGACTTCTTTTTATCTCAATTAATAAGAACATCTACCAAATGGAGATTCATCTACAATATTGATCCCGATAGTTTTGTTTTTACCAAGTCTGACTCTTTCAGTAAAAAATTCCTAAATCAGCAGTTACGACGTAATAGCAAAGCATTTTATCTCACCTTGCAATTCTTCCTGATTGCCTCCTGGATATTTCTCTTTCACCTGTTTTTAGTAATATTACTGTTCTTCCCATCTACGATGAGAATATTTTTTATCTTAGCACTCATCAAATTTTTTATTGAATTTCTTCCCGTTTGGCGGGGGGCAAAGATTTTTAAGCAAAAAAATATCCTAAGATATTACCCTTTAATGTGGATAGCTTATCCAATATTCATTATTGTATTTAGCCTGTTAGGATCGTTACAATTTTATAAATGGAAATAATTGTATGAGTACACTTAAAAAGGATTTATCCGAAAGGATCCCTCTCCCAAAGGTCACGTGCCGGAGGCATCCCTTTGGGATAGGACTTCTCCCGCAGGGATCCTTTCGGATACGAGGGATCCCTTATGGGATGGGAAAAGTGTAATATTTTGACTCATATAAAATAAGGATGCATTTCGACATGATTCCTGAAGATGTTATTTCTAAGGAAAAGCAGATTATTTTACGAGAAATTTTAGAATGGTATAAAGAAAATCTTCCTATCTGGTTTAAATGGCTGGAGTTAGGATCATTTTGCGTGTTTGCGAAGTGACGAAGGCATTTAGCGAAGCGGCGCAAACATGCTGTTATACGCTGTTGTGTTTTGTCGCAAAACTCAATGAAAAATTCACCCTGTTAGATAGCTAAGTATTTCCCATAAATAAGCTAAGTAGGATCTTATCTAACAGGGCAAAAATATCAAAATGCAAATTGCAAAATTATTTACCTTTCTTTACTGTAACTATCAATTTAGCAGTAATATAAGGCAATTCCTTGGCTTATCACTTTGTTCCATTGAAACATGAATATTGTTCCAAAGGAACTCCTGCGGAGCAAACTGCAATTTTTTTTCTTTTCCCTTCCATTTTGCATTTTTTGCCGAAGGCATCCCTTTGGGACAATTTGCATTTTGCATTGAGCAAGGGCGTATAACATTGTCAGCTCTGTAATGATTAACTCTTGATCAAAACATCGGCAGTCATATCTTTCGGAATTTCTAATCCAAGTAAATATAAAACTGTAGGTGCAATATCAGACAGTTTTCCCCGGTCAAGAAGTTTTCTACCTGAAGAATCTCGGGCAACGTATATTAATTCTACGGGAAATGTTGTATGGCTTGTCTTCACCATCCCTGTTTCATAATCGATCATCTGCTCTGAATTGCCATGGTCAGCTGTAATAAGGATATGAGCATCTAACTCCAGAAGTCTCTTGACTATTTTTCCTACACATTCATCTACAATTTCCACTGCTTGTTTTGCCGCATTAAAATCACCGGTGTGACCAACCATATCGCCATTTGCATAGTTGATCAATATAAGGGCGTAGGGATTATTTTCAAGACGTTTTAACAGCGACTCGGTTACATTATATGCCTCCATTTCGGGATGGCTGGCGAAAGTTGCCGGATCGAATCGGCTTCTAATTTCCACCTGATCTTCATTGGGAAAAGGTGTCGTTGATTTCCCATTAAAGAAACTTGTCACATGTCTGAATTTCTGAGTTTCTGCAATACGCAACTGTTTTAAACCTGCTTTTGAAATTACCTCTCCCAGCAAATTATTCATTGCGCCGCTGGTGCCCATTGATTCCAGCATATAATCTTCAAATTCGTCATAGTACTGAGTAAAACCGACATAAGTAACTTCCAGTTTCGCCTTTAAATTTCCCGGATAACTCGGATCAACAAATGCCTTTGTGAGCTGTATTGCCCTATCCTGGCGGTAATTTGTATGAAGGATACAATCTCCATCAGATACACCTTTATATTCACCAATGCAATAAGGCGGAATATATTCATCAAACATATCTACATTATCTGGCGTTTTATCATTTTCGTATGATTCTTTAACGGCAGCTTCAGCGCTTTGTGCCTTCCGACCTTCTCCAGAAACTATGCAGTTATAGGCAATATCCGTAATATCCCAGTTTTTAGACCTATCCATAGCATAATAGCGTCCCATAATGGTGCCGATCCTGCAGTTGCCGACTTTCTGCATTACTTTATTTAATTTTGCAATATATTCAAGAGTGCTTCGAGGAGGAGTATCACGTCCATCTAAAAATGGATGTATGATGATTTCGCCTTCCGGAAATTCACTCCTTGCTCTTTGCATAATCTTAAATAGATGTTCCTGATGAGCGTGAACTCCCTCATCCTGTAGTAAGCCGAACAGATGAAGCCATGAATTATTCATCTTCCAGTTTTTCATGAGACTTTTCCACTTTTCAACTTGAAAAAGCGAACCTTTTTTCAAACCGTCATCAATTCTTTTAAGCTCCTGTATAACGATACGACCAGCACCCATATTGAGGTGTCCAACCTCACTTGACCCCTGATAACCTGCTGGTAAACCCACAGCTTCACCTGAAGTCTCTATTACAGTCCATGGATACTTTTTCTTATATGAATCAATGTTGGGAGTATCCGCTGCCATCACAGCATTTCCAACAGGATTTTCATTTATTCCCCAACCATCACGAATTATAATACATACCGGACGCATATTTTCCTCTTTTCTAAAATCTTAGTACGAATTTATTTCCCTTTTCTATTCTCATAATTACATATTCAATTTGAAATTTGAAATTTGAAATTTGAAATCTGATATTTGAAATTCCATTACACCTTAATATCCCTTACAATGTCTTAACCACCTTATCCATATCTAAAATTACGTTTTGACTCGCTTTAGTAAGACTTGAAATTATTATTTTTTCATAAAATTCACCTTTTACTTCTTCATCAACCGTCTCACATCCCTGAACAATTATTAATCCTTTACCAACAACAAGTTGAGCAACTTCCGATATGAAAATCCTCAGCATTGCCGATAATTTATCAGCGTCCGTATTGCCCTGTTCAATAAGACTCGCTAATTTTCTAACAAATGCGGCAGCTACTTCGGTATAGGTTATAATATCGGAGAGTAAAAATTGAATATGTTGCTTGCGCGTTAATCTCTCCTTATAAGCAAATATTATTAAATCATTGAGAATTTTAAAAGAATCTCCGACTATTTTTGCATTGATATTTTTTGCTTTTCCAGCAATATCTTCCATCTCTATGGCAAGACTGTTGTAATATTCACCTTTGCTTCTTACAGTACTGCGCCAACGAAAAAGATATATTATATTCTGCTGAATCTCACTCGTCCCCTCATAAATAGTTGTGATTCTGACATCCCTCTTTATTTTTTCTACCTCATATTCACGCATATAGCCATATCCACCGTGCGCTTGAATTGCGGACTCTGCGGCAGTGTTCCCGACTTCAGTGGCAAAATACTTTGCAATTGAACCCTCTACCATTATATCATTATCACCTGAATCAATCCTGTTGGCAATTTCCTCAATGTATGCTCTCGCAGCTTCTAATCTCACAATATGAGGAACTATGAGTTTGTGAGAGTACCCCTGTTTTTCAATTAGCGGTGAACCGAATTGAATTCTTTCTTTTGCAAATTTAATAGATTTTTCCATTGCTGAAAGTCCGGCTCCCAATCCAAATGCGGCAACCATAAGGCGAGTATATGCAAAAACCTCATTTGACTGCTTCATTCCTTTTCCGGGAACACCTCCAATAATATTTTCAGCTGGAACAATAACATTTTCAAAAGTTAGTGCTGCTGTATTTGCACTTCGAATTCCATGCTTATGCTCATGTTCACCTCTGATAAATCCTTCGGAATTTCCCTCTACGATGAAAAATGTTGGTCCTTCAGGAGCCTTTGCCAAAACCGAAAAAAAGTCGGCATAGCCGCCATTTGAAATAAACTGTTTGCTGCCATTTAATTTATATGAAGAAATTTCCCCTGATTTGTCCTTAATTGGCTCAGCCTTTGTTTTAATTGCTTCAAGATTACTGCCTGCCTCAGATTCCGTCACTGCATAAGCTACGATAGTGCTCTCATCAACTATTTTTCCAAGCCACTTTTTCTTCTGCTCTTCAGTACCGGAAAGCAGGATTGGCTCTACACCCAAATGAACAGCCAGAAACGCAGTTGAAATGCCAAGACAGATCTTCGCCAATTCTGTTGAAACATAAAATGTATCCACTGCTCCACCGGCAAGTCCGCCATATTCTTCGGGAATAAAAACCAACTGTAAGCCGACCCGCTCGCTAAGCAATTCCTTAATAATATCCAGCGGAAATTCCTCATGATCATCCAACTCAAGGATTGTATCATGAGATAGAAGTTCTTTATGTACTGATCTAATAGTATCCAGAATCATTTCTCGTGTTTCAATATCAAGCCCGGCTTTCTCTGCCATATTTTCCTCCATAAAACTCACAAATTTCGAATACTCTCGATTATCAAAATCGGGTTAATTTAATACAGAACGTTTCAAACTCGAAACAAAAATTGTTGGCAATCAAAACATTAACGCTTGACGTTATACGTTATACTTTATATATTTTTTATGATGAAGTATTTTAAGTGTAAAGAGACAAAGAAAATATTTGAGAGAGCATTTTCACGAAAATTTCCCGAAGGAATACAAAAGGTTGCATTTCGTAAACTGCCAATGCTAAACCGTTCTCAAACTCTGAAAGGCTTGAAGGTTCCACCAGGAAATAGACTTAAAGCACTATCAGGAGATAGAATAGGACAACATAGTATTCGAATAAATGACCAATGGAGAATTTGCTTTGTGTGGAATGATGGTGAGGTAACTGATGTTGAAATTGTGAATTATCAGTATGGAGTAATGTCATGGTAAAGAAGAAAATTCCACCTGTTCACCCGGGTGAAATATTGACAGAAGAATTTATGAAGCCTTTAGGATTAAGCCAGAATAGATTGGCAAATGATATCGGTGTTCCTCCACGAAGGATAAATGAAATAGTGCAAGGGAAAAGAAGAATTACAGCAGACACTGCACTTCGTCTTGCTCGTTATTTTAATATGTCTCCTCAATTTTGGCTTGGACTTCAAATGGATTACGATCTCGATGTTGAAGAAGACAGGCTTTCACTACGTATTGAACAGGAAGTTAAAGAATATGCTAATGCGTATTAGACTTTTATACTGAGTATGTTATACTAATACTCTTTTTATAGTAGGTTTGTATGAAAACGGATTTAATAGCCGGTATAAAATTAAAAATTATTTTATCTCATTCTTTAAATGCTCTATTAACCCTACTACGTAATTTTCCCTAGACGGGTCTCCGAAAAATTTAGGGGGTGTGATAATATAACCTTATAGTAAGTTGACTGAGTGAAAACTTCATTCTATCACACCCCCTAAATGTACCAAATGTAGTATTTGCAATTGCAAGTTGGTACTATATCAGGCATTTGCCTGATTTCCTAAATGACGTTGTAGGGTTAATATACAAGCCATGGGTTAGATCAGATAATTTCTACCGAATGTTACGGAGGTGCCTCTTCCCCAAGGTGGTTCTATGAACGAGGCGGAGAACGACCGCTTGCTACTTAGAAGAAACAAACCCGTTTTAATCCGCCAGCTGGCGGACAAACGGGTTTTGTAATGAAAAGTTGTCGTATTTGCGTTTGGTTTACACCTGTCATTGTTCCCCTGCCTGCCGGCTGAAAGGGGAACGAGAACACTAACCCGGATTATAAACCGTCCCAAAGGGGTCTTTATCCCAAAGGGATCTCTTCGAGACAGGGCAGAGGTTGTCCCAACGGTCACAACGAAATCCTTCTAAGAATTCTTGTCTGATAGATTTTTGTTGACATATATATTTCTTTATATTACATTAATGTGTAATAAAAAGAAATGCAATGAAATTCGAGGATTTTAAATCATTTTTTCAAAAAAAGAGGATTATCGATTCCAGGGATTTTTCCTTTTTTGGAAATGAAAGTTATTTACGCAGACAGGTAAGTGAATGGCTCAACCAGGACCGTTTAATCTGTCTAAAAAGGGGCATCTATATTATAAATGATCCTTTGGTTTTAGAAAAAATTTCCGTGCGTTATGTTGCAAATTATCTCTATCAGCCATCTTATATTAGTCTAGAACATGCCTTGAGATTTTATCAAATGATCCCGGAAGAAGTGTATAAATTTACTTCTATAACAACACGTAAAACAGCCAGTTTTCAAAATAAATTGGGTACTTTTGTTTATCGTCATATTAATAAGCCATTATTTTGGGGTTTTGATATTGTTCGGGATAACGGTTGGAATGTTCATATTGCAACGAGGGAAAAAGCGGTTATTGATTTCTTATATTTCAATCGGTTCCGCTTTAGACAAAACTCTGATTTAATTAAGTCCTATCGTTTTCAAAATCTCGACTCTTTAGATAAGAAGCGCTGGAATATTTATCTTGAAAAAATCGAAGATAGACATATAGTTAAATTAGCGGAAAAATTCCTCCGTATTTAATATTATAGTGAAGTGAATATAATGATTGAGATTCTTAGAAAAGAAATAGAAAAAACAAATCTACGATATGAGAAAATCCATATTCTTCGTGAATATCTTCATTTATTGATTCTCAAGACTCTCTACGATTTAAACGCATTTAAAGAGATTGCATTTACTGGAGGAACAGCTCTGCGTATTCTTCATAATACCAGTCGATATTCCGAAGATCTTGATTTTAGCGTTTTAACCGGTTCACAAATTGATTTAAAGGCAATAGGTAAAAACCTTAGATATAAAATTGATATTTACAATCTAAATGTTGATACAAATGTTCAAAACAAAACCGTAAAAACCATTGAAATTCGCTTCAAAGGCATTTTATTTAGTTTGGGATTAAGTCCACATTTGAATGAAAAATTGATGATCAAATTGGAAATTGATTCCAACCCTCCAGAGGGTGCAAAAACTGAAAATCATTTGATAAGCAATCCTTACCTTTTTCAAATTAAGGCTTATGATTTACCTTCAATGTTCTCCGGAAAACTGCATGCTGTTCTTTATCGTAAATATGTTAAAGGGCGCGATTATTATGATCTGTTATGGTTTCTATCAAAAAAGATCCTTCCCAATATACAACTTTTTAAAAATGCCGTTTTTCAGACTGAAAACAGATCAATAAATCCCGGCAAATGGAAAAACTTTCTAATGAGTCATCTGGAAAAGTTGAATTTTAGCAAAATCCAAAATGATGTCAGACCATTTCTAAAGCAAGCTAAAGATGCCGAACTAATTACTTTAGAAAATTTTAGTGATATGTTATCGAACTATGAATAATCCTGAACCTTGCGAAGGTTCGAAACACTCGCAAGGTTTTTTACTTGAAGCAGTGCCCTGTAACTTGAACAAACAGGAGTGTCTCAAAGATCACGGAGGACTTCTCCCATCCCGAAGGGATCCCGCTTTGAAAGGGTTCCTTTCGGATACGAAGGACCTCCATGAGACAGAGAATGCCTGACTGACATCCGGCATCTGCTCGAGGGGGACGGGAAGGCAGAGATTTTAATAGTTGTGGCAGGAGCTACTCCTGCCATTTTAAGAGGGAAATCTTTGCGAAAGTTACATCTACATATTGAGAAGAACTCCGGTTACTGTCAAAAATTACCCTGGAACAAAGTTTCGCAAAGTTATTCTTTTTATTCTGGTTGCACGGCTCTTCCAAAGGAGTACTGTGGATTACTCTGCAACCGATACGGATAGTCCGTCCCGGAGCAGGAGCCCCGGAACGAGAGTAAAAAATGATTGTTTCATTTTCAATAGTTTATTAAAATTAAGCATGATTTCTCATCATAGTATTAAAACTAATATAAATTCCGTGTAGATAGGAGGCGAAAGTGAAGCGGAGAGAATTCCTAAAAAAAAGCACGCTTATCACCGCTGGCATTGCTTCAGCCCCTTGGTGGTGGAATTCCTGTCAAACTAAAAGTTTAACAAAAGGATCAATTCAGGATATGAAAGCACTCTTTAACATTTCAAAATCTGAAATGAAAAAACTCATTTCTTATGCCCTTTCCAATGGTGGTAGTCACGCTGACATCTTTTTTGAATACCGTATTAATTCATCGATTCGTATGGAAGAGGATATTATCAAAGATGCCAGCAGCGGTATTATAATGGGAATGGGAGTTCGTGTTATAAAAGGCGATCAGGTTGGATACGCTCATACCGATGATTTCAGCTTTGATAAAATGAAAGAAGCCTCAATGGCAGCTTCTCACATTGCAAGTGGTTTAGCGTCTGCTCGGATAGCACCAATAAAACAATGTCGAAAAAAGAACCTGTATGAATTGGAAGAACTTAGCATTGATGCTGATTTAAGAGAGAAAATATCCCTTATCGAAAGAGCAAATGACTCCGCAAAGAAATTCCATTCTAAAGTATCAAAAACATACGTTTCACTTTCTGATGAGATGAAGCAGATTATGTACATGGATTCCGATGGGAAATACTTTACTGACGTACAGCCGATGTTATCATTAAGATGCTACGTAGTTGCAGAAGATGGAACTAATAGGCAAGGTGCAAGCATGGGGATAGGTCAACGTGCTGGATTGGATTATTTTTCAGAAAAAGGCAATTCTCCTGAATCAATAGCAGAGGATGCAGCAAGGATCGCAGTTACAAATCTAGATGCAAAACCTGCACCGGCGGGTCCACAGGTGGTTGTTCTCGGCCCTGCTGATAGTGGAGTTTTACTGCATGAAGCGGTTGGTCATGGACTTGAAGCCGACTTTAATAGAAAAGGATTGTCCAATTTTTCTAACAGGATCGGTGAAAAAGTCGCTTCAAAACAATGTACAGTAGTGGACTCGGGAATATATCCGAATATGCGAGGATCTATAAATATTGATGATGAAGGGAATTTACCGACTGAAACTGTTCTTATTGAAAACGGGATTCTAAAAGGCTATATGCATGATTATATTTCGGCAAAGACCATGAAGGCGCAGCCAACAGGGAATGGACGCCGCCAGTCATACAGTTTTCCACCCATACCTCGCATGACAAACACATACATGCGTTCCGGCTCTTATGACCCCGATGAGATAATAAAATCCGTTGATTACGGTATTTACGCTAAGCGCTTTGGCGGCGGGCAGGTGGATATAACAAAAGGAGATTTTACCTTTGGTGTATTTGAAGCTTATCTAATCGAGAATGGAAAAATAACTGCCCCGCTTAAGGATGTAACTCTTATCGGTAATGGGCCTGATGTAATGACAAAAGTAACAATGGTAGGAAATGACATGGAATTTACAAAAGGTGGATGGACGTGTGGTAAAAATGGTCAAAGAGTACCGGTTGGGGTAGGTATTCCAACTGTCAAAGTTAGTGAAATCACCGTTGGTGGAACAAAAGCTTAGGGGATTGATATGAAAAACATAAAAGATCTATCTGAATATATAATTGATGAAGCTCTCAATCAGGGCGCTGATGATGTTGACGTTATTGTCAGGGAATCAAGCAGTTCAAACATAGAAATTCGTCTCGGAAAAATAGAAGAACTTAAGCAGGCAAATCCTAAAGGATTGGGAATAAGAGTCTTTAAGAATAAACGCAAAGCATTGACATATACCAGCGATCTTCGTCTTGACTCAGTGAAAAAACTTGTGGCACAAACAATCGAAATGGCTGGTATCACAAATCAGGATGAATTCAACGGGCTACCCGAAAAGAATTTGCTAGGAATTGCGGATGTCAATTTATCGCTTTATGACAAGAAACTTGAAACCATATCTACAGAAGATAAAATCAGAATAGCTAAGGAGGTTGAAGAAATCGGAATGGCTCAGGATCCCCTTATCAACAATTCCAGCGGCGCTCACTGGGGTGATTCAAAAAGCAGAACAATCCTGGCTAACTCTCGAGGTTTCTTCGGTGAACAGGAGTATTCCTCATGTTATTTTAGCTTATCACTTGTAGCTGAAAAAGATGGAGTTAAGCAGACAGATTACTGGTGGACAAGCAGTCGCTTCTTCGATAAGCTTGATTCGGTTGAAAATGTTGCAAAAGAAGCTGCTCGAAGAACGGTCAGGAAAATCGGAGCAAAAAAACCAAAAACTAAAAAAGTCCCGGTGGTTTTTGACCCGGAAGTGGGAAAAGATTTTCTGAATATCATCTCTTCTTCTGTCATGGGAACCAGTATTTATAGAAAAAGCTCGTTTTTAGTAGACAAACTGAATAAACAGATAGGTGTCGGCGATTTAACAATAACTGATGATGGAATTTTAAAAGACGGCCTGGGTTCAAGGCGATTCGACGGTGAAGGTCTGCCAGGCAGGAAAAATATTGTTCTCGATCATGGTATTTTAAAAACATATTTATGCGATTGTTATTCAGCAAGAAAACTCAAACATCCACCGACAGGCAGTGCCAGCCGCGGAATTAGTTCAGACCCAAGTCCAGGTACAACTAACTTCTATATGCAAAATGGTAATGTCACACCTGAAGAAATAATAAAATCCGTAAAGAATGGACTCTATCTTACAAGCGTGAACTGGGTCGGCGTAAATTATGTTACAGGAGATTATTCACGCGGCGCTGAGGGAATATGGATTGAAAACGGAAAACTAACATATCCGGTTCAGGAGTTCACCGTTGCAGGTAATATGCTTGACATGATGAGATCAATCGTGATGATAGGTAATGATTTAACTTTTAGAGATTCAACTAACGCTCCTACCTTCCTTATTAAAGAAATGATGATTAGTGGAAGTTAGGGAAGTAGGCAGTAGGCAGTAGCAGTAAGCAGTAAGTAGTAGGCAGTTTACCCTGTGGAATGGCGAAGCCTATTCAACAGGCTGGCAGTAAGGAGGAGAGGATAAGAAAATAGTTGTAAAGTCAAAAAGGATGGAATCGTAAAAAGTATCAAAGCTGTCATTCTGAACGAGGTACGAGTGAAGAATCTCTACTGGTTCTCGTCGGAGATTCTTCTTCGCTTCGCTCATCAGAATGACACATATAATCACTTTTTACGATTCCATCAAAAAGGGAGAAACTAATTTTATCTTTCAAAATATATGATAAACCATTTTAAAATAGGGAGAGTTTGAAAGTGAATATCGTAGTCTGTGTGAAAAGTGTACCTGATTCTGAAACGAGAATAAAAATCTTATCTGATGGTGTTTCAATTGATGAATCTATGATAAAATTTGATGCCAATCCCCATGATGAATATGCACTTGAAGCAGCTGTCCAATTGAAAGAAAAACTTGGCGGCGATGTAACTGTAATCTCTCTCGGTGACGATAATGCAACGTCCACTATCAAAAGATGTCTTGCTTGTGGTGCTGATAACACCATTCATCTTGTTGCCACAAACAGCAGAATGGCAGATTCACTTGTTGTGGCACAAGCATTAGCCGATGAAATAAAAAATAATTCATTTGACATTATCCTATGTGGGAAGCAGGATTCTGATACTAATAGTCATCAGGTTGGATCACTGGTTGCTCAAATCCTGAATATTCCCTGCATCTCAATGGTTAACGAGATTTCTATATCTGATAAAAAAGTTACAGCAAGCAGGGATGTAGAAGGAGAAAAGGAAATTGTTGAATGTTCTTTACCATGTGTATTAACCGCAGAAAAAGGCTTGAACAAACCACGTTATCCTTCTCTAAGAGATATTATAAAAACGAAGAAAAAAGAGATTTTAAGAAAAGAAATTAAGTTAAATCAGGCTGGAATAGAAATACTCAGTATGGAATATCCACCTCCGAGGAGTGCAGGAAAGATAATTGGCGAAGGACCGGAAGCGGTTCCGAAACTTATCAAGTTACTAAAGGAAGAAGCAAAGGTTTTATGAAAATAATGAATGAATCCACTCAAAAAGGAATTGTCCGAAAGGATCCCTATGGGATGGGAAAAGAGAAATATCTATATTTGATGGAATAATGATGGACATATTGGTTTTTGCTGAACAGAGAGATGGAAAACTTAAAAAAACCGCATGTGAAGCTGTCTCAGTAGGACGTTCTCTCGCTGATGAAACAGATGGAAATCTAACAGCAGTAGTTGTTGGATCCGGTGTAAAAAATATTGCAAAAGAGTTAGGGAAATTCGGAGCAGATAATATTTTAGTTGCCGACGACGAACGCCTTGACAAGTTTGTACCTTCCGCTTATTCACGAGTGGTTTCCTCAATAATAAAGAACGAAAATCCCGATGTAGTTCTATTCCCGTTTTCCTCAATGGGAAAAGATATAGTCCCATCCATTACAGCACGGCTTGGAGTTAGTGCGGCATCAGATTGCACTAAAATCGAAATTATTAATGGAGAAATTATTTGCCATAGACCTGTATATTCAGGAAAAGCAGTTGCAAAAGTCAGTTTTTCAAATAAACCTGTTGTCATTTCATTAAGACCCAATACATTTTCTATCACTGAAAAGCCGGTTTCACCAAATATTACAGAGGTTAAAATAGATTTGGCGTCCGATGATTTTCTCACCGTTATAAAAGAAATTGTATCAGCTGAAAGCAAACGCCCGGAACTCACAGAAGCGGACATTATTGTTTCCGGTGGTAGAGGAATGGGTGGTTCTGAAAAATTCTCCATTCTCGAAGAACTGGCTGATCTTCTTGGAGCTGCAGTAGGGGCAAGTAGGTCTGCTGTGGATGCAGGATGGAGACCTCAGAAAGACCAGGTCGGACAAACTGGCAAAACTGTTTCTCCCGACCTCTACATTGCATGCGGTATTTCCGGCGCCATTCAGCATATAGCAGGCATTTCTTCTGCCAAATATATTGTTGCCATAAACAATGACACTGAAGCGCCGATATTCAAAGTTGCAGATTACGGTATTATAGGCGATCTTTTTGAAGTTGTACCTGCAATGATTGATGAATTGAAAAATGTAACCTAAATTGTACCGCTATTTTAATTAACATAACCAGCTCTGGAAAAACTCAGGTTAATAAAAAAATAACTTTCACATTAAACGGTGCATTATGAATAACTCATTTGATGAAAATTTACCAATAACTGTTATTGCGGTAGATGCTATGGGTGGAGATTTGGCACCAACAGAACCTGTACTGGGAGCAGCTCAATCCACATTGGAATCAACTGCTCATGTTATACTCGTAGGAGATGAAAAGCGCATACTTGATGTATTGAGCGAGACAGAGTATAACGCTAATCAGATAGAAATTGTCCATACTGACGAATTTATAACCAATGAAGATATTCCTCAACAGGTACTAAGAAAGAAACCTAAAGCCTCAATGAATTTAGCTGCCAAACTCTGCAGAGAAGGCACTGCTCAAGGATTAGTATCAGCGGGAAATACAGGGGCATACGTTTTATCAGCTTCACGATATATTCCTCGAATAGCTGGTGTACGTAAAACGGCAATAGCTACGGTTTACCCCACTCATAATGCACAAGGAAGAAATGACCATTTTGCCCTACTATTAGATGTAGGAGCTAATATACATTGTACTACCGAAGATATGGTCCAATTCGCTTTGATGGGAATGATTTATACTTCTGATATAAAAGGTATTCCTGATCCTACGATTGCTCTACTAAATATTGGTAAAGAATCTTATAAAGGCGGAGATATGCTTTCACGAGTTTATAAGATACTTGATAAACTTCCGAATGTAAATTTCATAGGTAATATTGAGGGTAATGATGTAATGAAAGGCCTGGCAGACGTCGTTGTAACCGAGGGGTATGTTGGGAATATAGTTATGAAAACTGTGGAAGGAATTGCTGAAGCACTTTCCCACCTTGGAAGGTACGCATTTAAACATAGGTTTATATGGAGATTAGGACTGATTGCTCTATCCGGTGGTATTAGAACCTTGAAGCAGCTCACCGATTATTCAGAATACGGAGGAGCTCCTTTATTAGGATTTCAGAACGTTGTTATCAAAGCACATGGACGATCAAAAGCAAAAGCAATTACGAATGCGATTAAATTAGCAGCAAAATCATACCGTGATAATATTTGTGGAAAAATATCTGATGAGATATCTCAATTTGAATCGAGTACATTTAAAGATGACATAAAGTAGATCTTCTTACAACTTTAGACTGAGAAATAACAAACCACAGATTTTTTTAGTGTTTCAATAATTAAAATTATTTCGGGTAAATGGAACAACTAATGAGGCTATTGTTTTTCCAACAAATCTTTTATTTCTATTTTAACATTGTAATAAAACTTACACTCTATTAAATTTTTAGCGAATGAAGCAAAATTTTCGAGTATGTAAACTATAGGTAATTGCATGTCAAAATTTTCACTTGTTAAAAGCGCTGCTGTATTGGGAATTGACGCTTATATTGTTAATGTTGAATGCAATTTAAGCCGTGCAGAGCTTCCACGTTTTATAACTGTCGGATTACCCGAAGGGGCTGTACGTGAAAGCAAAGAGCGGGTTTTGGCAGCGGTAAAGAATATGGGTTATTATATCCCAAGCAATAAAATTGTTGTGAATCTTGCTCCTGCAGATATCAGAAAAGAGGGAAGCGCTTTTGATTTGCCCATTGCTATCGGGATTTTATGTGCAGCCAATCTTGTCCCAAAAGACAAATTGAAAGATTACATTATGCTGGGAGAGCTCTCCCTCGATGGATCATTACGAGGTATTAAAGGCGTACTGCCAATTTCCGTTTCTGTTAGAGATTCTGGGATAAAGGGAATAATTCTTCCTGTTGAAAATGCCAGAGAAGCTGCGATAACCGGTGAACTCTCAATCATTGGAGTGAAATCACTTCGCGAAACAATAGATTTCTTAAATGGTAATTATTCACCAGAACCATTTCATGTTGATGTCCAGGCTCTTTTTGAAGAGCACCGCCATTACCAATTAGATTTCTCTGATGTAAAAGGACAGGAAAATGTAAAGCGGTCACTCGAGGTAGCAGCGGCTGGCGGACATAATCTGATTATGATAGGACCTCCCGGTTCTGGAAAGACAATGCTTGCCAAACGGTTTCCATCGATTTTACCGAATCTTACTCTCGAAGAAGCACTTGAAACAACAAAGATCCACTCTGTTGCCGGCTTTATCCCTTCCGGTCAGGGAATTATTGCTACACGACCATTCAGGTCGCCTCATCATACAATTTCTGATGCTGCACTCGTCGGTGGAGGAAAAATTCCCCGACCTGGAGAAGTTAGTTTAAGCAATCATGGGGTTCTCTTTCTTGATGAATTTCCTGAATTCAAAAAGAATGTTCTGGAAGTTTTACGCCAACCTCTTGAAGATGGAACTGTTACAATTTCACGAGCCCAGATGTCACTCACATATCCAGCTTCATTTATGCTCGTAGCGGCAATGAATCCATGTCCTTGCGGATATGCTACCGACCCTAATAATGAGTGTACCTGTTCGCAATCTCAGATACAAAAATATATGTCACGAATTTCAGGTCCGCTGCTTGATAGAATCGATATTCATATTGAAGTTCCTGCTGTCAGATTCTCTGATCTTGCAAGTAAATCTCCAGGTGAGACTTCCAGGTCCATTCGCGAGCGCGTTCAAAAGGCAAGAGAAATTCAAACAGAGCGGTTTAAGAAACTCAAGGGAGTTTATGCCAATGCACACATGGAAACCAAGCTGATAAAAAAATATTGCCAGATTGATGAAGCAGGGGAAACTCTTCTTAGAACTGCAATTACCAAACTCGGGCTGAGCGCAAGGGCTTATGACAGAATTTTAAAAGTATCCAGAACAATAGCAGATCTTGCCGGTATAGAGAATATACGACCCGAACATCTAAGTGAAGCTATTCAGTACAGGAGTCTCGATAGGCAGCTATGGCTTTAATGGAGAAACAAAAAATTACAATAGGCACTTAATTCTCAAATTCTTGTTTTTTTTGTAAAGTAAATTTGGAGTTCTCGATGGTAAAAAGCATGTTTCAACATAACGTTTATATCAAATATCAGATTGTAAATTGTAAATATCAAATTTTTTCAGAGACGCTTTCGGCTTTTGCTTTATACCAATTGGCTCAGAACATTAGATATTGAGATTTGCTCCGTAGGTCACATAGGACTCCTTTGGAGAGTCTCTTCGAGAAAATTTGTTTGCCTGCCCCATCTCATGGAGATCCCTTTAGGATAAGGAAGAATGACTGTATCGGGAAAATTAGTATTTAGTATTTGAAATTTGAAATTTCTTTTTTTAACCTTTTTGGTTCTGGCTTGCCCCGTTGAATAATACTATTTCTACTGGTGAACGATCATTTCTAAGATTGTTATTCTACGGGGCTTGCCCAAGTTAGGCGAATAATTCGGGACATTTACCTACGATTTTTTCTCTGATTCTAACTGCTCGTCGGATTCACTTATTTTATTTACCTTCACTCCATGAATAATAATAAAAATACCGATAAGTACAACAATTAGTGGCCAGCCCTTAGAAAAAGCATTGCTTCCTTTCCCAATACTCGTAAAAATTAGTATAACTCCTGGGATCAAAGGCCACCAATGAGATTTTTTCTCATATAGATAAGCAATTACATAAATTGCTATGAAACCAATACCAAGTCCAATTGACTCAAGATTACCAGAACTTCTAAAAACCGTACCCAGTCCAAGCCCAAATAACAAGCAGCCTGGAATTAAAAAACCGTATTTCCTCTTATAAAAGTAAGCTACAAGAAATGCAGCACCTAATAAGAAAAACATCCATGCATTACTGTATCCCTCAGCAAATTGCAAGGCGAATAAAATCACACCTAACACAATAAGCGTAATACCTGTTGTAACTCTTTTGCTAATTCGCTTTTTCACTTTTTCCTCCTCTTTTATCAATGCAATAATGTATCAATAATGAATTTTAAATGGTAAACATTTTTTAGCAAGATATTCCCTGTACAAATCTTCTTCATATTATTGGAAGCAAGGTTTTTTTATTAACCCTATAACGTCATTTATGGATTTTACCTCCAAATGTAGTACCTCTATCTTTGATTAACCACAATAAGTTGAATCAATTTGATTAAGTTACGTAGTAGGGTTAAATTTAATGTATGTTAATAGCCAATATAATGAATTCTCTCAAACTAAATCTGGAGGAAAAATGAAAGCAATATTTTCACGTAGCATATTCAGACATACACTCATTTTATTATTAGTTTGCTCTTATGTTAACATAGGTCATACTAAGGATAATGCAGAACAGAAGCAGGAAATCCCTATTTCGTCCTGGTTATTTACAGGCACAATACCGCAGCCTTTGCCTGTATTCAATGGAGATAAAAATATAGAAGGCAAGAAATTCAATCTCGAAGAACTCCTCAAATTCGATCAGACTAAGATCAAAAATTTGTGGCTAGAAGAAGGAGAAAAATTTGGATGGAGACCCAAATTAGACCTCCAATGGAAAAAAGTGGAGGCAGACTCGAGCAATACTTTTACTTTCTTAAGTGGAGTTGAAATTATTCCTGAAATCAACTATCTGGTAAGTTATATAAATATGAATCGCTGGTCAAAGGCTAATCTGGAAATTAGCGGAGCACACCTATTCCAGGTTTATCTTGATGGTGAGTTGCTCAATTCCAAAACAACCTCTGACACACTCAAAGAAAATGATAATCCAGATAAACAAAGTAACTTTTCCCAGGAGATTAAATTGGAAACAGGGAAACATATTCTCCTCATCAAATCACTGCGTGATCCGGAAAACAAAACGACCTGGAATATTAGCGCTACTCTGAAATTGAGCGAAGACTTCCCAAAAGATGCCCTTCAAATCGGTACTTCACCAGAGCACATTATGAATATAAAACATCTTTTGTACACACCTGTGATCTCAAATATTTCTATTTCGCCAGATGGGGATATTGTTGCCATTATTATGACTCGCTATACTTCACCTGGTAATGATAAAGAATCATGGCTTGAATTGCGAAAAGTTTCTGATAGCAGTTTGATACAAACATATCGCGGCGGTATGAGTATCTCAAATATTAAATGGGCACCTGTTGGCAGAAAATTCTCCTATACAAGTAATAAGGAAAAAGAGTATACAATATGGATCGTTGATCTTGATAAGGGTACTACCACAGCGCTGCTGGAAAACATCAAGGATTTTGGTGGTTATTCCTGGGCGCCTGATGGTTCATTCATAGTTTACAGTGTAACGGAAAAAGCCCCTGAGGACAAAAACGGAGTACATCGTTTGAAAGGCATGGAAGACAGACAGCCATATTTGAGAAACAGAAACTTTTTGTATATAGTGAATGTACTACAAGGAACCAGACGGCGTTTAACAGCAGGAGAAATTTCTACTGATCTAAATTCAGTAAGTCCCGATTGTAAAAAAATCATATTTAGCCGCCTGTTCTCGAATTATGGAGAGAGACCATTTTCAAAAACTCAGTTCTATATTCTCAATCTTGCTACCTTGAAATTGGATTCACTCTGGACAAGTAAATGGGGTGGATACGTACAATGGTCGCCAGACGGGAAAAAGCTGCTCGTAATTGGCGCTCCAAGCATGTTTGGTGATATTGGGGTGAATGTTCCTGTCCGAAAGGATCCTCCAAAGGAGTCTCCAAAGGAGTCCGTTGTGACCTCCGTGACCTTCGGGAAAGGAACAATTCCAAATGATTACGATACACAGGCATATATTTACGATTTCAAAACCGGAAGCATTGAACCAATTACACGAGATTTCGATCCACAAATTAATCAGGCTGTCTGGAGCAAAACAGAAAACGCTGTCTATTTTCGAGTTACTGATCGATCCTACGGCAATCTCTATAGGTATGATCTTAAGAAAAAACGATTCAATTTAATTAAAAGCGAAGTCGAAGTAATGCGTCGTCTGGATATTGCAAATAACAAAGCCGTTGCCATTTATTACGGTTCAAGCGCTGCGGTACCTTATAAAGCCTATATTATGGATTTGAAAAAGAAACGATCCCGCCTTCTGGTTGATCCCGGCAAGAAAGATTATAAAGACGTTGTTTTAAGTAAAATTGAGCGGTGGACATTCAAGAATGAACGCAATTTTGAGATTGAGGGTTGTATCTACTACCCACCCAATTTTGATCCAAAGAAAAAGTATCCATGCATTGTCTACTACTATGGAGGTACAAGCCCTGTCACACGCGATTTCGATGGACGCTATCCCAAGAATCTCTACTCAGCTCAGGGTTATGTCGTTTACGTGATGCAGCCCAGTGGTGCAACCGGCTTTGGGCAGGAATTTTCAGCGCTACATGTGAATGAGTGGGGAACTATTGTAGTGAATGAGATCATTGATGGAACTAAAAAGTTCCTTGCGGCACACCCATTCATTGACAAAAGTCACGTAGGTTGCATCGGAGCATCTTACGGCGGATTTACAACGGAATTGTTATTAACTAAGACGGATATATTCTCTGCGGCTGTATCTCATGCAGGTATAAGCTCGATTGCAAGTTATTGGGGAGAAGGATATTGGGGCTATGAATATGGTGCTGTTGCAAATGCAAATAGTTTTCCCTGGAATAAAAAGGAGTATTTTATCAATCAAAGCGCACTCTTTAATGCTGATAAGATCAATACACCAATTTTGCTAACTCACGGTATGGCAGATACGAATGTTCCGCCCGGCGAAAGTATCCAACTCTATACTGCACTCAAACTACTTGGTAGAGAAGTTGAACTTATCCAGTTTGATGGGGAGAATCACTTCATCCTTGATTACAACAAACGCAGCCAATGGACAAAATCTATAATGGCATGGTTTGATAAATGGCTTAAAGAACAGCCGGAGTGGTGGGATGACTTATATGGAGGTAAGTAACTTATTTCTACTCGTCCCGAAATTGTGTTTCGGAATGTAATTGGATAAGAAACTAAGTTTCTAATATCAACATTATGCACACAATTTAAGAATCAACGTTACTGGGGAAATTTCGTTATCACATGGGGATGTCTACGACACAAAACACCCCGAATAATCGGGGTAACGAGTGAATATTTGTGAATCATTCCCTATTCGTCAGCTTCTTAAGAATCGAAACGATGATTTTGTTCTCTCTTGTCCTTTTCATCAGAATAACATACAGTAGAATTAAAACAATTCCCAGCAGAATGCCAGGTAATCCGATCCAATACACTGCTTTATCCACTAAATGTTGGTATAGATATATCATTGTCGCTACTATAAAGATACATCCGATCAATAAAAAAATGTTAGAAAAAACAGCTAATCTACTTTGTTCATACTCACGCTCTAAAAGATCATCGAGATATTCCTGTTCTTCTTTTGATAATTCTTTAGACATTGATAACCCCAGTTCCATATTAATAATAAATTAAAAATAGTAGATTAAATAACAAACTAAATGGTTAAAAATATTAAAATTGAAATGTCACAGATTATATGCAAAAATATGGTTATTTAACTGCTTTTCCAGGACAACTAAATTTTCAACAAATCTTTTAAATTGTTTTACTATCTATGCACTCCAAGAAACATCCGCATCTCCAAACTCTGAATTGTGAAAAATCACTACTTTGTTGATTTTCAACAAATAGAGATGTATATTCAAAAAAATTTGAGAGAAAAAATGAAAAAATTATCAATCACACTCAGCATTTTAATCCTTCCTATTGTTGGAAATCTCACTGCTCAGGATCAACCTGTATATCCCCAACCTATAGACCTTATTACCATACCAACAGCAGGTATCATACCTCGTGGAGCATACTCAGTCAATGTCAGGCTTTCTCAAAACGGCGGTCTTATGACAGGAATATCAGCAGGTATTTCAAGCAGGTTCATGTTTGGTATTTCCTATGGCGGGTCTCAAATTATAGGCGATCAAAAAATCATCTGGAACGCACAACCCGGGGTCGAAATTAAGTACAGATTTAGCGAGGAAAATACAAAATTACCTGCAGTGCTTTTAGGTTTTAACTCACAGGGGTTCGGAACATTTATAGATTCTACTAAACGCTATGAAACCAAAGCCAAAGGATTTTATGTAGTTGCCAGTAAAAACTACCACTTTTTAGGTAACCTCGGGATACATGCAGGTGTAAATTACAACCCTATTGAGGATGGAGACGGAGATAAGGATCCTTCTTTCTTTATCGGGCTAGATAAAGATATCAATCCGGAAATTTCTTTAGTGGTTGAATACGACGCAGCTTTAAATGATAATGAAACAAATGAAATATCTCTGGGAAAAGGAACGGGTTATCTGAACGCAGGTATTCGCTGGACATTAGTACAGCACTTTCACTTCGAGCTCGATTTCAATAATATCTTATTAAATCGTAAAAGTATTGATTATCTGACACGCGAACTGAAAATAACATTTGTTGAATTTTTTTAATAAAATTGATACTTATCATCACTCTGCAAGAACCTGGGGAAAATATAACTATGATACAATATTACTAATTAGGAATTCAAAACGCTAATAAGTGAGGGGGAAACTATGAGGAATTGTACAAAACGGAGATTTCTATTTTTAACATCTGCAATTTTAATGTTGCTCGCATTCTCTCTGGTCTTTGCTCAAACTAGTAAATTAAGGACACTGCTCGACGAAGCTGAAAAACTACATGATGCAAATGATTATAGCGGCACTATGCTAAAATTGAGGGAGGCAGAAAAAATCGATAGTGACAATCCGGAAGTTCTCTGGAAAATTGCGAGGGCATATTTTGATTTTTCAGACCAAGAGCCGGATAACGAAGATGTTCAAAAAGAGAATTTATATCCAGGCTTCGAATACGCCAAAAGATGTGTCGAGATTGCTCCTGATGTTGCAGGCGGACACCAGTACTATGCGATTCTCATTGGTCGTATAGGAGAAATTGAGGGAACAAAACAAAAAATAAAGAACTCTTATGCTGTAAAAGAGCATACTCTCAAAGCAATTGAGCTGGACCCTGCTGAACCTGCTAACTATCACGTCATGGGTCGCTGGCATTTTGCCTTATCTGAGCTTAGCTGGATTGAAAGACAAATTGCCGCTGTAATATATGCAACTCCACCAAAAGCTTCATTTGAGGAAGCGGAAAAGTACTTTTTAAAAGCACACGAACTTGAGCCTGATGATATACGACATGTACTGTGGTTAGGGAAAACATACACCGAACTCGATAAAGAAGATCAGGCAAAGAAGATGTTTGAGACTGTCCTCAAAATGAAGGCTGAAAGTGATTCAGATAAAGCTATGCAAAATGAGGCAAGAGAGCTGTTAAAAAAACTTTAGCAAAATATTACCTTTAAAATGAAGGTGTTTAAAACTTTATTTAAAATAATTGGGCTGTTCGTCTTTATAGGGTTAGTGCTATACTTATTCAAAGACATAATCCTGAGATTCCTGGATTTACATAACCATAAGAGCAAAGAACCGACAGAGCCAAAAGACGAATAAAAACAGCATAGAAGTTCAAATACTACCTCCTCACATTTTAATGGCTTAGCCACGTTACATATGAAAAACTCCCCTGAAATTTTAAAGTTATGTAAACATCTATTTTACGATATTGTGTGCATAACGTAAGGAGAACAAATAAGACATAGATCATTAATTCTATGTTTTCCCTTTTTTTATTTCCAATACTACCCTATTTTTTCTGTTACCAAACTCATTTTAAAATAATTATTCAATAAAATTAATACCATGTATGTAAATGCTAAAAAAAATTCTGTTCTATGCTATTCTTAAAAAAGAGGTCAATCGTGAAAAAGTTAAATTTACTTTTAATATTTTTTCTTACTTTTTCAATTACAACTACACAGTTATTTAGTAAGGGAAAAAATATTAATTTAAACCTCATGCCTGTACCTGCTCAAATTACACTAACAGGTGAAAAATTCAGGCTAACTGATTCTTTTACACTCGCTCTCAAAGGAGAAGCAGGTGACAGACTATTTAAAGGCTCAACACGCGCATTAAGAAGACTTGCCGGTCGCACAGGGCTATTTTTCCCTCAAGATTTCATTACAAAAGAGAGTTGTAGCGACATCGCTGACTTTATTATAAAAACCAATCGTTAAGGGTATGTTACTTTAAATGAAGATGAGTCTTACAAACTAACAATTACGAAAGATAAAATCGAGATTATTTCTGAAACCGACATTGGTGCCCTTAGATGATTAGAAACATTTCTGCAACTACTAAGTGTTGATGATAAAGGATACTTTTTCCCTACAGTCGAAATCAATGATTTTCCTCGTTTCCCCTGGAGAGGACTGCTTATAGATGTCAGCCGACATTTTATGCCTGTAGATGTTATTAAACGCAATTTAGATGGATTGGCAGCTGTAAAGATGAATGTTTTTCATTGGCATCTGGTTGACGATCAGGGATTTCGTGTCGAATGCAAAACCTTCCCAAAACTGCACGAAAAAGGGTCTGACGGTTTCTACTATACTCAAGAACAAATTAAAGATATAATATCTTATGCAGATGACCGAGGAATAAGAGTAATCCCGGAGTTTGATGTTCCGGCGCATGCAACCAGCTGGCTTGTTGGGTATCCTAAACTTGGAAGCGCTCCCGGTCCTTACACAATAGAGAGAAATTGGGGAATTAAAGACCCTACTATTGACCCTACCAGGGAAACAACCCACGAGTTTCTCGATAAATTCTTTGAAGAAATGGCAGCGCTATTTCCAGACGAATATATGCACATCGGGGGAGATGAAAATAACGGCAATCATTGGAATGCCAATGAAAGCATTCAAGCATATATGAAAGAAAACAAAATTCCTGATAATCATACCTTGCAAAGCCGTTTCAATCAGCGCATTTTAAAAATACTTACAAAACATGGTAAAAAAATGATCGGCTGGGATGAAATATTTCATCCTGATTTGCCTAAAAATATCGTTATCCAATCGTGGAGAGGACAGGAATCTCTCGTTGAATCAGCGAAACAGGGGTATAATGGTATATTATCAAACGGATACTATATTGATTTGATTCAACCTGCATTCTATCATTACCTGAATGATCCTATCCCTGAGGGTTCACTACTGACAGAATCGGAAAAGAAAAATATCCTCGGTGGGGAAGCAACTTCATGGGGTGAATTTGTAACTTATGAGACTATTGATTCCCGTATCTGGCCAAGAACCGCAGCAATAGCAGAACGCCTCTGGTCTCCTCAGCATGTCAAAGATGTTGAAGATATGTACCGCCGATTGGAGGTTGTGAGTTTTCACCTTGAAGAATTAGGATTAACTCATATTAAGAATTGTGAAATGATGCTTCGACAATTAACAAATAATACAGATATCACAGCCTTGAAAAATCTTGTTGATGTAATCGAGCCTGTTAAGGAATATGCACGCCTTTCTCAAGGTGTTAAATATACTTCCTATTCTCCTTATACCAGGGTTGTCGATGCGGCAAGACCTGAATCGATGACAGTCCGCCGATTCAATAAACTCGTTGATGAACTAATAAAAAATAAGGCAAACGCTCCTACAAATGACATCAAGTCAATGCTTAATCTCTGGAAAAATAATCACAAGGAATTAGTTAAGACCATTAAAGTTTCCCCTGTTATTAAAGAAATCGAAACTCTCTCCGAAGATTTATCAGCAATATCTGGAATCGGCTTAACATCAATTAAATATATTACTAAAGGCAAGAAAACATCAAAGAGATGGGTTAAAAAAAGCATGAAAATGCTGGAAAAAGCTAAAAAGCCAGGAGGACAGACAGAATTAATGGTAATATCCGGTATTGAAAAATTAGTACAGGCAGCAGGCGAAGATTAAAAAACCCGTTTTCCCCCCACTTTAGCGGGACAAATGGGTTTTAAATGCTTAACTAACGAAATCCCATTGCGCAATAACCAACCCAGTGGTGCAAGTTGCTTGGGGCTGTACTACCCAACCCCATTTCTCGAATAGGTAACTCACCAAGGGAAACACTTGTGTCGTAACGTAAAAGATATCCATTCAGAGACTGAATTCTTAGACATTGTGTTAATCTGTACAGAAAATCAACACCAAAAGGGACTGCAAAACGACCGCACCAGGTAATTTTATACTGATGAATATCGTTTTTATCAACAAGTCTATATAAAAGTTCGTGAAGCCGGTTTGGATCGGTTGGACCCGTAAGATGATTATGAATTAAGTCATATTCCCGATCAATGGCTTTCTTATAACCCAATAGATCACAACCAAAGGGGGCGTAATTTTTCCCGCCCCAGTCCTGATCTCCATAGTGACAGCAATCCGTTGAAATTAGAAATCCAATATCTTTTCCCAATTCCCAACTATTTTTATTGATTATCTTTTCAACGACTTCTGCAAGTTTTGCTGCTAGTGAATCTATTCGCTCCCAGTTCATATAGGGTACTAAAATTGGCACGATTTCAACATCTCGATTGTAATACTGCAAGAAAGGTATAAGTGCTTCTAGAGAATGCTCCTCTGATTGATATTCGTTTGACACAATATAATAATCCTCCGGTAAGGAATTTAAAATCTGTTCCCTGAGATTGGATATAGGTACGGGTGCGTAAGGTCCATGCCAATATTTGAAATTATCGAATATCAATTGGTTTTCTACTTTCCATTTCCATGCTTTGTGTGCTACTCCAAATAGGATGACCCGTTTCGCTTTGAAATTACGCATGATATGTACACATACCTGACCGGCATAGATATAATCATCATGAGGCGAAATTCCGGCAATCCAGGGATTGGGGAAATTCGTGTCTTCCCTTACTAAAGAATCCGCTTCCAAAGATTCACTTAGATTAACTACTGCTTCGATCTGTTTGATTGTGTGAGCAAAACCCACGGTGTCAACCAGACTGCGTATCGACTGCCCCGAAGCATGTGACAACAAAATGATTCCAGAAGTGAGAAAAGGCAATATGAAAATGATTGTTTTTGATTTCATTATATCAAACTCCAATTTTTTAATATGTATTCACCCCAGTGAAAAGCAGTGTCAATGAAAATAATCCACCATTAAATTTTTCATTAACACCTCGATTTATCGAGGTTGGCAAAAAGGAACAATAAAAAACCCAACAAACTGTTTCTCTCATCAAGATCCCTGCGGGAAACGGTTTGGTAGAGGCTCTTTTTTGTAACGAACAGAACAGCAACTCACTATAATAAATAGCATGCTGTTTACTTATATATAAAGTATTGAATATCTACCTCTTCCATTTCATTACGAGGAATTTTTATAAGCCATCTCTGCAAATCTTCCAATGCTGATTTATATGTTCCGTAAGCAGAAAAAGAATAGAAAGATGTAAAATTTACCTTCTTCTTAGTTGCAAGTATTTTTATCATCTCTGAATCTTTGTCTCTACCTGGCAAAAGATGGACAGGAAATGATATCCCCAATTTTCTATCGTTCTCATCAGGTAAATCGAAAACCTTACTGGATTTCAAAAAATTATCTTTACGATATTGATTTGGGAAAATAATGTAAACTGAATCGTTGGAACAAATATTAAGAATTGTTAAAAAACAATCCTTTGAGGAAGTAGATGTCAACTCCATTTCATCGCCATCCTGAAAATAACTCCTATTCAATGTTGCATCGATATTGAAATATGGATCTTTCTCGCCACTTTGCTTGCATACTTTGACCTTTAGATTTACAATTTTTACCAGATTATTCCCGTCACTATCTATTTTTTCACTAATAATCTCTTTCTCAAGAATTATACCCCTTGTGGTTTGGTTGCTTAATGAAGAAAATTGGTCGAGTATTATTTTGTCATTGCTTTCTGACCTGATATCAAGACTTCTGCTGCTTATCTCAATACCACTGTAATATTCAATTGCTTTCTTACAAGCATCCAAAATTGCCTGTTCTCTGGCTTCTTCCGGCGTAATATTTTGTATAAAAGCTTTTCCAATTACTTCAAAGTAGCCATTGCCTAGATCTTTTAATTTATCTTCATCTGCTTGATGTACAGTTTTTACGATTTGTGGCTTTTCTTTTCCAACAGTATTTATATGAGAACATGAAAATACGACTAATAATAGGATCAATATTAATAAGTAGTTCTTCATTTGAAAATCCCTCTCAAACCCGTTTCTCCGTAGGTCACATCCCAAAGGGATCTCTTTCCCGGAGGGATCTCTGCGAGACGAGATAGGATTCCTTCGGAGAGTTCTTTATACCGTCTCGATTTATCGGGACTAAGCGGGTTTTGATATTCCTTAGGTTTTTAAAAAACTGCGAGTAGAAAGTATAGAAACTGCAGCTCGTTACATCTGGTCTCTCAGGCTAAAATCTTTACAATTCTTTATCTGTTTGTATATATTTAAAGTAAGAGATACTCCTTCTTTCCAAACATTTACTCTGTTAAATAAGATTTGAGTCTATTTTTTATAAATATTTTACCTTGAAATGTTTCCAAATATTTTTCTCTATGCATTGCGTCTTTTTAAGACAAACGACCTTCAAAATATATTAGTGTTAAAGAGCGTCGATCTCTTGTTGATTTAACCCTACCATTAGGACGTTCATCAAATCTTTGCTTTAAATTTTTAGTGTATCCTATACCTAACTTTCCATTTTTTTAACTTTACAGTATACATATGTAATAGAAAGAATTCATATAATAATTTAAAGCAATTTATCACGGTAGGCCCACAAAATTATTGATATTCTCAATCACCAGTATCTGCTTCTGTTTTTCCTTATCTATTAAATGCAAATACACATTCATACGAACTTTCGGAAGTTATGAAACATTTATCGCTTCTTACGACACAGCGAATAATAGATATCCTCTTTTGCATCGTACCATCTTGCAACAATAATAGAGTTCTTTAGCGTCATATCATACGATTGCCGCAAGATTTTAGATTCTATAGTAAATCTATCATCTCTTTGAACAGTATGAATAGATTCTGCTTCAATTTCTATATTTTTTCCTAAATCAAACCGCGCATATTCATCGGCGTCTTTCCAGGCTCTCGCCCATGAAGAATATTTTGCAACCATCCCAACGCCATAAACCCACTTTTTTGAAACAGGTAATTCTTTTGTCCACTTCGGTTGAGATCCCCAGGCTTTTTGCTTTGGTAAATCAAATGACAACTCTTTTCTCGAAGGATATGCTAACAAAACAAAATATCCGTCCTCAGTTAATAAAGAATCTATAACGCTGAAATTACTTTTTATCTGAATCAGAATTGTTTCCTCATAAAATTGTTCAAAGGTAGGATTTAAAAGCCTAAGTCTTCCGTCTGCTAACTCTTCAACTTCAAAAATTAATTGAATCTGTTTTTGCTTCGCCATGTTCTTCAAAGCTTGATTTATCGCTACCTTCTTAGCCAAAGCAATATCTTGATACTTCCCTGAGTAACCAACAGAAAGCATTATACCGGCTGGAGCTTCTCCGAAAGGATCTCCAAGAGAAGGGAGTTCTTCAAACCAGGAAGGGATTAACGTCTGGCATAAAGACTCCGAAAGATTCCCTATAGGGAGATGTCCACAAAATTGAAACAAAACTATTGCAAGAATTACAATACTTTTTCTTTTCATATCTATGCTTTCAAAACATGAACCAAACTTGAGTCAAGTCTCATAAAATCAATTCAATTAGTCAATCCTTGATTTAATATTTAGACTAACTCCCATAATTCACAATCTTTTGGTAACTTAACTTAAGTTTGGTAGTTTCCTGAGAACCCCGCTGAACCAAACTTGAGTCAAGTCTTATGAAATCATTTCAACCAGTCAATCCTTGATTTGATATTTAGACCAACTTCAATAATTCACAATCTTTTGGTGACTTAACTTAAGGGGGTGTGATGATATAAGCTTAACATATTTAAATTGTAAATTCATAAATAACAAAATGATAAATTACAATGAATGAAAACTTCATTCTATCACACCCCCTAAGTTTGGTTGACTTCGAGGTTTATTCAGAATTGCAAAGAAAGGAAAAGCCTACCCATCATAAAACATTGTGATGGGCAGGCATTTAAGTACTCTTTTTACTCTCCTACAGCTTCCAGTTTATCAATCTCTTTCTCAAGTTCATCAAAACTAAGATTAGCCTTTGCCTCGTTGTAGAGTGCCTTCCGTTTTTTGGCCTCGTTCAGTGTTTCCTGAATTAAAGAGTTCAAGTTATATTCCGCCAGAGAATAAGCATGATATTGATTCCCTTCGGTTTTCATCTCTCTCTTGGTAATACGACATCCAGTTAGAACCGTATTAGCTACCTGCTTACTGACAGATGATGTAAACTCAAGAGCCTCAGAATCCTCTCCCATTCCACTTTGCTGCATGAAGTTTTTCAACATATTAGAGACTTTCACCTCGATTGCTCGTGAGATACCATCTCTTGCACGGGCATCAGCTGCTTCCTTTGCAAGAGCCATGCTCATCTTGGCGGCATCGCCGGCTTCATAGATGACATCCTCTGCTTGTGGTGGATTCAGATACCACTTAGGGATATCCTGCATTTTGGCTTTGGGTTTGCCGCCTCCGCAATTTACCAGCATCAGTGCCAGCGGAATCAACATCGCTAAAATTAAAACTTTCTTCATAGCTGTTCTCCTTTCGTTTTAACTCCTTTTTCATTCATAATATACACTTTCTATCTGTTAGATTCACATTGTAAAAACGCAGTAAATTTTTTCTTTGAGATTTTTAAATTCTTATGAGACTTTTCTACTGCTGCCTGGCGAGAACCGGCATTCAGTCCTCTTCCCCTTGCTTCAAAAGAGGCTATTGTTTTACCATCAGAACGATCAATGAGGCTCAGGTTCAAAATTGATTCAATATAAAACTGTTTACCCATTGGGGAATCTATCTCTTTATCATTGAAAACTGCGACATTACCTTCTATAACAAAGGGGGCGTCATCAGAAACCGAGTATCCATTTTCACTTACCAAACTGGCAAATTTGTCCTCAATATTTTTGTATCTACTCCCACTTTTATCAACGATATGAATATAAAAATCAAGGGATTCTGTATCAATAGAATAATGAATAAGTATCTCCGATTTAGAAATCGAATCTTTGAGAATATCCGGTAGTTTTACGAGATTCAAAGAGACGACTACTGCTCCATTTTTGCCAATATCATCAGTTGGAACGGCAACAACCCTGAATTCAGCTAAACCATCTGAATCGGTCTCTTTTCTAGCAATCAATTCTCCGCTATCATATTTCGCTAAAACAGGGAATCTATCTATACCAATCTTCTCTCCAGTCTCAGATTTGTAAAAAACTTTTACTTTAATTGGCATGGACAAAACAATACCCGATTTACCTTTTTGATCATCACCCGACACACTTTTTAATTCAATATGAGAAAATAGATTACGCATCTCTGCCAAAATCCCCGGTCCGGTGAACTGCTCCGTTACAGGGTACTTTTTTCCGGATAAAGCAGTGTAAAGCGCACCTTTTGTGTAGAACTCCGGAATGCCATTTTGCGCATCAATATAATTTTCTACAGCTGTAAATATCTTTCCCTCTGAAGATAGCTTTCGAGCACTTCCTACCAGTTGTTCAGTTTCTGTCAAAATTTCTCCCATCTCAACTTCAAGGCTCGACAAATACTTTGACTTATTTAGCACAGCAAGTACGTAATACTTCCCTTTTGCCTTTTCTACTTTTGCTATCTCAATCCCTGCAATAGTTTCCGAAACTACAGATTTGGTTTGTGACTTAACTTCAGAAGTTATATATCCCTTATCTCCCTCATGAAATTCTGATTCAATTGTTTCAAGTTCCGACTCAATCTTAACTCTTATCTGTTTAGCAACATCCGCTCTTGCAAGCTCAATTGCTTCTGTTTTGTTATCTGCAATTCCAACACCCAGGAAAAACTTTGAAGAAGGATATTTTTTATGTTGATTTGTCTTTGCCCACTCCGGCACCTGAGCAAAAACGTAACTAAAATTCAATAAGAGAAAAATTCCTAAAATGAAGATATTTGAGTTCTTTCGCACGATCATCTCCTTTACTCTTCAACAATATTAAGAAGGATAAGTTTGCGAGATATGGACACTTTTTTAACTTCTCCATTGCCATTATAATTCTTCTTTAAATAGCGATAAATATCTGTTGAAGATTTATACTGCTCCGGATTGCACCACAGTTGAACATCATAAGTATAATCAGCAACCACATTTTCTTTATATGTTTTTGTCACCTCTTTAACAACATCACTTATAGAAAATATTATATTCTCAGCATCATCTGTATCAAAAACATCACTAACTGTAACAATCATTTTGTACTGAACGCCCTGCTTGAGGTCCTTTTTCCAGTAATTCATAATACGACTTAGAACTTTATCAATTGCGTCATTCATTGCTTCTTCAATAAGAACAGCGTCAGGTGCTGCCCTCTCATGGCTATAGCCGGTTTCCGTGCCAAGAAGCCGTCCGGTTGTAGTCTCGTATGCCCTACATGCAACAATACCTTTTTTTACTTTACTTGATCCGAGCATCCGTGATTCGATATTGACATTGTAAGACAGATAAACATCACTTCCAATTGATAGTGCCAATAGATAGCTATAATCCTCCTCAGCACCCTCAAGTGCATATTGTGTCGAAGTTAATTCCTGTATCACCTGCTGCTGTTCAGGAACAATTACTTCATATTTTCTTGCGGTCAAATATGACTCGATGACTTCAGCACCCTTTTTCAAATTAGGATCGGTTTTGAGGAGTTCTATCGGCGCCATTTTCCCCTTTGCTTCAGGTATAACCATTATAGATGGTAAGCCAACTAAACCGGCTATTGTTGATTCTTCTGAAAGAACTCCTTTTTTAACAAGATTCTCGGTTATCAAAGCCTTATTGATTCTGTAGGTTTTCTCGATTTTTAGCTTCTTTCCACCCTCGATCTTCAGCCGCTTGTCGTAGTATTCCGCTTCCCATGTAATAAAATTCTGAATATTACTTTTTATGAAAAATTCTTCCTGGATTTTCTCAAATGCCGCTTTTTCTTCATCCGTTTGAATCAAAGGGTCTGAACCACCAAGTAAAACAAACCATACTGCCGCTTTCATAGCGTCTGTATTTGCACTTTTGTCCAATACTTTTGCTCTTGGTTTTCTGTGCTTTTTATCAATTCCATACCCTGTAGCACGAATCATTACCTCCGATGGGGAAGAACTTTCCAATAGCACCGCTTCTCGTGAACGGGGAAGGTTGGACTTTCCCATTACGAGAGACGTGCTTAAAAATATTGTTGCCATGAAAAGTATTTTTTTCATCAAATGCTCCTTTAAAAATAGCACGCAGATTACACCGATAACACAGGTTTTCGCAGATTTTTACTTTCTGTCATTAGTAAATATTTTTCTTTTCCCAGACGGGATCCTTTGGATAAACTCTGCCTTTTTGCCAAAATTCAGCAATAAACCAACTTCTATTTGGGTTGCTTTTCCCAAAGGGATTACTTTGTGATAAATAGTTAATCAATTGGGCTTCGTGCTTTTCACAAAGACTCTCAGCAGCCTTTAGCTCAACAATGACCAATTCATCTACTAATAAATCAGCATAATAATCACCAACCTCTTCATTCTCATAGTAAACCCTGATATTCTTCTGCTGCGATACTTTACATCCCATTTTCCGTAATTCAATCGTCATAGCATTTTCGTTCACCCTGTGTAATATTTTTTTCAATTCTTTCATTTTTAATTTTTATTTTTCACAGGGTAAACCTTTTCTAATAGCGGAGCCATCCCGATGGGAAAAACCAAAACCATGAGTATTATTTACCTTGTAAAATGCCTTTATAATTTTTTTGGTTATGTTTAAATGTAACATATCCCATCCTTCCGAAAGTCTAAATTTTTACTTTATTTTAAATCAGTGTTCTATTACAACATCCAATGTCCATTTTTATCTCCTTATTGAACTTTTAATTGACTTTGTGTAATTGCAACTGGATTAAAGGGTAACGTTGGCGGAGAAAAATGAATATAAAATCCATACGTGGGTCCAACACTATATATTTTGGGTGCTGCCCATCCTGCTAAATTATCCATATCCACCTCGTCCTCATCGTACTTAACAGTCCACCAGTCCATTGGGGGAAACAAATTAAAACCTGCAAAAACACCAACATTGCAATCAATATTAACCGCATACTCTAATCCTATATTAAATTGCAATCCAATAGTTTTGTTAGAAATGGTTACTTTTTCCCCTTCATAATCATCATTGCTTTTATAATCCCAGATAGAGAGTGACTGAACTCCAGCAAGTCCTTCCCCATGGAGCGCAAAAGGACCGAAATAGAATTTTTTCATAAAACCAGCATGTCCATAAAAAACGCCAGCTACCCAATTATTTGTTGGCCAATCAACAAGATACTCAAACCAATTGCTATAGATACGACTTTTAACAGGAACAAGTCCCGCAGATCCGCCAAATACGAAAAATGTTTGCCGCTTTTTAGTGAATGGGGCTATGTTCCATTGAAAATCTAAATCAACGCCCATAGCACCGCAGGAATAATCGTCAAAGTAGATGTAAAAGCTTTTCTCCAAATTTAGTACTATACCCTCTTCTATATTCATGGTAAACCATCTCGGCTTCACAGCAATATCAATTCCTAATCTTGGATGTTCAATAATCATCATTCCACGAACCCAATTACCTTTTTTGACAGCCCACGCCGAAGAAAGTTGTCCGCTAGACTTCATATTATCCGAAACTGTGCCCACGCGCACAAATCCGGACTTTACAAAGCGGATTTTACCATCATTCAATTCCATCCATTCGCCCACAAAAAACGGTTCATCCATCTTTATACCTTCGGCTTTTCCAAGTGGAAAACGAATGGTTCTTTTTACAACTTCAGCAATTGGTGATTGAAGTTTGAACATATTTATCTCACGCGTTCTAACTTGCAGATTCATAACGAGTGTCTTTGCAGCTGAAATAAAAGCATAATCTTCAGCGTTCAAGTTTCGACCACCAAAGGAATACTTTTTACCTTTTTCTGTGCTGGCATTTCCTTCAGCCCTGACAGCAACTATTTTCTCCAGACGTGGATTATCATCAGCAATCAGGTGATACCAGATAAGCCCACCTTTTATAGAAACTGATATATCTTTTTTATTTTTATCCTTTTTACCCTTACCTTTTTCAACTTTGTAATTAGATAAGAAAGGTATATATAAGTACGATGAATTCATTACCTGTTGTAACTGTGCAGCGGTGATTCCCATTTCCTTTGCTTTAAGAACGATGAATGAATTTTTTTGGACCTCAGTAACAAGATTCCTTGCTCTTATCTCCTTTTGAATGTCCAAAAATTTTACAAGCTCTGGCGTTATGGTTTCATCAATGAGCTCTCCAATTTCTGATTCTGAATGACTTCTTCCCAAAAGACATTTCCTAAATGAGCTCTGTACCTTTTCCGGAAGGGGATTATAGTCAAACCGGGCAATCTTAATTCCATCATGAATTGCTGAAAGAAAAAATTTCTCATTTCTATCCGAAAGACTAATCCCCTTCTTTGTAACAAGTAGAACATCAACGTATGATATAGATTTTCGAGTATATTTACCCATCTGAGCAAATCCGCTACTGATTAACAAAAAAGTGCAAAACAGAAAAAAGATTCTTCTCATTTGTTCCATAGACTTTTTAAAGGTTAATCTGCAATCGCTTCTGGAAATCATGTTTGCTCCTCACTCCATTACTAATATAATTCTTTTTGACATTGTGGTTTAATTTCATACCAAACTTTTTATATGTCAATACTTTTCTTTTGTAATTAATATTTTCTAAATTAATAAAGTGAAATCAATTATTCTCAAATAATCTTATAATGATAATTAAGTTTAGAAAAATCTGGGGGAGAAATGAAACGAACTTGTGAGATTTTTATATTTTTTTTCTTCGTAGGCGTCAGTATAGCATTTTCATCTGAGGCACGCCTTTTGAGATTTCCTGCTATTCATGAAAACAGAATTGTTTTTACCTATGCAGGTGATCTTTACACTGTTTCCAGTAAGGGCGGTATCGCACGTAAGTTAACAAGTCATGAAGGTTATGAAATGTTTGCATGTTTTTCACCTGACGGTAAATATATAGCCTTCACTGGTCAATACGACGGTAATACAGAAGTTTATTTAATGTCTGCACAGGGTGGGGTTCCGGTACGTATAACGTATACAGCAATGCTTGGACGTGATGATGTTTCCGATAGAATGGGGCCAAACAACATTGTCATGACCTGGAAAAATAACGGCAGAGAAATTATATTCCGCTCCCGTATGTGCTCATTCAATCCTTTTAACGGACAATTGTATTCAGTTTCAATTGAGGGCGATATGCCCGAGGAGCTTCCTTTTCCTCGCGGTGGTTTCTGTTCATTTTCACCTGATGATAAAAAATTGGCATATAACCGCATTTTTCGCGAATTCCGCACATGGAAACGCTATCGCGGCGGTATGGCAGATGACATCTGGATTTACGATTTTGCAACTAAAAAAATTGAAAATATCACCAATAATCCCGCTCAGGATATTATTCCGATGTGGAGTAGAAATAAGATTTATTTTCTTTCAGACAGAGATGAAAACAAACGTATGAATCTGTATGTTTATGATACCAATACAAGGAAAACCAGGAAGTTGACTAATTTCACTGATTTTGACATCAAATTTCCCTCTCCTGGCAAAAGAGCAATAGTTTTTGAAAATGGTGGATATATCTACCGTTTTGACCTATCGACAGAAAATTACGAAAAAGTTAAAATCTACATTAAAGACGATATGAATAATGGGAGAGGTGGAATAATTAATGTAAGTAAAAACATAACAAACTATGAAATATCACCCGATGGCAAGCGTGCTCTGTTTGGAGCACGTGGAGATGTTTTTACAGTTCCTGCAGAACACGGTATTACTCGAAATTTGACAAGCACTCCTGGAATCCACGAGCGTAATTCCAGGTGGTCACCAAATGGTAAATGGATTGCCTATATCTCTGACGCTACAGGTGAAGATGAAATATACATCAAATCTCAAGATGGCAGGTCTTCTGAAAAGCAAATAACCAAAGGAGCTGAAACCTATAAATATACACTCTATTTGTCTCCCGATAGTAAAAAAATTCTATGGGCTGATAAGAAGCTTCGATTAAGATATGTAGATATCGAAAGTGGGATAATTACTGAAGTGGATAAATCCGATGCCTGGGAGTTTAACGATTACTCATGGTCTCCTGATAGCAAATGGATTACATATTCTAAAACAGAACTCGATGTAATGGATAAAGTATATTTATACTCACTTGAAAAGAAAAAATCTTTCGAGGTTACTGATGGTTGGTATTCCTCCTCAGGTCCCGTTTTTAGCTCTGACGGAAAATATCTTTTCTTCGTATCGAACCGTGATTTTAAACCAATCTACAGTTGGGCGGAATGGAATTATGCTTACCGGGATATGTCCAGAATATACCTCGCTACTCTATCAAAAGATGTTAAGTCTCCATTTGAACCGAAAAATGATGAAGTGGAAATCAAGACAGAATCGAAGAAAAAGGGGAATAAGAAAAAAGAAAAAGAGGAGATAAAAGAAGAAATAAAACTAAAAATAGACATTGATGGGATTAAAAGTAGAATTGTTAGCCTTCCAATTCAATCTTCACGCTATTTCAATTTATGTGGGGTCGGTGACGTAATCTACTACAATCGGAAAGGAAGTAAGGATGAAAAACCTCAGCTCTTAATTTATGATTTGAAAAAACAAAAAGAGACTGAACTTGGTCAGATAAACGGCTATGAAATCTCTGCTGATAAAAAGAAAATGCTTGTAAGCGCAAATAAAAAATATGCGATAATTGATCTTCCAAAAGGGAAAATCGAATTGAAAGAAACACTTGATTTATCCAATATGGAAATCAATTTAAATAGAAAGCAAGAATGGAATCAAATTTATAACGAATGCTGGCGCCAAATGCGTGAATTTTTCTATGCACCAAATATGCATGGAGTTGATTGGTTAGGTTTACGAGGAAGGTATGAGCCATTAGTTACACACGTAAACCATCGTGCCGACCTGACTTACGTTATTGGAGAATTGATTGGAGAACTAAATGTTGGTCATACTTATGTCGGCGGCGGCGATTATCCAAAGCCAGAAAGAATTAAAACCGGTTTACTTGGTGCTAAATTGGAACGAGATATGAAGACTGGATATTATAAAATAGAGAAAATTCTCCGCGGGCAAAATTGGAAAAAATCCCTGCGCTCACCACTTACTGAAATTGGAGTTAATGTAAAAGAGGGTGACTATATTATTGCTATTGATAATAAACAAGCAAATAAGGTAGATAATATTTATGAATTGTTACTAAATACAGCTGATAAGCAAATTACATTAACTGTAAACTCTAAACCGGCAAAGGAGGGTAGTAGAAAAGTAATCGTAGTACCAATCGGCGATCAATCTGAATTGCTGTACTACGATTGGATACAGAAAAATATTGAAAAAGTAAATAAAACTACGAATGGTAAAGTGGGTTATATCCATGTGCGAGATATGGGCCCAGAAGGATTAAACGAATTTGTTGAATACTTCTACCCACAAATAAGGAAAAAAGGCTTAATAATTGATGTTCGCGGCAATGGAGGTGGTAACGTTTCACCAATGTTGATTGAGCGATTGCGCCGTGAGATTGCTATGATCACATTTGCACGCAACACCAAACCTGAACCTGAACCAGGTTCTATGATTTATGGCCCTATGGTTTGTCTTTGTGATGAGTTCTCTGCTTCCGACGGTGATATCTTCTCATATAGGTTTAAGAAGTATAAACTTGGTAAATTAATAGGAAAAAGAACATGGGGCGGCGTTGTTGGAATCCGCAACACTCTTCCATTGCTTGATGGCGGTTATCTTAATAAACCTGAATTTTCTCGGTATGATGTTGAAGGCAAAAAATGGATTATAGAGGGACATGGAGTAGAGCCCGACATTTACGTAGATAATGATCCTGCAAAAGAATACGAGGGAATAGATGAGCAGTTAAATAAGGCAATTGAAGTTATTCTTGAAGACTTGAAGACAGAGGAAAAAGTGATACCACCTATTCCTGAGTATCCAGTTAAGTAAATTGAAATTAGACCCAAATTTCTAATTATTCTGAGCGTCCTTATAAACATAATTAGGACGCTCTTCCTATTTCCCTGGATTATTAAATTTAAGGAGAAAATAACAGATGAGAGGAAAGATATCCTTTTTATTAATTTTTATTTTGTACAGTATCATTTTGCCTTACTTCTCTTTATATGCATGCACGAATATTCTTGTAACCAAAGGTGCTTCAAAAGATGGATCTGTCATTATTACTTATGCGTGTGATGGAGAATTTCATCCACATCTTCAATATTTTCCTGCAGCTGATTACGAACCTGGTGACTCTATTGAAATAACTGATTGGTCTGGAAAAGTACGTGGAAAAATACCACAGGTATCCCACACTTATGCCATTGTTCAGCTTATGAATGAACATCAATTGGTAATTGCTGAGACTACTTTTGGTGGAAGGGAAGAATTACGCAACCCTGATGGACTTTTAAACTACTGGACTCTGATGCACATTGCTTTACAACGAGCCAGGACAGCACGAGAAGCAATTAATGTTATGACAAATCTTATTGATGAATACGGATATAGCTCTATGGGCGAATCAATTTCTATAGGAGATAAAAAGGAGGCTTGGATATTAGAAATAATTGGTCCTGGAGCAGGAGGCAAGGGAGCAGAATGGGTTGCAGCTAAAGTACCTGATGGATATATATCTTGCCACGCCAACAAATCGCGAATTGGCGAATTTCCTCTCCATGACTCTAAAAATTGTCTTTATTCAAAAAATGTCATTTCTTTTGCAATAGAAAGAGGATATTACGATTCATCATCTGGCAAACCTTTTAGATTCTGCGATGCTTATTGTCCCTCCACACCGAAAAACAGGCGCTATTCCGATACCCGTGTATGGAGAATTTTTCACAGAGCAGCTCCCTCAAAAAATTTCTCTCCAGATTATCATCGTTCTGTAAAAGGTGCAAAACCTTATCCGCTCTGGATTAAGCCAGATAAAAAATTGTCTCTGGCTGATGTTTTTTCACTAATGCGTGATCACTACGAGGGAACAGACTTTGATATGACAAAAGGCATTGATGCAGGTCCTTATGGTACACCCAATCGCTGGCGTCCAATTGACTGGGAAATCGATTGTAATAAATATGCATGGGAACGTCCAATTTCAACTCAGCAAACTGGTTTTTCATTCATTTCACAATCACGCTCATGGCTACCAGATGAAGTTGGTGGTGTATTATGGTATGGCGTTGACGACACTTACTTTTCATGTTACGTTCCTCTTTATTGTTCAATAGAAAAAATCCCGGAGTCGTATGCAGTTGGAAAGATTAGTAAATTTTCATGGGATTCTGCATGGTGGGTTTTTAATTTTGTAGCAAACTTTGCTAATCTGAAGTATTCTTATATGAAGCCGGAAATTCAAGCTGTTCAAAGTGAGATCGAAAATAAATTTTTAGAGTTTCAACCAGCGGTAGAAAAGACTGCTCTGCAACTTTTTAAATCAGACCCAGATTTAATGAAGCGGTATCTTACTGATTATTCCGTAACTCATGCTGAATCAGTAGTAAAACGCTGGCGTGAACTCGGTGAATACTTGATAACAAAATACAACGATGGATATGTGCAGAATGAGAATAATCGCCCTCGTGAAAAAGGTTATCCTGAAAGCTGGTTACGGAAAGTATTGAAAGAACGACCAGAGCAATTTAAAGTAAAAGAAAAGAAGGCTGATATACCGGAATCGAAGCTCATCGATTAAAGATATTTCCGATTTCTATAAAAAATGGTTCATTAAATTACTTTTCCTTTTTATATCAACAATTAAATATAAATGTTGACTTTGTCCAATTTGAATTATAAAATTTGCTCAAATAGAAAGTCTTTATGATTTGCAATAAACCCTTAAAGATTCTATTACCCGTTTTTCTAATGATTCATGTGCAGTTTGCATTTGGTCAAATAGTAACTTTTAACGAGGTAATGTTCGATGCTCCGGGTTCTGATTACTATAATGAGTTTATCGAAATTTTTAATTTAAGTGATTCGGTGCTATGTCTCGAGGGCTTCTATCTTTCAATTGATGGCATTATCGATAGCTTAAAGTTTATTGATTCCAAAGACACACTTTTGCCAGGATCTTATGGGCTTATCCTCGACAGGGATTATATTATTGAGCATAAAGACTCCGTCTATGATAACCTTATTCCAGATTGCACTCTTCTTTTAACCATCCACAATAATTCCTTTTCCAGTTCCACTAGCGGGTTAGTCAACAGCAAAGCGCATACAATTTATCTTGTTGCCGGCAATGGCGATACGCTATCTTCCATTGTAACAACGCCCGATCAGACTTCCGGTTATTCTGATGAAAAGATCATTATAGATGGTACAAATAGCCCAGACAACTGGGGTAATAGTCTTCTATATTTAGGGACACCCGGTTTCAAGAACAGCATATCTCCAAAAGATTATGACCTTGCAATCACAGGGTTTGAGATAATAACATCTCAAGAACTAATCGAAGCAGGGCAACCCGTTGACTTCATTTTAACTGTGAAAAACATTGGGCTTTTAAATTGTTATGAAGCAGAAATTTTATTCGGACAGGACATCAACTGTGACTCAATTTTACAAACTGAAGAAATTACCTATTCTAAAAATGAATCCATTAATGCAGGAGATTCTCTCGTTCTTTATCCTTTTATTTCAGACCCTCATTCCGGTCCTACAGTGCTAATCGCAACTATTAGCTTTGATGAAGACGAATCTTTAGAAAATAATGTTAAATTCCTCGAACTCCATGTACCTTTTGCAAAAAATTGTATTGCAATTAACGAATTTATGTACTGCCCCAATCCTGATTTTGGCGGAGAATGGATAGAACTTTTCAATATTTCACAAGATACATTGAATTTGAAAGACTGGACTATTTCCGATAAATCAAGTGAATCTGTTTTAACACAAAATAGTTTCTTTTTGCCACCAGCATCTTATGTGATTATTGCAGATGATTCCTCGCTCTTAGAATACTGGAGTATCAATAATTTATTCATAGATTGTTTTTCTCAATTGCCAACTTTGAACAACACTTCAGATTCTATAATTATACGGGATTTGTGTGGAAGGACTATTGATGCAATCGGATATTCAAAATCATGGGGCTATTCACAAGGGATTTCTTTAGAAAGAAAAAATCCTTTTACAAATATAAGCAATCCTGAAAACTGGGGTTTATCAACCTCAGATAATGGCGGGACTCCCGGTTTATTTAACTCTATTCTATTAGAAGAATACGACCTTAAATGGTGTCAGGATAGTATTTTTATATTTCTTGATCATCTACTTCCTGGTGATACAGCAAACATTCGAATCGTTCTTCAAAACAGTGGAATAAATGATGCCTACGATTTTTTCATCGAAATCCGTCATAACGAAAACAAAGACTCGGTTGCACAAAGTCCTATACTACTACAAGAGTTTTATTATAACACTCTCAAATCTTTTCAATTTTTATCTGATACTCTAAAATGGAAAATCAACTCTGGCGGTACAGGTTATCTTGATTGTAATATCAACTTTTCAGCAGACAACGACCTGCAAAACAATGAAGCATTATTACCTATCAATATCGGATATCCAGATAAAAGCATTGTTATCAATGAGATTATGTATCTTCCTGATTCCGGCGACCCCGAATGGTTTGAAATTTTCAATCGAAGTAAAAACGAGATTAATCTCAAAAATTGGTCATTTAAAGATTCATATAGTTCGCTACATCCCATATCAGATGATATAATACATTTAAAGCCTGATTCTTTCGCTATTATTGCAGCAAATGAGGACTTCATCTCAACCTATCCCAATTTTAATGGATTATTAATAATTCCTGAATCATTTCCCACGTTGAGCAACACTTCAGATTCTCTTGCAATTTTAGATGCCGTTGCTCATCGTGTTGATGCTCTTAAATATTCATCAGATTGGGGCTATAAAACAGGAGTATCTATCGAGAGAAAAAATCCAGAATCACAGAGCAGCGATCCTTCAAACTGGGGGCTTTCACAAACAAATGACGAAGCAACTCCAGGTTATGAAAACTCCATTGCAATTAAAAACTATGACCTTGCAATTGACTCAATCTTAGTTAGCTCTGCAAATAATGAATTGTTCGAAGGAGATTCTGTAAATATTCATTTTGAAATCAGTAATGCCGGGTTAATTGAAATCGATAATTTCCAAATTCAAATCACAATTCAAAAACCTGAAGCTATACCATTTCTCGAAAGCTTACTGGATACAACGATTGCTGTTTCGGCACTCATTAATCCGGGAGAATCGCTTACACAGAATTTTATTGTAGACTCAATACCTGGTGGAATCCATGTTATTTTTGGTAATATTATTCTCGATATAGATGAAAATGTTTCAAACAATAATAAAAGCTGCAAACTATGTGTGGGCTACCCTGAAAATTCTGTAATAATAAATGAAGTGATGTACTCACCTGAAAGCGGAGAATCAGAATGGTTCGAAATTTATAATCCGAGTAACTCTCAAGTTGATATTAACGGCTGGCAATTCAGAGATGCTAATGGAAAATCTAATCTTCTTGCTGATACAGCGATTTATCTCTCACCCACGTCTTTTGCTGTAATTGCCGCAAAAAAAGATTTCTTGCAATGTTATCCTGATTTTGATGGCACCTTAATTATTCCCTCGAATTTCCCAACATTAAACAACACCTCGGACTCACTGTTTCTTATTGATGCAATAAATCATAATATCGAAACTATTTATTACAAAAAAGATTGGGGCGGAAGTGAAGGATTCTCTTTGGAAAGACGTAATCCACACACCCTTGCTCTTACCGAAAATAACTGGGGAAGTTCAACATCTGAAGTAGGAGCCACTCCTGGTCTTCCAAATTCAATATTGAAGTACAACTTTGATTTATCGATTATCCCCTTGTCGTTTCTATTCGTTGACTCTGTTGCAGAAGTTAGTCAATCCGTTTCTTTCAAACTTTCAGTAAAAAATAACGGAATTCTACCGTCAAATACTTTTTCTGTAGAAATTTTCAGCGATCAAGATAAAGATAGCACAGCTACATACAATGAACTCGTTTGGAGGCTATACAATATTCCACCAATTCTCCCGGATTCCGTAATCACAATTAACGGTAACGTATATTCTGAATACTCCGGAAAAGCCGCTCATATTGCCTTAGTTACAATGGATTCGGATGAAAACCAGAATGATAATATTTCTTATGCAAATTTACTTGTTCTTTTTCCATACAATTCACTTGTTATTACTGAATTCCTGCCATACCCAAATATTGAGCAAACTGAATTTATAGAGTTCATTAATATGACTGACGAGGCAATAGATATCACAGATTGGAATTTATCGAATAACAGAAGCTCAACAACTTTGGATTACCATACACAAATACCATCCTCCGGTTATCTTGTCTTAGCAAAAGACAGCTCATTTTTTAATTACTTCCCCCCATCAAATGCAACAATAATAATTCCTCCAAAATGGCCGGCTTTAAATAATACATCAGATAAAATAACTCTTAAGGATTTAACAGGGATCGTAATAGATTCTCTATTATATGACGATACATGGAACGTCAAATCTGGTATCTCATTCGAGAAAATTTTTCCTGAACTTCCATCTGATAATGAATCTTCCTGGTCTCTATCAATTAATGAAAATGGTGCTACACCCGGAGATTTAAATAGCGTTACACCATTAGTCCACGATCTCTCATTAGATTCACTTACAACTTCTTCTAACACCGGAGACAGCTCATCAACTTTCATAGTTACATTCTTTATAAATAATTGTGGACAAACAATCTGTAATAGTGCATGTCTCAAACTCTTTGAATCCAGCGACCAACTATTAAAAATGATAGACTCAATAGAAATTGAAGAAATACCTTCCGGTAAAACTGATTCTTTAAGTTGTTCAGTTGGCCCATTTCAGCCAGGGGTTCATAATTTTATTGCTGGTATTGATTGGGAATACGATGAGTATTCAAAAAATGATACACTTAACTTTTCAATCACAATCTCTTACAGAAAAGAAACATTACTGATTTCAGAATTTATGCCTGACCCTTTTGATATTAATACTTCCGGCAATTCAATTTCAGAATATGTTGAGTTATACAATTCAGGGACTGACAGTATATTTATTAATGGATGGCATATTTCTGATAACAACACAGCAAAACCTATAGATATTCTTCATAAGCATCTAATGCCACCTAGTAGTTTTTTCGTGATTGCATCAGATTCATCTATATTTAATTTTCCTTGCATTAATTACTTAAACACAGCCGTTCTACATAATTTTCCATCGCTTAATAACGGTGAAGACGCAATATTTATCATAGACCCCACCGGAAAAGTAATAGATAGTCTTCAGTACAATACAACCTGGAAAATATCAAAAGGTATTTCATTAGAAAGGATTTATTTTATCAATCCAAATACATATAGCAATTGGCGAGCATCTGTGTCATCTTTCGGAGGAACTCCAGGCTCGGAAAATAGTGTTGCTATTACGACCCCTTTAAAAAAACCTGGAATAAAAACGGAACCTAATCCATTTTCTCCCGATGGTGACGGAATAGACGATGAGGTTGCTTTTCAATATCAGCTACCTTTCCCAACAGCTAAAATTACAATAGAAATTTATGATTTAGCCGGAAGACTAATTTATCGTCCCGCTCATAATTTACCCACTTCATCCGAGGGTGTTATTTACTGGAATGGAGAGAGTAAATATGGGAAAAGAGCCAGAATTGGGATGTATATAGTCAGATGCTCTGCAACCGATATTGGCACTAATAAATCTGCGGCTTATATCACTACTGTAGTACTTGCAAGAAGATAGTAAAATTTTATACTTGATTTTTACATTATTTGACTATAAAGTAACCGAAATTAATGTGAAATTGAGATTAATCAAAAAAAGGAGAAAATAATGAAAAGGGAAATTAGCTTTTTAGGAATGTTTTTTGTTACGCTTTTTTTAGGTCTCAGTGTGATTTCTGCTCAAACTTTAGAGGAGAGTTTAAAGTTAATGCTTGAAAATAATGCAAAAAGTTATGTCCAGCCACTTGTAACAGGTTTCGGTACGAGTATGAATAGCGGATTATATAAGAAAGCAAGTTGTGAAACGGGTTTGATTCCTCTTCCTATTGGAATTGATATCGGATTAGTAACCAGCATGTCTTTCATTCCTGATAAGGATAAAGTATTTGAGTACAATTTGATGGAGAATACAATAACATTTCCACTAAATGAAGTAAATCCCCAATTACCAGATATTTATTTAAAATTCGGAGATTTATACGATGCAGACAAAGATAAGACACCAAATATTGCCAGCGATGAAGAGGGCGCCAATTTAACCCGAAAAGAATATTATGAGATTATCGAGGCAATAATCACTGAATTGGGAAATAACGATGTTGATAATCCTGCTCAATATAGAACTGCCATTGAAAGTCAATTTAGTGAACAGGATATATCAAATATTGTTATGCCGTTTCAATTCCCCAACGGTTTAAACATTCCTATCGTTCCAGTAGCTGGTTTACAAGCAAATGTTCGGATACCATTGGGTATAGAGATTTCAGCAAGAGCATTACCGGAAATTAAAATCTCGGAAGAAATTGGAAAATTCAAAATGTATGGCTTAGGATTGCGGAAAAGCCTACCCGTACCAATTGTAGATTTCAGTGTTGGTGCTTTTCTCCAAAAAATGGAAATAGGTGATTTCTTTGAAGCTAATAACCTCAATTTCCACGCTGAAGTTGGGAAAAGACTACCAATACCAGTAGTTAAAATCTATCCTTATGCTGGAATAGGAATGGATAAAACAGACATCTCTTTAAAATACACAATTAAGCCTAGTGATAATGTTCCAGGTATAGACGAAGACAAAGAACTGAAATTTGATATGGGAGGTGAAAATAAATTTCGCACAACTCTCGGCTTAACACTTCAAGCTATTCCATTTACATATATTAATTTAGAAGGCTCCATAGGGAAATATTCATCTGCTACTTTGTCAGCAGGATTTATCTTCAAATAAATTTCTTATTATTAACCTTCCCTCTAATATTTTTTCTTATCAACTAACTAATTTTCCTAAAATATTGCATATAATTTTTTTAAATTTTGCATCAGGTAAGAAAGGTGTTTGAATTATGAGCAAATGGATTGGAACATTAATTGGAGGCGGAATAGGCTGGGCTCTTTTCGGTCCACTCGGTGCATTATTTGGTGCTTATGTTGGCAGTATGTTTTCCAGAGAGGGTGCGGTAAAAGGAGATTACTTTCACTCCCGAATTGACAAGGGTAAAACTCCTTACGGGGATACCCGGGCGGGAGATTTTGCTGCCGCAATGTTATCTTTATTCGCATACGTTTCAAAAGCCGACAAACAGGTAAAATCATCAGAAGTTCAATATGTGAAAAAATTCCTTGTAGATAAATTCGGTAAATCCAATGCACAAGACCTCATGTATCTTTACAAAGAGATTCTTAATAAAGATTACAACATCATCGATATCTCCCATCAAATCAGATCACACATGGACTATTATTCCCGACTTGAACTTCTACATATACTCTTTGGTATTGCTAAAGCCGATGGAACCATTCACCCGTTAGAGATTTCAGCAATTAGTGAAATTGGTAAGGGATTAGGCATTTCTGCAAATGACTATAACTCAATAAAATCAATATTCATTGGAGATGCTAACCAGGCATACAGTATTTTGAACGTCAACCCAAATGATGGTTCAGATACAATAAAAAAAGCATATCGGGAATTAGCGACAAAGTATCATCCCGATAAAGTAGCCAACTTAGGACCCGAAATTCAGCAACTCGCAGAGGAGAAATTCAAATCGATAAATAACGCATATCAAACAATAAGAAAAGAGAGGGGATTTTAACCTATATTACAAAATGTCGGATTTCCCTCTTTTAATTAAAATATAACATACTTTCAATAACTTCATGGAAAAGATGTAAAATTTATAGACAACTAAAAGCTCTATCAGAGAGTCTTTTAAAAATGAGGATGATTTTAATAAACCCAACAAGGAGGCAATTTATGAACAGGAAATTAATTCCGGTTTTCGTGCTTTTAGTGGTACTCTCTTTAAGCGTAAATATCTTTGCAGATGAGGGAATGTTCCTTCTCAATCAAATCCCAAAGAATCTTAAAGGGCTTAAAATTAAACCCGATGAGATTTTCAAACCCGGCGGAGGCGGTCTATCCGATGCTGTTATTATCTTAGATGGTGGCACCGCTTCTTTTGTGTCACCCAAAGGGCTGATTTTGACAAACCACCATGTCGCTTACTCCGCAGCACAGAAAAACTCCACTCCGGAGCATAACTATATCGAAGAGGGATTTTATGCAAAAAATTTAAAAGAAGAACTCACTGCACCCGGCTACGAGGCATTTATAACGCTTAATTTCGAGGACATAACAGATCAAGTCATGTCTGCTGTTACTGATAAAATGACACCTGTTGAACGAGCAGAGGCTGTTAGAAAAAAAATGGCAGAGATTGAGAAAAATGAAGAAAATCTTGAAAAAGGAACTGAGGGGCAGGTTGTATCGATGTTAGACGGTTCCTCTTATTATCTTTTTACGTACTTAAAGATTAAAGACATACGGCTGGTCTATGCTCCCCCGAGCTCAATTGGCAATTATGGTGGAGATATTGACAACTGGATGTGGCCCCGCCATACAGGAGATTTTTCTTTCATGAGAGCTTATGTCGGTCCGGATGGAATACCCGCTGAGTATAATGAAAAAAACATTCCGTACAACTCTAAAACTTATCTTCCAATTTCAAGCAAAGGAGTTAGAGACGGTGATTTCACATTTATCATGGGTTATCCTGGTCAAACTATGAGGTATAGAACCTCTAATTCTGTAGATTGGAATCAAAACCTATCTTACCCTTTTGGGATCAAAATATTTCAATCTATTATCGATATTATGGAAGAAGAAAGCAAAGATAATGAAGAATTGGAAATTAAACTTTCGTCAACAATCAAGGGCTTAAACAATGCATTGAAAAACTACCAGGGAATGGTGGAAGGGTTAAAAAAATCTGATATCCTGTCAAGGAAAAAAATCCAGGAAAGAAAATTAGCCCAGTTCTTAGAGAAAAACCCCGAACTTAAAAATAAGTATGGAGATGTCCTCCCCTCAGTAAAGCAACTTTATAAGGAACACCTCGAAGGATACGAAACCGACAATTATTTACAATTTATAACTTTTGTCAATACTGTTTCCTATGCTACCACTATTCAAAAATGGAGTGAAGAAAAAGGAAAATCTGATGCAGAAAGAGACCCCCGTTATATGGATTACCAAATACCGAGAATAAAGAAACGAATGGAAGTTTCTGCAAAAGACTATGATGCACCGAGCGACGCAGAAGTACTTAAAATGTTCCTGTGCAAAATGGCATCTCTTCCTAAAGATCAACATGTGGATTTCCTGAATGAAATAATTGGAGATAAGACCGGTAAAGATGCGGAAAGTGCAATTAGCGGTTTTGTAGATGATCTATACAGTAAGACGAAACTTGTTAACCATGAAGACCGCATGAAAATGTTTGATATGACTGCTGAAGAACTTAATGTCCTTAATGATCCATTTATTGAATTTGCAAAGAAAGTCAACAATGAACTCGAAATACTCAAGAAGAAAAACGACTACTTTAGTGGTAAAATAACAAAACTCCGACCCGGATATTACAAGGCTTTACTCGAATGGAAAGGCGGGAATATGTACCCGGATGCAAATAGAACAATTCGCTTTACTTACGGAACCGTCAAGGGTTATTTCCCGAGAGATGGCGTTTACTACAGACCTATTACCAGACTTAGAGGGGTCATTGAAAAGCATACTGGGGAGGAACCTTTTAACGCACCTAAAAAACTCATCGATCTTTACAGAAATAAAGATTACGGAATGTATTTTGATAATGTTATTAAAGGCATACCTGTTGATTTCCTTGCAACAACCGATATCACCGGTGGAAATTCCGGAAGTTCAATCATGAATGGAAATGGAGAAATTATAGGTGCCGCTTTTGATGGTGACTATGAATCTATGACAAGTGATTGGCAATTCAGCAATCGCCTCACACGTACCATTAGTGTGGATTCCAGATACATTCTTTTTATACTGGATAAATTTAGTAATGCTAAGGGGCTACTTGATGAGGTTACTATTCATTAAAAATAAACTATCTGAATTATACCAGGTTTTTAAAAAACCGTTTGGGAGGTAGAATTGAGCAGCATAGTAGAGGTATAGTTTTTTCAACTCGAAACAGACGTCCTCTAAAACTTATATACTATGAAGCGTGTTTGAATAATGAAGATGCATTAAGGCGTGAAAAGTATTTAAAATCAGGGAATGGAAAGAGGTATATACAAAACCATTTAAAGCATTTTTTTCAAAAACAGCATGATAATAACATCCAACGGGCTATAGGAATTATTAGGTCACAAAAGTGTTAAAACAACGATGATATATCCCAAAGGGATCCCTATGGGATATACATGTTATGAGTAAAAAGAATCTGGGGATTAAAAGTCCGGTAGATAATATTTAGTTGATTAATTTGATTCGATTTATTACTTTAAAACATGGCAATAGATTTTGTTACATATAAAACAATATCTCCGGGTAAGCCCGGGACAAAATCTCTGATGAGTAAAAATGGAGAAAAACTCGTTTGTGTCCGTTATAAATATGACAAACAGAACCATAAAAAAATTAAGACAGCCGAGTATGTCATTAAAAGTTGGGACAAGGATCAAAACCATAACAAAATACCTTATAACAAAATTGTTCATTTGAGAATTGAATATGGTGAGAAACACCTGGGAACAATGGTGGGATCTGCTGGCGGGAAATGGAATAAACAGAAGAAATATTGGGAACTGCCTTACCGGGAAGTAAAAAGTTTGGGGTTAGAGGATCGAATTATCCCGGATTCAGATGTTTAATAATAGGAATTTAGGAATGCCTAATATTAGGAATGTCGATAAATAATGTGCAGATATAGACATTTATTCCTAAATATAGACATAGGAAATTATCATGAATGTGCAGGATAAACATATGTTGCACTAAACCGCTTCGCGGTAGTCATATAAATGTTTTTT
>CAYTUQ010000002.1:0-162264 GCA_964441235.1 uncultured bacterium | reverse complement strand
TATGTAAATTATTGTTTTTAAAGAAAATCCTTTTTTAAAGTGTCAAACTTGAGTTGTAAGCGAAAGAGTTCTGGAGTCATCAGCACAATTTTCAATAGGAACAGTAACATTTGTACGGATTGGCTTTTTGGATGGGTCGGGAATCAGAATCGTTTTTTCTTTTTAGTCTGGCTAAATATCAGGTATAGTCCTAATAAAATAAGAATTACTGGCCAGTAGCGGAAGTAAAAGCAAAATTGAGCATAAAATATAACGGATAGTAATACTAATATCGTTCCCGGAATCCACAATTTATTTTTCTTTGGTCCAAAGAAGCACATCATGAAAAAACCAATTCCTGGAGCGAGAAGGAAAGTAGGCCAAAGGTTTTCCATATGATACCAGCCCATCTGAGTAAGATATAGAAATAGTACTCCAATAATCAGGAGGATAGAACCTGGCATTAGTAAACCATAATTTATCTTATTAATGAAAAATCCGATAAAAAATAAAAGTCCAGCTGCTATAATAATCAATGGCCAGGAATCACCCCAGGTAAACCTGCTATTTTGGATCAATAAAATAAATAAACCTAATATAATTAGGAAGATACCAAAAGCGAGATTTGGTTTAGATGAGTTTTTTTTAGCCATTGTTACCTCCTTGTTGTAAATTTAGTAATTAAACTTTACTATTTATTGGAATCTAAGGTCTTTTACTTTTCGATCTGATTTTTATGGTAATACATTTTTTCTTATGATAAAATAACTAAGCCCTATCATAAGGGCTTAGTCTTAATTATTTGCAAAAAGTTTTCTTTTATACAAGCTGTCTGCCGGATTTTTATTTATGCCACTGTAATCTCAGTATCAAGATAAACATCCTGAACTGCGTTCATAATAGCGATACCTTCACTCATAGGTTTCTGGAATGCTTTCCTTCCAAGGATAAGTCCCATTCCGCCAGCACGCTTATTAACAACCGCTGTTCTAACTGCCTGTGCAATATCATTTTTCCCCGATGCACCACCTGAATTTATCAGGCCAGCACGCCCCATGTAGCATCCTGCAACTTGATATCTCGTTAGGTCAATCGGATGATCTGAAGTTAGTTCTTCGTAAACTTTTTTATGAGTCTTGCCAAAATTCAACGCAAGATAGCCGCCATTATTCTGAGCTTGCTTTTGCTTGATTAGGTCTGCTTCAATAGTTACTCCGAGATGGTTTGCCTGATTGGTTAAATCAGCTGATACATGGTAGTCTTTTTCAGCTGTTTTAAAAGCAGAATTTCTTAAATAGCACCAAAGGACTGTAACCATTCCTAGCTGATGAGCGTATTCAAATGATTCACTAACTTCCATAATCTGGCGGCGAGACTCTGGAGAGCCGAAATATATTGTTGCACCTACAGCAGTTGCACCCATATCAAATGCTTGATCAACACTTGCAAATAGTGTCTGATCAAAAAAGTTGGGATAAGAAAGCAACTCATTATGATTAATCTTTACAACAAATGGAATCTTGTGTGCGTATTTACGTGCTACCATTCCGAGAACACCAAGTGTAGAAACAACGGCATTTGCACCACCTTCAATTGCCAATTTTACAATATTTTCCGGATCAAAGTAGATTGGATTAGGTGCAAAAGAAGCACCTGCGGAGTGCTCAATTCCCTGATCTACGGGAAGAATTGACAGGTAACCGGTATTGGCGAGACGACCATGATTGTACATTGTCTGCATATTACGAAGAACAGCAATTGGCCTGTCGCTATTTAGATGGATTCTGTCAATGAAGTCCGGTCCCGGAATATGAAGATTTTCTTTCGGAATTGTTTTGCATTCATGATTTAAAAGTGAATCTGTCTCATTACCTAAATATTTTTCAATGTCTTTCATTATTATTTCCTCCATTTTTTAGACAACAGCAAAAATACGCAAATGTTTTGATATAAAGCAATATTTTATAGAATTCTCTCAAAAATAATATAAAGCAGATTTACCTACAAAAGATGTAAAAGTTTTCACGAGTTTGGAAAAATATTAGTAAAACTTTGTGTTTCTTACGGTTAAATTAGAGCGAAAGATAAGCATGGTAGAAAAATTGAACGAATTAAGAGTAACCTATTTTTTAATAAAAGATGAAATAGAAGATCGTCTGAGGGAATTCCAGTTTAAATGGCACTCTGGCTCTGATGAGGATATTTTCACCGAACTTGTATTTTGCCTTTTAACTCCACAGTCAAAAGCAAAGTCTTGCTGGTTGGCAGTTCAAAATTTGATTAACAGTGATTTGATATTTCAAGGAAGTGCGTCAAAGATTAGCAAAGAATTGAATATTGTTCGATTCAGGAATAACAAAGCAAGATACATTGTTGAAGCACGTGAATTTTTCACAAACAATGGAAAAATTTCGATAAAATCCATACTGATTCAACAAAAAAATGTTTCTTCCAAAAGAGAGTGGCTGGTGAAAAACGTAAAAGGGATAGGATATAAAGAGGCAAGTCACTTCTTGAGGAATGTTGGTTTCGGGAATCAAATAGCTATTCTCGACAGACATATCTTAAAAAATCTGGAGGTTTATGGAGTTATTGGTAACATACCAAAAACTCTATCAAAGAAAAAATATTTTGAGATAGAAAAAAAGATGACAGATTTCTCAAAAGAGATAGAAATTCCAATGGCACATTTAGACCTCTTATTCTGGTATAAAGAGACCGGCGAAATATTTAAGTAACCTGCAAAAAGACGCGAAAAGAGCTTTATTTTTTTAAAGGAAGTACCAAAGGATTCGGTTACCAATAGAGGTAGGATTGGAGATTACTCGCTACGGGGCTGCCCGCCTGCCTGTCCATACGGATCCGTAGGGATCGGCAATCATGTCGGGCAGGTGCTCCGTAGCCTGTCAGTTTGCGGATTTTCAGAGAAGGTAGGAATCTTTAGGAGTAAGCTCCTAACGGAATATGGATTGGAGATTATTTGTCCCGTTGTGTCAGGAGCTCACTCCTGACACTGAAGTAAACAACATTTGAAGTACGGAAATAGAAACTGTACATTTAAAAATTATTGATTCAAAAAATATTTCATGATGAAATAAAAAAGTCTTGACAATTAAATAAATTGTAGTTATATTAATTTTGTAATGATTACAAATATGAAACATATTAAAAATAAGTTGGAAGAAAAAGAGGTAAAACCTACTTATCAAAGATTGTGCATTCTTGAATATCTTGAGAAAAATCTGAATCACCCAACTGCTGAAATAATTTATGAAAATATTTCTAAAAGAATACCAACAATGTCAAAAACTACAATTTATAATACATTGAATCTATTTCTTGAAAAGGGGTTGATCCATGCCGTAACAATTACCGGTACAGAAGTTAGATATGATATTAATATAAAAAGTCATCATCATTTTTTGTGTAGAAAGTGTGGAAAAATAATTGATATTGAGGTGAAATGTCCCTTTTGCGATAGGGAAATAACTCAAATTAATGGCAATGAAATTGAGGAAGTACATGGATATTTCAAAGGAATATGTAAAGAATGTCGTGAAAAAAATAATAAAGTTGGAAGGTAAATAAGATGAAAGAAAAAGTTGAAAAAATTCTTGACGAAATTCGTCCTATGCTCCAGGCAGATGGCGGTGATGTGGAGTTAGTTGAAGTAGCAGATGATGGTATCGTAAAAGTGAAATTAACAGGTGCTTGCAGCGGCTGTCCGATGAGTACTATTACTCTTAGAATGGGTATTGAAAGAAAATTAAAGGAATTTATTCCTGAGATGAAAGCTGTTGAGCAGGTATTTTAGTAGTTTGAAATAGAATTATGCTTGGAATCATTACTGAGATCTGGAATTTTTTTCTGATTGTAAGCCCGTGGCTTATTCTTGGTTTGTTCATTGCAGGGTTAATACATTCTTTTATTGGAGAAGAATTCATTCGTACTCATCTCGGTGGACCGGGATTTTTACCAATTTTAAAAGCCACTATTTTTGGAATACCACTTCCGGTATGTTCATGCTCAGTAATTCCAATTGCAGCAGGATTACGGAAGGATGGTGCATCAAAAGCGTCCACAATGTCGTTTTTAGTTTCAACTCCAACAACCGGTATTGATTCAATTTTCGTAACATACGCTTTTATGGGGGGAGTTTTTGCAATTGCGAGACCGCTATCGGCGCTTTTTGCCGGTTTATTAATAGGAATGTTGATATATATTACTGAAAAAAACTCTAAACCTCCACTTGTACAAACATACAAGCATGGAATACATTCGCATCTATCACTTATTGTAAGATTAAAATCTACTTTTATCTACGGATTTAAAGTCCTACCGCAGGATATGTCGAGGACTTTGCTCTTTGGAATTATTATTGGGGGTATTTTATCTGCGGTAATTCCAGTTGATTTTGCATCAGAATATCTCTCAAATCCGCTAATAGCCTATCCGCTAATGATTGCTGTTTCTATACCGCTATATGTTTGTGCAGTTGGCTCGGTTCCTATTGCCGCAGCACTGTTAATGAAAGGGTTGATACCCGGTGCAGCTCTTGCTTTTCTTATTGCTGGACCAGCCACAAACACAATTACAATGGGATTCGTAGCCAAGAAACTTGGTAGGAAAGTTTTCATTTTATACTTAATTGGTATAATAATAGTTGCTGTTATTAGCGGGCTTATTATTGATGCTATATTTCAACCGGGCGTAGTCACTGCGCAGATAATGACACACGGCAGGCATTTACCCTATTTAATACAGGTTATTGCCTCTGTTATTCTGCTGGGGATATTGCTTTTAAATTTATTTAATAAAAAAGATAAAAGTGTGAAAATGGATTATGAATTTCATGTTCCTGATATGTCTTGTAAGCACTGTCAAATGACAATAGAACAATCATTAAAACAAATACCAGGAGTTGAAAAAGTTGTCGTATCAATTGATAATAAGTCAGTTAAAATAGATGGAAATGTTAACAAAGAAATAATAATAAAGAAGATCGAAGATGTAGGATATACTGTTATCTGAACTTTGCGAAGGTTGTAAAGTTTAGCAAGCAGGGAAAATGAATGTGAGGATAGATAGAAAAAATATGAATAGAAAGGGAGAGTGAAATGAAAAGTTTGAAAGGAACAAAGACTGAAAAAAATATTCTAACTGCTTTTGCAGGAGAATCACAGGCACGTAACCGTTATACCTATTTTGCTTCAAAGGCTAAGAAGGAGGGATTTGTACAAATCTCTGATATTTTTACAGAAACGGCTGATCAGGAAAAGGAACACGCTGAACGTTTGTTCAAATTCTTAGAGGGTGGCGAAGTAGAAATTAATGCAGCATTTCCAGCTGGAGTAATTGGAGATACTATTGATAATCTTAAGGCAGCTGTAGCAGGAGAGAATTATGAACACTCTACAATGTATCCTGAATTTGCTAAGATTGCTGATGAAGAAGGATTTTCAGAATTAGCGGCAGTAATGAGAGCTATTGCAGTTGCGGAAAAGCAACATGAAAAACGCTATCTTGAGCTTGCTAAGAATATAGAAGATGGTAAAGTTTTCAAGAAGGACGAACCTGTAGTATGGCGCTGCAGGAATTGTGGATATATTCATGTAGGAACAGAACCACCAGAAAAATGTCCCGCCTGTGCACATCCCAAGGCGTATTTTGAACTATTGGCGGAGAACTGGTAGTTATTTTGAGAACGAAAATAGTTGCCTTAATACAGGTATGTCGAAATTGAAGCCGAGATAGTGAAAGAAAAATCATTGGAGATTGAAATGGAAGGTTTGGCACAATTTGAAAGTGGAAGTATGACAATTGAAGAATTGGGAGCAATTCTTAATGCGCTTCCTGTTGATATTACTTTTGTTGATAAGGAGGATACAGTTCGTTATTTCAATCAGCCGAAGGATAGGTTTTTCCCAAGGACTAAGGCAGTTATCGGAAAGAAAGTTCAGCAGTGTCATCCTCAAAAAAGCGTTCATGTCGTAAATCAAATACTGGAGGATTTCAAAAATAAGAAGAGGGATTCTGCGGAATTTTGGATCAATATGAAAGGAAGATTAATCTATATCAGATATTTCCCAGTACGTGGTAAAAATGACGAGTATTTAGGATGTTTAGAAGTAACCCAGGATATTACTGATATTCAAAAGATTAAGGGAGAAAATAGATTATTCTCGGGTGAAAAGTGAATCCACAGACGTTTCACAAAATCGGTTATGGAATGTATGTTGTCAGCTCAAAGCTGGGTGATAAATTCAATGGACAAATTGCCAATGCAATTGTTCAGATAAACTCAAACCCGCCCACAGTAGCGATTAGCATAAACAAAAAGAATTTAACCCACAAATATATTGCAGAGAGTAAAGTTTTTACGGTCTCCATATTATCTAAAGAAACACCTATGAAATTCATAGGGCAATTTGGATTTAAATCCGGTAGAGTCCTGGATAAATTTGAGAATGTAGATTACAAGATTGGTAAAATAGGAGTTCCGATAATTCTGGATAATTCCATAGCGTACTTTGAGGCTGAGGTTATTGATGCTATTGATGTGGGAGGATACACTGTTTTTATTGGGAAAGCGATTAGTGCTGAGATACTGAACAATAAGGAGCCTTTGACCTATGATTATTATCATGAAGTAAAACATGGTAAATCACCAGAAACTGCTCCAACGTATATTAAAGAGAAAAAAGAAGTAAACAAAAAAACGGAGGTTGCTGTGAACAAATATGAATGCACGGTTTGTGGTTATATTTATGATCCTGCAAAGGGTGATCCGGATGGTGGAATTGAACCCGGAACAGCCTTTGAAGATATCCCGGATGACTGGGTTTGTCCAGTATGCGGTGTGGGAAAAGAAGATTTTGAGAAAGTGGAGGAATAAATGGCTATTAAAAAGATCAGAGATGATATCTATTCAGTAAGAGCAATAGACTGGGATAGAAAACTATTTGATGAACTCATTCCTCTCCCGGATGGAACAAGCTATAATGCCTACTTAATTAGAGGCAGTGGAAAAATTGCTCTTATTGATACTGTAGATCCTGCAAAAGAAAATGAGCTTGTAAACAATCTTAAAAAATTGGGTATAAGAAATATTGACTATATTATCGCTCACCATGCTGAGCAGGATCATTCCGGTTCTATACCAAAAATTTTAGAAATATACCCTAACGCCAAAGTGGTTACGAATTTAAAATGCAAGAACATGTTAGCGGATTTACTTTTGATTCCTGAAGATAAGTTTATTGAAATTAAAGATTGGGAAACTATTTCTCTGGGGAATAAAACTCTTCAATTTATAATGACTCCATGGGTACACTGGCCTGAAACTATGGTAACTTATCTGAAAGAGGACAGGATACTCTTTCCCTGTGATTTTCTGGGCTCTCACTATGCATCAAGTGACCTTTATGTAACAAACGAAGCAAAGGTATATGAATCGGCAAAGCGGTATTATGCGGAGATTATGATGCCATTTCGATTAAACATAAGGAAGAATCTCGAAAAACTAAAAGACCTTGAAATTGAAATGATAGCACCAAGTCATGGACAAGTTTACAATAATGCTGAATTTATTTTAGATGCTTATAGAGATTGGATTTCGGATGATGTGAAAAATGAAGTGGTCATTCCTTACGTGTCTATGCACGGGAGTACAGAAAAAATGGTCGAATATTTTATGGATTCTTTGATGGAAAAAGGTATAACAGTAAAACCGTTTAATCTTACTGTTATAGATATCGGTGAACTTGCAATAGCTTTAGTTGATGCTGCTACAGTGGTGATTGCTTCACCGACGGTTTTAGTTGGGCCCCATCCGAGTGTTGTTTATGCAGCCTTTCTTGCAAATGCTCTCAGGCCGAAGACGAAATTTGCGTCCATTATCGGTTCTTATGGTTGGGGTGGAAAGATGGTAGACCAGATTGTTGGTATGCTTGGTAATCTGAAAGTAGAACTACTTTCTACTGTAATGGTTAAAGGTTTTCCAAAAGGAGAAGATTTTAGGGCGCTGGATGATTTAGCCTCTGAGATATTTAATAAACATAAAACATTAAACTTGATAGGAGATTAGTATGAGCATATTTAATTCAAGCGAAATTTATCAATTCGCAATCAAAATTGAAGAAAATGGCGAAAAATTTTACCGCCAGATGACTGAAAAATTGTATGATCCAAAAATCAAAGAACTATTTACTTTTTTAGCGAATGAAGAGGTAAATCACAAAAAAACTTTTGAAAAAATGTTGTCCAAATTCGAGGATTATAAACCGGTAGAAAGTTACCCAGGTGAATATTTTGCTTACTTAAAAGCCTATGCGGACAATCTTGTATTTGGTTTTAATAAGTTTGACGATGATATTTCGAAGATTGAGGATGCAGAATCCGCAGTTCAATTTGCAATTGGGAAAGAGTTGGATACTATAATGTATTTTCAGGAGATGAAGAACATTGTTCCTAAAAGCGAATTAAACCGGATAAAAGCAATAATTAATGAAGAGCGAAAACATGTAGTAAAATTATCTACAATAAAAAGAAATATTTAAAGAAAGTTAATGCTTAGGAGGTCTCTTATGACGAAGAAATTACAAATCTACAAATGTGAAATTTGCGGGAATATCGTGGAAGTTTTGCATGTTGGAGAAGGAACGCTTGTCTGTTGTGGTCAGCCAATGAAACTTATGGAAGGAAAGACAGAGGATTCATCGGTTGAAAAGCATGTTCCGTTTATAATGATAGAAGATGAAAAAGTTACAGTCAAAGTTGGAGAAAATACGGCTCACCCAATGGAAAAAAAGCACTATATCGAGTGGATTGAAGTGCAAGTAGATGGGAAATCCTATAGGCAGTTTCTTAAACCGGGCGATAAACCAGAAGCAGTATTCTTTATTTCGGGTGAGGATATTACTGCAAGGGAGTATTGTAATATTCACGGTTTGTGGAAAAGTTAACCTAAACCAATTGTCAATTAATTGTTAATGGTTATATGCCATATGAAAGTTTACCTTTATAAATTTTGGTTTTTATGGAAAATAATTCAGATATTTGTATAAAAAGTAAACACATAAATATTTATTTTGAGAAGGAAAATCATAGCAAAATAATCTCTCAATTTTCTTTTGAAATAAATAAATATTCACGTAAAAAATTAAAAAAAAGGGTAAACGTTTATTTGACCTATAACCGTTAATTGTTAATTGTGTTTTGGTGTCTTAGTGACTAATTGACAATTAAAAGGAAAGGGAAAGAATAATTAGTAAAAAAATTGAAGAAGCGCTGAACCGACAAGTCAATAAGGAAATATTTCAAATTTTTAAGTCATAAGGAACTTCTGTAGAGATATTTAGTAAGTGAGGATCATAATCGTGCCTGAAAAGATTAAATTACGGGCAAAATATAGGAGTTGGGTAGTGTCTGAAAAATCTAAATTATCAAAGGAGAAAAAATATAACCGCTATAATCTGATTTTCTCCATTACAGAGTTTATTTTAGGATTGGTATTTTTACTTGTCATTATCTTAACAGGTTTCTCTACTGGACTGGAAAATTGGATTCGTGGGTTTGCTGCAAATGACTATCTTGTTTTAATTATTTTTGTTATTGCACTTGGAATAATGGAATCGGTTTTGATTTTCCCATTGTCCTTTACATCGGGATATATACTGGAACATAGGTTTAACCTGAGTAATCAGAGTTTTGGAGCCTGGATTTGGGAAAAGTTTAAGGGGCTTTTAATTGCTGGACCATTGGGATTAGTGCTACTTATTATTTTCTACACCGTTTTAAGAAAATTCCCCGTCTCCTGGTGGTTCATCATGGGAACAGTTATGTTGCTTTTTTCCGTAGTCTTAGCACGATTGGCACCAATACTGATTTTCCCTTTGTTTTATAAATTTGAGAAATTAAAGGATGAGGAACTTGCAGAAAAAGTATCCTCTCTTTGTGGAAAAGTGGGAATTAAGCTTGAAGGCGTTTATCAATTCAATCTCAGTAAAAGTACAAAAAAGGGGAATGCCGCTTTTACCGGACTTGGGAAATCACGGCGGGTTATTTTAGGGGACACTTTGTTGAATAATTTAAAAGCTGAAGAAATTCTCGGTGTTCTGGCGCATGAACTTGGGCATTTTAAACTGAAGCATATATGGAAATCAATGGGACTTGGTGTTATTACTACTTATTTAGGATTATTTTTAGTCTCGGTTATATATAACTCAACTTATCCCTCTATCGGTGAGCATCCATGGACAATTGCCGCACTGCCATTGATGGCGTTAATACTAACTCTTTATGAATTTGTAACATCACCGATGATGAATGCCTATTCCCGTTCAAATGAAAGAGCGGCTGATGATTTTGCGGTTAATTTAACGGGTGAGCCTGAATCATTTATATCCGGTTTGAACAAGTTGTCAGATCAGAACCTCTCCGATAGAACTCCAAACAAGATTGTCGAATTCTTATTTTATAGTCATCCATCAATAGAAAAGAGAATTGCTCGGCTGAAAAGGGAAGAGACTAAGAATTAGGATAAACCCAAGAATTATTACGTTTTGCATTTCTTTCGTATACTTTGGAAGAAAAGAAATTAAGAATTTGGCGGTTAACTGATGTGGAGGAAGGTTATCACCCTTTCCCGATAGGGACTCTCCGTAGGTCACAACGGACTCCTATCGGAGAATCCTTCGTGACCTTTCGGAGCGAGTAGATCAGGGTGACAAAAAAATGCTCGTCATGTCATGCTGAGCTCGTCGAAGCATGACAAACCCTAAAGGAAGAAAGTAAAAGTAATAGGAAAACAGGATTAATTTTAACGAATTCGGTTATATCGTATTGCCGGTAAGTCTATGCAATCTCGTCATGCGCCAGACAAGTAAATTGCCTGACGGTCGCCCGCCTTCCGATTGAAAGGAAAAACTATGTCAACATTCTTGGATTTTCCCATAGTTATTCCGAAGTAGTCGGGCGAAATTATCTGATCTAACCCGTAACCGACGTATTACATTTTTCCCTCAGATTTTTATTGATTTAGCAGGCATTTTTTAATATATTAAGGTCATGATTTTATAGACTGAATGATTATTTTGAATTTCAACATAAATTCCTTGTTAACAAAACTTTTGACAGTAGAAATAATAAACGTAGAAACATATACGAAGTTTACCAGTTCTAATTTTCTCAAATTAATCTTACAATTAAATTATAATAAAACACAAGAGTAGTTATGTTGCGTTCGGATTTGACCGACCCTAAAAGGTTAGTTGAAGATGTAGAAATAGAGAGGAATCTCAGACCTTTTGCTTTTTCAGAATTTATTGGTCAAAAGAATATTGTTGATAGCTTAAAACTATATATAACTGCAGCAAAAGAGCGTGGTGAACATCTTGATCATGTACTTCTTTTTGGACCTCCCGGATTAGGAAAGACTACACTCGCATATATTGTAGCTCATGAATTAGGAGTAAATATAAAAACTTCGTCGGGACCTGTAATAGAAAGAGCAGGCGATCTTGCCGGTATGCTCACTAACTTATCTCATAGAGATGTTTTTTTTATAGATGAAATTCACCGTTTAAATAACGTTGTTGAGGAATATCTTTATTCCGCAATGGAGGATTTTAACATTGATATTGTTATAGATAAGGGGCCAAACGCCAGAAGTATTCAACTTAATCTGGAAAATTTCACACTTATTGGAGCTACTACGAGACTAGGACATTTAACATCCCCAATGCGTGACCGCTTCGGTGTTGTGTTAAGAATTGATTACTACACGCCAGAAGACCTTTTCAAAATCCTAATGCGTTCTGCTAACATTTTAAATATCAAGTTACATTCTGATGGAGCTAGTGAAATAGCAAAAAGGTCAAGAGGTACTCCGAGAATTGCTAATAGAATATTACGGAGAACAAGAGATTATGCTCAAATAAAAGCAAATGGTGAAATTAACAGGGAAGTTGCTGACAAATCCCTTGAAATGTTAGAAATTGATGAGTTTGGTTTAGATAATATGGACCGTAGGATTCTTTCCACAATTGTAGAAAAATTCTCAGGTGGTCCCGTTGGATTAAACAACCTTGCTGTTGCTATTGGAGAAGACGCCGAAACCATCGAAGATGTTTATGAACCCTATCTTATACAGAATGGTTTATTACAGCGAACATCTCGAGGTCGCCAGGCTACTCCTGAGACTTATAAGTACTTTAATATAACAAATGAGGGTTATCAGCAAACCCTGTTTCGCTAATGGAGGAATTTTTATGAGACTGAGACTTTCAGATTTTGATTATAAACTGCCTGAGGAACTTATTGCCCAATATCCTATCAAAGAGCGTGATCATTCTCGGCTGATGGTAATTAACCGTGCTGATGGTAGTATTGAACATAAACATTTCTACGATATTATTGATTATCTGAATCCTGGTGATCTAATTATCTTGAATGAAACTAAAGTTTACCCGGCAAGATTATTGGCTGTTAAAGATAGGACAGATGCTAAAGTCGAGGTGTTTCTGCTCCGGGAATTATCCAACAACATGTGGGAAGTAATGGTAAAACCGGCACGGAAAGTCCGTATCGGGAATAAACTTACGGTCGCTGAAGGGGTTCAATGCGATGTTATTGATAATACAGTTTCCGGTGGTAGAGTTGTAAGATTTAAAGGGATTGAGCAAGAAGATTTATATGTTCTCATAGATAAAATTGGGAAATCGCCGCTACCACCATATATTGATCGAGACCCTATTCCTGAGGATAAAATTAAATACCAGACTGTGTATGCGAAACGTCGCGGTGCTGTTGCTGCCCCTACTGCAGGATTGCACTTTACAAAAAAGCTTATACAAAAAATCAGGGACAAAGGTGTAAAAATATTTCCAGTTGTTCTACACATTGGGCTGGGTACTTTTCGTCCTGTTACAGTTGAAGACCTTTCCAGGCATAGAATGGACTCAGAGTATTATGAGGTGTCCGCAGAAACCGCTATTGCAATTAATGAAGCAAAATCGAAAAAGAAGCGAGTAATTGGAGTTGGAACCTCAGTTGTTCGAGCATTGGAAACAGTTACAGTATCAGGGTTTCAGGTAAGCCCCAGGAGAGGTTGGACTGATAAGTTTATTTACCCCCCTTATGAATTCAAAATGATTGATGTTCTTGTCACAAATTTTCATCAACCAAAATCTACGTTAATTATGCAGGTTGCTGCTTTTACAGGTTATGATCTTACTATAAAAGCATATCGTGTGGCGGTTAAGAGAAAATATCGCTTTTTCAGCTATGGCGATGCTATGATAATTTTGTAGAAGGTTACTGAATAGTATGTCTTATGCAAGTGCTATAATTGTTGCTGCCGGAGTCGGCGCTAGGATGAAATCTGATACTCCGAAGCAATATTTTCTGCTCGATGGGAAACCTATACTTTACTACACTATAAAAAATTTTGTAAATGCTAAATTGGTATCTGAAATTGTTCTTGTTATTTCAAAAGAGTTTATGGATTCAGAATTGTTGCACGTATGTATTCCTTCCGGAACTTCCAGGCCGATAAAAATAGTTGCAGGTAGTAAAAAGCGACAGGATTCTGTTTATAACGGTTTGAAATCTATAGGAAAATGTTACGACACTGTAGTTGTGCATGATAGTGTTAGACCTTTTATTAATCCCGAGAAAATAGATAAAACTATTGAAATGTGTAACGAATATGAAGGGGTAGTCGTTGCAACTCCTGCGGTTGATACACTGAAGGAGGTTAATAATTCTTTAATCGTGAAGACTTTCAACCGATCAAACATATGGCAAATCCAAACACCTCAGACATTTCGCAGAGGAATATTAGAACATGCTTTCAAGAAAGCTTATGATGATGATTTTATAGGCACTGATGAAGCCAGCTTAGTCGAGCGTTTAGGTGGGCGAATTGGTGTGTTAACAGGGGATCGTAAAAATATAAAGATTACTTGCCAGGAAGATCTGGAAATCGCAAGATCTTTACTCAAAGATTGGACGGCATGAAAAATATCAAAATAAGAGTTGGTCATGGTATAGATGTTCACCGTTTCGTTAAGGGAAGACCTCTCATTCTTGGAGGCATTGAAATTCCTTTTGAGAAAGGACTAAAAGGCCATTCTGATGCAGATGTGGCTATTCATGCAATTATTGATGCTCTTTTAGGTGCTGCGGCACTTGATGATATTGGTGCACACTTCCCGGATACAGACCCACAATATAAAAACATTTCTAGTGCAATTCTTTTAAAAAGAACTATCACGCTGATTAAGGAGCACGGATTTACACCAGGAAATATTGATGTGACAATTGTAGCTCAGAAACCGAAAATTAGGTCTTACATTCCAGAAATTCGAAGAAGCCTTTCTTCAATTTTGGACTTACCCGAGAGTTATATTTCTGTTAAAGCGACAACAACTGAAAATATTGGCTTCACCGGAAAAGGAGAGGGTATTTTAGCAATTGCCACAGCAACTGTTAAGGGATAATGGATTCTATTCTAAACTTCATCTCAGGAATTCCTATATCATATATTTACATTATTTTAGCTTTTACCATTTTTATGGAAAATATAACGCCACTTATACCTGGTGACACTTTTCTTGCTTTTTCTGCATATCTTGCAGGAAGAGGTGTTCTTAATCCTCTATTTACATATATCCTTACAGTTGTCAGTAGCCTGAGTGGATTTCTTCTTGTTTACTTGATAGGATTTCATTGGGGAAGAGACTATTTTGAGAGAAAGAATTATTCATTTTTCTCCCAAAAAAGAATCCAAAAAGCGGATCAATATTTTGATAAATACGGTGATTGGGTATTAATTATAAATCGGTTTTTACCTGGAGTTAGGCTTTTGGTTGCCATTGTTGCAGGGTTTACTCGAACGAAATTATTAAAGGCTTTCTTTTACACAACTATAAGTATTATTGCATGGAATGGAATTATATTTCAGTTAGGACGCCTGTTGGGTGAAAACTGGCATAAAGTAGTTGCTCTTATCTCGCAATACAACAGAGTTGTTACGTTGGTAATTGTAGGTGTAGTAATGCTTTTTGTTGTTTATCGTATACGCCGAAAAACTGTAAAGTTAGGAGAAATCAAATAGTGGTCAGAACAAGGTTTGCACCAAGCCCAACCGGTTTTATGCATATTGGAAATCTGCGTACAGCTCTTTATTCATATCTAATTGCCAGGCACAACAACGGAAAGTTTATTCTGCGAATAGAGGATACAGATCAGAAAAGATACGTTAAGGGGGCTATTGATTTAATTTATGACAGTCTGAAAATTTCAAAAATCTATTATGATGAAGGACCTGATAAACCCGGCAAGTTCGGACCTTACATTCAAAGCGAAAGAAAAGAAGTCTACAAAAAATACATTGACTACCTATTGGAAAAAGGATTTGCATATAGATGTTTTTGCACAAAAGAAGAGATTGCAAAACAAAGAGAAGAGAGTAAACGCTCGGGAGAACACTATGTTTACAATAGGAAATGCCGATCCTTGTCCAGGGAAGAAATCTCAAAGAGGTTAAATGCGGGTGAACAATTTATTGTTAGACAAAAAATTCCGTACTCTGGAGTTACTTCTTTTGATGACGCCGTATTCGGAAGGGTAAGTATTGCAAATGAATTGCTTGATGATCAGGTGTTATTCAAATCAGATGGTTATCCTACATATAATTTTGCACATGTAGTGGATGATCATTTAATGAATATAACTCATGTTGTGCGTGGCGTTGAGTATTTATCATCTACTCCAAAGTATAATCTTCTATACACGGACTTTGGATGGGAAATTCCAAAATATATCCACCTGCCCCATATAACAAAAGAATCCGGTAAAAAACTAAGCAAAAGAGAAGGAGATGCATCATTTCAGGAGTTATTGAAAAAAGGCTATTTACCGGAAGCTATAATAAATTATGTTGCTTTATTGGGATGGAATCCCGGAGATGAAAGAGAGTTTTTCACAATTGAAGACCTGATCAAGGAATTCCGTATTGAACGCATTAATAAGTCTAACGCTATTTTTTCTCTAAAAAAATTGAACTGGATAAACGGCGAACATATAAGAAAATTGCCGATCAAGAAATTTAATTCTATTGCTCTTGAATATTTCCCAAAAACCATTTCAGAATCTTTGAATACGGAAAAAATAAGCCTTCTCATTCAACCAAGAATTGAGCGGTTGACAGATATTCCTGGCATCCTGGCTTTTTTTGTGAAAGTACAAGAGTATAGTCCCGAACTTTACAATCACAAAAAAATGAAATCCACCGTAGATTCAAGTAAAGAGATATTGGAGAAAATCCGTCCGATTCTTGATAAAATTGAGGAATGGAGCAATAACAATCTTTATCAAAACCTGGTTCGATTTGCAAAAGAATCAAATTTGAAAAATAGCAATGTTTTATGGCCCCTAAGAATTGCTCTTTCAGGATTACAGAACACACCAGGCGGTGCAACTGAAATTGCCGAAATTCTTGGAAAAAAGGAGACTATAAGCCGGATTAAAAATGCTGTTGAGATTTTGAAGTAGATCAGATTGTTTTTAGGAGAAAAGAGAACTGTTATATTTATTAGATTTTTATTTGATTGAGATTTATTTTAATGGTAATTTTTATTTTGTGTTAACATATACTTCAGAAATAGAAAATCAAAAGCAGTTTCCCCATATTTATTATCAAATATAGAAAATAGGTAGAAATAATTCCACGCTATCTCGAGATATCTAAGAGATAAGGCTAATATGTGGGAAATTTTCTATGTATTGACAATGATATTGCCTGGGATATTATAAAATTAGCAACTGTTTTATATGAAAGTGCCTAAAGTGTCTAAAGTACCTAAAGTTGAAAGTGCCTAAAGTTGAAAGTGCCTGATGAACAATGACCAATTAACAATAAACAATCAGCAATCAACAATATACAATTTATGTATTTTAAAAATATCAACTTTTGTCGATCACGAAGGATTCCTATGGAAAGACATCTCTTTGAGACATACTTCGTTGTGGCCGAAAGGCCATGGGAGTTATTACGAATACTCTCTAAGTCTTCTATGTCATCTTCCTCATCAGCAAGATCACAACGGTTTCCCGACTCATCGGGACAGCTTCCGGTGTGGCAGGTTCAGCGGAGCCGACGGGATTCGAACCCGCAACTTCCGGCGTGACAGGCCGGTGCTCTAACCAATTGAACTACAGCTCCAAATAATTTTAATTCCTTTTTAAAAATATCGCTTGTATCCAGAGCCGATCCCGATATCCATCGGGACAACTTCCGGCAGGCAGATCCGTCCTCGCTACGCTACGCCGGACAAGCCAGTGCTCTAATCACGACCAGTCGGGAAACTACGGCTCCTTTGTCAATCGCTCGATTACTCAAGCAGATGCAAATATAAATATTTTACAATAGTTGAACAAGTATAAATAAAACCAATTAAAATAAACTTTGTATCAATTGAGAATTTTTTTTTATATTCCGATAGAATCATTATGTCAATTTAAAAACAAAAAATAGGTGCTTGCAAAACTATGGGATTCAAATGTGGAATTGTAGGACTGCCTAATGTCGGTAAATCAACACTTTTTAATGCACTGACACATGCTCAAGTTCCGATGGAAAGTTACCCCTTTTGCACAATTGATCCACATGTTGGGATTGTTGAGGTGCCTGACAAACGGCTTGATATTCTTTCTAAAATCTACAAACCGGAAAAGATAATACCCACAACTCTAAAATTTGTTGACATTGCAGGATTGGTAAAAGGAGCTTCAAACGGTGAAGGGCTGGGCAACCAATTCCTAAGTTACATTCAAGCAGTTGACGCTATTGTTCACCTTGTTCGATGTTTCAATAATCCTAATGTTGCACACATCAGCGATACATTAGACCCCAAAAGGGATTTTGAAATTGTCGAAACAGAAATTTTATTGAAAGACCTTGAAGTTATTGAAAATCGCACACATAAAATCACTAAGCATGCAAAAGCTGGCGAAGAGAAATTCAAAAAGCAGCTCACAATTTTAGAAGAAATCAAGGAACTTCTACAAAGAGGGAAGTCAGCAAAGTGTTATCATGCTCATCCTGAAGAAGAATATTTTATAAAAGAATTATCACTTCTATCAAATAAACCAGTTCTAATTGTTGGAAATATCTCAGAGGATGAAGCCACATTAGGTAAGAAATCCGATGCAACGCAAAATTTTGAGAAACTTGCCATGGAATCAGGAAACCTGTTCCTAACACTTTCTGCAAATCTTGAACTGGAATTGACTGAGTTGGAATCTGACGAGCGAGACCTACTTATGAAGGAATGGCACATTCAGGAGGCAGGTTTAAATAAATTAATCACCGCCGGTTATACACTTCTAAGGCTAATTACTTTTTTCACTGTTGAATCTAATATATGCCAGGCATGGACAGTTCCTGCTGGAACACCCGCAAATAAAGCAGCTTCGGTCATTCATACAGGTTTCGAAGAGCGATTCATAAAAGCCGAAGTTCGTCATTGGAATGACGTAGAAAAAATCAAGTCAGAGACGCTGATGAGAGAACAGGGTTTTGTACATATTGAGGGAAAATCCTATCCAGTTCGCGATGGCGATGTGATTACTTTTAAATTAGCGGCAGGATAAACCTTATTCCCAGCATATCTTCATTGGTAAATATTGACCATATTTAAAAATGTCCTCATTAATACCGCAATTCATAAAACTTAATCCGAAATTCAATCTTATTAAACCTAACGATAAAATTCTTATAGCCGTCTCCGGTGGAAGCGACAGTCTTACGATGGCGAAACTTCTTCATGAATATCAGCTTTCAATTGATGATTCTATTTAGCTTCACGCTGTTCATATAGATATTACTCAGGTTTCCATTTCCAAAAAACATATTTTATCTTATGCAAAAGGAAGAGGAATCAGCGTCGAAAAGCATTATTGTTCTTACGAATTAAAAAGCAAACGTGAAACCGTGAGAGCTTTACTCAGGGAAATTTCCGGTAAAAACATGTCTTTTTCAAAAAATCTAAAAAATGCAATTGACAATATTATGGCATATAAAGAAGTTATTGCGGAACAATAAAAAAGTTGTTGCATAAATCTATATGACGTATTAATATATGATAGTATGACGTACAAGGAGATAATATGCAGACGAAATTGACTTTGAGAATGGAAGATGAATTGATACACCTGGCAAAATCTGTTGCTGATAAAAAGGGTAAATCGCTTTCCAAAATGGTTGCAGATTACTTTAGGATACTTACCAAAAAAGAACTTGTTGAAGATATAGAATTACCACCAAATGTAAAATCTTTATATGGTGCTCTCGCAGATTCTAATATTGATGAAACGGATTATAAGAAATACCTTGAAGGCAAGTACTTATGAAAATTCTATTTGATACGAATGTAATATTGGATTTGTTACTTCTTCGTAAACCATATCATAATGCTGCTACTTATCTAATATCAGAAGTTGAGCGCGGAAATATTGAGGGATATGTTTGTCCAACAACTATAACAACTATTGCTTATTTAGTTACCAAAGTAAAAGGATCAGGGGGAAGCAAAGAAACTAATTAAAAACATGATAAATATTTTTGAATTGACCGAATTAAATGAATCCATATTTAAATCTGCGTCCAGTCATAAAATTAGTGATTTTGAAGATGCAGTATTACATGAGTCAGCGAATCTGAGTCATATTGATGGAATTGCGACCAGAAACATTAAAGATTTTAAACATGCTTTAATAAGAACCTACGACCCAGAAGAATTAACTGGAATTCTCAAATCATCTTGAATAAAAAAGCCCTAACGAATCTTTTATTAAATACATGAACCCGGCGCTGTCTATCAGAAATCACTGTAAGAAAACGTTATAACCCCATCCAGAGGATTTCCCTCTTCATCTGTTGGCAACAATCTACCTTTATACAAAGAGTTTGGAAACAAGAGTTACAGGGTGAGTTTCTGCTCGTTCTCCCGAAAATATCTGGACGTTTGTCTCGAAGAGATACTTTCGGTAGGAACGAATATTTTTTGAATCCGCCAGCTTACGGATTAATTTTACTTCAAATCCTTTGCCTCGGGCATTTTCTGCCCTCATGCCTTACGGCAGGCAGGCTTGTTCGATATTCAATCTATTCTATTTGCTTTCATGCTTGAAGATAACATCAGAACTCAGTAAATTTGATGAATCTTAAAAAACAATCGCAAATAAAAATTACTATCAATGTCATTCTGATGAAGCGAAGCGAAGAAGAATCTCTGACGAAATACCAATAAAGATTCTTCACTCGTACCTCGTTCAGAATGACAGCTTCGAGCATTTTATTTGCGATTGTTTTCCACTTTATTTGTGTTTTTACTGAGTTCTGAACATAGTCACTTAACAACCTTGTTATGTCACTACTGCCCTTTAAACCCGATTGGCAGCAATTGCCCCTGAAGACGCCATATCCGTCCTCTACACCGATTGTCAAACCTGAATCACCACATTTAGTTTATTCGCTACCAGACTGAAACATGATCTTTTTTCCATCAGGCGAAAATTGCGGGGCATCATCCCATCTGGTATTACATGTCAGATTTGTTTGGTCACTCCCATCTGCGTTCATAATATAAATTTCATTATTACCATCTCGATCAGAAACGAATACAATTTTTGAACCATCAGGTGAGAACTGAGGAGACTTATCATCTCCTGGATCATCAGTAAGCTTGGTTTTATCTGTTCCGTCAGCATTCATGATAAAGATTTCATAGTTATCACCGCTATATGCTTCAAAAAGCAGTTTTGATCCGTCGGGTGAGAATTTTACACTCTGAGTACTGTAAGTGTTTGTCAATTTTGTCTTACCACTTCCATCTATATTTATAATGCAGATAGATTGTATGCCTTCATATTCAGTAATATAAATAATTTTTGATCCGTCAGGAGAGAATTCTTGAAAAAACCACCCCCATCCTTTGTCTTCAGACAATTTAATAATATTGCTTCCGTCACTTTCCATAATATAACGAGTAATCACACCACCAATTACTGAGTCTTCTCTGAATACAGAAAAAATTATCTTACTACCATCAGGCGAGAATCGAGGATAAGCACAATATGTTTCGTTAAGCGTTAGTGTATCACACCCACTTCCATCCACATTTAAAACACAGATTCCATAATAGAATGAAAATATGATTTTTGAACCATCAGGTGAAAACCCAAAATCATAGAATCCACCTGCAATAAGCAAAGATAAATCACTTCCATCTGTATTCATTATGAATAACCCTTCACGATCTCTATAAGAGTGAAAAAGGATTCTTGAACCATCGGGTGAAAATTCCGGGTGATAATCATCTTCCTTATTATCTGTTAATCTGACTTCATCACTTCCATCAACATTCATGATATATATACTGCTTGTCTCATATTCATCACCCTCAAACTCAGAACAACTTGAGAACAGAACCGGTATAGAAACTATAAATGCAATTAGATATAGAGCTTTACTCATCACACTTCTCCTGTTCTTCTAAAATACTTATGCAACATTATGTTCAGAACCATCCATTTTGTTTTAAGGTTACTACTTAAAAATTCGCTATTCATCATTCAAAATTTATAATTCATAATTACTTATTTCTTTCTCCAATAGCCTTTAGCACAATAACCTAATACCATAGTAATCTTAACAACCTTCTTATGGAACTATCACCCTGTAAACCCTATCGGCAGCAATTGCCCCAAAGACGCCATATCCGCCCTCTATTCCGATTGTCAAACCTGCATCGCCGCCTCCAAGAAGAAAGGAAACAAACTCGTCCTCCCAGGCATGTTTTAAAAAGTACTCATAATAATTATCATCCAGTGTGCGCATTTCAATCATTAAACTATCGGGCTCACTACTTTCATTTTCATAATAATGACAATCTACAATTGATGATGTCCAGCTCGAATCTCCAGGCTCCATGACATCTCGCTGTTCAGAACCACATATCCAGTATAGAATAGAACTTGTTCGAATTAATGAGTGAACTGTTTCTAATGGCTTCCAGGTAACGGTAAAAGTTTTTCGGATATATACGGTATCTGGAATCTGTTCACTGTATATAACCGGAATAGGTGGAGTAGTCACTTCACCTGTTAATTTTTTACCATCAGGCGTTGAGACATTTAAAAAATATTTAGTATTGGGTTCGGGATGGAATTGGCCAAGCGTATCTAAGTATATCGTTTCCTCATCCAAATAATAATCATGTTCGAAATTAACATAAGAAAAGACATAATCTTTTATTCCATCGGAAATTGTTACAGTAGCATCTTTCACAAGATATTGTGATTCCCATAAATCACGCAACCTAAAGTCATAAGGACCATCTCCATACCAGATTGTGTCTTTGCAGATAATCTCTTCTTCGGGGCTCTGTAGGTCAAGTGTCTGATGTACACGTACGAAACTTTGTATTGTCGTATCAAGTGATATAAGAGCAAATACATTAAAAACTGGCTCATGGTCTGATGTAACATCCTCCCATCCCCATTTCCCGCAAGTTGCTAAAGACAGAATGGAGATAATAATGAGCAGGTTTGGATATAGATTGAATGTTTTTTTAGAAATCATTGATTCTGTCTATTTATATTTGCGATAATTCGCCTGCCTGTACGGCAGCCTACGGACACAGACAGGCGTCATTCATGGTCTATTCTCTCTTCTCAAAACTCAAACCTTATTCCAAGTGTTGGAATAAATGGAAACATTGGGACGCCAAAACGCCTTACACCTTCCGTTTGATCTGTTTCATAATTGTATTTTTCATCATAAAAGTACATAAACGTGTTCATATGATTCGTTAGGTTTATGATTTGTAAATACCACTCCCTGTAGCCAAACTTTATAGGTTTCCGATGGATTAAGCTTACATCCCACCGGAAATAAGATGGGTATCTTACACTGTCCTTTTTACCCACTAAATATTTGTTGTTTAACCACCAGGAAGACATGCCGCCCCAATACTCTTCCTCCCATTTCTCATATCTCCCCAAAATCGGGGTATATGGATTACCGGTAGAATATGAAACAGCGGAACTTAAATGTATTCGCTTTGTCCACTGCCAATCACCGACAATGTTGACAGTATGAGTGCGGTCATATTTTGGAAAGTACCAGGGCTGAACTTCTGTTTTTCTTTTAGTAACTGCGAAGGTGTAACCAATCCATCCCTGAACTTTACCGGTTGTTTTTTTCGCAAGAAACTCCAAGCCGTAAGCATAGGCGTCAGTATCCCAGAATTCGTTGAAAGGATCAAAACGTATTTCACCTTCATCTTCTGCGAACATGTCACCCTGCTTCAATGTAATTAAGTTACCAAAATCCTTATAGTAAGTTTCCAATCTAAAAAGAACATCCTGACGGGTAAGATATTCTATCCCAAGAATTGTATGATATGCCCTGCTTGCCGGTCTATCTTTCGGTATTGCCAGCCAGATATCAATAAATCTGAAATTTTCGTCCTGCGGGTTTGCAGTTGTCAGGAACTGGTGATATTTACCCCAGGACAATTTTAACGCAAGATTGTCCTGCAGCAGGTATTTAAGCCCAATCCTTGGCTCAAAATATATTTTATCGTGAAGACTATAGCGGCTCATCCTTAATCCCAATTGAGACGAAAAGAGCGGATTGATATGCCATTTATCCTGGAAATAAAGTGATTGCTCAAATGGTTTATCGAGCATCCAGAGGGCTGTATCCTTATGAGTGACAAATTTCTCTTCCTCCAGCTCTCCCCACTTAAAAGTCATACCCAGGTTAAAATCCAACTGCTTATGCTGCAAACCGGAAGTAATTGTATGTTTGTCATTAGGAATCCACATTATCTCCGTCTCAATGGTTTTGTCTTTAACAATATCAAACACATCGAAATTATATTCATCTCTCCATTTAGATGTATCCCCGTTCTCGATATACATTCCCTCACTTTTATCGTCCATATCAATCCAGAAGCGGAAACGGCTTTCCGCAAGAAAGGTTTTAACAATTAGTTTTGGTGAAACTATCCAGCGCCATGTCAAACTATTTGTACGATTCCCCCATCGCCAGTCAAGCGCTCCTTCATCTTTATTTTCATCATAATAACTTTCCTGAGGGTCATCGTATGAATATTTATCTTCAAAATCAAAATAAAGTACATCATCTCCATAAAAGGAACTCAAAGTCAATTTATGGTTCACAGTTATATCAAGATTAATTTTACCTTCCAGGTCATAAAAGTAATAAGGAAATCCAGGAAAATAGGGATCATATTTATTGGCAATTTTTTTACGTAAATATATAATTCCATCAATGACCTTATCAAAATATGTCCTCCGTCCTGCCAGCATCCATGAACCTTTTAATTTTGTCCACTTCGGAATGGGTCCCTCGATAAGAGCTTTGCTGGAAATGATAGAAATATTCGCCTTGCCTGTATATTCTTCCGTATTTCCCTCTCTATTGATAATATTGAGAATTGATCCCATACGCCCACCATATCTAGCAGAGAATCCACCTGCAGAGAATTCTGCTTCTTTTATTGCGTCTGTGTTAAACGTAGAAAATACACCGCCTAAATGAAACGGGTTATAGACAGTTATTCCATCCAGCATTATCAGGTTTTGGTCAGGAGTGCTTCCGCGAACGTATAAAGCGCTGGAAAAATCATTCAGTGATTGAACACCCGGCAGCAGCTGTATCGCACGAAAAACGTCTGCCTCAATGAAACCGGGTGCAACTTTGATTTCCCGCATTGTGAGATTGATGGTACTCAATTCCATTTTTTCTTTAAACTTCATTCGTTCTGCCGTAACAGTTACTGCTTCTCCGATGATAGGTGAAACCTTTAGCCGAAAATCAACCCTTAGATTTTTCCCTGTTTCTATGATAATTGATCGTGTTGTATCTTGATAGCCAATAATTGAGACCATCAAATCATATTTCCCCGCTGGAACTGATGGGATGACATAATAGCCATCTTGTTTTGTGGCTGTGCCCCAATATGTCCCTTTTAGAAATACATTTACATAAGAGAGCGGCTCGCCTGTTGCATCTTCACGGACAAAACCTGAAATGGATGGAGTTGATTGTGCGTACAATCCGGTATTTATAATGATTAAAATAATTAGAAGTTTTTTCATAATGGTAGAATCAATCGAAACACTACCAATTCTAATAAATAATGTAGTGAATAGTCAAATTAATAATTAGTCTACTACAGAAAGACACGAAATGTACTCGCCTGCTTCCGATGAATCGGGACGGGCAGTCAAAAAATGTAAAAATAATACCTGTAAGCTCAATATCCGCCAACTGGCGGATGTCCTCGACAAAAACAATTAGAGCTTATCTCATAGAGATCCCTTTGGGATTGGAGTTTCCATAGACTCTTTTCCCCGTAGGGATCCCGTTGGGAGGAGCATTGGCGGTTTCCTGTTTTTTCTCATCAGAGAGCCCCCTGGGATAAGTGAACTCAATAATGTATTTGAATTTTTTCATGGGAAATTGTAAAAAGTATATATTGGTTTTCAGAGGGGTTTTTTAACCTATGAGAAATATCGAGATTAAAGTAACGACCACAATTGAGATCAACGTTGGGATAGATAATTTCTTATAGAAATCTTTTAATTCCGTGTGGAAATATTCTAAAGTGACTGATACACATGGATGAACAGGTGAAACAACATAGCCCATAAAAACAGCAAAGAACATTATAGCAAATACGATAGGGGTCATGCTTTCAATCCCGAATTTGGAGTAGAAAATCGGTAATAAAATAGATACAGGTACCTGAACCCTGCCTGTTACAAAGCCGAGAAAAACACCGATCCCGACTATCAGGAATGTCTTTGAGAATACTATCACTGATATAGCGGCAGACACATTTGATGCTTTAAACATGTTGAGGAAGATAAACATTGCTATTATTATCATGAAGAATTTCCATGGTTTCATTTTAATTGATAGTTGTTTGAAACTTTTTATTGGAAGTTTGCCAAAGTAATAAGCGAGAAATAGACTGAAAGCTACCCCAATTAGTAAAGGTATTTCCGGAAGAATGTTTTTAAATGATGACATTAATGTAATATGTATAACCGGAGCAGAAATAATTACCAGAACAGGTATCAATAATTTTTTTAAGTTAGAAGTCCCTTCGAGTTTATGATTGGCATCTACAGATTTTAAAAGAAAGATATTTCCCAACACAGCAAGCAAAATGAAACCGGGAATAAGTAAAAGCATTTCATAGTAGAGGTTTAAATTTGCCATCTTGGTTGTTGCTAAAAGTGCGCCAAGAGGATAGATTAGTATCAGAACATGTCTGAACCATACATTGATTGCTGTATAGTCATTATTAGAGACGTGATTTCCAACTTTAGAAATTATCGGAGCAGAGAGAAGAGCACCACCCGGCATAGGAAGCATTCCCATAAATGCAGGCGCAAGCATAAGAAATGTTCTGCTCTTCATTCTAAGGGATTTGATTAGATCATTCATCAAACCGGAGATTTCCAATGTCCCGCCTATAAGAGGAATAATTCCAACAGAAACAGCCAGTAATAAAATTGAAGTATCAGTAATTGTGCTTATAAATATTTTGATAACTTCGATTATTGGAAGATTCAGTAAACCAAGGATTAGCGCACCTGCGGCTAACCCCAGCCATAGATTCTTACGGGCAATTGTTATCATTAAAATTAAAGCGGCTAAAAAACTTATCCAGATGAGAGTCATTTTTTATTCCAATTTATTTTATCGAGAGATTTGGTAAGTCAATGACAATTAGAAATATCGGTTTGGAATCTAACAGTTTTTCTGACGAGTGAGCAAGAGAAATTGTAAGATTTGTATTTTATTCGTTGAAATATGATTTTTAATTTTTATTTAACGAGTGTTTTTTGATTGGATTTTAATGCGCAGCAATTTGCTGTGAATAGATGGCTTGATATTTGTAAATATCGTGCTTTATATGTTGAGAGTTAACTAAATTTAATATATAAATTACTATGAGTTATTAAGTATGGGAAAATATTTTAATTTTGTGGTGGAGAAATGAAAAAGATATTAGTTACTGGTGCAGTAGGACAAATCGGTTCTGAATTAACTATGTCTCTTCGTGAAAGATACGGGAATGATAATGTTATAGCAGCCGGGCATAGAACAAAACCAGGTGAAAAATTATTCAGTTCAGGTCCTTTTGAATATATTGATTGCTGTGATATCAAAGCGATTGACAATATCGTTAAAAAGTATGACATCAGTTTAGTTTTTCATCTTGCTGCAATACTTTCAGCTGTTGCTGAAGCCAAGCCTCAACTTGCCTGGGACGTAAATATAAACGGTCTATATAATGTGTTGGAAGTTGCTCGTGAAAATAAGTGCGCTGTTTTTACTCCAAGTTCAATTGGTGCCTTCGGCCCAACGACTCCTGTTGATAATACCCCTCAGGATACTATTCAACGTCCGAATACAATGTATGGTGTAACCAAAGTTAGTGGCGAGCTGCTTTGTGACTATTATTTTAAAAGGTTTGGCGTGGATACTCGTGGAGTCCGTTTCCCCGGCATTATTTCCAATGTTACATTACCGGGAGGTGGTACAACTGACTATGCTGTAGAAATTTATTATGAAGCTCTTAAAAATAAAAAATATACCTGTTTTCTTGCTGAGGGGACTTATCTGGATATGATGTATATGCCTGATGCAATAAATGCAGCGATAGACCTTATGGAAGCAGACCCTGATAAATTGAAACATCGAAACGCTTTTAACGTTACTGCTATGAGCTTTGCACCTGAGCATATTTGTGCTGAAATTAAGAAACACATTCCAGAATTTGAGATGACATATAATGTTGATCCAGTTAGACAGGCAATTGCAGACTCCTGGCCTAATTCAATGGATGATTCTGCAGCGCGTGAAGAATGGGGCTGGAAACCGGAATATGATCTTTCAAAGATGACAGAAGATATGCTTAAGAAGTTAAAGAAAAAGCTTAAATTGTAGTTCAGGGAGAGGGTTGAATCTTAGATTAAGGACGCCATGATTTTCGGAATTGGAACCGATATAATAGAGATTGAACGCATAGAGAAGGAGATTTCAAAGGGAAATCGTTTCAAAGAGAAGATATTTACTCTAAAAGAAATTCAATATTGTGAATCCAGAAAGACTAAAGTCCAAAATTATGCCGCTCGTTTTGCTGCAAAAGAGGCTTTTTTCAAAGCTATTGGAACAGGCTGGCGAGGGGGTCTTACCTTCAAAGATATAGAAATTGCAAATAACGAACTTGGAAAGCCGGAAATTGTTTTATATGGTAAGACAAAGAAATTTATTGAACAAAGCAAGGTTACAAATATTCAAGTTTCTCTCTCTCACTTAAAAGATTTAGCAAGTGCAATAGTTGTATTAGAAAAATAATAGGAGGACAAAATGACGTTGAGTCGTTTATTAAAAGTTCTTGACAATCAATTAAAAGATTTAAAAGAGAGCGGAAGAGCTAAGGGAAAAGAAAAAATTATCGTTAAGGTTAAAAAAGCAGAAGGTGAAAAGGGTCCGCGCTATTTACTTGAGGGTTGGGGTGACAAAGAGTTTATTAAGATGAATTCCAATTCGTATTTAGGTATGTCTTTACGAGACGAGGTAATAGAAGCCGAAGAAGATGCTGCTAAAAAATTTGGTGCAGGCCCCGGAGCTGTCCGTTTTATCAGTGGAACTCATAAACCACATATTGAACTGGAAGAGAAATTGGCAAAATTTCACGGCAGGGAAGCAGGAATGATTTTTAGCTCTGCTTATGTTGCAAGCATTGGCGTTATAGTACCCTTAACAACAAAAGAGACGGTTGTGGTAAGTGATGAACTAAATCATAACTGCATTATCAATGCGATAAGACTATCCAGACCTGCAGAAAAAGTTATTTACAAACACAATGATATGGTTAACCTTGATATTAAGCTCAAAAAGAGTATCGGGAAAGGTAAAAGGGCATTAGTCATTACAGACGGGATTTTCAGCATGAGAGGTGATAATGCTCCATTAAACGAAATTGTCGATATTTGTAATAAGTATAATGACGATTTCGAGGAAGGTGTAATCACAATTGCAGATGATTCTCATGGTGTTGGCGCGTTGGGGAAAACCGGAAGAGGAACGGAGGAATACACAGGTGGAAAAGTTGATATCCTGGTTGCAACATTAGGAAAAGCATTCGGAGTAAACGGTGGTTATGTTGTATCGTCCTCAACAATAATTGAATACCTTCGTGAAACAGCACCAATGTATATCTATTCAAATCCGATTACTGTTTCAGAATCATGTGCCGCTATGAAATCAATCGATATTCTTGATAGTGCTGAAGGTCTTAAAATTTTAGAACACCTCAGGGCTATGACGAAGAAGTTTGACACTGGATTGAGAGAGTTAGGTTACGAAACTATCAAGGGCGATCATCCTGTTGTGCCATTAATGATACGTGATACAAAGAAGACATCTGAACTTGTTAATTATCTTACTGAGCATGGCGTTCTTGGAACAGGGCTGAATTATCCAGTAGTTCCGAAAGGTGATGAAGAGATAAGATTTCAGGTTTGTGCTGATCACACTGAAGCGGATATTGATTACGTTTTAGGAGTTCTGGCTGATTATAAGAAGTAATTTTAGTTATGGTATGAGCTCACTCATACCAGAATATTTGGATGGTACTCCGTTGCAAGCGAGCTCGTAGCGGAGCTTTAATTCAATAGTAGTATAGCGTTTCTAAAATAACTTAGCAATTAAAGAAAATCCCAAATTACAATTTCCTCCGAATGAGTCCCCTTGGGATAATTTACAAATAATTTCAAAATCTCAAATTAAAATGAACTAAACTATTTTGAATTTCTATATTTGTTTATTGGAATTTACTTGATATTTGGTGCTTGTCTCGTCTCGAAGAGATCCCGCTGGGAAAGAGACCCCCTCGGGGAAATTTGGAATTTAATAAATAAATAATTGCAGCGATAAGTAGGAAACGACATAGTAGTATCGGACAGTCGTGTCCGATATTGTTTTCAGAGAAAACAGAAAAACTACTGATAATACAAACTCTTACCTTTTATTGAACCTTTCGGTTCAAATGCGGTCCGGCAACTGCCGGATCGCAGCTACATACAACCTTTTTTAGTTCTGGCACGAGCTAACTTGTAGCAGGTTTGAAACACCGTTACGAGTGAGCTCGTAACGGAACTTTTATGAACCTTGTGCCAGGTCCTTAAATTCATTTTTCTAATTCAGCATTATTTGCCATAGACTTAATAAAGCTCAAAGAGAAGCCACATTTTAACAGAAAAAATATCTTATTGACCTGTGTAAATCTATTTTAATATTAAAATTGTGTTGCTATTAGCAATACATAGCATTACATTTATTTAGTTATATGAAAGGGTAAAATAATGAGTAAAACAGCCAGTATTAATATAAGGACATCGGAAGAAATTAAAAGAAACTCAGAATCGGTTTTTAGGCACCTGGGCTTAACAATGACTGGTGCTATTAATCTGTTTTTAAAGCAGGTTATTTACTATCGCGGTATCCCATTTGAATTGCGTATCCCTAATAAGGAAACATTACAAGCAATTGATGATATTGAGAAAAATCGTAACCTGACGAGCTATGACAGCGTTGATGAAATGTATAAAGACCTTGGAATCAACAATAAATGACCGGTGTGAAAAAGTCCGTAATTGTGTCTAAAGCATTCAAAAAGGATTTGAAAAGACTTGTTAGACGTGGTGTAAATTTTACCAAATTTGATATCCTGATTCGTCATCTTGAAAAGGGTGAAAATATTCCTGGCAAATATCAATCACATCCATTGAAGGGAAATTTGTCCGGTTACAAAGAATGTCATATTGAAACGGATTTGCTTCTAATCTGGAAGGAGGATGATAAGGCAATATATTTGGTCAGAACTGGTTCACATTCGGATATTTTTAAAAAATAAAATTAACAAAAATAAAAAAATGGATAATATTAGAGAATAAGTAAATTTTTTCAATTAAAATTAACCAATAAACTCCATGGAATTAACTGACAATAGATGAATAGTTGAAACAAGGTATTAATATATCCATTACGAGTTAGCTCACAACGTAACTTTAATTCAAAGGTAGTATCGGACAGTCGTGTCCGATATTGTTTTCGGAGAAAACAGAAAAACTACTGATAATACAAACTCTTACCTTTTATTGAACCTTGCGGTTCAACTGCGGTCCGGCAACTGCCTGATCGCAGCTACATACAACCTTTTTTAGTTCTGGCACGAGCTAACTTGTAGCAGGTTTGAAACACCGTTACGAGTGAGTTCGTAACGGAACTTTTATGAACCTTGTGCCAGGTCCTTAAATTCATTTTTTAATTCAGAATTATCTACCATGGATTTAATAAATAGCTTTATAGAGTGTAAACTACTGCCTTTTATTGAATCTTTCAATTCAACTGCAGACTTGACAGTCCGCAGCTACATACAAGATTTTGAATGTAAAACAATCCCTTTATTTATCAAATTTAAAATAGGGATTTTTATTAAACGTAACTATAGGAAAAATGCAGGAATATCAAGTAAAATTTATCTTATTTTTACGCTTCTGATATTACCGCTTACAGTTTTTGGATTTTCTTCATCTGACAGCGGTTTTTTTATAACCAATCTGATTTTGGATGGTGAAGAAGACCTCAACCAATGCATCAACCATGCTTTACAATTCAGGTGGAGCTACTCGCATTTTGTTGAGCATTTGTTAGTAGAAATGGTATTAGTTGAGAAAAAAGCAGAAGCTGATTCAACTATCTGGGAATCAGGCGTTAGAGCCTTTGATGATACAACATTTCGATATATAAGTCTAGGAGATATACATGATGGAATAACATATAAATTTTCTATCAGAGCAAAGGCTCCTAAATTTGGTTGGTCTGAATGGAAGCAAATAGAATTTAATATGAATACTCCTCCATCTAAGCCGTTTTTTCAACTACAAAATGGTCATGTTTTTCGTAACAAAGAAATGCTTTTCCCTTTTACTTTATCTAAGGATAAAGAACTAAAAGATGGTGATATTTTCTATCAAATAAAGATTACTTCTGATGCTGAAGGATTAAAAACACTGATTGATACAACATTCTCGAAAATAGTCATTTCGGAAAACAGCGGGATTCATATTTGTAGATTCAACTTTGTGGAAAACGGAGAATATTTTGCAAAGATTAGAGCTCATGATGGAGTAGAGTATTCTGAATGGAGCAAGCTGTTTAACTTTTTTGTGAACAAAATAAATGAACCTCCCTCTCAATTCAGTTTAAGATCGCCAATTCACGGCGAAATTATCAAAGGATTTCCAGAATTATACTGGAACCGCTCTGTAGCTCCCGATGAGAATCTTGGTGGTGGCTTGAAAGAATATTCTGTATATATTTCCATAGATTCTTTATTTACTAAAATAACTGATACCGCTCATTTGTCTCCTGAAGTTTATGAATATCAAACCAAAAACCTTGAGAATCACCGCACTTATTTTTGGAAAGTGATGGCACGAGATGTTGAAGGATTGGAAACGTTGAGATATCAAGTTGGTTCTTTTATTGTTGATTTAGGTAATGCTCCTCCGCATCAACCGCTTTTATTGTCACCTAAAGATGGGAACATTTTCAATCCGTCAGATGACATTGTTTTCCAACTGCAGGACGATCCGGATCCAGGGCAAACTGAAAGAGATATATACTACATTGTCCGATATTTTTGCTCAGATAATACAAAAAAAGTGAAGCAGGTTAAGAGTAAACCTGGGGTTACAAGTTTATACCTACCGTTATTAAAAGAGGATAAATATTACGTTTATCAGGTGGCTGCTGTTGATCCGGATGGAAATAAATCCGATTTGTCTCAGCAGGTGGTTTTTGGAGTTAATTCTGAAGATAAGCCGCCCGAGCCTTTTTTAATCCTGTCGCCTTATTTTAATGAAGATTCCGTGTCAATAGATGCCAGCTTTATGTGGCAAAATACTTATGACAAAGATCCGGGAAGCAATATTAGGTATTACCTCTATTTTAGTACTGACAGTCTATTTTTAATTAATACTAAAGTAGTTGTTCTTTCTCCTTCAGAAGGTGATTCGGTAGTTTATACTCCTATACAAAAGTTCAACTACTTTACAAAGTATTTTTGGAAGGTTGTTGCTTTTGACAATTTTGGTAATGAAATATGGGCATCCAATACCAATATTCGTCCCTTTGCCTTTACTACGATAAGTTCGAGAAGAAGCCTGGGAAAAGCACTTGGTCCCACAAGGTTTTATCTACACCAGAATTACCCAAATCCTTTCAATGCCGAAACTCGTATTCGATATGAGGTTGCAAAGTATGGTCCTATAGAGGTTACTATTTATGATATCCTGGGGAAAAAGATAAAGGTTCTCGCTTCAGGCAATCACTCCCCGGGAATTTATGACATATACTGGAATGGATTAGATTTGAAAGAAACGCCTGTTCCCGGAGGAATGTATATATGCCAGATGACTGCACGCAGTTTCAGCTCGCATAGAAAAGTTGTGTTGTTGAGATAATTTGTAGGTTGTCATTATTTGTTGATTATTCAATTCCTTGCAACTCGTATCGTTTGATAAATCGACAAATAATAATGTGCAGAGAACTTTTTTTAAATCTCACTTTTAAGCGTTGCTGAACAAATAATTATAAAATATTTTAATTAAAAAAAATCTCTTATTAAGGGAAGAAAGTCTTGACATTTTAAATGTAGTCTATTAACATTAACACAAATGATGATATTACTGACAGAAAATCAAAAGGAGGACTTATTATGGCAGAAAAAGTTGTAAGTTGTGGCGTTAAAAAGGAAAAAGGCTACTTGTACTATCTTGACAAAAATGGTGATTTGGCACGTTCAAAAATGGCACGCGGCGGCGACAAAGGCGGTGGTGCAGAAGTTATTCATAAAGCCGGCGTAAAGAGAGAGAAAGGTTATCTTTATTTTGTAGACAAAGATGGCGATATTTCACGTGCAAAAATGGCGCGTGGACGTAAGGGTTAATTTTCTATCTCTGAAAACAGATAACTTGTTTTAAGAAGAGATTTTTTTAGACTCCGTTTTTTATAACGGAGTCTTTTGTCTTTATACTGTTTAGATGTAATTAAAATTGCAGGTGATTATATTTATAAAAGGCTGAATTATGGGGGATAGATTTAAAAAAAGAGATTTCGTTTATGTATCCCTATGTATTTTACTTATCATTTTTTCACTTTGGTTTGAGCTTAATAATTATGGGAAGGCTTTTCCGGAGCAGACGATTAAGTTTGATGTCGACAGGAAAGAATCGAGGGGAATTGCCGAACAATTTTTAGGAAAACTCAATATTGGTTTATCGGATTATCACCACGCAATTGCTTTTGATTATGATAACGCATCTAAAGTGTTTATTGAAAAAGAGGTTGGGGTAGAGGAATCAGGCAATCTGTTAAATAAAGAATTCAAAATCTGGCACTGGTCAAATAGGTGGTTTAAATCTCTATCTAAGGAAGAATTTAAAGTAAATGTAACTCCGGCTGGAGAGATCACACTATTTGAACATATTATTCCCGAAGAAGCTTCATCTCCAAGTTTGCCAATTGATGAAGCGCGTAGATTAAGCCATACCTTCCTGAGGGATATTCTCGAAGTGGAAATGGGGAATTGGGAATTCGTTGACGAAAAGACAGAAATTAAACCAAACCGTGTTGATTATTTATTTACTTATAAAGAGAAGGGTATAGAAGTCTACAACGCTACTTACCGATTTGAGATTCTTGTGCAGGGAAATAAGATTGGTAAGTACAGGGAATATCTCAAGATTCCTGAAGAATGGAAGCGAGAATATAAGCATTTACGGTCTCTTAATACCACGACAGCAGCGATTGCGGAAATCTTTTTTCTGATGATTTTAATTGCTGCGCTAATAATATCCATTATTCGTATTTCAAAGAGAGATGTTCGTTTAAAAACAGCTGTAATCTTTGGGGTGATAACTTTTTGCCTGCAGCTATTTTCTGTTTTCAACAGGATTCCGATAACAGTATATAATTTTGATACAAATCAAAGTCTGGGCAATTTTTACGGTACATTAATAATTCTGGGAATCCTTAAATCTCTTTTCTTCGGGCTTTTAGTGACGCTGATTGCTGGAGCGGGAGAGACTCTTTATCGTCAGCATTACACAAAGAAAATTTCCCTGACCAAGACTTTCAGTTTGCAGGGAATGAGGACTAAGCGATTCTTTTTTAGTCTCTTGGTTGGAATTTCATTGGCTTTTTTGTTTATGGCGTTTCAGACTTTCTTTTATCTTTCTGCGAAGCGTTACGGTGCATGGTCACCTGCCGAGGTCCCATATTCAGGAATACTTAACACTGCATTCCCATGGATATTCGTTATATTTGCAGGATTTGCACCGGCAGTTATTGAAGAATTTACATTCCGAATGTTTTCAATTCCATTCCTGGAAAGATTATTAAAATCTAAAGTGCTGGCTATTCTAATCCCGGCAGCAATATGGGGATTTGCTCATGCGAACTACCCCAATCAGCCGTTCTGGATAAGGGGAGTTGAGGTAAGTATTTTTGGTGTAATCATCGGAGTGGTATTTTTAAAACTAAATATTCTCACTGTACTGGTATGGCATTATACAGTTGATGCTCTCTATTCATCATTAATACTGATTAGAACAGGAAGCACTTATCTTGTCATTAGCGGAGCGTTAGCAGCGGGGATTATGTTTATACCTCTTTTGTACAATCTTTTTATGTATATAAAAAATGGCAGATTCGCAAGTTCCCGGGGTATCACGAATGAAATAGAAGGCATAGTTAAACCGGTGGAAGTTGAGGAAGAGGTTAAGGTTATCCCCGAAATCAAATATAAACCGCTTTCTAAAAAAAGGCTGAGAACAGGGGCGATTTTAGGGTTGATATTTTTAATTACCTTTTTTATACCCGCAGAAAAGGTCGGGGAATTTTATCATTATCCTGTTCAGAAGAAAGAGATAATAAATACTGCAAAAAAGTTTATTGAGAATAAGGGTGTGGACCCACAAAATTTCAAATATGCTATTGGCTTAGAAAAGAATTATGAATCTATATGGGGAAAGTATGCAATAGAAAATTCTTCGTTGGAAAAATTGAACACGGTTCTTGCTCAATATCTTCCAAATTCATCTGTTTGGTATGTAAGATTTTTTAAGCCGTTGGAAAAAGAAGAGTATAGAGTTTATGTGAATCCGATGGATAATGTAGTTGTTAGCTTCAACCACATAATAGAAGAAACCGCTCCCGGTTATACGCTAACAAAGGAGAATGCAATTCTTAGAGCGGAAGCCTTTCTTGCACAGCAAGATATTAATTTGTCGGAGTTTGAGCTAAAGGAAGCATTTTCCCAGCAACTCGAGAATAGAACAGATCACACCTTTATATGGGAAGCCAGAATGGGGCATCCTTCTAACATTAATAAAGGAAAGTTAAGATTTAAAATAATCGTAAGGGGTGATGAAGTATCTTCCTTTGACCGTTTTTACAAATTACCTGAAGATTGGGTTCGTATTCAAACCCAAAGAACCGTTACTGATTCTGTTCGTATAGGATTACAGATTGGCATAATAGTAGCGCTTGCTGTTGTAGCTATTCTGTTCTTTCTGAAGAAATTTAAAAGTCAAACCGTTGAATGGAAACCAGCGATAGTGGTTTCCTTAGCTATCGCTTTGCTTGTAATATTGGGAGAAATTTTACTTTATAAGGAAGCACAGCTAGGCTATAATACAACCTGGTCTTTGGGAGTTTGGAATATACTGTGGATACTCCTAACTTTACTGAAGGGTATTGGAGTTTGGGGATTGACACTTCTTCTAATAATTTCGATCGTAGTTCTTTACCCACATTTGCTCTATTCATTTAGGAAGGATCGGAGACAGGTTTATTCAACAGATGCTGTTTTTTCCTCTGCCCTTTTAATTATGGGATTGTTTGCGATAAGTAAATTTTCCTCGATCATTTCCTCTTCATGGACAGGAGGAATAGCCAGTCCTAACTTTGTATTACCTAACTTCCTTGCTTCACATTTGCCGCCGCTGAATGTTTTTATTCAAGTTTGTTTTAAGGGTGTAGTAGCAGCTTGTGTGATTGGACTTATAACTTTTTCCCTGAAGAATATTATTTCAAAAACAATTTATAAAATTCTAATTCCAGTTGTTCTCATAGCTGTCTTTATGCCGTCAAATGTTGGTACGATTCCGGAATTCTTAGTTAATTACATTTCGGTTGCATTATTTGTGTTATGGCTCTGGATAGGAATAAAATATTTTTTAAAAGACAATATACCGGCTTATGTTTGTGCTGGCTTAGGGTTTTATATGGTAAGTGCTATTGTAGATTTTATTAAATTTGGCTCGCCCAGGGGTAAATTGAGTGCGTACTTTTTTATATTAATTCTTGTTATCGGAGTCATTTGGATTTTAACGGAAAAGCGGGCTTTTAATGTAAAATCAAAAATCAGAGAATATTTTAAACATTAAGTAGGTAGTCATTATGAAAGAAAACGAGTGTTCAGAGAGAATTGACCAATTATTATCCTATTTTGAAGATAATACAAAACTGAAAAAGCAAATATTAGATAGCCCTTTTGAAATTCGCCAATCCTTGTCCGATATGTGTGACAGGGTAAAACAGCTTTCAAAAATTGGTGCGGCACTCTCCGCAGAGCGTAATTTGCCCAAACTTCTTCAAATGATTCTTGAGGAGGCGCGCAATTTTACGAAATCTGACGGTGGAACACTCTATATGATGAATGACGACGAAAGGTCTTTAAGGTTTGAGATTGTACAAACCGGGTCATTGAATATCAGGATGGGAGGAACTTCCGGTAATCCTATAGATTGGTATCCCGTGAAACTTTATCTTCAGGATGGCAAACCGAATCATGCGATGGTTTCAGCTCACGTCGCTCTCACGGGCAAAATTGTAAATATTCCGGATGTTTATGATGTTGAGGGTTTTGATTTTACAGGGACGCGGGCTTTTGACAATAAAACTGGTTACAGATCAAAATCTATGCTTGTTGTTCCTATGAGAAACCACGAGGATGAAATTATCGGTGTACTGCAGCTCATAAATGCTCAAGACCCTTTAACGAAGGAAACTGTTCCATATTCAACACCTGATCAGGAGCTTATTGTATCGCTGGCATCGCAAGCGGCTATAGCAATTACCAATACTCGCCTTATTCATGATTTGGAACAGTTGTTGGAATCATTTATACAGGTAATTGCATCGGCAATTGATGAAAAATCGGCTTATACAGGCGGTCACATCGAACGTGTAGCGAAATTAACCATGATGATTGCTGATGTTGTTGATAATATAGATTACGGAAAGTACACTCATTTTCATCTCAACAAAGATCAACTCAAAGAACTACGAATCGCTGCATGGATGCATGATGTTGGCAAAATTACAACACCTGAATATGTTGTAGATAAATCCGCAAAATTGGAAACAATTTATGATAGGATAAACACAATAAAAATGAGATTTGAAGTATTAAAGAGAGATGCTGAAATTGAACTGTTAAAACATAAACTCAGAATCGCAGAGGGTAAGTCTTTTGAAGATGTAAAAACCTTAGAAGAGGCTTATGAGGCAAAAGTCAGAGATATAGAGGATGACTTTTTACTTCTCGAAACTTCCAATGTCGGTGGAGAATTTATGGCACAGGATAAACAGGAACGTGTAAGAAAAATAGGTGGCGAGAAAATTGAGATAAACAAAGAGGAAAAGTCTTTGCTTTCCGAGGATGAGATAAAAAATCTTTGTATTCCTAAGGGTACTCTTACCGAGGAAGAACGGCAAATTATAAATAATCATGTTGTTGTTACCATTAAGATGCTTGAGAAATTGCCGTATCCGAAAAAATTGCGGCGAGTGCCCGAATATGCAGGTGGTCATCATGAGAAACTGGATGGGACAGGTTATCCAAATGGATTGAAAGATGAGCAGCTTTCTACTCAAGCAAGGATGATGGCACTGGCTGATATTTTTGAGGCGCTTACCGCAAAAGACCGTCCTTATAAAAAAGGTAAAACTTTATCTGAAGCGATGAAGATTATGGGTTTTATGGCAAAAGACCGACACATTGACCCGGAATTGTTCAAGATATTTGTCAATGAGAAAATTTATCTTAAATATGCAAAAAAGTATATGGACCCATCGCAGATAGATGAAGTGGAAGTGAAGATATGAAGCGTGAAGTTTAAAACGTGAAATGTGATAATATATAATTGACATAGAAGAAACTGAAAAATTGTCCCCTCCGGTAAAGAAACATCAGGAATTAGAGCTAACGATTGAAAGCTTGGCTTTCGGTGGTAAAGGAATTGTCCATGTGGATGATTATATCATTTTCATTCCAAATTGTGCTGTCCCGGGACGTGTTGTTAAAGCTCACATAACGAAAGCAACTTCAAATTACGGCGAAGCAAGAGTTCTGGAGGTTATTAGAAGAAGTGATAATGAAATAATACCTCCTTGTCCCTATTTTGGACATTGCGGCGGCTGCAAACATCAGAATCTTCAATATGAGGAACAGCTAAAGCAATTACACAATCAGGTCAAAGAACTTTACCATCATCTTGGTGGATTTAAAGAGACGGTTGTTAATTTTCCTGTCTCCTCCGATAAAATATTCCGTTATCGCAATAAAATGGAATTCGCTTTCTCGAATAGAAGATGGATAATAGATGGTCTGGATAAAGAGAAGCAGAAAGATTTTACTCTTGGTCTCAGAGCGTCGGGGAATTACTGGAAAGCAATAGATATTGATGATTGCATTATAGCCCCGGAGGAATCCGGCATTTTACTTTCTTCTGTCCGCAATTTTGCACTGAGAAATAAATTCTCACCTTATGACCAAAAAAGCCATAAAGGATTTCTAAGACATCTTGTTATCCGGAAAGGACAAAAAACAGACCAATTGATGGTAAATATCGTTACCAGCTCTGATTCACCTGAATTACTTATGCCGCTTGCAGACGAATTGTCTGAAAAATTGCCAAACCTTACAAGTTTTGTAAATACGATAAATACCAGTATTTCCGGAACTACAATAGGAGAGAAGACAAACCTGCTTTATGGGAAACAGTATATTGAAGAAAAGCTGGGAGAACTTACATTTAAAATATCACCCAGCTCATTCTTTCAAACCAATACATTAATGGCAGAGAAGTTATACGAGGTTGTTAAGAATTTTTCTGGACTTGAAAAAGACGAGTTTGTTTGGGATCTGTACTGCGGCACAGGGACTATTGCACTTTATTTGGCTTCTTGCGTAAAAAATGTGATTGGCTTTGAGATTGTCCCCGAAGCAATTAGGGATGCGAATGAGAACGCAAAACTGAATGGAATTGAGAATGTCAGGTTCATCGAAGGGAACCTTGATAAACTCTTTCGAAAGGAACCTGAGTTGTTGAAAGAATTACCCTCTCCGGACTTGATTATAATAGACCCGCCCCGCAGTGGCATGCACCCGAAACTTGTTAATGATATTATACAGATTCATCCATCTAAAATCGTATATGTATCATGCAATCCCGCTACACAGGTGAGAGATTTGAAGTTAATTGCAGATAGGGGGAATTACAGGATTGATTCAGTCCAACCGATTGATATGTTTCCTCATACGCCGCATATTGAGGTAATTGCGAAACTTGTTTAAGGTGTTAGCTCAATACGAAGATTTATTAATTGAGGGACATATAAAAGTAACAAATTTACTGTTCATTTGTGCTTCAAATAGAAAATAACAATAGATTATATTCGGGAAACAGAAGATGGCTGATATACATGACTTCTGAAAAATATGTATTGATTCTAATTTTTTTTGTCTTAGAATTTAATAATAAATAAAGTAGAAAAATGAATTTAACAAAAGAAATAAGAGATAGACTAAAACAAGAAATAAGAGAAATTTTATCAAGAGAAAGCGAAATAAGGAAAATCGTTGTTTTTGGCTCTTTTATTAATTCAGAAAATCCTAAAGACATAGATATTGCAGTTTTTCAGGATAGTGAAGAATCATATTTATCTTTAGCAATGAAGTATCGAAAATTAACAAGAAAAATTGCTAGCAAAATTCCTCTCGATATAATTCCAATCAAACCTGGGATTTCCGACAATTGGTTCCTTTCAGAAATTAAAAATGGAGAGATGATTTATGAAAGATGAAACTAAAAGTTGGTTTGAATATTCTTTTGAAAATCTGAAATCTGCGAAAGTTTTAATTGAAACTCCCTCTCCGCATTACAACCGTTTTTCCCAGAGGGATACCATTAGCAAACGGTCTGCTCCGGTTTATCGGAGGTTTATTCCTGGTAATTGAGAGATTACATTATAATCCATAATTAAATTGTATAAAATCTCATATTTATATTAAATTCCTTTCATGTCATTATTTCAAAAATCTGTAATCAATAAATACATTAAAAATCTTTCCGAATCTACAATTGAGATTGCCTTCCAAAAATTCAAGCAATTCTATGGTAATTATCAACGCATAGAGAATATCCGGCTTTTAAAAGAAGAAAACTATCAAGAGGGTTTCCTGCGAGAAATTTTTGTCCAGGTTTTAGGATACAAAATTAATCCGGATGAAAATTATAATCTGACTACTGAATTTAAAAATCTTACGGATGCCCGCAAAGCTGATGGCGCAATTTTAAGAAATGGTAATGCTATCGGTGTTATTGAACTAAAATCAACAAAAACGACCGATCTCGAATCAATTACAGAACAAGCATTCAGTTATAAAAATCATCAACCTTCCTGTCGTTATATTATTACCTCTAATTTTGAGAGAATACGATTTTATATTGATAACGCCACTGATTTCGAAGAATTCAATCTTTTTAAATTGAATGAAGAGAACTTCAAAATTCTTTATCTCATTTTAAGTAAAGAGAGCATCTTTTTTGATATTCCTTTAAAGTTAAAGAATGAATCTGTTTTACATGAAGAAAATATCTCCAAACAGCTATATCAAGATTATTCTCAATTCAAACGTAAAATATTTAACAATATTGTAAAAAATAATCCACAGTACGATAAATTAATTCTCTTTAAAAAATCACAAAAACTGTTAGACCGGCTCCTGTTCATCTTGTTTGCCGAGGATACAGGTCTGATTCCACCGAACGCAATTTCAACAATTGTAGAACATTGGAAGAAACTACAAGAACTTGAAGCTTATCAGCCTTTATACAGAAGATTTAAGCTGTTTTTTGAGCATTTAGACAAAGGACATAAATATAAAAACTATGAACTGCCACCATACAACGGCGGTCTGTTTGCTCCTGATGATATTTTAAATAATATCAAGATAGATGATGAAATACTAAAAGATGATAGTTTAAAACTTTCGTCTTACGATTTTAACACAGATATTGATGTAAATATTCTTGGCCATATTTTTGAACATTCTCTTAACGAAATTGAAGAAATAACGGCAGAGATTCAAGGCGAACCAATTATCAAAAAGCAAACAAAACGCAAAAAGGAAGGAATTTTTTACACTCCCAAATATATCACTCAATACATTATAGAAAACACCATCGGCACACTTTGCAAAGATAAAAAAGAAGAACTTTGTATTAACGATATCGATATTGATGATACCTGTTTTAATAAATCCAAATCAGCAGGGAGTGTAGTCCGTTTATCAAAGAAAGGAGAAGAACTTGTAAAAAAGCTTGAAGAGTATAAAGAGTGGCTTCTGTCTCTTAAAATACTCGATCCCGCTTGTGGCAGCGGCGCTTTTTTAATTCAGGCTCTAAACTTTTTAATTGCAGAACATAAAAGTATATGGGATATCGAAACAGAATTATCCTGTGGTCAATTATCCCTATTTGACATTGATAAAGCCGTTTTGGAAAACAACCTTTACGGCGTTGATATTAATGAAGAATCAGTTGAGATTGCACGGCTTTCACTCTGGCTGCGCACTGCTAAAAAAGGGCGCCAACTTTCTGACCTTAACAGCAATATTAAATGTGGAAACTCACTGATTGATGATCCTGAAGTTGCAGGAGATAAAGCTTTTGACTGGAATAAGGAATTCCCAGAAATAATGCAAAATGGTGGTTTTGATGTAGTGATTGGAAATCCGCCGTATGTTCAAGTAACGAAATATCAAGATTATTATCTTAATCGTTTTGAGACAGCTAATTGTGGAGATTTATATGCCTATTTTATTGAAAAAGGAATTAAACTTTTAAAAATTAACGCAGCTTTTTCATTTATTGTTCCTTCACTTTTTATTAAAGGATTAAATTACAGTAGCTTAAGAAATTTTCTTTTACAGAATGTAGATATACAAGAAATATTAGATAAAGGGGATGGTGTTTTTCAAGACGTTCAAATGCCAACAGCAATATTAAATATCCGCAAATGGAAAAATACTGAACAGAATTGGAATAAATTTATTCCTGGCAGCAAAATAATTACAAAAATTGAATATCAATCAACTTGTATAAAGAATTTCTCAAAAATACAAAGGGGACTTGAAATAGGAAAAGATAAAGTTTCTGAAGTTGGTTCAGTACCAATACTAACAGGCGATGTTATTGGAAGGTATATTATTTATAAAAATAAATATATTTCGAGTGAAACATATAACCAGTTTAGAAAAGATGAATTTTATTTCTCAGGTCAAAGAGTTGTTATTCGAGAAACAGGAAATAGAATTACAGCTTTTTATACAGAGGAGTCTATTCAACAGAATAGAAGTCTATATTCCATTAAAATTATTAAAGATTACTTTAGTCCTTTTTATTTATTGAGTATTATTAACTCTTCGTTAATACAGTTTTATTATCGTTCTAAATTTACTGCAAATACTGATGTGTTTCCAAAGATAAGAATTGCACAAGTCAAAGAAATACCAATAAAGGAAATCTCAAAGGAACTGCAACTACCCTTCATCGCAAAATCCGACCAAATGCTTGAATTGAACAAGCAGCTACAAGAAAAGAAAAACAGGCTTTTGCGTAGAGTAAAAGACAATTTGGAAGTAGAAAAAATCAGCAAAAAGTTAGAATCATTTTACAATTACGATTTTAAAACATTTGTTTCAGAACTCAATAAGCAGAAAATACAACTTTCACTTGTTCAGCAGGACGAGTGGGAGGAGTATTTCGAATCATACAAAGCGGAAATAAACAATCTGCAAACTCAAATATCACAAACTGACAAAGAGATAGACCGGATGGTTTATGAACTTTACGGTTTAACAGAAGATGAAATAAAGATTGTTGAAAGTAGTTTTTAAATGCACAGTAATAACTTATTGCATAACACCTGCTAACTTTACAAATTATTCATGAGGTCTTCTACATATTCCGCAATAGCGGGCGAAGCAGTTAAGCCCGGCGACTCTATTCCGATGAGATTAATTAGACCAGACAAGCCTTTTCCGCTTTCCGCCTGTATAATAAAATCTCGGAACCCTTCCCCTTTTGCTTGAAGTTTTGCACGTATTCCGGACATTTCAGGAGAAAGATCGTCGTAATCCAGGAAAGGTAAAAACTTTTTTGTGCTGTTAAAAAATTCTTCCTGATGTGCTGCATCTACATCATAACTAAATTCATCGACATAGAAAGCGCTTGGCCCAAGCGTTAGAGTTCCGTCCAGCCGTAGTGTTGCATGGATACCAAGATTATTAACGGAGGGAGTTGGATAAATCAAATGTTCGATTTTACCACAGTGCCGATTGGAGATGCTAAAGTATTCGCCTTTACAGGGATGAATTCGATACCCGGCTTTGTCGATATCAATACCTGCCATTAAGGCGATTTTATCAGCAGAGATACCTGCAGAATTTATAACTATTGAGGATCCAATCTGAAAATGCTCTCCGTCAGAATCAAGAATGTCCAGTGTAAAGAAGTCGCCGTTTTTTTGTATGCCTGCAACTTCAGACTGGTAAGCAATAATAACATCATTGGATTCTGATTGCGTTTCATAAAACTTCATTAATTGGTGAGTATCAATAATGCCGGTTTCTCGGCTGAGTAAAGCGAAGTTGGCTCTGATATTCGGCTCTAAATTTTTAATCTGTGGTTCGGAGAGAAGCTCAAGTCCCGAAACACCATTTTCTTTTCCCTGTTGAAAAAGAGATTCAACATTCTCTTTCTCTTCTTTTGTATTAGCCACAATAAGTTTGACCGTTTTTTTGTAAGGAATGTTGTACTTTTTGCACAATTCGTATAACAGGTGGTTTCCATCGATACAGAACCTGGCTTTTAAAGAATCAGAGGGATAGTATATACCGGCATGAATTACTTCACTATTTCTGGATGATGCTTCCATTCCGAATTTTTCATGTTTTTCAAGAAGAATAATTTCTCTATTCATTTTCGAAAGCCGGTAAGCAATAGCCAGACCGACAACACCGGCACCAACTATAACTATGTCAACTTTATCCATAATTCCTCTTTGTACCGCGAAGCTCCGCTTCGCATTCTGATCACTTTATCTCGGAAACCTTTATCCGAAACGTTGCATCGGCGTAATGATAGGATGTTTCCGAAGATGAGCTTCGGACTTAACTGTACCGCGAAGCTCTGCTTCGCATTTTAGTAACTTTGTCAAAAATTTTAATCCGAAGCGGAGCTTTCCCAACGGGATCTCTGTCGAGACGGGGTACTGCTACCATTTTTCATAATGAATACATTTCGCATTGAACTGCGTGCGTGGCTTTTTGTCTTCTGCCGGGTAACTGATAGCGATTATACTGAGTAGTTCAATTTCATCAGGTAGTGGTAAAAACTCTTTTAAAGCATTATTTCTGGAGTCCATAGGATAACACCCAAGCCAAACCCCACCAAGCCCAAGTTCTGGAAGTGCCAATAAAATATTCTCTGTTGACGCAGAACAATCCTGAATCCAGTGGTCTGGAGAAACCTTTTTATTCCCGCAGACAGCAATTGCTAATGAAGCCTGGTAAAGCATTTTGCCGTAAGGATGGATATCCGCTATGTGATCAAGTCTGCTTCGGTTTTTAATGACAATGAAGTGCCACGGTTTGTAATTATGTGCAGATGGTGCCGCCATTGCCGCTTCTAATATTGATTTAATTTGTTCATCGCTCACAGGTTGGTCAGTGTATTTTCTTATGCTGCGACGTCTGAAAATGTAATTAAGTGACATATTTATTCTCCTGTTTTTTTGATAATCTATAAAAGACAAGCCATTTAAATATTGGATAAAACTTCTATATTCAACATCCCTTGTTCATTATTCATCATTCAACTTTGTTTTAATTGAATGTGATGAGACGATACTTTTTATTTGGATTCCATTTATTCCAGGATAGGAAAATTAGTAGAGGGATTATTGCAATTGAAGTAAAAAATATTGTGATTGTTAAGTTTGCTGTAATTCCAAAGAATAAGAAAGATAAGAGCAATACAGCAGGTTGGATAAATAGAAGGTAGAAACTAAGATTGATAAGAATGAGAGTATAAATTAAAGTAATTAGCATTAGACTTCCGGTCGAAGTAATAATTAAAAAACGTTTTTTAACAGTGTCCTTTTTTGAAGGAATATCTTTTACGATTTCAGGAGCTTTAGCATAATGTTTTTTACAATACCATATATTCTTTTCCATAACGTATGGAACCGGATTAGATTTATATTGCCATAAGGTTTTAACGGGTTTTGTGTTTGCCCTTCCACAGACAGCGCACGGATTTTTGTCTAAATACGGTTTGATGTGTAACCATGCACCGCCCAGAATTATTATATGTAGAAAAATAACAAACGCTAATATTTTGGGATTGTTGCCCTGAGTAATTGTTATAAAATTTTTTTTCAATGTCTTAAATGATATTCAGAAAATTTATAGTTTTTGCCTTTACAAAAGATTTCCGAGAGTATATATAATCAGTTTTAAATATGCTGAATAGTATAATAATTGTTAATACTGCTATGTCTTCAATTGAGACTGGACAGTGGTTAAATTTTTCAAGAAGGATATATATTCATCTGGTAAAGCCCAATATCGAGCTTGGTCAATTACAAAGTTTAGTGCGGACTGATCAGGTATAGGATCACCGGTATCATCTGCAATATAGATAAATGCTTCAACCTGCTTCCCGTTTTTGAAAGCCACAGTCTTATTTATTTTTTTAAAATTGCCCAGATTCTGTTCCTCTTTTTTATCTAAAAGGTAGATATCTCTGGAAGATAGGCACCATACTACCCCCCAGACGGAATTATTTACATCTTCAACAATAGTTGCTTTCCCTTTTGAGTTAAATGTAAAACGGTATTTTTTTAACTCCGCGATGCCTTCAAAAGAAACGCCAGGACAAATTTCCCTGACGATATTTTCACTCATATTATCAGCATACGCAAAATAAAGATGGCTGGAAAACATATTTCTCCTTCAATACCCTGAAGTAACTCCCTTTTCAAAACTCGACTAATAGTATAAAAAAGCTATTATAAAAGCAAACCGAAATTTCAGATTTTCTTAAATAATATTTGGGCTTACTGGGAGAATAGATGGAGGAATGATTATTTTTTAAAAAACTCTATATTTATAGATAATATTTATGCCAATAAAATTTGTCATGCTCCATGAATTGTGATTTTAGGTGGATTGGTTGCGATACTAACATTTGCACCTAATGGAAGTGTAAATCTGCGTTTTATATGACCATAAGAAAAGTTAGTGATAACCGGAAAATTATATCCATCAAGAACATCACTTAAATAATCTTCAAGTGTGAAAGAGCGGTCTGGATTTTTGGGGAGACAATTTACGAAATGTCCAACAATCAAGCCTGAAATTTGTTCAAATACTTTATGGAGGCGTAAAACATGTAATGCTCTGTCGAGACGGTACGTTTTTTCACCTATGTCTTCTATGACTAAAATTGCGCCTTTTAGTGAGGGCATATATGGTGTTCCCAACAAAAGCGTTACTAAAGTAAGGCAGCCACCCAAAAGTTTACCTTCTGCTGTTCCATGTTTGAAAACTTTTAAGGGTTGGTCTTCAGGATTAATGAGTTCTATCGGATATGGATTGTCAGAGATCATCTTCCACAACCATTCTTCGGAAAAGGGATCGAATCCTCGTCCCATTTCTGATGCAACCATTGGACCAGAGTACGTGATCCATTCGAGTTTACTTAACAATGCCATTTGCAATGCAGTAACATCTGAATATCCAACGAATACTTTCGGTTGGGTCGAAGCCAATTTTTCGTAAGAGATCATGTCTAATATTCGTAACAACCCGTAGCCACCACGAACACACATTATTCCGTCTATTTCTGAACCCAGGAAAAATTCTTCCAGCAATTTGACTCTGAGTTGGTCACTGCCTGCAAGATAGAACTTAGCTCGTGAGAGATTTGGAGCTGTTTTAACCTTGTAGCCTTTCTTGTGAAGATACTCTACTCCTTTTGCCACGAATTTTCTTTTTGCAGCACTTGCAGGAGCGATAACACCTATTGTTGAGCCTGGTTTCAGGGGTTTTGGTAGTTTATACATATTTGTCCTCATTTTTCATTCTCATATAACCCGTTTTCCTATCGGAAGCCTTCGGCTCGGAGTATCTTGAGGAGACCTCTTTGATGAAGGGAAAAAACGGGTTTGATTTTCTCTCATCTTTCAAATTCATGTGAAAATTGCAACAACTTTTAGGAAAGAAAAAAGATTTTCTTAACAGTGGAAACCTTCTGAAGGCTTTCTCCGTAGGAGTTCTCCTACGTATCAGAGTTCACTGTGACCTTTGGAAAAGCCCTTAGGAAGGTTAGGAATAAGTTTTACGGTTGAGATGTGGTGTTCTCTTTAGGACTTGTGTTAAGTTGAGAAGTAGCCGTTCATTTCCTTTTTTTTTAAGAGAAATATTATAACTTACATTTTGGTAGCAATGATATGGAAAATTAATTGGGAAAATTCACTGCTTGATAATAAATGTAATTTTAAATAACTTTGACTTTTAAAAATTAGTGAGGTTGATATGAGAAATTACATGTACAAATTTATTGGATATGTTTTAGTTGTTTCTCTTTTATTAGTAAATCCCGTTTCCGGATTTTGTCAAATGGATGATTCTTCTCGTCAGATTTCGGAGAGTGAGGTTAATGAGATGGTTGATACAGTAATGGTTAAACAGGAATTGGAGCTTCAAGAATCTGTAGAGGAACAGGTAATAGGCGATAAAGCTGCACTTCGCCAGTTCATCATTGATTCTCTGCAAATAAGTTTTGAGGATAAACTTGAGGAAATTATAGATTCTGTTCGTACTTTATATGAGAATAAAATTGAAGATGAATCAGCCGTAAGAGATGCAGTAATAGATTCTCTAACAAAAGCGTTTCAGGAGAGTGACTCAATCAAAGTTATTTATTCTGAGCGGGTTGAGGCTCTCATAGATAGTATAATGAGTCTTAATGCAAAATTACTCTTATATCCAAAGGAATTTGTTTGGGGATACGACATAAATCTGGAAGATAAGTACTTCAGTTATTGTAAAATGTTGAAAATGGAGGAAAGTAAACAAAAGAAAGGTATCTGGAAGTTGAGGGAAAGTGGAGAGGATATTTATCCTTTTCAGATAAAGGAGTTAAAAAGATACCTTGAGATATTCTTCCCTGAAGCAAGGTGCGATTCTGTTCAGGACTTCCTGACCCGGCTGTATATCAGAAAAGGGGATTGGAGTAAAGCTGAATTTTCTCTTTTAAAGTTCATTCACTTGTACCCGAATTCAACTCTGTATGAAGAGGTAAAAAATATCCGTTCGGGAATTTTTCAAACTGAAAAATCGTATAGAAAAGATTCTGAGTACCTGATGTCTCTTGTTGGTACAATTCCAGCCTATACCAATATGGATGTACGTTATTTTAAGTTTGTTGAGTTATTGAGAGAATTTCCAAATTCAGAAGTCCAGAAGTATTTTGTAGGAGAAGCAAAGAAATTTCTACAGCTGTATCCGTTCTCTCCTCAGTCTCCGCTCGTGAATCTGTGGATTGGGGAAGCGTTACTAAAAAAAGAACAGCCACAACGCGCATTTATGTACTATAATAGACTTATGACATTTTATCCTGAAAGTGATGAAATGCGGATAGCTCTTTGTCGTAGTGGTTTAATTCAGGGAAAAAATTTTGAAGAATATAAAAATGCTATAGAGTCATTTAACAGTCTCATTGAGAAATTTCCAGATGATATACTCGCTCTTAGTGCCCATTATCACATAGCTAAGATTGCAGATATATATCTTAAAAACTGGGAGAAGGCTGTTAAAGAATATCAAGTCTTTGCTGATAGCTGCAATGAATCTGAAAAATCTATTTCCGCATTGATGAGAAAAGCGGCTATTCTTGCTTCTGAAATGAATTTGATTGAAGCTGCGGTAGCTACGTATAAATCAATTGATGAACGCTATCCGGATACACCAGGCGCTTATAAATCTATCATTTCGTCGGGAGATCTGTATGAGAGTCATAAACGATATGAAGCTGCTGTTGCTCAGTATATGAGTCTTTTTGAGAAATATCCACAATCTGATAAAGCGCTGAAGGCACTTGAGAAAGTTGCTGCGATTTACACAAAAATAAAAGATATTGATAAGACTATAAAGACATTGAATCTTATAATTGCTAATTTCCCGGGTACGAAAAGCGAAGCAAAAGCAGTCAAACAACTTAAGAAATTAGAGAAGTCAAAATAACTCCCATAGCCTTTCGGCCACAACGAAGCATTAAAGTTGATATTTTTAAAATACATAAATTGTATATTGTTGATTGTTGATTGTTTATTGTTAATTGGTCATTGTTCATCAGGCACTTTTCACTTTAGACACTTTAGGCACTTTCATATAAACATTTGAAAAATAAATATCTTCTTTTATTGTAACTATTCAGCCACAGAGTCAGTGACCTGCTCGTCCCGATTCACAGGCTGTTGCAGAATAATAATTCAAAATTTTCTTCTAAGTTGAGATTAGTTTCAAAATATTTTGTTCAGTAAAATCAATGACTTAGAGGTATTTACCCCTGAAAAAGGTAAGAAATGTAGTGTCACAATATTTGATATTAGAGATTGATTTCTGTCACACTAATTGTTAAATTTGTGATGACTAATTTAAGGAGAGCAAATGTTTTCACCGCTTATAGCGGGGTTTACACGCATCAGGAAGTCAGTTCCGTACGGATCTGTAGGACAAATATAAATACCTCCAGATATGCGAATCGAAAAGAGAAGGAGAGAGTAAAACAGAAAGTAGTAGCCACTATAGGCAGGATAGATAAATTACAGGTTAGTAGATAGTTTCCTAATTATCTTTGCAATTATTTGTTTACTAAAATCCAAATTTCTCCGAGGGGGTCTCTTTCCCAGCGGGATCTCTTCGAGACGAGACAAGCACCAAATATCAAAAAAGTTCTTCCAAAGGTCACGCAGGACTCCTATCGGAGAATCTCTACGAGACAATAACAAAATATAGAAATTCAAAATAGTTCTGGTATAGTTTTGTTCATTTTAATTTTAGATTTTGAAATTGTTTGTAATTTGTAGTTTGTGATTTGTGATTTCCCCCAATTGCTAAGTTATTTTGGAAACGCTACTAGAGGTACAATAGAGCAATTAGTTCATTCGCTATCGAAGTATTCCAGGCAGTAGGTGTAGCAGTTCTATTAACTATAAGGGAGATATAAAAAATTATACAAAAGTAAATATGTGTCGAAAATATCTCGATGTAGGACTCCTTCGGAGAATCTTCGATCGGACGAAACCTGACAGGTTTAACCGAGGAATTGCCCACCTAACTAATCGGGCAGACAATAGTGAATATTTGCAATCTCCTTAAATACTTAACCCTATCCAAACAAACCCTTTTTCGATTGAGCATGGCAAATATTAAAAGGATTTTGGATATTAACTCCCTACCCTATCCATCTGCTTATATATTCATTTATTCTTTTCTGTAACAAAGTCAACCCTAATTTTAGTTATATTTGTATCAAAGTCAATGCAACTGAGAGTTCAAATAATGGTTCTGTATTAGCGTCTCTCGAAACAAACCCGTTTGGCTTCCTCGTGGAGGTCTTCGATACGCTTAAAACGGGTTTTGAATAATTTACTCTCTTTGCAATTAACCAACCTCTTTTATAAATTCACTCGGTTTTGATGAGAAGAAAACATGGCATTTTTAGAATTACTTTTCCCTGATAATGATCCAATAACAAAAATCTTACGACGGATTGCTAATATTGCAGACCGTGTGGGTGTAGAGGTATATCTTGTCGGTGGCGTGATCCGGGATAGGATACTTGGCTATCCAACAAAGGATATTGATATAACCGTTATTGGAAACGGAACGGAGACCCGTCCAGGGATAGAATTTGCCAAAGAGATTGCTCACTCTTTCCGTCTGAAAAAAGTTTTAGAGTATCCAAAGTTCGGCACGGCAATGGTGCCGTATCACGAAATTATTATAGAAGTAGCGACAGCTCGAACAGAGAAGTATGAGGGTAATTCAAGGAAACCAACAGTTAGTGGTAGTGGATTGAAAGAAGACCTTGCCCGCAGGGATTTTACAATAAACGCACTTGCAATGTCGCTTAATAACGAAACACTTTTTCAATTAACAGATTACTTTGAGGGATTAAAAGACCTTGATGCAGGAATAATTCGCACACCTCTTGATCCAATAACTACTTTTTCAGAGGATCCTCTTCGAATGTTGCGAGCAATTCGTTTCAGTACGCAATTTGGGTTTAAGATTGAGGAAAAGACTTTTCGTGCTATTTCGAAAGTGAAAGATCGAATGGAAATTATATCACAGGAACGGATTACTGATGAATTGACAAAAATTATTAATGTTCCCAATAAACCTTCGAGAGGTTTTTCCTTAATGAAGAAATCCGGTTTGCTTAATGTCGTATTGCCAGAAATTTCGGAGCTGGATGGTGTTGATCAACGCAATGGATTTCATCACAAAGATGTTTTCCGTCATTCGCTCCAGGTTTTGGACAATGTTAGTAGGGTGTCGAAGAAATTCGAACTCCGTTTTACTGCACTTGTACATGATATTGCAAAACCCTTAACGAAAAAATATATAGAAGGTAAAGGTTGGACTTTTCATGGACATGAGGAGCTGGGCGCAAAAGTGATAAAACAGTTTTGTAAACGCCTGAAAATGCCGAATAAAGTTATGGAATATGCAATTAAGTTAACAAGGCTTCATCTTCGTCCAATTGCTATCGCAGATGAGGGGGTAACAGATAGTGCAGTTCGACGTCTTATAGTTGAAGCTGAGGATGATATTGAGGACCTTATTGAATTGTGTCGTGCTGATATAACCTCAAAAAATCTGCGTAAAATTAGTGAATATATGAAGAACTTTGATCGTGTTGTAAAACGAGTTGCGGAAGTTCAGGGGAAAGATAAATTAAAAGCGTTTCAATCACCAGTTCGAGGCGATGAAATTATGAGGTATTGCGGTCTCAAGCCTGGTCCCCGGGTAGGTTATATTAAAAAAGCTATAGAAGAGGCGATACTACAAGGGGGAATTCCTAATACTTATGAGGCAGCTAAAGAATACTTAGAAGAGAATAAGGGTCAGCTCATCATAGAAAGTCAGGAAAAATTTAACTGATATGACAACTTTTATTTTATTATCTAATCTAATTCACTTGTTGGAAAGAGAGGAAAACTATGACTGAAGTAATTGAAAAATCAATTTTTGCGAAACTTGTATCGGTTTTTTGGGAACCGTCGGCAACTTTTAAGTCCCTTAAAATCAAAACTCAATGGTATGATATTGTTATCCCTATACTTTTAGTGGCATTAGTATCAATTATTTCGATTCCGTATGTAACTCCGATAGCTATTGAACAACAAAAAGCGAGAATAGAAAAAAGTGAACGATTATCCGATGAGCAGAAAGAGATAGCTATTGAACGGATGGATAAACAAGCCGGATCGATTATCCCATATATAAGCACTGTAATATCTATAGCTGTAAAGTGTGTGATTATTGCACTGGTAATCTGGTTTGCCGGGAATTTTCTTCTGGGAGGAGATTCAAAGTTTGTACCTGTCTTTGCTGTAACGGCTTATGCATGTCTGATAGATATTATTGCTGTTGCTGTAAAAGTTCCGTTAATGGTCTCTCAGCAAACAATGAAAGTATATACAAGTCTGGCTCTGTTTTTTGAGGAGAGCTCTACTTTTCTATTTCGTTTTATGGCGGCATTAGACGTTTTTGCATTATGGAAAGTTATACTTATGAGTATTGGACTTGGTGTAATCTATGATCTCAAAACATCGAAAGCTTTTTGGGTAGTTTTGTTGCTGTGGCTTGGTTACTGCGTTATAGTATCACTATTTGGCGGTTTAGTTAAAATATAAATAACAGGATAATAAAAATGCGAAAAATTCTAATAACTATTCTATTTATTACTTCAATTGCTATATCGGGGGAGAAGAAATTAACTCTCGTTGATTGTATCAAGGTCGCAATTGAGAAAAATCCGGAGATGAGTATTGCAAACAGGCAATTAAAGTCTGTAAAGGAGGGAGTTAGGGCTTCTTATGGAGATATATTACCGTATATCTCTTTGAGAACCAATGCTACAAAGTTCACACAGGGACCTACAGATATTTCGATGGCTTATGATGGATTTGTAATTGATACAACAAGTTCTACTTCTAGGATGAATCAGTATAACACTGGAATTACTTACTATCAGAATTTATTTGATGGAGGTAAATGGTGGAACAGTATTAAACTTGCAAAGAATACTTATAAAGGAGCTATTTTTGATAGAGACCTGGCTCGACAATTGATGATAGCGAATGTTACTGAAAAATTTTATAATGTCTTAAAGGCTCAGGAGTTATTAAATGTCTATACCAAATCACTTGAGAGCAGTCGGGAGCAGTTAAAGAAAACTGAGGAACTGTATAGAATTGGTCAGGTTGCAAAAAAGGACCTTTTTAAAGCTCAGGTACGTGAAGGAAACGATAGACTTAATGTTATTCAACAAAGATCAATGCTTAAATCTGCAATATCTGACTTAAACATTGCAATGGGTCTGAATCCAAATGAACCCTTGGAAGTTTATGAAGAAACATACCAAAAACCTGAGGCCATTGACCCCGGAACTGCTGAGCAGCGTGCATTTGAAAATAACCTGGAGATTAATTCACTAATTGTTCAGAAACAATCGGCTTTTTTAAATTACAAAATTGCACAAGGTGATAAGTACCCAACACTATCTTCCTCGTTTTCTTATTCTCGTGGTGGTTCGGAATTTTCAAGAACCTACTCAGAGTTGGATAAATGGTGGAATACCTCTTTAAATTTGAATTTAAGTTATCCATTGTTTGATGGTTTTCGTAGGAAAACAAACATCCAACAAAAGTTATTGAGCTACAAAATTTACAATGATCAAATAGAAAAGAAGAAAATGGAAATTCAGAATCAAGTACAAAACCTGCTTCTTGCTCTGAAAACATACAAAGAGATGATAGAGATAAATGAATTGAATATCCAGTCGGCACAGGAGGACCTACGCCTGCAGCAGGAAATGTATCGTCTAAATTCCGCAACGCTTTTGGAAGTGTTAGACGCTCAGGTGGCATTAACCAGTGCTCGTGGAAACTTGGTTACGACTAAATACGATGCAAAAATTGCAGAGGTTCAATTGGCTTTAGTTATGGGAACACTATAAAGAAAGTTGAGGTATTTTGATGAAGAAAAAAAATCGCAAGAAAATTATTATCCTTGTAGTCATAGTAATTATTATTGGAGTTTTTATTGTATTTAATTCTACGAAAGATAAAGAGAAACCTATTCCTGTTCAGATAGACAAAGTGAAAAAAGATAGAATAGTCCAAACTGTAAACGCTTCGGGTTCTCTTATTCCTATTACGCAGGTGAAAATAAGTGCTAATGTTAGTGCCAGAATTATTAATATAGCAGTTGAAGAAGGTGATACTGTCAAGAAAGGTGATCTTTTAGTGGAACTTGATAGAACTCAATATGAAGCTGCTTATGAAAGATCGCTTTCAGTTGTGGAGTCTAACAAAGCGAACAGGAAAAAGGTAAGAAGTGATTTAAAGAGGATTAAAGCTCTCTATGATAACGGTTTGACTTCCGAAGCAGAATTAGAAGCAGCAATTGCGCAGAACGAGCTGGCAGAGAGTCAGGTTGTTCAATCAGAGGCAATGCTCAAGCAGGCGCTTGATGATCTTAATAAAACTCGCATTGAAGCTCCAATGGACGGCATCGTTACGAGTCTCCAGAAGGAAATTGGGGAGATAGCTCTTGGGTCAGTATTTCAGGAAGATGTAATATTGATTATTTCCGACATGTCTAAAATGAAGGTCAAAGTAGAAGTAGATGAAACTGATGTAGTTAATGTAAATATTGGAGACACATCAAATATCGAAATTGATGCTATTCCCGACACTGTTTTTAAGGGAGTGGTATCGGAAATTGCTCATAGTGCGACAACACGTGGGCTTGGCACGCAAGAGCAGGTTACAAATTTTGAGGTTGAGGTCTCTGTTATTGGACAGGACAAGCGTTTTCGTCCGGGTATGTCTTCGACAGTTGATATTATTACCGAAGTTCGAGATAGCGCTATTGTGGTTCCTATTCAATCATTAACGGTACGTAAACCGAAATTATTGGAAGATAAAAATAAATCTGTAGGTAAATCCGAGTCCCAAGACCAGGGTTCTTCTAAAGAAAATATTTCTTTAAAAAAGGGAAAGAGTGAAGAGGTAATATTCGTTGTAAAAAATCCAGATATTGAAGATAATCCGAAAAAGACAATTTTTAAAAGGAAAATTGTTCCGAGAGCTGAACAGCGGGCTGTCAAAATTGGCATTAGTAGTGATACTCATTTCGAAATAATAAAAGGTTTGGAAGAAGGTGAAGAAATTGTAGTTGGAAGTTATAAAGCAATTAGTAAAGAATTAGAGGACAATTCACCTCTTAAAATTACCAAGGAAACAAAAGAGAAGGGGGAAAGAAAATGAAACGAATCTTTTCATTAATATTGATTTTAATGTTCGGGGTATTTTTGTTCGCAAGTGATAAAAATAACGATATTCATTCTTCTGAATTGTCGTTTGCACAATTAGAACAAGATACACTAACAGTTACCGGTGAGGATATTGAATCTGAAATTATTAAAGAACAAGATCAAGATACTTTGTTGGCAGATGAAAAAGAGGAAGAGGAGTGGGAAGAAGATAGAGAGTGGAATAAAGATGAAGAAGAGCAAGGCATGACTTTATGGGACTTTTTATCAAAAATGTCTGATTCATATAAGGAAGAGTATTATAACAGTCTGCAAGATGAAAAAGGCAAAGAAGATGAAAGTAAGAAAAAACGCGGCTATTTTAAAGGGGGTGCTGGCGGCTGGGATGCCTATATGTTACCATTACAGATAGATGGTATTAACAATGAATTGATAGGAATTGGCTTAAAAGGCTTTGATGATAATATGTTCCTTTCCGGTGGTGGCGGCTGGGGATATGTCGGCAATGGTATCCGTTTAGGAGGTTTAGGTGGTGGTGGCTCGGTTGTTTCTAGTGGAAAGCCTGAAATTTCGGGAGCAAATGCTAAGGAAATTAAACTCTCTTTAGGATTTGGAGGTTTTACTATTGAGAAAGCATTTCACCCATTTAATAAATCAGAATTTTACATCGGTACAATGATAGGTCGTGGGAGCGCTAAATTAAACATAGTGAAATGGAGTGGGCCGGCAAAATGGAGAGAAATATGGGACAACGGTTATTCAGTCTCTTCAGATACTTCTTTTACAAATTTTAATGATTACCAGACAAAAATAGAAAGTGATTTTATTACTCTTTTACCCACTATCGGTTTTCGCTACAATATTTTTCGCTGGTGTGCAGTAGGGGTCAATATAGGATACATGTATTGTAAAGTTGATCAGAATGGCTGGGAGATGGAAGGCAAGAGAGTATATGGCGTTCCAGACATTGATTTTTCACATGTAATCTACCGTTTTAATGTCTATTTCGGTGTATAATATGCCGTTTTTTTATTTGAAAAGTGTATTTGGAAATATACGATGGTAGTATAAGTGAATTATACACTCTTAAAGGTCTTTGATTAAGTTTTAACATTATGAATAAAAACGAAAGGGGTGCAAAATGAAAAAAGTTTTATCAATTTTGCTTGTTTTATTGATTGGAAGTTCTTTATTAGCTTCTGATAAAGGTGATAGCTGGAGAAGTAAACACAAACACGGCTTTTTTAGAGGCGGCGCTGGCGGATTTGATGTCTATATGTTACCGTTACAGATAGACGGTATTAACAATGAGTTGATAGGTATTGACTTAGAAGGTTTTAGTGATAATATATTCCTCACCGGTGGCGGCGGCTGGGGATATGTTGGCAAAAGTATTCGTTTAGGAGGTTTAGGTGCTGGCGGGTTTGTTGTTTCTAACGGGCAGCCAGATGTATCAGGAGCAAATGCTAAAGAAATTACTCTTTCTTTGGGATTTGGAGGTTTTACTATTGAGAAAGCATTTCACCCATTTAATAATTCAGAATTTTATATTGGTACAATGATTGGCGGTGGAAGTACCACATTAGATATAGTAAAATGGAGTGGTCCTGTAAGATGGGGTGAAATATGGGAAAATGGTTATTCAGTTACTTCAGATACTTCTTTCACGAATTTTAATGATTACCAGACAAAGCTGACAAGTGATTTTATTACTCTTTTACCCACAATTGGTTTTCGCTATAATATTTTTCGCTGGTGTGCAGTAGGGGTTAATGTGGGATACATATATTGTAAAGTTGATCAGAACGGTTGGAAGATGGAAGGGAAAAGAGTAAGTGGTGTTCCGGATATTGATTTTTCAAATGTGATTTACCGCTTTAATGTCTATTTTGGTGGATAATGGATACTCTTATCAATCTTAAAAAAATTGTTAAAACATATCAAGTTGGTGCTGTGGAGGTTCATGCTCTAAGGGGAGTGGACCTCCAAATCCAACGCAATGAGTACATTTCTATAATGGGACCATCAGGGTCTGGAAAATCTACTCTGATGAATATTATTGGCTGTTTGGATTCGCCGACTTCCGGTATCTATAAGCTGGAAGATACCCCCGTTCATGAGATGAATGATGATCACCTTGCTGAGATAAGAAATAGGAAAATCGGATTTGTTTTTCAGACATTTAATCTTCTTCCCAGGGCAAGTGCTTTGCATAATGTGGAACTTCCTTTGATTTACAGTGGAGTTCACGCATCAAAACGAAAAGTGATTGCTGAAGAAGCATTGGATAAAGTAGGACTTTCTGACAGAAAGAATCACCGTCCCAATGAACTCTCAGGTGGACAGCGCCAGCGTGTAGCTATTGCAAGAGCGCTGGTTAACAATCCTTCACTCATTTTGGCTGATGAACCCACTGGTAACCTTGATTCAAAAACAGGTGAAGAAATCATGAGTATTTTTAGTAAACTCAACAGAGCAGGAAATACAATAATTGTTGTTACTCATGAGAAATACATTGCTGAACGGGCAGATCGTATAGTCCATATTCTTGATGGAAATATTGCTAATGATTTACAGTTGGAAGAGAATTGATTTCATTTCTTATTAAACTCTGGGAAAGTGTACTTATTGCTCTTCGTGCTCTTGCTCAAAACAAGATGAGAGCAATACTCACCACGCTTGGGATAATTATAGGTGTACTAACAGTTGTCTCCGTGGCCTCGATTATTGAGGGACTGAATGAAGGTTTCGCCAGTCAAATCGCAAATATTGGAAGTAATACAATATACGTACAGAAATATCCCTGGGTTGCTGGAAACGATTGGTTTAAATATCGTAACCGTCCGAATATTACTATGAAAGACGCTAAGTATGTTCAAGAATATATGAAAAATGCTGAAGCAATTGCACCGGCAACAGGTACAAGGCAGAGTATAAAATATAGGGAAAATTCACTTACTGCAATCGGTGTTACTGGCGTAACAATGGAAACAGAAAAAATTGAAGGTTATAACATTGAAGATGGACGATATTTTACTCCTTTGGAAATCTCAAAAAATAAAAATAATGTAGTGATTGGCTACGAAATTAAAGATAAGCTTTTCAAGAACCGATATCCTATTGGTGAAAAGATTAGAATTGGTACTATTCCATATACTGTTATTGGTGTAATGGAAAAAAGGGGCAGTATATTTGGACATAGCCTTGATTCGGAGGTATATGTTCCGATTGGGTCTATATTCAAAAATTTTGGATTCCACAGAAGTATACAAATAACGGTGAAAGTTGAAAATCCCTCTATGATAGAGTCAGCTATAGATGAACTCCGTTTTTTAATGAGGATATCAAGAAAATTAAAGCCTCACGAGGAAGACAATTTTTCTATTAATCAACAAGAAGCGCTTACTGAAATGTACAATAAACTAACTGGTGGTTTATATACTGCTGCTATAGGAATTGGTGTGCTTTCTCTGCTGGTTGGTGGTATAGGGATTATGAACATTATGCTGGTTTCAGTTGCTGAAAGAAGGAAGGAAATTGGAATACGTAAAGCTTTGGGTGCAAAACGGTCTATAATCACATTTCAATTTATTATCGAGTCAATAATTATTTGCAGTGTTGGAGGTTTAATAGCGATACTACTTAGTTTTTTATTTTCAATTTTAATCGATAAAGTTACGCCTTTCCCATCTTCGGTACCTTTATGGTCAATTTTTATGGGTCTGGGTTTCTCTACTTTTGTTGGTCTATTTTTTGGAATTTATCCTGCTCGCAAAGCAGCCAAACTCGATCCGATAGAATGTTTGCATTATGAATAAAAATAATAATTGGAGTAGGATTTTGAAACTTAAGTTAAGTACGTTTGAAAGGTCTGTGAATTATGAAAGAATTTTTTTAGCGGACTTGACTCAAGTTTCGACTTTATAAAAATTTAAATTGAACAATTATGAATTTTGAAGAAGGATTAAGACTCGCTTTTCAAACAGTTAGGAATAATAAACTTCGGACATTTCTGACAACTCTCGGTATTGTTATCGGAGTGATGGCAGTGATAGGGATGATGTCAATTATTAATGCTCTTGAAAGGCATATGACGCAAACTCTATCTGCTGTTGGAGGAAATGTCTTCTGGGTTCAGAAATATCCTGCGGTACAGCTCGGTCATTTAGATAGAAAGTATAGAAATCGTAAGAACCTGACAGTAGAGCAAGCTCAAAAAATAAAACTTCTTGCGCCGGATGTTGATGCTGTCTCACCTGAGTTTTATACTTGGGGTAAGCAAATAAAATATAAAGAAGAGTCAACGAATCCCAACATCGTAATATATGGTGGTGATGAGAGTTGGGCAGAAGTGAATGATAGGTATATTAGCGAGGGACGACTTTTTACTAAAGATGATATATACCATAAAAGATATGTTGCAGTTATAGGCAGTGATATTGTCGAGAAATTATTTCCTTTTTCTTATCCTGTTGGCGAGGAAATAAAGATAGGAAATGTTAGATTTGAGGTCGTCGGTGTAATTGATAAAAAAGGCAAAATATTTGGAAGTAGTCAGGATAACCTTGTCTCAATTCCTTATTCTACATTTACGAAAGTATTTGGTACAAAGCGAACTATCAATATTGGTATTAAAGCAAAGAGCGCTGAGCAAATTCCAGAGGCGATTGATCAAACTATATCCGCTTTGCGTATTGCAAGAAAGGTACCACCCGGTGTAGAAAACGACTTTGAGATCGTTACTCAAGATTCTATTATGGATACCCTGAAAAATTTAACTGGATTTGTCTTTATTGCTGCAGTTGTAATATGCGGAATATCGCTGCTGGTAGGCGGAATTGGTATTATGAACATTATGTTGGTTTCCGTGACTGAGCGTACCAGAGAAATTGGAATAAGAAAAGCTATTGGTGCAAAGCGAAAACACATATTATTCCAATTTATGACCGAATCAGTAGGCATCTGTATATTTGGTGGAATAATCGGTGTTGTTTTAGGTGTTGTTGTCGGACTTCTTATCAGTGCAGCATTAAAATTACCACCAACAATACCTGTGTGGTCTATTTTTCTGGGGATAGGTTTTTCGATGCTCATAGGGGTGGTTTTTGGTGTTTATCCCGCTATGAAAGCGGCTCGGCTTGATCCTATTGAAGCACTAAGGTATGAATAAAACAAACCAATTTCTGTGAAACTAAATTGGATACAATCGTAAAAAGTCACCGCAAAGACGCCAAGACGCTAAGAATTATTTAAAAAAACAAGTATTTACATTGAATGCTCATAAACCATATAATTACAAGAGTTTATTTTATTTTAGCAATTTTTATTGTTACTTTTTACGAGACCATCAAATTGGTTTTAGATAATGATTTGTTCAACCGCAAATTCACCCCGTGAAATAACAGAATAAAAAAATAATAAGTAGTTGGATGAACGAAATATTTCACGGGGTAAAAGCTAATAGATGTTAACCCTACAACGTCATTTAGTAAATCAGGCAAATGCCTGATATAGTACCAACTAGCAATTGTAAATACTACATTTGGTACATTAAATTTTTCGGAGACCCGTCTAGGTAAAGTTACGTAGTAGGGTTAATATATTTTACTGCTCTGAAATAATAAATTTTTTCTATAAATAGAATAGAATCAACAAACCAATTTCCGCGGAGCTAAATTGGTTTTGTTCCTTAATGTGGAGAAGCTAATTTGGTCTTGTTTCTTATTATGGCAAAATATTTGCTCTCGCCTCGCTTGATTTAGCGTATCAAAATCTGTAAATTGTCCCGGCAAAAATGATTAGTGAAAAGGGGAATATAGAAATAGATGAAAAATCAGTAGAGAAAATAGAGAGATTAGCAGGACTTATTTTTACATATGAAGAAAAAAACATACAGAACAAATTGGTCAAATTCTTGGATATATGAAGAACTTTAATAAGGTAAAAATAGAAAAAATTAAACTGGTATCAAATGTTCAAGAAGTTACTAATGTATTTCGCGAGAGCAGGGATTTCCTATCTCTGAAAAGGGAAGATATATTAAAAAATTCTCCTGAGGTACAGAGTTTATATTTCCGTATTCCGAAAGTTATTCCTTATGGCCCCATTCCGAGAAAGGGCAAGATTAAATGAATGTTCTTGGAATAATTCCCGCTCGTTATAATTCCACCCGATTGCTTGGTAAACCGTTGAAAATTTTGAAGGGGAAATCGCTTATCCAGAGAGTTTATGAAAATGCGTTGAAAAGTGAACTTATTAATGAACTTGTGGTAGCGACCGATGATAATCTGATATTAGAGCATGTGGAATCTTTTAATGGTAAAGCTATTCTAACTCCATCTGATTTACCTTCCGGTACTGACCGTGTAGCTTATGTAGCCAAATCCTATGATTATGACATTGTTGCTAATATACAGGGTGATGAGCCTTTCCTTTCACATGAAACAATTGATGATTGCATAAGATCTCTTGTTAATAATGACAATCTACTTGTTAGCACTGCTGCACGATCAGGGATTACTGAAGCGGAATTAAATGATCCTAATATAGTTAAAGTATTGTTAAATCGAAGAAGCGAAGCGATTTACTTTAGTCGTCAAAATATTCCATACATAAGGTCAAACAGTTGTTCAACTGTTAATAATCCTGCGCTTGTCCATATTGGACTATACATTTATCGTAAGGATTTTTTATTGAGATTTATTGAAATGCCAGTTTCTAATCTGGAACAACTGGAACAGTTGGAGCAGCTTAGAATTTTAGAAAATGGATACAGCATAAAAGTAATAGTAACAGATGGAGATTCTTTTGGGATTGATACACCTGAAGATATAAAAGAAGCAGAAAAGGTATTAAAGAAAAATGGTGACTGAAAAAGAGACCAAATATATTTTCGTTACTGGTGGTGTAATTTCCGGACTTGGGAAGGGAATCGCCTGTGCATCAATCGGTTATTTATTAAAATCCCTGGGTTTTAAAGTTACAATCCAAAAATTTGATCCATACATTAATATCGATCCCGGCACAATGAGCCCATACCAGCATGGAGAGGTTTTTGTTCTTGAAGATGGTTCTGAAACTGACCTTGACCTGGGACACTATGAACGTTTTATTGATATTGATATGAGCGCTGACAATAACACTACAACCGGTCAGGTTTATAATGAAGTGATAAATAGAGAACGGAGAGGGGATTATCTTGGAGCAACAGTTCAGATTATACCTCATGTAACTGATGAAATTAAAAGACGAATAGTAAAAATAAATAGAGATAAACTGTTTGATATTGTCATCACTGAGGTTGGAGGAACAGTAGGTGACATTGAAAGTTTACCATTTCTAGAAGCTATCAGGCAATTCAGGCTTGAGATGGGACATGAAAATTGTATCAATATACACTTAACCCTTGTCCCTTATATTGAATCAAGTGGAGAGATAAAGACTAAACCTACTCAGCATAGTGTAATGCGCCTTAGAGAGATTGGAATCCAACCGGACATACTTCTTTGCAGAACTAAGTATAACCTTACTGAGGAAATACGGAAGAAGATAGCCCTTTTCTGTAATGTATCTCCTGATGCTGTGATTGAGGCAATTGATGCAGAAACTATTTATGAAATACCGCTGATTTTTCATAAGCAAGAACTTGATGGTTTAATTATGAAGTTGTTGAAACTTCAAGCAAAGAAATCAAATTATAAACAGTTGGAAAAGTTCGTTGATAAAATTAAGAACCCCTCAAATAATGTAAGTGTATGTATTTGTGGTAAATATACTCAATTACACGATGCCTATAAATCGATTATAGAATCTTTTATTCATGCCGGTGCTGAAAACGATACGCATGTGAATATTAAGTGGATTGAATCGGAAGAATTTAGCAATTGTGGTGCCCCTGAAGAATTGCTGAAAGATGTAGACGGACTATTGATTCCAGGTGGGTTTGGTGATAGAGGAATAAAAGGCAAAATTTTAGCTGTACAAATTGCCAGGGAAAAGGGCATCCCCTTTTTTGGGATTTGTCTCGGTTTGCAGTGTGCTGTTATTGAATTTGCGAGGAATGTGTGTGGATTGAAAAATGCAAATAGCACAGAGTTTGATATTGATACACCTTATCCTGTGATAGACCTGATGGAAGACCAGAAGCGTATTTCGGCGAAGGGTGGTACGATGAGGCTCGGAGCTTACTCAGGAGAAATTAACGAGGGGACAAAAGCTTATAAAATTTACAGCAAGAAAGAATTGTCAGAAAGACATAGACACCGCTATGAGATTAATAACTTTTATCTGGAAAAACTTGTAGATTCAGGAATGGCTGTAGGTGCTGTGAATAAGGAACTTGACCTTGTTGAAATGGTTGAGCTACCTAACCATCCGTGGTTCGTATCATGTCAATTTCATCCTGAATTAAAATCTCGTATTGGGAGAGCTCATCCGCTATTTAGAGATTTTGTGAGAGCAGCGCTTGAGTATAATCGCAGAAGTGGGAAAAATTTTAATCAAAAAAACTGAAAAATAATGCATAATGTTTCTGTAAAATCAATCCCGATAGGTGATGGGTATCCATTGATTTTCATTTTGGGGCCCTGTGTTATCGAGGGACTTGATCATGCTCTCTTTATGGCTGAAAGTCTAAAGAAGATTTCTGAACAAGAATCCATTCCACTTATCTTTAAATCTTCATACGACAAAGCAAACCGCACATCAATAGATTCTTATAGAGGACCCGGTCTTGACGAAGGATTAAAGATTTTATCTGAAGTCAAAAAACAAATTGGTCTTCCTATATTAACTGACATACATTTGCCCTCTCACGCTGAGGCAGCGGCTGAAGTTGTGGATGTTCTGCAAATCCCGGCTTTTTTATGCAGACAAACTGATCTGCTTGTTGCAGCGGGAAAAACAGGCAAACCTGTGAACATTAAAAAGGGGCAATTTATAGCGCCATACGATATAGGTCATATTGTCAAAAAAATTGAATCCACAGGCAATAAGTCAATTCTTATCACAGACAGGGGAACTAGTTTTGGATATCGAGGGCTTGTTTCTGACGTAAGGTCTATTCCCATAATGCAGAAAACGGGATATCCTGTAATATTTGATGCTACTCATAGCGTTCAGGTACCGGGTGGAAGTATAACTGGTGGTGAAAGAGAGTTTATTCCACAATTGGCTAAAGCGATGGTTGCTGCTGGATGTGATGGAATTTTTATTGAAACTCATGATAATGTGGAAAAGGCTAAAAGTGATAGCGGGACACAGTATCCTCTTTCTGAATTACCGGAATTGATTAGAGAGTTGGTGGAAATATCAAATTTAGTCCGTAGTTTTAGCAAGAAGTGAATGTTTGGATAAACTTTATGGAATTTTAAAACTCATTAAATAATGGCAGACAAGAATATAAATACCAAACTCGAGAATAAATTAAAGAAAATTAAACTTTTAATAGCTGACGTGGATGGAGTTTTTACTGATGGTGCTCTTTACATAGGAGAGAACGGTCAAGAATTTAAAAAATTTCATGCATTTGATGGGCTTGGAATTGCGCTTTTAAAAGCTGTTGGGTTGCCTCTTGCAATTATATCGGGTCGGAATTCTGAAGCGACAACTTATCGCATGAAAGAGCTGGGCTTGGATGAGAATTTATATCAAGGTAATCTTGCGAAAAAAGAGCCTTATATATCAATCAAGAAGAAATTTGGACTGCAAGATGAAGAAATTGCGTATATTGGTGATGATCTTGCCGATATTCCTCTTTTGAAGCAGGTAGGAGTGCCGGTAAGTGTTGCAAATGCTACGGATGAAGTTAAAGAAGAGGCGCTTTATATTACAACTAAGGCTGGGGGAGAAGGAGCGATTCGAGAGTTTATTGAACTGGTTTTAAAAGCACAGGGTAAATTTAAAAAAGCTTTAGAAATTGTAACAAAGGATACTTATAAGGATAAATGATCTATGCCGAAATCATATTTTGAAAAAGCCAGGAAACTTATTCAGGCTGAATCAAAAGCCATTGCAAATCTCGAAAATAGGATCGACGAAGAATTTAAAAGAGCTGTTGAGACTCTTTTTAGTGTTAAGGGTAAGGTAATTGTTACTGGTGTTGGAAAATCAGGCCTTATCGGGCGTAAGATTTCCGCAACACTATCCAGCACAGGAACGCCAAGTTTTTTTGTCCATTCCTATGAGGCTGGGCATGGTGATCTTGGTGGAGTATCGAGAAATGATGCACTTATTGTTATTTCGAACAGTGGAGAAACTGATGAGATTATCCATTTAATTCCTTTTGCGAAAAAGATAAAAGTTCCAATTATAGGAATGTTGGGGAAAACGAATTCCACTTTAGCTGAAAAGTGCGATATTGTTCTCAGTACGTATGTCGAAGCAGAGCCCTGTCCTCTTGGTATAGTTCCTACTGCAAGCGCTATAGTTACAATGGCGATGGGAGATGCATTGGCGATAGCCTTAATGGATAAACGGAAGTTTAAAGAAACTGATTTTGCTGGCTTACATCCGGCTGGTTATCTTGGGAGAAGACTTCTGACCACTGTTAATGATCTAATGCACAAGGGTGATCAAATTCCTCTTGCCAGCGAAGAGAATAGTATGAGGGAAATTTTATTTGTAATGACCAAGAAAGGACTTGGTATAGTTGGGATTTTAGATAAAATGGATGAACTTGTCGGAGTAATTACAGATGGTGACCTGCGTAGAGGCTTAGAAAAAGCAAATGGTTTCTTAGATCGTTTGGCTAAAGACATTATGTCTAAGAACCCGAAATGGATAGATGCTTCCAGTCTTGCGATTGACGCACTACATTTAATGGAAGAATTTGCCATTACAAATCTTTTTGTTTTTAATGAAGTAAAGTCAGGGAAGCCAATGGGGATTATTCATATTCACGATATTTTAAGATATGGGATAATGTCGTGATGTTTGCTGTAATTGTAGGAATAGAGTGATGACAAAAGAATTTCAGATTTCAGATTTCAGATTTCAGATTGTAAATCGCAAAATATTTAGACGTGCAAAATTTCTCACTCTTAATGCTTCACGCTTCACGCTTCACGTTTTGCTTTTCACTTTATTCTTTACCTGTTCCGATGTACCTGAAGAAGAGACAGCACAAGTAGATAAGCAATATCCTGATCAGGAAAGCTGGGGTTCAGAAATCATTTTAACAAAAGAAGGTAAAAAAAGAGCAGTTATTGATGCAGGACATTTAGTAAAATATAATGATCGTGCTGTAATTTCGATGGATGAAAATGTTGATGTAGATTTTTTTGATATTCATGAAACTCATTTATCTCATTTGAAATCAGAAGAAGCAAAAGTAAATGAAAGAACAAACGATTTAGTTGCATCTGGTAATGTAGTTGTAGTTTCGGATAGCGGTGTTACTCTCTATACTGAAGAGTTAAAGTGGGATCATAAAAGAGAAAAAATAATATCGGATGTATTTATTAAATTGGTCACTGAAAAGGATACATTGACTGGAATAGGATTTGTTTCGGATTCAAATCTTGAAAATTGGGTTATACATAATCCATCAGGAGTTACAGATAGGGAACTCAGGAAGTAGGTAGTAGGTAGTAGGTAGTAGGTAGTAAGTAGTGGGCAGTAGGCAATGGGAACAATAACCAATTATCAATCACAATTTAGTAGCCAAAAGGTTCTGCAAGGCGAATTGCTTTGTAAAGTTTATGGTAAAAGACGGGTTGTTGATAATGTATCAATTGATGTAAAAAAAGGGGAAATAGTTGGGCTTCTCGGTCCTAATGGTGCCGGTAAGACTACAACTTTTCACATGTTTACGGGAATGATTAAGCCAACATCCGGCAAGGTGTTTTTGGACAATATTGAACTTACTCATTTTCCGATGTATAAAAGAGCCCAACTTGGTATAGGTTATCTTTCTCAAGAGGCGTCTGTTTTTCGTAAACTTACTGTTGAACAGAATATTCTCCTGGTTTTGCAAACTCTTGGTATAAGCAAAGAAGAACAAAAAGAACGTTTGGAAAAACTTTTAGATGAGCTCTCAATTAAGAAGTATAGAAAAAGGAAAGCCTATACATTATCGGGTGGTGAAAGAAGACGCACTGAAATAACAAGAGCTCTTGTAACTGACCCGGACTTTATTCTTCTTGATGAGCCATTTGTGGGAGTTGATCCAATCGCAGTAGAGGATATCCAAAAAATCGTGGTGGGTTTGAAAGATAGAAACATAGGTGTTCTTATAACCGACCATAATGTTCATGAAACGCTTTCTATTACTGATCGTTCATATCTTATGTTTGAAGGGAGAATTTTAAAGTCCGGAACATCGGAATTTTTAGCTAACGATGAAGAGGCTATACGCTTATATTTAGGTGATAGTTTTAAATTGGATAGGTAGTGCAACTGAATCAGACTCAAATTCAAAAGCTTTCTCAAGAACTTCGGTTAACTCCCCAGCAAATTCTTCAATCTACAATCTTACAATTAACCACATTAGCACTTGAAGCAAGAGTTAATCAAGAACTTGAACAGAATCCGGTACTTGAAGAAGAGGATACCGATACTCAGGATAATCAGGAAGTAACAGAAACAGAATCTGATTCAGATGATGGTCAGGAAATCGATTGGGAAGATATTTTACCTCAAAATGATGATTATCAGCCAAAACAGGAGTTTGATCATAGCAAAGAAACGATAAAACGTGTGCAACCATCACCACGAGGCTTAGTGGATTATCTATTAGATCAGATGAAGCTCCTGAATTTGAACGATATTGAAGAAAAAATTGCCCTTGAGATAGTTTGGAATATTGATGACAGGGGATATCTGACTTTACCAATAGAAAATATTGCTTATGCTTTGAATGTTACTGAGGCAAAAGCTAAGAGTGTGCTAAAACAGATACAACAATTTGATCCACCAGGAATCAGCGCTCGTGATTTAAGGGAGTGCCTTTTAATTCAGCTCGAACAAATGTCTGATGTTGATGATGCTATTGAAATCATTAAAAACCATTTTAACGATTTCGCTAATAGACGTTTTCAAAAGATAATGAAGAAATTGGAATGGGGAAAAGAGCGCATTCAGGCTGTGCATGAGGTTGTTTTAAAACTGAACCCGAAACCAGGGGCTTCATTAGTCAATATAGATTCCGGCTATGTTATTCCAGACCTCATAGTAGAAGAGGTTGGTGATAATTTTATAATTGAGGTGAATGATACTCGTGTTCCTAATCTGAGAATCAGTCCGGGATATATTCAGATGATGGTAAAGGGATCGTCTATTACAACAGAAACACGGACATATCTGAAAAAGAAAATAGATATGGCAAAGTGGTTTATACAATCAGTTTACCAAAGGCGTATTACAATGATACGTGTTATGAAGGCGATAATTAATAGACAGAAAGTTTTTTTTGACGGTAATGAAAAAGTATTAAAGCCTATGATTCTTAAAGATATCGCTGAAGATGTTAACATGGATATATCTACAATAAGTCGTGTTACAAATGGTAAATATGTACAACTGAATTCTGGTATCTATGAATTAAAATATTTTTTTAATGAGGGAATGAAAGATAATAACGGTGAGGAAGTATCAACTCGTATCATAAAAGATAAATTGAAACAGATTATAGCTTCTGAGGATAAACATAAACCCTATAGTGATGATCAATTATCTGTACTTTTAAAAAAGGCTGGCTATCCTATTGCAAGGAGAACAGTAGCAAAATACAGAGAGCAAAACAAAATTCCGGTAGCACGATTGCGAAGAAGTATATAGGAAAATTTAGACCACGAGTACACTAAATCAATTATCAATTTTTAATTCTTAATTTTAAATACGTTGTGGTTAAGTGGCGAAATGGTTATGAAAAATTTAATCAATGAAGACACTATCTCAATTATTAATTATCAATTGTCAATTATAAATTATAAATTATAAATACTTTGTGTCTTGGTGGCTTAGTGGCGAAAAAAATTATAGGAGGTTTTTATGGCATGGAAAAAAGTGAAAATTGGTGACAATGAGTTTGAAATTTCTTCAGCACATTATCGGTTGGCTATCTTAGGTGCGATTGCACTAATAGTGGTCATTACTATGTTTATGTCTTTCTACACTGTGGGTGCCGATGAAGAAGGAGTTATTCAGCGTTTTGGTAGATATGTGCGTACCACAGAGCCGGGGCTTCATTTTAAAGTTCCATTTGGTGTGGAGACGCTAACAAAGGTCAAAGTCCAGAGGGTGTTGAAGCAGGAGTTTGGATTCCGCACAATCAGGGCAGGTGTTCGCTCTCAATATTCGCAACAGGATTATTCCGGTGAATCTCTTATGCTTACTGGTGATTTGAATTCAGCTGTCGTTGAATGGATTGTTCAGTATAAAATCAAGGACCCTTTTCAATTCCTGTTTAATGTGCGCAATGCTGAAGAAACGCTTCGTGATATTTCTGAATCTGTCATGAGGCTTGTGGTTGGTGACAATAGCGTAGATGAGGTGATTGTTCTCAGTCGTCAGGAAATAGAAATCCAGGCTCAAGAGCTTACACAGCAGTTGTTAGATGAGTTTGAGATTGGATTGGAAGTTGTTACTATTAAATTGCAAAATGTAAACCCTCCGGTGCCAGTTCAACCAGCTTTCAATGAAGTAAATGAAGCAAGGCAAGAGAAAGAGCGCATTACAAATGAAGCTCTTGAAGCCTATAACAAAGTTATTCCTCAGGCTAAGGGTCAGGCGGAACAGACGGTACGGCGGGCAGAGGGGTATGCAACCAATCGCGTAAATAGAGCCAAAGGTGATGCTGAAAGATTTCTGGCTGTTTGGCGTGAATACAGCAAAGCCAAAGAGGTGACTCGACGCAGGATATACCTTGAAACAATGCTGGAGGTTTTACCCAAATTGGAAGATGTCTATATTATTGATGAACAGCAGAAAGGATTAATTCCTCTTCTGCAATTTTCGAAAAAGGAGGGGTTGAAATGAGAGCACGTATTATAGTAGGAATTATAGTTGCTTTTGTAGCATTAATTTTACTGGTCTCTTCTATTTTTAGTGTTGATGAAACCGAGCAGGTAATAATTCTTCAATTTGGTAAACCAGTTGGGGATCCCATTCGAAAAGCCGGGTTGAAATTGAAGGTTCCGTTTATTCAGGATGTTAAGAGGTTTGAGAAACGCGTGCTTGAGTGGGATGGGGATGCAAAGCAGATACCGACCTCAGACAAAAAGTATATTTGGGTTGATACCTTTGCGCGTTGGAGAATTGTTGATCCACTTAAATTTTATCAGTCAGTTGAGAATGAAAGGAAAGCCCATAGCCGGTTGGATGATATCATTGAAAGTGCAACGCGAAATTTCGTTTCTGAAAATCTCCTGATTGAGGCTATACGTAATACCAATCGTGAATTGGAATCAACTATAGAGGAACAGGCTGGTTTTGGATTAGAAGTTTCAATACAACAGATCGAAAAAGGGCGCGAGCAGATTACCAAGTCTGTTTTAGAAAAGGCTGCTGAAACCATGCCTCAATATGGAATAGAACTACTTGATGTTCGTATCAAAAGGATTAACTACATCAGCGAAGTACGCCAGAAAGTGTATGAGCGCATGATATCAGAGCGCAAGCGCATTGCCGAACAATTCCGTTCGGAAGGGCAGGGGCGAAAGGCAGAAATTGACGGTGAAAGAGAAAAAGAATTGCAAAAAATCACCTCAGAGGCTTATCGAAAAGCTCAGGAGGTAAAAGGTAAAGCCGATGCAGAGGCAACAAGGATTTATGCTAATGCTTTTAACAAAGATCCCGATTTCTATTCGTTCATACAGACGTTGGAATCCTATAAAAGTACCATGAATGTCAATACCACCCTGATTTTAAATACGGATAGTGAGTATCTGAAGTTTTTAAAGGAAATTAAATAGCGATAAGAAGTTTATTGCCTGTTTTCATTTTACTAGCGTAGGCAAAGCGGACCTTTCTACAGACTCCTCAGCAATATTAATGCTGTTTACTGATAACCAGTTTTCTGAATTATCTAAAATCACCTAAATAAAGACAAAAAGAACATTGTTTCAAGTCTGTCTGTATTATCTTCATTTTTGAAGGTGTTTTAAGATGGACCTAACACAAGGTGGATTCAAGAGAGGCTGTATTAAAGCATATTAGAAATTTCAATGCGCAGAAAAGAAGTCTATGAAGAGATTTATTCCACTGTTTCGTCTGCGTGATCCTGCTTGTAGGAAGTGGCTAAACACAAAACGATGATCTTTATTTTTAGGGATGATGTTCTATATTTATTGGTGGAGGAATAAGAAGTGATTTTCACTAAAAAATATACTATTAATACACTTAAACATAATTATGAAACAATCAAGGGATTTGGCATTCGCAAAATTGGAATATTTGGCTCAATACTTAATGATAAGTTGAATGATAATAGCGATATTGATATTTTAGTCGAGTTTGAAGAGGGACATGAAACCTTTAACAATATTCTTAAACTTTATGAATTATTTGAAAATCTATTTGATAGAAAAATTGACATTGTTACTCCGGGAAGTCTTAGTCAATACATAGCTCCTTATATTTTAAAGGAAATTGAATATGTTGAAGAATCCCATTGAATATTTAAAACATATTAGAGACGAATGTGAATATCTTTTAAAAAATTCTACTGATATGAATTACGATGATTTTATTGATAATGATACGTTAAAAAGATCATTTGTACGAAGTTTGGAAATTATTGGTGAAGCTACTAAACAACTACCACAAGAACTAACACAACAACATACTTCAATTGACTGGAAAGGAATGGCAAGAATGAGAGATATATTGATCCATGATTATTTTGGTATTAATTATAAAATTGTATGGGACGTTGTTATCAATCATATTCCAAAATTAATGGATGAAGTAAAAGTAATTATTAAACAAAAGTATTGAGTCAAGCCCTGTAATCGATATTTAGAACTTCCATTAATCAACAATGGACTTAATTCAAGTTTAATAAACAAACCTGTTTCTCCAAGGAGATATTTGAACTGGATGTGGCTTTAGACAAAGAATAAATGTTTTTTATCTACGTAAAGTCGAACCGTCTGGTTCGATTTGAAAATAAAGTTGTAAATCCGGTACATGACGGGCTGCTGACGGAATGCGAACTAGACAGTTCGTATCTACCGCTTCAATCACACAAATTTTTTTGTCTCAAAGAGAGGTCTCTTACGCTCTCAAAGTGATAAACGGATTTTGCTCGCCTTATTCCAATGTTTGATATTTGTAATTGAGTCGTTAAGTTATCGTATGAAATTTGAGATTTAAAAGGGTTTGATTTTTAGTAATTAATAATTATAAATCCTATATCAATTGAGGAAATAGTTAATGGAAGATGAAAATATTTTAAGCAGGCAATCAGCAAAGATTCTTTCTACAACTGTAATTGGAGTGAAGCGTGATGGCAAAGTTGCTATGGGAAGTGATGGGCAGGTAACCCTTAGTAATACAATCATGAAACACAAGACAAAAAAAGTAAGGAAGCTGTTTAATGATAAAGTTATGGTTGGTTTTGCAGGTGCTTCCGCTGATGCATTCACACTTTTTGAAAAATTTGAAGGAATGTTGGATAAATATAAGGGAGATATCCAACGTTCAGCAGTTGAATTGGCTAAACTATGGCGAACAGATAAATACTTGAGGAGACTGGAAGCACTCCTGACGGTAATGGATAAAAATATTTTACTAATTATTTCCGGGACAGGTGATGTAATAGAGCCTGATGATAATATCGTTGCTATTGGTTCAGGTGGACCTTATGCAACTGCTGCTGCAAGAGCCTTAATGAAACACAGCAAACTTTCAGCACGAGAAATAGTTGAAGAGTCTCTTAAAATTGCATCTGAAATATGTGTATATACAAATAATAATTTTACAGTGATGGAGTTATGAAGCAAAAGGAATTAACACCGAGAGATGTTGTCAAAGAACTTGACGCTTATATAGTTGGTCAGGATAAGGCAAAGAAGGCAGTTGCTATTTCTCTTAGGAATAGGTGGCGGAGACAGCATGTTAGAGGAGCTATTAGAGAGGATATACTTCCCAATAATATAATCCTTATCGGACCGACTGGAGTTGGGAAAACGGAGATTGCAAGACGTTTATCAAGTATGGCACATGCTCCCTTTTTGAAAGTTGAAGCATCTAAATTTACCGAAGTCGGTTATGTGGGACGGGATGTAGAGTCAATTATCAGGGATTTGACAAATATATCTGTAAATCTCGTTAAAGCAGAGCGTATTCAGGAAGTAAAAGACCAAGCTGAAAATATGGCGAATGAACGGGTACTCGATCACCTGTTACCGCCCCGTGATTTATCTAAAACTAGTTCTGCATCAGTTGAAAAGAGTAGTGAGCAATTTCAGAGAACTCGTGATAAGTTGAAAGAAATGTTGAAGAAAGGTGAGTTCGAGAAAAGAGTTATTGAAGTGACGGTTAAACAGAGTGACATGCCTGTAATGCAAGTTTTCGGTCCTGCAGGCATAGAGGAGATGGGCTTTAATATTTCTGAAATGCTTAGCGGTGCTTTCCCTAAAAAGAAAAAAACTCAGAGAATGACTGTAGAAGAAGCAAGAAAAATATTTACTCATGAGGAAGCGCAAAAACTCATAGATATTGATGCAATTACAAAAGAAGCTATACGTCGGGTTGAAGAATCTGGAATTGTTTTTCTCGATGAGATAGATAAAATTGCTTCCGGTAGTAGTGATTCTGGTCGAGGTCCTGATGTTTCCCGTGAGGGTGTTCAACGTGATATTTTGCCAATTGTAGAAGGTTCTAATGTTCAAACGAGGTATGGTGTAGTACAAACTGACCACATTTTATTTATTTCTGCAGGTGCATTTCATATGACCAAGCCTTCGGACCTCATTCCGGAGCTTCAAGGTCGTTTTCCCATTAGAGTTGAGCTGGACAGCCTGGGGAAAGATGAATTTGTTAAAATATTAAAGAACCCTCGTAATGCCCTTTTAAAGCAATACACCGCTTTACTTAAGACAGAAAATGTTCATCTAAAATTTGAGGATGATGCTGTTGACGAAATAGCTCAACTCGCTGCTGATGTGAATGAAAAAATGGAGAATATCGGAGCACGCAGATTACATACAATACTGACGACTTTGCTAGAGGATATTCTTTATAAAGTTCCTGACAAAAAGATAAATGATGTTACAATTACTCGCAAGATTGTTCGGGAGAAACTGGCTGATATAGTTAAGGATAGAGATCTGAGTCGTTATATTTTGTAGTAGAAGCTATCTTGCCACTAAGATACTAAGTCACAAAAATATAGAAAACAGGGTATATTTTAATTTAGTGATAATTATTGCATAACTCTTTGTTCACTGAAACTTTGTGTTTTTGTGGACTTTGTAGCATTTGAAGTGAAAAGGAGGTTAGGTGAAAAGAGATTTCTTACATATTACAGATTTTTCAAGTGAAGAGATTAAGGAGACTTTTGAGCTTGCAAAAAAAGTGAAAAGGTATGTGAAAGAAGGAAAAGAGTATCTTCCACTTAAGGGAAAGACAATGGCAATGATTTTTGCCAAGCCTTCGGCAAGAACACGTGTTTCTTTTGAAACCGGTATGACACAATTGGGTGGACACGCGATTTTTCTTGGCCCAAATGACATTGGAATTGGAAAGCGGGAAGCGATAAAAGATATTGCTCGTGTTATTTCAAGATATGACGATATAATCATGGCACGTCTTTTCGACCATGCTCATATTTTAGAACTTGCTGAATACTCATCTGTGCCTGTGATAAATGGTTTGACAGACCTTAATCATCCATGTCAGGTAATGTCTGATATTTTTACTGTTTTAGAGCATAGAGGAAATTTAGACAATCTAAAAGTTGCATTTGTAGGTGATGGCAATAATGTTGCAAATTCCTGGATAAATTTAGCTGCTCGCTTGTCTATGCACTTTGTATTGGCTTCACCATGTGGTTATGACCCCGATCCTGTGATACTGGAAAATTCTAGAAATATAGGATTGAGCACCATTGAAACAGTTCATAATCCGGTAGATGCTGTTAAAAATGCCGATGTTATTTATACAGATGTTTGGGCGAGTATGGGACAGGAGGCAGAAAAAGAAAAGAGGATGAAGGATTTTTTACCTTTTCAGGTCAATGGTGAACTTATTAAACACGCTAAACCCGATGTAAAGATTATGCATTGTCTTCCTGCGCATAGAGGGGATGAAATAACCGATGAGGTAATAGACAGTCCGAATTCTATAATTTTTGATGAAGCAGAAAATCGAATGCATGTCCAGAAAGCTATAATTCTTAAACTGATGGTTGGATAATATATTAACCCTACAACGTAACTTATGAAATTTAGCACTATATGTTGGATTAAAGACAATTTCATCATACAATATATTACATAGAAAAAGTTTAAGTGACGTAGTAGGGTTAATCTTCCGAAGGGTTTTTTTATGCTGGAACCCGAAAGTTCCGTCATGAACTCACTCATGACGGTTTCATTCTCATCTACTATGCCTGTCTGCCGTTAGGCACGAGTTAGCCCATGGCAGAACTGGCATTTATCCTTCCGAAGTCTTGGAACCTTCGGAAGGTTTGCTTTTCTTATGCCGTTTCCAATCGACTATTGATTTTATAATTATTATTGGAAGCATTATGTATAGAATGGCATTTATATATTGATCGCTTATATTGCTTGGCCATGGGAAAGGATGAAATATAAAAAAATCAGTGGCTCTTTTAAAAAATAAAACTTCTAGAACATTGCCGGTTGCTCCTATCATTAGAGAAATAAGGGCTGAGAGAATTTTTTGGTCCGCTGTGGATTTTTGTTCTTTTAACAAAGATCGGGATATAGAATATATTAAAAATGATACTAATACAATCCCGAGAATAGCCCAGAGTTTATGGTTTCCAATATTTCCAAATATGTAGTGATATCCTGTATTGTGAGTGCGATATAGCATCAAAAATGGAAGAAATGTTTTAACACCTTTCTGAAATGGTAGATAAAGATTGGTAATCGCTTTTGTTATAAAGTCAATTGCAAGAAGAATTATTCCCCAGAAGTACGGATGAAAAAGAGGTGATTTCTTGATTTTCATAATATCGGATTCCTTTAATCTGTTTTTTCAATCTGTAATTAATGAGTGTCTCTGTATTCTTTTAGAAATTTACCTGGACTATTACGAGCTCCTTTAACCTGTCGAAATATATTAGTGTAAATTTTTTCGATCTCAGTGGACTTCTGCTCTGCGGATGTATCAATAAGAAGACCTTTCAGGACATTATTCAAACCCTTTTCAACCTCACCGTTTTTTGCCTGTATAGCTCCGAGGAGAATCAATCCATTATTTGATGAAAGGTCATTGTATTTTGATGTTTGTGAGATAAGGTTCATTGCATAAGTATAATTTCTCTGCCGGTAGGCATTCCATGCTAATTTTAGAAATAGATGAAAATAATTTTGTTGAATTTTATCTGATAGCCAGGATGTATCTTTTTCATCTGGAAAGATTCTCATTATATTTTCATAAGTGTTAACCTTAATACCTTTTATGAGCAGACGACTTGATAAATCAAGAAGCGTAGTATCTTCAGTCTGAATAATGGTATCGGAGATGTTTATAAAATCGCTAGAGTAATACCATTCTGAATTAATGAGGAGGTTTCCAACTGTTTCAGTTTCCTGCCGCCTGATATTATCAGGAAGAGAGATATGGCTATACAATTGTATAAGAAATCTATATGCTTCAATTTTTATATCCTTGTTTCTCTGTTGATTGAGAATTCTCTCGGTTTTAATTGCTGCTGGAAAGGTGTCTTTGTTTTGAATATTATTAATAAAGAAATAGAGATTATAACGAACGTCCTCGTTGTTTTCACTAATTAGAAGATTGCTAAAATATTTTATTGCCTCAGATTGGAGGTTCAGTTCTTTATACATTGTGTTTAGAATGTATAGATAGACTCTACCGAGGCTGTCACTTTTTGGGTAATTTTTAGCAAATGTTCTTAACTGCTCAACTCTACTTTCAGGATTTTCAGTAGTGATTGCCGCCTGGAACTGTTCTGTCTCTCTTTTAGAGTGACAGTGAAACATGAAAAGTGGAATAATGCAAATTATGAGAGTTGTTTTTATAGATAGTTTTTTCATTAAACCTTTAGTAAAATTTTTGTGTCTCTCTAATCACGCCAATTGAAATAAAAAAACAGAGAAGAAATATATTTATTTAATATGTTATATTTTTCAGGTCTCATATCTTTTTAATTTGTTAGCAACGATTCTAAAAACTTCATTAAAATTAGGTAAAATTCTTAATTGATGTTTTAGAGAATTATTCCAGGCATTTTCAAAGTCTGCTTTTTTATTATCAAGAGTGGATGTATTAAATTCTACATCCCTATATTCAAATTTTCCATGAATTATGGGTAGTATATCTTTTAAATCAACCCTGTAATGCAGATACCAAACATCATATAGATCCCTTGGTCTCGTCCTCTCGAAAAATGCTCTGGTCTTCTCAGCTAATATCTCTTCTAAGGCATACACTTTTACTTTTTCATTAAGTTCATCTGAATAAAGATGGATAACTTTTCTTTCGATTATAGGCAAAATAATTTCTTCATTATTTTGATTAGTAATATCTATTTTTAGTTTTATTGGACTTCCCCTACTTCTCAATAATTGAAAATAGATAGAAGATTCAAATCCATTAATGTTTTCACTTAAAGAAATTCTTTCGTAGAAAGAAATCCCACTTTCATTTCTACTATCAAGAATTATCTCTTTTAACAACCTTTTTAAATCATTTGTGTTAATATTTTCCTTGAGTGTAAAATCCAAATCATCAGAAAATCTGTAATTTTCAATATATATTTTCCTGATTCCTGTTCCTCCTTTCAAAACCATGTTGATTTTAGAAAGATTCTTCAGAATCAAGTTTTGAGCATAATCTCTTTCTATTGTAGATTCTGGTATACTGTTTTCTCGTGCTTTTTCTCTTATTTCTTCCGTAGGAATCACTCTAAATTTCCTATCATTTTTTTATCAACATTAACAATAAGATGTCACTTTGCATTTTTGGGACCCTGATTACTAAAAACAGTATCAAGCAGAAGATAGTTCCTGGTATTAATTTCAGGGAGCTCAATTTCAATGTTTAACAAATCGCAAATATAACCTAATCTTCTTATAACACCTGAATTATTTATTCTTTGTGCATACTCTGAAAGTCTTTTTAAATCGAATTGTCCGTTGTGTAAGGCTTTTGCTACTTCTATTATTCCACCACAGTAATAGGGCTTATCGAGACAATCAACTATTGTCTTTTCTTTTTCAGATATATTAATTTGATTTTCATCAATCCACTCTTTTCTAAGACCAAAAAACTTATCCTCCTTGATTTTAACTACTTTATATTTAATTCCAAAAATATCTAATTCTTGTCTTTTCTTTCTATAAATTGTCTGTATGAAAACAGTGTTTGGAATCTGTTCTGTTAAACCATAGAAATGGAGAGCACTCCAATAGGAAATACAATATGGATTAACCAACATAGAGCCTATAACAAACTCATTTAATGTGTACTTCCCCTTTTCCGCACCAAGCGGGATGATCATGTATTTCCCTCTTTCTATACGTTCAATATATCCCTGTTTTTCCATATCATAGAGAAGGTCTCTGATACTTTTTCTGGTAAGTCTGGTTATGGTTAATGCATCTTGAAAAGTAAAAGATTGACTCCTTTTCGCAAGATTGTTTATAACATCAAACTTTCTCATTTTTATCCACCATAATCGTCATTACTGTTTACTATGGCGTATAAGATTGAGAATATATTATACTGCCGCATTTCTTACACTCCTAAAAGAGTTTAAAATTATTTTTCATTACTTTATCACTTTTCATGAGACTATCTCCGTTTGCAAAATTGTCGTAGGATAGAAAATCTTCTTAATCTGCTGGTTTGTCATTTCTATTTTTTCTTAGCCAATTTTCTCCATTTGGTGATTGTTCGTTTACTGGGAATGAAGCCTGATTTTACAGATCGTATATCCTGAACAGATACAAACACGTTTGGATCAATTTCTCTAGCAAGTGTAAGGACACTATCTATGTTTTTTCGGGGAACAATGCTAAAAATGATATTTACCTTTCCTTTTCCTCCTTTCGCTTCAATAACTGTTGCACCATATCCTTCATCACGAAGAGCCATTGTTAAAATATCAACTGTATCTTTTGTTATAAATCTAATAGCCTGGAGACCAATAGCTAGCTTCTCCTCAATTGTAACACCCACATAATTTCCCGTGGCAAATCCCAGTCCATAGGCAATATAACATGCAACATTTGATAAGTGCTGCATAACTTGTGAAATTGCTAAAAGCCAGATTATTACTTCAAAGAAACCGAGAACAGGTGCCAATAATTTGCTACCTTTTGAAACCAGAATAATACGTATTGTTCCAATTGAAACATCCATAATCCTGGCAATAATAATAAGTATTGGAATAACCACCCATGTAAAAATAGGAGAATTTAAAAATTGGATATCCATAATTTATCTCAACATAATTTACGAAGTTAATAGTGCATTATGCAATAAATGAAAGGACATTATTGGTTATTTATTGTCTTTGGTAGGTTATTCAAATAGTTCAATATTTCCGCCGGTATGTATGAAAACCACATTTTCATCAGGAGAGATTTTGCCGGAACGACAGTAATCCAGGAGACCTGCTGCGGCTTTACCAGTATATACATAATCTAAAAATATCCCCTCTTTTCTTGCAAATAGTAACACGGCCTCTTCACATTCAGGTGTCCGTTTACCGTATCCTTCTCCAATATAAGAATCATCCGTAATAATCAAATCCTTGCTCACATTAATTGTCAACAATTTAGCAGTTTCTATGGCGAGTTCATAAACATTCTCTTCAAGCAGTGTTTTAGGCACATCCACACTCATTCCAATGATTTTTCCATGCCAGTTTGTAATTGATTGTCCAACAACAAGACCTACCTGTGTACCTGCAGATGATGAGGCATGAATAATTTTATCAATTTTTAGATTGTGTTTTTTAAAGTCATCCATTAGTTCTCCGAAGGCAGCGACATAGCCAAGAGCTCCAACAGGAGTTGAACCACCTGGAGGAAGAAAGTACACATTTTTACCCTGCGATTGTAGCTGATCTCTGACTCGCTCCGCTTCTTTCATTCGTACTTCCAGATCGGTTGTATCTATATGATGGATAGTTGCTCCGAGCATGTGATCAACAAGAAGATTTCCAGTTGGTTTATCAGGCTTTTTCCCATTTAGAATAAGGTGAACAGATAGTCCGTATTTTGCTCCAACGCCAGCAAGAATTCGGCAGAAATTTGATTGATTGGCACCAATTCCAATAATTGTGTCACATCCTTTTGACAGTGCATCGGCAATTAAGAAGTCGAATTTCCTTGTTTTATTTCCACTCAAAGCAAATCCGGTAAGGTCGTCCCTTTTAATATAGATATTGCAGCCTACGATATCTGAGATTGAATCGAGGCGGTGAAAAGGTGTCGGTAGCAAAGATATTTTTCGTTTAGGGAATCTTCTAAGAAGAGCATCAATTTTGTCCATAATTTTTCCCTTTATTATTTTCTATTGTCACATTTTTCTCAGTATCACGTTTTCTGCAAGCTGTCGGATTTCACTCCTCACGTTTCAACACTTCTGTAGAGTCAAAATCTTTTTGTTTCAAGTAACAGCCACTTCCTTTTATTTTCCGGAAATCGTTCAATTGCATATCTGACCGTTACTCTTGGAATGGCTGTACTATGTTTCAGAAGAAATTGTTCCAATCTTTTTGGATCTTTTTTTCCTGCTTCTCTCAAAAGCCACCCATTTGGTTTCTGTATAAGATCATTTGTGTCTGATAATAGCTGTTCAATAAGTGAATACACTACGTCTAATTTTTCACTGTGCCTGGCAAGTTTTACAAGGGAGACAATTGAACTGCGGCGTACCCATAGATTTGGCGATTTCGACCAGTCTAATAATTCAGGGATGATTTCTGGATATTTGTTAATTAATGGTGCCATTATCGAAAGACACAATGAATCAACTATTTCCCAATTATTGCAATAATTACAGAGCAGCCATTTTTTTATTCTATTATGGATGTCAGGTCTAAAGTCGTCTATAAAGTTTTTCAGAAAGATTATTGAAACTAATTTTGTTTCAAGCTCCGGTTTTGAAATGAGTAATTCCACAAAATCAATTGCTTCATCTGCACTCCAGATATTGCGTATCTGTTTATAAATTAATTTTCCTATGGATTGCTGTTGAGCGGCATTTAGTCCCAGAATTTCTATCTTTTTATTCGATTTGAAAAATCTCCTCTGCGTTTTAGCTTCGTCGGGGTTAGCTGACTCTTTTAGGAGTGTTATAGCTTTTTCAGCAAGTTGTTGCGGCGTTGTTTTTTTCATCTTAAAGATTTTTATAACCCGAATTCTGGATGTTTCAGTATAGTAGTAGGTGAAAGTTGATACATTTTCTTGTACCTCTTGTTTTTAACTACTTAATTTTGAAGAGCTGCAAAATTCATAAGTATTTAAATATATAATTCTTTTTAGTTTAAAAATTGACCAACAATATTCATTGTATTGTTGCGTTTGTCTTTATACTTTTATAGGAGAATGTGTATGCATATTTTGTTTCTTTATAATTGTCAAAAGAACTCGGTGAAATTACCTAATGTATTAAACATTGTCAAACTGAAATAGGTGAAATTAAATTGTGTAATCGCTACTTAATTCTGAATGATGATGTTTTTATTTGCATTATATCTTTTTTTTAAACAGTGACAAATGCAAGAGGACTGGAAAAAACCTTAGTATGGAGTTGTGAAGCACCCCAGTATGGGGAATTGTTTTTTAGGGTGAAATATATTATGCGGATGAGTTAAATGAAAACGCCCCTAATCCTGATTGAGAAGGGGCGTTTTCACTAATTAAATAAATCCACTTGACCAGTAGCAGGTACCTTCTTCAGATTCTGTCACGGAAATGTAAGAATCCTTCGTTTCTGTACTTTCATTTAAACCATCTGAGACTGTTAATGAGACTGTATAAGTTCCTGCCGAAGTATAAGTATGCTGTGGATTTTGCTCAGTGCTTGTCCCATCATCACCAAAATCCCATGTCCAGGAAGTAGGATTACCGGTGGATGAATCTGCAAATTGGACGGCAAGCGGAGCTGCACCGGAGGTTGGAGTTCCTTAGATCACTTTCACTCCAGGATGCTATTATTCCCCAACAGCCATTGATAAGTTGGCATGATTGAAATTTGCTTTCCTTCTATTTCTTCCCAACCTTCCTGTTCATAGGTCAGAATCAAACCGTGCTGAATATTTAAAACACGCATGGCTTCCATAAGTCCCTGCATCTCTCGTTTTCGATTACTTTCATTGAGCTCCCAGCATGTTTGAATGGCTATATAAGGTTTCGTCCCTCGCTTGATAATGAAATCACACTCATGATCTTTTTTAAAATAGTACATTTCCTCGCGCATTCTGAACAATTGAATGGCAACCACATTTTCCAGGAATTTGCCTCTATTCTCGGAAAAATTGACTGCGATCGTGCTGAATCCTCCATCCAGTAAATATACTTTTTTCGGATTCATCATTCGCTTTCGGGGAGAGAAATCAAATTTTTCGTTAACAATAATAAAAAAGGTTTCTTGAAGATAATGCAAGTAGTTTGAAACCGTTTTCTTACTTACTGGTAAATCAGTCGCTTGAATACTTTTAGCAAAACGTGATACCGAAAACAGGTCACCCATAATATCCAGACAATAATTCATCATAGCTTCAAGAAGAGCTTTGGCTCGGATATGATACCGTTCCAGCAAATCTTTATAAAAAAGCGTTCGATAGTAAATTTGCAGTAGATCTTTTTTCTCAATCTCATTTTCCTTTTTAAGAACCTCAGGAAATCCTCCTTCTCTCAAGTATAGATCAAACATATTCAATAAGCCGCCTTTCTTAGGCGTGTAAAAGGTTCTCCTGTTAAAAGAAACGTTTTTCAATTTCAGTAATTCAGAAAACAAGAATGGCAGCATGAGGAGATCCTGGTATCTGCCTCTTAATTCCGTGGCAATTTCCCGCAAAAAAAAGCAGCTTCATCTTCAAACATCTTAGGCTACGCAGAATCATGAGGAACAATTGATATTTCCTCTTTCACTAATTCTTCTATGCGTTTTTTTAGTTTATCATCCATATGAGCAAAATTAGCATTTCATATAACGGTATCGATGTAAAAGAAGTTTTGCAAAGCTGATTTTGGAAGAAGCATATCAAAGTCTTTTAAACCATGTTATATGAAGTGGCAGCTTGTTCCTTTTCCTAATCGTTATTTTTGACCGCTATATTCTCTCATTTTCTCTCGATGAAAAATATGCTCCTCCGATTGTTCTATAATATATTTAAATTCATCTACATCCTTGCCAAAAGCTTTTTCAAAGAATGGTTTTTTAGCTCCAACCACACCATGAGTCGCATTCAAGATACATTGAACCCCTCTTAACTGCTGTTTAGTCCAATGAGCTTCATCAATATATTTCCTGTTCTTATTATCTAAGGGAACAAATTTCATTGGAAAAGAAAAAATGCTTAAACCAAATTCCTCATTTAATTCAATATTTATTCTCAGTCTTTCGTAAAAATCTTCGGGGGTATCATTATAGTTGAATAATATAAAGTTTGACAGGTTTTTAATTCCATATTTTCTAGCAAGACGAACTTTTTTTATATATAATTTTTTTAGTTTTATATGATCAAATGCTATTCTTAAAGGTTTGATAGGAAGTTCACTTAAAAGTTTCATCTTCTCATCTGTCAATAATCTGGCATCTACTCCTTGATTAAAATCAATATATCGAAATTTACCATTAAATTTTGCACCTTTATAAAAACCATATTCTTTAATTTCTCTAATTATTCTTGGAAATTCTGAAGAAGCTAAAACATTATTGTCCAATAGTATTAGATCTTTCTTGTTTGGATCAACTTGTCCTTTTAATGGTATATATGGTATATATTCTGGTTCTAATATGGGAACAGCACAGTAAGGACATTTATTTACACATCCTCTAGTCATGTATCCAAAACTTGCATTATTTGTATAATAATTATTAGATAATTCATAGTCAGGTGGCAACATATCTACCTTCTCATATAAACCAAAATGAGGCTCTATGCCTGTCTCTTTTTCTACATCATCTTTGAGGAGAGAAGCAAGAACACCGCCAATTCTAATATCTTTATTATGTTTATTTCGCTGATAGAATTTAATTGTTTTTATCGTAATATTCCATTGAAAGGTAAACATAGTGGTAATATAAATAATATCCCACTTTTGATTCCTTAATTCTACATTTGTTCCTTTATAGAATATAACTTCATCTCCTCGTTGCTTATGATAGGTTGAAATCTTCATCAATCCGAGTGGAGGATATTTAGCTTTATACGCTGGTTCTATAAGGAGTATTTTTTTGTGTGGTTTCATAGATTATTATCTATTTTGTATTTGATTCTTTCGAATTCATCTATTAGTTCTGATTCAAGTTTTTTAATATAACTTCCATATCCACCACTAAAAACCTTATCTTTTAATAATTTTATGCCGCTGGTAGCATACTCTTCTGCAATAGAATAAATTTTTTTCTTATCGAGTAATATATTTAAATCGCCTTCTTTAGCTACTGCTATTGCTTTGATTATACTATTTTCTTTATCATTTAGATGATATAACAAAAAGAAACCCTCTCTTTTATCTAATTTTACTCTGGTTCCTTCATGAAAACCTGTAATCAAAGCCATCATAAACAAATCCTTATTCTCCTTTCCAACAAATGGGCTATCTTTTTCTAATAATCTATCATAATCTTTTCTATCAGATTTTCTGATATATAATCTATCAGGTTCTTTACTAATCATATGCCACCACCTTTGCTTCACTACCTTTTTTGTTTTCTCTAAAATTAATTAAATACTCCTTACCTACTCTTTTGGATAATTTATCTCTAACTTCAATTGTGTACTCTTCATCGGTCACAAGTAAGATTACTTGTTTTTCTTTCAAATATCCTGGGAGGTTACTTGCAACATTTTTCTTAGGTTCTTTTGCGAGCCTTCCCAACGGAGTATCTATAACTATTGGTACATTAAACCCTGATACATTGTTCAATGCAGCTACAAATGAGAGAGCAAGCACTTGCCTTTCCCCTGCACTAAGAGTTCCTGTTCCTTCTAATCCATATTGGTCTATAACAGATATATTATATTCCTTATCTATTTTTAAATCCTTATAAGTTTCTCTTTTCCAAATTAAAGCAAAAAATTGATTTTTCGTTTTTTCTTCTATTTCTTTCCGAACATCTTCCATAATTTTTTCTCTAATCTCTTTCAGAGCATCTAAACTTTTATCACAGAAACATAAAATTTTTCTAAGTATTTTATACTTTTCTTCTTTTTTCAATTCCTCATCAAACTGTCTATTTAATTTATCAATCCTATTTTCTTTTTCCTTAATATAGAATTTCAACTCAGCTATTTTATTAACCAGATCGTTTTCAATTTCCTTGTATTTTGCTAATTTATGTTCCCATCTTTTAATTTGCTCAATGTCGGAGCTACCGATTTTTTCACTGATCTTTTTAAGCTTCTCACTTTTTCTTTTTCTATCTTCTTCTAATTCTTTAATTCCTTTTCCATAGGATATTTGTTCCTTACGAAAGTTTTTTAAATCATCTATTATTGATCTCAAACTAACATATTCTTCAGTTAGCTCACCACTTATGTTTGATATATCATCGCATTCTCTTACAAGTCTTTCAACTTTTTCCCTACATTTGTTTGCTTTAGAAATATCTGTTCCACATATACATTCTCCCTTTTTAAGTAACTTCTCTAAAAAATTCTTTTTGTAATCAGGCGGTATATCTCCAGCTTCTTTTCGTCTGCCAATCAATTCTTTCATTATTACAATTGGACCGTGAGCAAATATTGAAGGAACTATTTTAATTAGGTAATCAAATGTTTCTTTTTCAAGTTCTTTTATGTGCTTTTCTAATTTACCTAACTCTTCTTCGGTTTCAATTCTTTCTTTTTCAAGTTCTCTAACATTGGGAATCGAACTTGTTCTTAATTTTTTGCTATATTCATCTTCCTTATTTTGTGCTTCTCCCTTTTGTCCCTTTAAGCGACTTAATTCTTGCTTATATTCCTTAAGCAATTTCTCATCTTCATAAAGTTCTTCTCTAATTTCCTCTGCTTTAGAACCCAATTTACCAGCCCTTATTACGAAATCTTTCTTTTCACTTTCCAAATGTTCAATAGCATTTTCTAACAAACCTATTTGAGAAATTTTAAAAACTGCATCACGGATTTTTTCTCCAGACGTAGCTCTGAAATAATCATTTAATCTCTCACCATCAAAAAAGAAATATTCCTCTATGCTTTCAGGAATCAATCTATTTAGGATATATTCTGGGTCTTTAACTTCTATCATATCCTTATTTATTTGTTGTACCATTATAAACGTCGAGCCATCAAGAGATTTACTCAGAGAATCTTGGACTTTGATTAATTTACCATCTTTCAACTTTTGAAATTTGAGACTTCTACCTATGATTATTTTCTTGCCTTCTTCGTCTCTAATGTGAATTGAGACTCCTACTTTACATTTCTCTCCGGGTTCTAATTCATTTAAGGTCATTGTATTGACAATCGGCAATCCTTTATATTTTTTCTCAAGATGTTTTTCTTTTCCATAAAGACACCAAGTTATGGCATTTAGAAGATTTGTTTTCCCGGCCCCAGTAGTTCCTTGTAGAACCGTAAGATTCTGATTTTCAGAACTAGAGAATTCTATTTCTTCATCTTTATATTGCCTGTAATTCATTAGTTTGATAGAATTTATATTCATTTCTATTTTACCTCGAATTTGATTGTATATTTGTTTACGAGTTCTTCATATTTTTCTTTGTATCTTGGTCTTGCTTCATCAAAATGTTCTAACTCGAAGATAAGTATCTCTGCCAAAAAACCCTTTATTTCATCGCTAAACTCACACTCCATAATTTTATCTGAGATTTTTTTATTTACATTCACAGCCATTTTATTTACCTCTCTATATGGTTATATTATATCTTTCTTCAAACTCTTCTATCTTATTTAAGCATTCTATAGCATTAGTGGATATATAAGCAAACTCTTTATATCTTTTTAATTCTTTCCCAAGTATCTTTCTTTCTAACTCGAAAAAATCTGGGTTCACAGAACAAGAAAGGGTTGGTACAACAATGACATCGTAAATAACCGCCTTTTCTTTACCTGGGAAGCGCCTTAAAATTCTACCCCTCCTTTGAATGTATTGTCTAGGATTTCCGGTACTAGCCAAAATGATAGCTGTCTTAACTGGGGGGACATCCACCCCCTCATCTAAACATTTCATAGCGACTAATACATGAATTTTTCCTTCGGCAAGTTTTTGAAGGAGAGCCTCTCTTTCAGAAATTCCTCCGTATTTATTTTCAGGTACTACACCTTCTTTATTTGTAAATTTATGCTGTATTATATTTTCTCGTTTATATGAATTTAAGATGTCTTGGACTTTGTCTATTTGTTGTGGAGAACAATAGACCAAACAATCTTTTATTTCTTCAATACCGTTAAGTATTTTTTTAAATGCGTTGAATTTATTAACCGCGTTTTTTATGATTTTTTGGCGTTTGATTAATAATAACGAGAACCACTTATCCCTTTCTTCTCTATCTTTTGACCGATAATATGTCTTAGCAATTTTTTCAGTTTCTTTTTCATATTCATTTAATTCCTCATCTGTTAATTCTATAAAATATGGTTTGTATTCATATGGTACAAGAAAGGTCCTTCCCGTATCAGGGTTTATCGTATTAATCGCTTTCTTTAATGGAAAGTCAAAAACAGTCCCTCCAAAATAATCAAAAAGATCTTCTGTACCCTCAAGATCAAACCAACGTTTAGGTGTTGCACTTAGACCTAATCTAAAACGATAGTTTTCTATCAATCCTCTTTTTCTTTCACGTGCTCCGACTCCGTGAACTTCATCAGCGATTAAAAATAATTCTGCATTTGCTTTTCTAATTATCTTAATAAAATCATTCATGGAAAAAGTAACATGTGTTGTTAAAACTATTAGTTTTTCGCTTATTCCATTTCTTATATCCAATATATTGTCCATTAATTTGTTTTTCCAGCCATAATTACTACTATCTGCAATAATTGTATCACAAGAAATTCCAAATTCATTAATATCACCAACCCACTGTTTCACTAAATGGCCATAGGGACAGGTGATAACTGTTACTAATTTTTTAACATTTCCTAGGACTTTTTTAAGACAACCTAAAGCAGCAAAAGTTTTTCCGGTACCTGTAGCCATTTCAAAAATGCCTTTTTTATCATTATTCAGCCAGTTTGTTATGGCTTGTATCTGGTATTTCCATAATTTTATTGTCTTTTTCGTACTCTCGTCCTTCTTCAACCACTTATCCAAGTTTAAATCTGATATACCTCCTGGAGCAATCTCAATCAATTTTTCTTTAATTGCAGTAGGAATTTCTATTACCTTGAATCTATTTGCAAATCCACTCCAGAATTTCTCAAATCTCTTTTTATCAGCATTTAGATATTCTTCTTCAGACTTTATCCAACTGCGGAAAACTTTAAATTCTCCGATATTTTTTAACCATCCCATTGCAGATTCATTACTAGAACCACTAAATGAGACCGTGTTACCATCAGTATCCTCAAATATGCCAACTTTTTGATGGAATATGCCCTGTTTTTCAATAGTTTCTTCATCGAGAGGACAACCTTCCTTATTGTACACTAAAGATATCTTAATATCCAGTTTTTTGTTTGCTATCATCCATCCTAGTGCCTGTACATGGTCTCGAATGAATTCATTTTCTAAGTCTTCTATGTCCTCGAAAAAAATCCTTTCTATTATCGCATTAGGATTTTCATGTGCCTCCTTAATTGCCTCCACATCTGCTTTGCTTAGTTTCGCACCACAAATCAAATCCATGTGACCACCATTGGAAATAAATCTAGAAATACCCCATGCAGACACAGCAAGACTACTTGAAGAAAAAAACCCAGCCAATCTCCTATACTTAATAGAGTTTGATAGTACAGGAATATAGAAATCACTGAGTATATCATCTAAATCCGAATCGTAAGCTTTTTTTAAATCTAAGTTCTTTAAATTCATCATATCTAAAATTAACCAATATTTTTATGATTGCTCGTTAGCAAACAGAAACATTTTGTTGTTAGTTTTGAAATTAAAAAATTAAACCCTGTTTCATTTTGAGCTAACTTTCCGTAAAAATAGGTTTTCATGATTACCTCTTACTTTATATTATATTCAGCCGCGATTTCATATAACGTCTCGCGGGTTTATGAAGTTCGGCAACATCCTTCTTTCAAGCAGATACTAATTCCAATGTAGGTTCAACTAATCTGGATTTTCTTGGCGGAGCAAGTTTTTTAACCCTCACAACAATCATCGGCTGATTCTCCTCTCTTCTTGCCTTTACTATTTTAAGATTTTCCTCTGCCAGTTCCTGATCATATTCAGGCAAAATCACAACTATTGCATCTTTAGGAATACGTCTTGCAACTTCAGGATGCTCCAGAACATATCTGCTAAATTCTGAAGTCAGCTCCAGGTTTTTCTCAAATAGTTCCTTCTTGTTCATTTTTTCATCTCCTTCTTGTATCTTTCACGATACCATTCCCAGTTTGATTTGATGTCATTCTGGGCAAAAGTCAATACTTCATTATAGTTCCAGTAGGGAAGAGGTACTTTCTCCACTGATCCATCCGGATGCATTCTGTCAAGATGTGCAAATCCATGAGCGGTATCGTATCTAATAATGGGGCGCCATTCGCCAAGAATATAAGCCTCATACTGAACAACGAACTTTGTTGTCTTCCCTTTAACACTGAAGTGATAATGTCTGACTCTATCATCAGGTGTCAAGAATGCTGAGAAACTCGTTTCACCCACTTCTCATTTCCTCTCTCATTTTATACAGCACCTCATTTCCCTTTTTCTTATGTTGCCGAATTTCATATAACTTATTTATATCCGTAGTTAACTGCGTATATATCTCCAATATGGTATTATATCCTCAGTAAAATACAGATACATTTCTCATAGCTGCTCTTTTTGTTTTTATCTCCCACTTAGTTCCATTTTTAAATTATCCAAAAGATTAACTATTTACTCTAAGGATTTTTAAAAACTTGCTAGTATCCCGAAAGGGATCCTCCGAAAAGCGGAGTCCTGCCTCGTAGAGATCCCTTTGGGATGTGACCTGTTGAGATATATCTGTAGTTTTCGAAATTTCGTCTTCCAATTTTTTCATCTCTTGCTTGCATGTCACACTGAATTTACATTCCACACCGAAAATGGCACCACCTTTTCAAAGTAGGAATCTCCTCCATGGGCATACTTACTATCCTTCTCTACAAATCCGTGGTCCGAGGTGATCACAACGGTAGATCGCTGAGAAATGGCTCGTAATACAGGACCCATCAAAGCTTCCATCCGGGTTCTTATCACATCCAACATGGTAAGGAATGGTTCTCGACGTTCGTGTAGCAATGTATCCACAATGGTGGTATTTAACACGATAAGATCCTGCTCCCTGTGCAGATTTTCGATGACCTTTTTTTGCTTAGACGGCTCTTCCGACACCGTTTCTAAATACCATTCCAAAGCGCCGGTTACATCTGCTAATTCCTGAATCAATAAAGCTCGATTCACTTCTGTATTGGTAGGGCTGGCTACTTCCATCGCTGCCAGATAATCCAACCGATGGTTCGATAACGTTTTCTCAAACAAAGACCGCAATCCCTCCCACACATCCCAGCGCATGGCATCAACAATAAACAAAACTACCGGAGATTGAGCAATTGACTCTTTTAACCGTTTTGGAAACTTCTTGATTGAAAAATATGGAAATGGGAGCTCTTTTTTTCCTACACCTTCGGTTCCTAATACTAGCTGTTCCTGTAGGACTGTAATTCGGTCGGTTAACAAGTTTACACGATCATCACTAATAATATTCATCAAACTGTTATTTTGTTTTACTTCTTCCAGCAAACCGGTCAATTGCCATCCACCAGACAGGTAGTATTTCATTCGATTAGTTACAGCCTCTCCCTGACTCACAAGCTCGATTGTCGTTAGAAAGTGCTTTAGTAATACCAGATGAGACCATTGATTCAGACAGGAATGACTACGTAACGATTTGAGGAACGGTATAGATTCACGCGGCAGTGGCTCTGTTGGAGCGATTTTCCTGGCGATATAGGTACTGGCTGTAAGGGATAAACTCTCCAGCAAAGTTTCATTCAGTATAAAGCCCTGGAGCTCACCGAGAGTCATTTCCCCTATCTCAACCAATTGCTCCAGACGGGAAACAATCTGTGTACGACTGAAATAAATCGCCATTTGAGCACTGTCATTTTCCGAAGCTAATTGTTCACGGAGAGATAAAATTATCTCCCAATCGTCAGATCGAATTCGATATTTTCCTTTTACCCAATCCAACCACTCTATTTTATCATGCTGAAGTGCCCATGCCAATAACCAAAATGCCTCAAAAAACCTGATTCCATCCTCGTGCACAATGCTATCTGCTCCCCGATACTGCTGACGATCAAAATCTGGCGTCTCTTGCTTGCTTAAAATATGAACGTGAGTATCCTCACTAATTTCCTCTCCTCCAGTTAGCCACAAATCAAAATCCTTCCGAATCTCCTTTACAGTCATCTGTTTGCCAGAGATTTTATCAATCAATGTTCTCACCGGTCGTTGGAGAATCAGAACTTTCCCACGAATGGCAGAATTTATAGCATTTATCACACGGTCAGTTGACAACTCAAGAAGTTTGTAAGACACTTTTTCCACCTGGACTGCAGGAATAGTAAGAAGTTGGGATAATTTATTGGCCATTTCTGTCTCACCAACCCGGTTAAGTCCATCAAGATATTCCTCAACTGCCCAGCGAAATGTTGTCTGCAACTGATGAAGAACGCTCTCGATGCCATCTTTAGCCAGAAGTCGAATTCTTTCTTTTGAAGATTCGGGTATTTTTTGACCCGGAATAAACCCACACTCACAGATTGGGGTAGCAGTAATTTGACGATCTGCTTTTCGACGGCAAGGGGTGGGAAGATGTAATATCTCCTCCTGAATCGTAATCCAATCAGGTGTTGCTACCACAGATTCCAGGCGGTGAAATCGTTTCAACACCTGAACTCTCGGCTCAGCTTCTTTTGCCGCCGACTCTTGAAAAACAGTACTGGAATAATACTCATCATGGGCTTGGGAATACCATTTGACATATTGGTTTTTAAACTCATAGAACTGGTGTGAAAAGTCTGCGATTCTGCCTACCTCTAAAAAGTCTCCATTCTCAACCTGCCGATATAGTTGCTGAAACGATTCCTGAGATGAAGGCTTATCTTCCGAAACAGCTTTCGGCAGGGAAGGGTGGTGAAGGTAGGTATAGATTTGATTTAACTCAGCAAAATGTGTCTCAAGGATTATATTCAGTGTCTTCAATTTTTCTACCTCAGCAGAAACCTGATAAAGACGATCCAGCCCCATCTCGCTTCCTATCTTTTCCAACCCCTCCCGGGCTGAATAAGACACCTTCATCGCTCCACAGAATTGTTCCAATAGTTCCAGATTTACCTCTATTGCAGTGGCGATTCTTGGATATGCCGGATAGGTCTCATAACGAGATGTTAAAGAAGATCGCTTGGCTAACAATACCGTCAGTTTTTCACGAAATTGTTTCAGCCGCCGCCATATTTGTTCTTGAGTCGATACAGTAAAATGGTCAGGAATCCCCTCAAAATCGCTGAGAGCCAGGAGAGGTCGTAACGATTGTTGAATATTCTCTGAAACTAACTTCCCTTCACCAACGGCATCAATGCTTCCATCCGAAAGTTGCGTCAGCATCCGGAAAGGGACTACATTCCCGGATTGGAACGTTGTCAACCGACCTGATGCAAGCAAGGCACTCAGAAGCAATTGAAACTGGAATTTTGATATTCCCCACTTACCCTTGCGCATCTGCCAGTAGAGAGAGAAAAGATCCACAGGTTTTTCTCCAATACAGGCGGAAATGAGTTCAGTTCCAAGTGTATTTTCCTTAAATGAGATAGATAAAACTACCTCTTCGTCACTAGTCTCAACAATGGAAAGGGGAGATAAATAAGCCGTGATAAGTGTGTCCAGATGTTGTGCTCTCGCATCTTCTTTTGATATTTTCCCGGAACGAATGAACTGGACAAATAATTTTTCCACCGCAAAAGGTTGAATAGCATCACCTGGCATAATTTCACCGTGGCGTGGGAAAAGGTTCTGCAAAACCGGCGAAAAGAGTTGCTGTAACAACCGCATAAAATCAGGGTATAGCAGGGAAAATCGAAACGACAGCCAGCCAGAATTGTCTGCAATTCTGCCACCGTAATAAGCATCCTCTACGATAGTCACTAGATTAGTCTCATTGGTTTCTAACCACTCTTTGACAATCGCTCGCATTTGGCGCTCCTGAGCTCCTCCCCCTTGGCCCAGTTGATCGAGCACCTTTGTATAGGCATAGAATCGGTGCAGGAACAGTTTCTTCTCCTCTTGAAATGGTCGTGGTAACCACCCCAGTATTGCGCTGGTAAAATGTCCCTCTAAGTTGTCTAATCCAAAGGGTGGATGTTCGGGCATTCCTTCTTCAGAAATTCCACCAATAATTAATACAAAATCACTTTCTGTAGTCTTAAGTTGCTGAACAATAGTCTCAAGATCAACTTGTCCAACAGGAAGATATGGCTTGAAATAGACCCACCCTTCCCGATTGGTATTTTGCCACTTGATAACACACTTCTTTCGCTGGCCTGCTGTAAAGAAAGTGAACGGAATTTGAGATGTACGCAAATAGGGAAATAATTTTAAGAATTCTTCCTGAATCTGCACAGGGCGTTTCAGGAATTCCTGCACACGGTTTCTTACCATCTGATGCACCGTTTGTTCAAGACTAACGTGATAAACAATCTCACCAGCGTCCGTTTCACTCCTGCAAACAAAAGAACCCTCTTTAATCAACTTACCCAGGATAACTTCTTCCAGATACTGGTAGTTCAAATTTTCTTCCAGATCAGAGACCGGTTCATTCACCATCTGCGCCAGTTTTTGAATTGTTGGGCGTTTCTCAAGGGGGGAAATTTCAACGAGAATCAGAATTTTTACTGCCTTAAGGGCAATATGTTGATCCTTCTCTGATTCAAACAAAGCAGGGATTTCACGCTCTATAGTTTTGAATACAACTTCCGAATAGGCTTCTAAATCCGGGTGCTCTTTGATTCGCTCGCGGAAATGGTCAAAGATGGTGTCGGGAGTCATCAGGCAATCGGCACCAAGTGAAAGCATTCCATCCCATTGCCTGTTTTCATCACCTGTCAACTGGTGATAGATGAAGTCCACCACTCCTCGGTGTTGGGAGAAGATAGGTGTCAGACCTTCCAGCATAGTAACCGTATCCGGATGAACCGGATATATTTCGGTAAATGTCTTTGGTCCCACTTCAAGTTTTGGAAAAGATGACCGGAAACGGTCGTACACAACCTGGATGGGTTTATCCGAACCTGCTTTCTTTTGTACAAGACGTTTGGAAATCAACTGGTTGACGTGGTGTGCAGACAGGCTAAATCTTAAGGGGAAACGGTCCTTGATCCGGTATACCAGGTCATCTTCCACATACCCCGTTTGTTCAATATTTTCTTGGAGGGTAGCTACCAGATAGAAAGGGTTCTGTTTGCATGCTTCCCCAAGAAACTGTAAAAAGCGAAGGTCTTCAGAGAGGAGGGATGAATTGCTTTTGGATTTCAGGAATTCCGATAGTTCATCTACGGCGAAGAATATCCCCGCAAATTGCTCGTTCTTCAAAAATGATAGGAGTGTTCTAAGGGATTGACGGCGATCGAATTGCGCTTTTAGAGGAATACCATGGGATTGGATGAAGGCAGTGACCTTTTTCACTGCTTGGGACAGATCAGTTTTACAAAAACGTTTCCAACTCTCTCTGGAGTGGTCAGCGGATTTTAAGAATTCTGAATGCTGTGGAAGGATATATCGGTTGAAATGCTCAATCAGCAAAGCCTTACTGCGGAGAAGTATGGGTTTACCAGTTCGGTCTTGAAGCGCCTTTTCTGTTTCTTCCAGAATAATAGCTTCCAGAGGTTCTCCGGCTGAATAGTTATGTAGAGCAATTTTTACGATTAAAGTCTGTTGCTTCTGAATGTCAGAAAACTGTTTGAGTAGAGGGTGAGTGATAAACTGCCAGCACTGGTTTGATTCCAACAACAATGAGACGACAGCCAGAAAATGAGATTTACCGGAGCCGTAATTCCCTTTCAGGAATGCCCCTGCACCCTTCTTTTCCAGAATGTGCGTAAAAAGTTGAGCAAGGGCATTTTCGATTTCATCAGTGAGTACGAATGAGGTGAGGAGTCCCCGGCTGAGATCTAAATCTCTGCTGTCCGCCGTTTCAAGTTGAATTACCGTCTCCACTGGTGGAACGGTGATGAGATCAGCTATTTTTAGGTCATGTTTATTCATAGTGTTGTGCACCTAACTTGGACAAACCAGAACAAAAAAAGAACCAAATTTATAAACGCAGAGGCGCAGAGAACGCAGAGATTTAAATGATATATAATATTCTTTAGACGCAGAATTTTTATGATTAGTTATGTTAATTTTCCTATTCATTTCACAATCTCTGTTTAAAATATATGTTCATAATCTTTCAACTTTCCTTAGCGTCTAATTAATGATACTATTTTCGACATCTTATCTATTTACAATATTTCTTTTTCTCCCTGCGTTCTCTGCGCCTCTGCGTTTTAATCTTTTTTTAAGTCAGACGTAGTTTACTGAATTTTTACATTTAAGTAAACACCACTCACCAATTATCAATTACCACTTCTCAACTCTTTTCCGAATACCCAGATAACTCTTCTTCTCAGGATAATGGAGGAGCAACTGATCAATGAATTGAAGAGCTTTTTCCTTACTGTTCATCTTTTTAAAAGCTGAGAGCAGGGAACTACGGACAAAATGGTCGTCTGGGTCTTTAAATAAACAATCTTTCAAGATTTCAACAGCCTGTTCCAGATTGCCACTCCGGGCGTAGAGAAATCCCATCTGTTTCTTTTGAAACAAATCATCAGGATTAATGGAAAGTATCTTGCGATATGTTTGTTCTGCCTTTCCCCACTCCTTGCTTTTCTTGTACTCTCGTGCCAACAGACCAAGTAGGTGAATATTCCTCTCCTGAGATGGAAGCTTCAGTATTATTTCCAGTTCGCGGATTTTTTCCTGACTTGACTTGCCCAGTGTCTTAAGTGCTATCAAACGTTCATAAATAAAATCGTTTGATTTTTCTTCCGATACCAGTCGTTGATAAAGTTCAATTGTCTTCTCTGTCTTACCAATTTTATGGTAATACTCAGCCGCTGTTGAAACAAATTCTCTATCACTGTGAAATCGTAGAATCCAATCATTGAAATACGGCTCAAGATCGTTGAGAATTCCCAGAGATTCACCGGCTTTCACCAATTTTTTCAAAAGAGGAACTTCCATTTTTTCTTCGATGAGTTCCTGTATTAATTCCAGAGAAGACGCTGTATCATTAGTGTGAAGCAGGATAGATGAATATAACGACCTCACAAATCTGGACAGGGGGTCAATGCTCAAAGCCGTTTCCGAAAACTCCTTTGCTTTCTGATATCGGTTCATCAGGAATGCCAAATGGGCATAATTGGACCAGAAATAAGCCGACCGGGGATTGGACTTTGAAATCTCATCAAACAGTTCCCATGCCCGGTGATATTCCTTCTTCTGTTTCAACCGAATGGCTTCGTTTAATTCAGCTTCAAAGTACATATTAGCAACATATTGTTAATAACACCCATGATTTTTCACCACAACGAAGCGTGAAATTTAAAAAGGCTGAGACAAAATAAATATCAAATTGCAAATTGCAAATATTAATCCACCAGCTGGCGGATCAAATTTCAAACAAATTACAAATCTCAATGTCTAATGTTCAAAACTAACTTATACAAATCGGGGTGGGATTAAGAGACCGTTAACCATAAACTGTAAACCATGAACCCCGTAAGATAACAACCCCTGATAGATATTCATTGTTTAAAATAGTAAGTATCTAACGGGGTGAACGGTTTCAATTAGTGTAATTAGTGTAATTCGTGGTTACTTTCATATAAATTAATACGTAAAACGTGATACTTGAAACTTGCCTGTCCCATTGACTACAAAGGCTGAGGCTATGATTGAAACTTGAAATTTGTCAATCCACCGGTCTTGATAATCTTTAAGCAAATCATCAAAATTCTCATGTACCCATATATGATCACTTTCAAAAGCAAGAATTTCCTTACTTAATTGTTCAACCATAATACACTTCCTTACTTTAAAAATAACCCAAAATTAAATTATACCGGTTTCGTATAACGTTTCCATCGTGTGAGCAGCGTACCGATGCTGCGAATATTGCCGAGACCGCCGCTGTTGACCCACTGCCTGACTTTGGCAGAGCAGGCTTGGCCCAATTCAGTCAATTGCCGATGTTGGGAGTTTTCCGCATCAAACTGCGGAATGGGCAACTCGAGAACTTTTTTATGAATATCCCGAGGACCCCATAAGCCCCGTGCTTGCATAGGCTTGATCAGAATGTTCAGGATAGGAGAGTTCAGAATTGAACTAAGATAGTATGCTTCTTTAAAATTTGATGTTTCGAAATAGTAAGTTACATAATCAGCTACGAATCCATTTGATATAATTTTCTGACCGTTAATCTCAAATGCTATAGGTTCATTTTCAACAGTTGCAGCAGTAAGAAATGTCCCCGAAGTATTACAAATCACTCGATATTTGTAAATTACATGATGATTTTATTTTAAAATAGCATATAATTGATACTTTTTTACCTTCATTTCTCTGGTATGTGCCTAAAACGCTTATTTATTACACAATATGCGTTATCTAATTTCCCACTCTGTGCTCTATGAGCTGATGTTCGTTTTACAGGTTTCTTAGAGATACTAAATTTCCTACAAGTGAAAACTAATTTTTCACCCTGAATTGCATCCCCCTCTTTGAAATATATTGGCATTATTTTACTGCTTTTATTTCTTTCTCATTTTCTAGTTCTTCACAAATTTCAACAACAAATTTCAAGTCTAGACCAAGATCTTCTACTATGTCAAAGTAATCTAACTCACCTCTTAGCTGAAAGTGTTTTAATATCTTTTTCCTCGCCTCCGTTTTTGTTATCCTAATATTACCTTCAATTGGATTTGATTCAGAAATCTCAATCATCCCTACCGATGAAATTCCTTTTTCCAACGTAGAAACTCTATTTTCCAAGCCATTTATTTTTTCAATAATGCCTTGTACCTGGGAATCAACTGATAAAAGCATAGTTAGAACTTCACGCCTTATCGGAACATAGGCTAAAGGTACATAGGAACCTCCCTGAGCAATAAATTTGCCGGGTCCTGTCCATCCCTTGTAAGTCTCAATCTGTCCACCCGGATAATCATACATATTGTGATAAGTTAACTTTTCAACTGTTTCACCAGAAACATCCATTTAATCCCCTTTCTCTGGAATACTTCTGTATTCTTTACTAATCAAACTTTCAAAAACTTTCTTAGTATGTATATGAGAATTTTGTAAATAATTCTTTAACAAATCTACAGAAAGATCACCCTCAAAAAAGAAATCAAAGTCAAGCACCATAATCTCTCCATCCCCGGTACCTATTGCATTTTGAGAAGCAATTAATATCCTTAATTTCCCCTCTTCAATTCGTGACAATAAGACCGTTTGAAACAGTTCTAAGTTGCTTGGAATAATATCAGGTAAAATATATCCAAATTTCAAATATTTAGATATTTGCAAAACTCCATTTTCTCGTTCTATAGGAATGTGATTGATATATCTTAATCCTGTTCTATTGAGTTTTGATATTCTATACAGCTCGCAAAAAGATTCAATATAATTAATCACTTCCGTATTGAATTCATTAAATGTATTATACTTCTTAGTATGAAAAGAAAATCTATTGATTGAAAATTGGATCATCTTTAATTTATCAGAAGTTTCAAACCGATAAGGTTTTAGAGGATAAGGCTCTGGACTTTCAACCTTAGGAACGGAAATATCGGGGAAATATTCTCTAATCTTTTCATAGTACTTATCTCTTTGAGATTCTATAGATAATTCTGCAGGAAATCTAATTTCGAAAACAGCCTCTATAACAGGAGGATCAATATATTTAGTATTCATTTTGTCCTCAGATTTACTTTAACCAATTCTGATTAAAAGTTTAATATTCTATTCCCAATCTCTTGACTACTTTCCTCACTCAATTGTTCAAAAAGTAATCAAAAATCGTAAAATTAATACCCAATAATACAACAGATTTAAATGATAAGGCAATATTTCTTCTCTTGTACATCTTTCCTATAATTATTTTAAGTAAATGAAATAAATAAATCAACAAGAAATTTTGCATAAGTCATTTAAAAACTCCCTCGTCTAAATCTTTATTAAAAAATCAATTTGATAATTCATTATGAAACGAGTTATAATATTTCGCAAATAACTTCTGTTTTATCCTTTGTGCTTTTTTTTATCTAAGAATCCCTTCCACCACCCCATCAATCTCCCCCAACTCTCCCCTCAACATTTCCCTCACCATACTCCGCAACTTCCCAATACTTCTAATCTTTCCCACTCCACCACATTTTAACCATTTTTCTACTTTTTTACTACATTCTTTACCAATTTCTGCTAGTCTATGATGATGCGTATTATTTACACCAAATTGCGGAATGGGCAGCTTGAGAACTTTTTTATGAAAATGACGGGATCCCCATAGCCCACGCACTTGAAGTGGTTTGACAAGTTTATCTACTATTACCGAATTTAGAACAGATAGTAAATATAATGCCTCATTTATATTATTTGTTTCATAATAATATGTTCCACTCTCAGTAATAATCCCTTTTAAAATAACTTGTTGCTCTTTCAGTTAGCCTGGTTTTCTTATTAGACAAATTATTTCTTCTTTCTTTCTATCAGTCTCAGTGCTATTTCAAAAGCTGCAGCTATTCGTATTATCTTCACGTCGGATATGCCTTTAATTTTCAATAAATTTTCAAGTGGCTGATTTGCAAGCCCTTCAAGCGAATTATATTTTTCAAGAATTTCTTCATCTTTTGTTGTTCACTATCCAAACAGTCCATTTGAGAAAATTTGTCATATATTTTTCTGAAAGTTTCCATATTTCTATTGAAGAATTCCTGAATCTTACATCTTATATCTGCTTTTTTACACTTGCTCATCCTATTATCAAACTTCCCGCCTTTTTGAACTGGACCTCTCAATCCATGATAGCAATTAATCTCATTTAGTATTGTATTGATCCCAAAATCAAAACTTTCCCAGGCAGCTAATATAATTTGTTTAAAATACGGTCTTACTTTTTCTAAAATTATCTTACCTAATGTTCCTGAAATTTCTTCATCTTTGGTATCTGAAAAAAATCTGTAAAAACTGGCAACTATCCCTTTAATTTTCCTTTTATGGAAATCAGAATGTAGTTTGTCAATTCTAGCATAGACATCGGCAAAAGTTTCAGCACCCCAAATGGCTTCATTGTAAAGGTAAACTAAATCCTGGATAAACCTTCTTCTGAATTCCATCTTCACGTAAGTAGAACTTAGAATCTGGCTAAACTGGGAAATTATCTTATCTATTCTTTCCTTTTTATCTAGGTCAGCAGAGAACCGATCTATCTGGATAGTGGTTTCTAAAAATAACTTTCTATTTTGTTTCAATATTTTTCGTATCCGCTCAATATCTTATGGTAAGTTTCTTTGATATTAGTAAATTTCCAACAAGGTAAAATCCGAAGTACGAAATCCGAAATACTAAACAAATTAAAAACCCAAAATCAAAATGACCAAAAGTATCGACGGGAATCCATTTAATCATCGGTCCAGCATCTGCCGAATTTTGAGCATTTGAACATTTGAATTTTAAAATTGTTTAGAGTTTAGATATTAGAATTTAGAATTTATTTACCATGCTTTATTGAGAGGATACTATTTTTCTTTATTTCAACTGTATAATTCTCCCAGTTTCTGATAGGAGCAAAAAGGTCAATCCCATTGTCCATTAATAATCTTCTACATTCTCTTGCGTTCTGGGGTGTGATATAGATACTCTTAATTTTTTCTAAAACCATTTTTATAGATTGGTACTGATGTTTCTGATAATTTTTATAATGTGAATTTTTAGCTGCTACTTCTAAAAGAACGAGAACATCTACAAAGTTCTTGTTTGCCTCTTCCCGTAACTCCCACAGAGATTTAATTTCTTCTTCAAAGAGTGAAAACGTGTTTATCCTTTCAATCTCATCATCATAAACTTCCAATACCTCATCAAGCAAACTAATTGCAGATTCAATGATTTCAACTAGCCTTTTTATAGTGGGTATAATTTCTCTTTCAATTTCACCTGTAGGAGATGTTGATAAAGTCATATCTGTTTCTTCTAATTCCTTATGAGTTTCTTCTTCCTCTGTTGGCAAATAGAACGGTGCAAATTGCTCTTTTGGGAACGTGCCTACAGTTTCAACCTGAGTCATTCCTCTTGAGAGAACATATTTGGCGATTCCTTCACCTCTCTCATCAATTCTTGTCTCAGTGGTTGTGTTATTCACAAGAACTACCTCCTTTATCACTGATTCTTAGATAAATTTAATTAAATTATTTTACAGGAACTTCTTGCTTGATTGAATAAAGCTACTGCAATCAAAATCTAAAGCATTAACTTTATTAATAGTAGCAATATCTACATCAACACGCAGTCCATATTTGGGGTTAAACCGCTCATCAATCTTAATATTCTTTGGCACCTCAACTCGCTCGATGCCTACAAGTTCAATCCTGTAACGATAATTTTCGTTTTCAATGTGGACAATAAAATTAGTTTTAATGGAATTCTCTCCAAACAAGGCCAGTTTTCCCTCAGGTATTTTAATCAAGGAACTCTCTCTTATGATTTTCTTGCCCTGCTCAGGATTCTCCAGAGGAAAAACATACTGATATCTGTTACCTATTCGCTTGAATTTGTTTATCTCAAGGCTTTTGACAATTATTGGTGTAATCTTACTTGCTGCTTCTTTGAACTGGTTCAGATTCTCGACTTCATTTTGAATGAAGCGTATATTTTTATAATTAAACACAAGTTCCATATTTCTTGTATGGTTTTTCAACCTTGCTAATTCAGTTGAAATTCCTTCCCAATTCCACTCAGGAAAATTACTCTGAATATCTAAAATTGTTTCTCCACATTTGTCCCAATATAGAAATCCTCCATCATATCTAAATTCCAAAATCACTCTATTTAAATAAAGATCATCAAAATTCATTTTATTTTCCATATTAACGATTATAAATTTCTAAAAATCCAACATTACTCACGAAAGAATCCTGAAAAATTATAAATACAACATATACCTAATACAGACTTCTACTATATTCGACATATTTAGATATTATTGAAGAAAATTTAGGATAATCTACAAAATCTTTCTGATTTATAAATTTAAAGTAATAAAATCTCATTTCTCCTCTTTATCACTTATACTATTAGTTAGTGTAACCAAATAAAATGAAACAATCAATAGAAAATTTAAGACAAATTTTCACACTTTTTTAAAAACTCCCTCGTCATTTCCACGCACAGATATCTCCGATATTCCGCAGTAGAGCGCTGGTCATTTATTGGCTGAACTAATTTATTTATTAACTTTGGGATTTTGTCTTTTTGACCTTTTTTATATAATTCCTCTGCTTCATAAGCCCTTATGACAGTAGGCCCCACCGAGCCGTACGCCAATCGGATTTCATCGTAATCAGTCAGGTGAACTCCGCAAAAAGAAACCTTCGAAAGTGCTAATGCTTTACGTGGACCGAATTTTCGATAGTAACAAGTGAAGGATGGAATATTTACCCGAATTTCGGTTAGAAGTTCTATATTATTCAGTATTGTTTTGCCTGGGCCGACAATAAAATCGCTTATCTTTACAACTCTCTTGCCCTGCAAAGACTCCAGAACCAATTCCGCATTAAAAGCATACAAAACAGGTAAAGTATCACCTGCAGGGGAAGCGTTCACAATATTTCCTCCAAAAGTAGCAATATTTCTTATCGAGGGAGATGCAATTTGCTTTACGGCATCTGTCAATGGAGGCAAATTTTCAGAAGCAAGTTCAAGAAACTCCGAATATGTTACACATGCTCCAATAATTAGAGTATTATCTTTTTTCTTTATCTTTTTAAGAGATTTTATATCTCCAATATTGACTAATTTTTTTATACATTTTTTCTTTTCTCTTATCTGAATGAGTTCATCCGTACCCCCGGCAATGATTTCTGCACCATCAGTTTCCAGACAGTTTAATGCTTCTTCTACGGTTTTCGGATTCTCAAATTTTAGTGATTCGTACCACATCCCTTACTCGATTGTCTATTGACCATTGACCATTGATTATTGACTATTGGCTATTGATTATTGACTATTGACCATTGATTATTGACTATTGATAATTTTATGTTCACGATTCACAATTCACGTTTCACTTTCGAAATCGCTTCCACAATTTTCTTATATCCCGTACAGCGGCAGAGATTTCCGGAAATTGCTTCTTTAATTTCATAAACAGATGGATTTGGATTTTTTCTCAACAGAGCAGTTGCCGCCATAATCATTCCCGGCGTGCAAAATCCGCACTGCACCGCCCCTGTTTCTTCAAATGCTCTGAACAGTTCCGGCTCGTCAATACCTTCAATCGTCGTAACCGATTTATCATCAACCTGCCCTAATAAAACCATACATGAGTTCACTAATTTGCCATCTATAAGAACAGAACACGCTCCACATTCACCTTCATCGCAGCCCTCTTTTGTACCGGTTAGTTTTATTTCTTTTCTTAGATAATCAAGTAACCTCATTGTTGGGGAAACGGTTGGGAGATATTCAATTCCATTAACTATAATCTTCAAAACTTCCTCACTTTTCTCACCGCAGAGTTCGCAGAGAACGCTGAGAATATAGATGAGTCTCTACAATAATTAGGATTAGCATTCTTTATAGACAATAAAAGTATGAACGTTTTCCCAAACATTTTTTTAATTTTCTCGCTCTGCGGTCTCAGCGTCCTCTGCGGTTAGTATCTTTTAATTTATTATAGATTTTTTCTGGCGTTAATGGTATTTTATAAAATTCCACGCCAAGTGCATTTTCCACCGCTCCGATATAAGCAGGTGGAACTCCAACCAGAGGCTGCTCGCCGACGCCTTTCGCACCAAATGGACCGCGAGGGTATCTTTCTTCTACAATAATTGAATCAATCTCCGGAGTATCAAGTGATGTAGGAATTATATAATCAGTCAAATTAGGATTATTAATTTTACCATTAGTTATCGTCATCACTTCCATCGAAGCGTAACCCAGTCCCTGAACTGAGCCGCCTTCTATCTGTCCTTCTACTAAAATCGGATTAATTGCTTTTCCAATGTCATGTGCCGCTGTAATTTTCTCTACGGAAACCTCAAAAGTTGTCGGATCAACTTCGACTTCTACAACTGCCGCTGCCCATGAATAAGTAGGATATGCACTTCCAATAAAATTATCATCGTCCCAGTGAACATCCTTCGGAATTTTATAACTTTTCGTAGATGAAATAACTTCTTCCTTACGTAAATTCTCTTTCGCCAAAAAGGAAAAATCTCTGGAAAAATCTTTTGCATTAACTTTTTCTCTCAATTCCATACAGCACTGATAAACCAATCCACCTACAATTGTTGTCGTTCTTGATGCAACTGTTGGACCTGAATTGGGAACCCTTGAAGTATCGGGTGCAGAGATATGAACTTCAGAAATCGGAAGATGTAAAGAATCTGCTCCGATTTGCCTTATGACTGTATTCATTCCCTGCCCCATTTCCACTGTGCCAATTTTGATAACGGCGCCGTACTTTATTGAATATTCAACCGTAGCCGTTGCTTTTATAATTTCTTCTCCCTTGCCTGTAAATCCGATTCCATGGAAAAATGAGGAAATACCTATCCCTTTTAACGGTTTATCATCAGGTTCTCTATTTTTATAAGATTTATACTTTCTTTTAAAATCAGTTGCCTTTTCAACTGCATCTAAAACTCTCTCCAAACCAATAGACTCGCTTAGCAATTGTCCTGTTGTTGAGATGTCACCTTTTCTTAATATATTAATTTTTCGCAGGTCGTAAGGATTTACCCCCAGTCTATATGCTGAATGGTTGATTGATTGTTCAATGGCGAAAAAAGCTTGCGGTGCACCAAAACCTCTAAATGCACCGGAGGGAACATTATTTGTACTGACCACCCGACTCGATAGTTTAGAGTTCTTACAGCGATAAACTCCTGTTGCGGCCAGCGCTCCTCGTGCTAATACTACTTCTGATAAAGTGCTGTGTGCTCCTCCATCAAGAGTGAAATCAGTGTCCAGGGCTACAATTCTATTATCAGAATCAAATGCAATTCTTTGAGCTGTTTTTGAAGGGTGACGTTTGGTAGTAACTAAAAGGTCTTCCTGGCGATCATAGACCATTTTGACCGGTTTTCCGGTTTTTAAGGCAAGAAATGCAGCATGACCCGCTATTAACGAGGGAAATTCTTCCTTCCCACCAAATGCGCCCCCGGTACAAACCTGCTCTATTACAACATCGTCAGGCTTAAGTCCCAATCCAATTGCCAGAGCCCTATTGATATAAAAAGGACATTGCATAGAACCCAAGATTTTTACACCACTTCCATACGGCATTGCTATCATGCCCTGTGTTTCCATATAGACATGTTCCTGGTAACCAGTTTTATAAGTGCCACAAAATATTTTATACTTTTTACTTTTTTCTTTCTCCTTGAAAATGGAATTGGGATCACCTTTTACGTAGCCATACTTTTTGTAAATATTTTCTTCGCCATAAATTGGAAGAAATTTGCCGGACAGCGCTTCTTCAATAGTATTGATCGCTGGAATATCCTCGTAATTTATCTTAATTTTGTCTTCAACTTCACGGAGTATATTTTTATCGGGACCTGCAAGCAAAAGTACAGGCTCACCTATATACTGTACAATACCACATGCTAAAAACGGTTGGTCTTCTTTAAATAGTGCTACATAGTTATCACCGGGAATTTCATCAGCAGTGAAAGTAAAAACATCTTTGGGCAATTCGGGTATTTTTATGTCAACAATGTGAGCACGCTGCCTCGTAGAACGAACGGTTATCCCAAATAACATATACGGAAAAGTTAAATCATCAATGTACTTCGCTTTCCCTCGAATCTTGTCAGGTGCATCAACTCTATTTATACTTTTCCCTACATATCCCATTTAAATAACAACTTTCTCTTTTCCCACGAAACACTCTAAAATGGTAAAATCTTTCTACAAATACTATTAGTGTTTTTCGTGTGTTTTGTGGGTAATTGATTTCCTCATAGAATCAACTTCTTTTTTATTTGCTACGCCGATGATTTCTCCCATTATTGCTACTGCTATTTCTTCAGCGGTTTTTGCTCCGATATCCAATCCAATTGGCGCATATAGATTATCAGGTATATTAATTCCCTCCTTAAGCAACTTTTTATGAGTAGCCTCGACTTTTTTATTTGATCCAATTAAGCCAATATATTTAAAAGACTCCCCGCATTTCAAAACTTGTTTTAAAACTGTATAATCGTATTTGTGATTATAGGTCATAATAGCCACATAAGAATTTGAAACAGGAAACATTTCCACTGGCAGATTTTCAAAATTACAAAGAACAAAATCTTGTGCGTCAAAATTTGATTTCAAACTTTCTCTATCGTCATAAACTCTCGTATAAAATGAAACATTCCTCGCAATCCTATAAAGCGCCTGTCCTACGTGTCCTCCACCAAAGATTAACAATTGGCGTTCTGGTGGAATGAAATCGTAAAACAGCGAAATACTTCCGCCGCACTCCATCTGAAGTTTATCAAGGTCATATTCCTTTAATCCGGAAATTTCACTCTTCAGGACTTTAAGAGCTTCTTGCAAAGCCATTTGTTCAACATCACCTCCTCCAACGGTTCCAAATGTCTTCCCATCGGGCAGAACAATCATTTTGAAGGATTTTTTCCCTGGTGAAGCACCTATTGTTTTAATAACTGTGACAAGAACACAAGGAGTTCCGGAATTTCTGATAGCAGTGATTTCTTTAAAAATGTCCACAATTCCCTTTAATAACCTCCTTATTGTTTAGAATTTACCCAAAAATAGAAAATCGGCAATATCAACTGCCTATATCTATTTTTTTAATATTTCCCGGTATTGATCATCGGTATTAATATTCCACAAAATCCATTCATCATTTACTTCTATATATTTGTGCTTAAATTCTGATAAAATGGTCCTTAAAGTAACTGAACTATCTTTTTCATCTGCTTGCAAAATACGTATCCTTACGGCTTCTGACAATAGTACCGGATGACCGGATATTTCTTTATACCTTGGCGAAACTACATCGGCATCAGTGACTTCTAACAACTGTTTATAAACTTTCTTTGAGACCTGCGGCTGATCACCTAAGACTATAAAAAATCTCGGGGTTGTAATTTCTTTTACGCCAATCTTTACTGAAGAAAACATCCCGAATTCGGGATTTGGGTTTTTTACAAATAGGATTCTGTCATCCCAATTTTTTAAATTCAGTATTCTATCGCTATAATATCCTACAACAACAATTGCCCTTTCTGCGACGGAAAGCGCACTTTCTATGACAGTTTCAATGATCGTGGAATTTCCATATAGGAGTAACGGTTTAAATCCAGTCATCCTGCTTGATTTGCCGGCTGCAAGTACAATCGCTTCGATATTCAAAATAACTTTTCAACCTCTTTTAATTCGGGCTTAATTGAATCAGGAATTGACACAATATCTTCCACCGCTTTCATATCTTTTAAACCAGTTCCCGTCAAAAGAATAACAATTGTTTTATCTTTATCCAGTTTGTCGCTGTCTTTTAAAAATCCAGCCCACGATGCAGCAGCAGCTGGCTCTACGAAGATTCCCGAATCGCGGCAGAGCTGCAATTGCGCTTTGGAAATTTCGTCATCTGTAACTTCAGTCATCCAACCCTTACAACTCTTTAAATATTTAACCGCCATTCTACCACACGCAGGTGAGGCGACGGAAATCGAATCCGCTATTGTGTTCGCAGATTCGAGCGCTTTCATTTTCCCAGTATGAAATGCCCTGGAAATCGCATTGCTTCCTACTGATTGAACACCTACAATTTGAGGTATATTTTCAATAAGTCCTGCCTCTTGTAAATCCGAAAATCCTTTATACACACCGGAATATATTACGCCGTCACCAACTGGTAAATAGACAATATCAGGAGCAGTTTTATTTAATTGATTGTAAATTTCAACCGATACCGTTTTTTTGCCCTCTATTGTCAGCGGATTATAGGCAGTATTTCGGTTTATTCCACCATACATATTTGTAAATTCTATCGAAAGCCGAAATGCATCATCATAAGTGCCTTTTATCGGTATTACTTTAGCACCATATAACAGTGATTGAATCAATTTTGCTTTCGGAGCACTCTCCGGTACAAAAAGCACAATATCTAATCCATAAGCAGCACCGGCACAAGCCATGGCTGAGCCTGCATTGCCCGTTGATGCAAGGGTTACGGTTTTTTCTTTGTGGTAAATTGCCTGCGCTGCTACGAGCCGTGACGCTCTGTCTTTCAAAGAACCGGATGGATTTGTACTGTCATTCTTAAAATAAAGATATTTAAACCCGGTTTTCTGTCTCAAACGTATTGGTGAAATAAACGGTGTACCCCCAACCGGATAGGATTCAGAATGTGGAATTTTATAAACAGAGAAGTCATCGGGACTGATTTCAAATTTTCGTTGAAGTGATTTGAGATAATCTTCATCCAACTTAGTCCGGAGAACACCTTTTTGAAATTCGCCGGATATTTGCTCTTTCTCACATTTTGGACAAAGGTAAAGGATCTTATCCGATGAATATTCAGCATCACAATCGATACATTTGTAATAAAACTTCATATAATCCTTCTATGTTAATGAAATTAACGAGATTCTGGAAATAGTTCATTAAAACAAAATACAACTGAAGATAGACATTCGCAAACTCTGAATATTTAACAATCGAAACCTGCATCACCAATCCTTTGGCTTGTAAATTGTTTGACCGTTTTTCAAAACAAACGGGTCTGGTAGAATACAATGAGAATAACTTGTTGGGCTTAACTTGAATGATCCAGGTGCAATCTGCGACAATTCACCGCTGTGGTTATGTAAGTTGTGCTCTACAATGAAATAACCATATTTGTCTAATTTCAGTCTTCTGTATTTCAAATCGAAAATCTCTAATCACAATCTACAATCCTACAGCCTTCCCCCCATGATCATCGCCATAATAGCCTTGTGAGCGTGCAGTCTGTTCTCCGCTTCATCAATAACAACAGAATTGGGTCCGTCAATCACTTCGTCAGTCACTTCCTGTCCTCTATCTGCCGGGAGACAGTGCATATAGACACCATTTTTATTAACTAATCGCATCTGTTTCTCTGTAGTCATCCAATTTTTACTGGCATTGTTCAATCTTTCCGCTTCCTCATGATCTTGTTTCTTAATAGTATTGCCTTTTTCATCCGTATAATTAAAGCAGGAAGCGGCGCCCCAGGATTTAGGATATACAACATCTGCACCTTTAAAACCTTCCTCAAAATCATTGGTTATCTTGAATGAACCATTTGTCTGTTCTGAAAACTTCTGACATGCCTTGTTGACTTCAGGGTCTAATTCAAACCCTTCAGGATGTGCTAAAGTTACATTCATTCCCATTTTAGTTGCAGCAAGTATGACGCTTTGAGGTACAGCTCTCGGTTTTTCGATAGAGCCCGAATATGCCCAGGACATTGTAAGATTCACAGCCTTAAACGTACCGAATTTTTCTTTAATAGTAATGAGATCTGCAAGGGCTTGTGTCGGATGGTATTTATCACATTCCATATTAATGATAGGAATTCCAGCATATTCCGCAAACTCTTTTACCGTAGCATTTGCAAATCCGTATATCCAGTAAGCCGGCGGACCATACATACGAATAGCTATAGCATCACCAACTCTGCTTAACATTCTCGCTACATCAGAAATTCTCTCGGTTTTATATGGAATATCAAAACCTTTCCTTGCCGGAGTATATGTTTTTCCAGGTTCTAAATCCACGTGAATACCGCCCAACTGCTGAATCCCCACTGCAAAAGTACTGCGAGTTCTCAGTGATTGATTGAAAAACATCGTAAATAAAGTTTTACCTTTTAGAATATTGCTTTGATCTTCATTCATGGCGTGACGGCGTTTTAAATAAAGCGCCACGTCAATTAATGTTTCCCATTCCTCTTTTGTAAAATCCAATTCGGCATCAATCCAATCTTTCCCTAAAAATTTATTTGATCTCATTTTGATCCTCCTATTTTCTATTTGTTAATATTCTTTTTCAATTTATAAATCATTGTTACTTGACAATAGTAGTTCCCGCTTCACCTCTAATTGTTTTTTTATATTTCTTAGTAAGTGAAATATAGGCTCTCTCACCGCCACCCTCCATAAAATTAATAATGGCTTTGATTTTGGGGCCCATACTACCTGGCGGAAAATGTCCAGCATTATAATACTCTTTTATCTCGTCGAGTGTTACAATTCTTAAATCACTCTGATCTGGTTTCTGATAATATAGTTTAGCTCCATCTTCGGCCGTGAAAATCGTCAACATTACCTCAACACACTCGCCATATCTTTTATATCTTTGTATTAATAATACTCCAAGAAGTGCGGATGCAAGGTCTTTATCAATAACAACTTCAACACCGGTGAAAATTTTCAAATCTCTTTCATTTTGATACTTTATGTTATAATTACATTTGTAAACTCCTCTATTATCTGCCTCAACTTCTATAACCGGGATACCACCGCCACCAACTGTAATAGGTATAATCCCTTTTTCCAAAGTAGATTGAACCAGATCAAGTTCAACAATATCTATGGGTTGAGGAGAAGGTACGACTCTCCGCCATATCTCATATCCCTCAGGGTCTTTTTTGTAAAGTTTCACAATCCAACCTGCTTTTTCTTTTCTCTCCAGCGCCTCTTCTTTCGTAAAGGCAGGTCCGATAAATTTGGTCTGATTTTTAAAATTAGGGTCGTTTCTATCAACGACTACCTGTGTTATAATAGTATCAACGTTCCTTTTGATATTTCTCGTTCTTAATTCATTATTCAAAAGCTGACCAATCATATAACCAATTGCACCCTGACTATCAGCTCCGCATACATCTAAAGGCAAAGGTGGTAATATATCCAAAGAGTGTTCGGCTCTTAACAAAATATTCCCTACCTGTGGACCGTTCCCATGTGTTATTATAAAGGAATCTTCCGGGAACTCCTCAATAATATTGGCTATTTCTTTACATGTATCCGCTGTCCGTTGCCACTGCATTGGGATATCAGCTCTTACAGAACTTCCATTTTTATCTTTAATATCAATTGGGGATACTTCATTTCCACCTAATGCAAATATTCTAATTCTCTTAATTCCCATACTACTCTCCTTAAACCTTGCGAACACTGATTAGAATTCACCCATTGTCAACGCCATTACCGCCTTTTGAACATGAAGTCTGTTTTCGGCAACATCATATATGATAGAACGTGAACCTGATGCTATCTCATCTGTAACTTCATTTTCCCTATCAATAGGCATCGGATGAATAAATAACGCATCATTTGTTAATCTCATTTTCTCCGCATCAAATATCCATTCATTGAACTGTAATGCTTTTTCAATCTCCTCATCCTTATGCAACTTGTTGTCTCTATACGCCTGCGGACTCATCCAGTTTCTGGAATAGACAACATCAACGTCCTCATATCCCTCTTTCACATCATTTGTGATATTAAATTCCTGAGAATTCTGCTCACAATTCTTTTTCGCCTGCTCAATTATTTCCGGATCCAAATCATAACTCTCAGGGAAAGCAAGGTTAACAGACATACCATATCGCGAAGCAATCAATAAATACTCCTGAACAGAACACCATGACCGGGCAAGAGCACTGCATCCCCATGTTAATAAAGTTTTTTTCCCTTTAAGTTCGCCTAAATGCTCCTGAATCCCCATAATGTCTGCTAATCCCTGACATGGGTGGTATTTATCATGTGCCATAGATACAATTGGGATAGTCGAATATTTAGCATATTCACGAACCAGCTCTTCTCCAGCCCCATAATGTGGAATTTTATCTTCAAGTATTCTTATGCCCAAACCGCAAGCATATCTTGACATTACCTTAGCAGCATCTTCAATTGTTTCTCCCGCGGTCGTTGCTGTTTTAAGCCTCATGGATTTAGGCTCCAGAAACAGAGCATGCCCACCCAACTCTGTAGCTGCAACTTCAAATGATTGCCGGGTCCTTACTGATGGATTGTAAAAAAACATAAAGAAACTTTTATTCTCCAGGGATTTGTTTAACGGGTGATGGAAACGATTTTTTTTCATTTCCTTTGCAAGTCCAAGGACAATATCTAATTCTACTTTTCCCCAATCCTGTGTTGTAATTAGATGTTTTCCCTGCAGTGTTTTTGTGTAATTCATTTCTTATATCTCCCCTGACTAATATTTTCAACTTGAGCCGTGATCATTCGCATTCATTTTAACAAATCATACTGTTTTAATCAATTGTTTACTCTATTTTTAAAACTTTCGCTCCCCTGATTTTTTGTTCCTTAAGTTCAAGCAGAGCTTTATTGGCTTCCTCAAGGCTATATTCCTGAACTTCCGGCTTTATTGGAATTTCAGCAGCCAATTTAATAAACTCGCTGACATCGTTACTCGCAACATTAGCAACGCTCTTTATCTCTTTTTCCATCCAGAGATGTGTTGGATAATTTAATTTTAGTAAATATTCTTTATCTATCTCCTCTTTGCGTATTGCATTTATGATCAATCTTCCACCGGGCTCAAGATTTTTCATCGCTTCGACTATTGGTTTCCATACTGGGGTTGTATCTATAATAGAATCTAGTTTGACAGGGGAAGTTTTTTCTGTGTCACTTGCCCATACTGCTCCAAGTTCCCTCGCAAATATCTGCTCCTTTTCACTCCTCGCAAACACATAGACATTCGTATTAGGATATTTGTGTTTTACCATTTTCAATACCAGGTGAGCGGAAGCTCCAAACCCGGTGAGCCCAAGATTCTGTCCATCTTTCAAACCCGATAACTTCAACGAACGATATCCAATTGCCCCGGCACATAAAAGTGGAGCTGCTTCGGTATCACTGAAAATATCTGGAATAGAATAAGCAAAATCTTCCGGTACCGTCATATATTGTGCATAACCTCCGTTTGCATCTCTCCCGGTTGCTTTAAAGTCCGGGCAGAGGTTTTCATTTCCGGATAGGCAGAATTTACATTTCCCACACGAGGAAAATATCCATGCGACTCCCACTCTGTCTCCAATCTTAAAACGGTTAGCCTGACTACCAGCTTCTTCAACTTTGCCAACTACCTCATGTCCAGGAACCACCGGGAATTTAGGGGGAGGTGTTCTCCCTTCAATTTCATCTAATTCTGTATGACATACACCGCATGCAGTAACCTTAATCAAAATCTCTTTTTCACCAGGCTTTGGTTTCGGCATATCTACAAGTTCTAAAGGAGTTTTATTTCCCCTTATATCACAAATAGCATTCAATACCATAGCTTTCATACTATTCCTCAAATTGATCTGATTTTGAAACTATAAGTAAAATGATTCCTTTTTCTCTGATAAAAAGATTCATATTACTATTCATGCCTTAAAAACTTGCTAAAAAATAAAATATGGTATTCCAGAGCATTTGTCCAATAGCTCCAACTGTGTTTCCCCGTTCTCTCATAATAATCGTGTTCTATCTTCAATTTCAGAAGTTTCTTGTGCATTTTCCTATTACCTTTAACGAGAAAATCATCTACACCGCAATCAATAATAACTCCTCTATTTTTCCCAACTAATTTACCAGCCAAATTAATACAAGAATTCTTTCTCCACTTATTTTTATTCGTCCTGTAATCACCAAGCAAATTAGTAAGCCCGTATTTTTTACTTGATGAAGTCAATTCCATTACGCCACTCATACTTCCCGCAGCACAGTAAATATCAGGATGTTTGGCAAGCAGACTAATCGCACCATGCCCACCCATACTTAAACCACAAATCACCCTGCCATCTGTCTTTTCAATTGTTCTATAATTTTTATCAACAAAAGCAACCACTTCATTGGAAATATAGGTTTCATATTGAGAATCTTCAACCAGAGGACTATCTATATACCAGCCGGCATAACCGCCGTCAGGACAGACAATTATCAAATTGTATTCATCCGCTAAAGGACGCAAATCTATATGCTTGCTCCAATCCCCATAACATCCACTCCAACCGTGTAAGAGATAGAGTACGGGGAAATTGCTGTCGCTGCTTAAATATTTTTCAGGCAATACTACAACCGCTTTTGGCGACTTCTGCATCGCTTCACTTTTAATTTCGACAGTATCTATCTGAGCAGCAGAAGTAAATGAGAAGAAGATAAGAACTGGTAGTATGCAAAGGATTCTAAAAAGATTTCTTTGAAAATATAATCGTTTCATTATTACACCACTATTAACCCTACTACGTAATATAAAAATTTAGGGGGTGTGATAATATAACCTTTAGTAAGTTGACTGAGTGAAAACTTCATTCTATCACACCCCCTTAAATATACCGGATGTAGTATTTACAGTTGATGGTACGAACTATATCAGGCATTTGCCTGATTTGCTATCTCAAAGAGATGTCTGCGACAAATGACGTTGTAGGGTAAATTTAGACAAAATAAAATTGTCAAATCATCAACCTAATCATCAACCTAATCATCAACCTAATCGCCAACCTAATCGCCAACCTAATCGCCAACCTTATTTAAGGACATAATGCAACCCTCTCCCTTTACCCTGGCTTTGAATAACTTTCAACACCATTAGTTTTTTAATCTCTCTCAATGCACCTTCATCCGAAAGTTTAAACATTCCCCGTACATCTCTATTAGTTATTTTACCATTTTTATTAATAAATTCCACAATTCTTATCTGTCTTTCGGTTAAAGCTATTTGCCCGCCTTTTGATCTTCTCAGTCTCTCACTACTTAACCTTATCACTCTTTCTTTGACAGCCTCAGTGCTTACACTTACTCCCTCGACAAAATATTCCAACCAGTTTGTCAGGTCTAATGTGTCTTGTTTAACACTTTGTAATGCTAAATAGTATGCTTGTCTATCAGAATCGTAATAATCATCAAGGCAAAAAAATTGTTTTGTGTCGAAATCTCGCATGTAGAGAATCAAAGTTGCCAGAACTCTTGCAGTTCTCCCATTACCATCAACAAAAGGATGAATTCTGACAAATTCATAATGCTCAATACCCGCTTCAATAACAGGCTCGAGTGATTTTGATTCCTCAGAGTTTATCCATTCAATCAAATCTTCTATTAACCCGGGAACATCCTCATTTTGCGGTGGCTTAAAGAAAATCTCCCCTGTAAATCTATTTCCAACCACAACATAACGGTTACGATAAACCCCACAATCATTAGAATTGTCTAATGTGTCTTCTGTTACCATACGGTGAATATTTAAGATATCTTTCTCACTTATAGAATTTCCTTTTATCAGCTTATCAATATTTTTTAGCACATTCAGATAGTTCAAAACTTCCTGTTTATCTCTTCGAGTCGCCATTACTTCTCTTCCAAGAGATAATTCGCTTACTTGTTCCAATGATAATCTATTTCCCTCAATACGCGTGGACGAATGAGCACTGTGGATTATTGCTTCCTGCCTTAATGTAACATTCCACCCCGGGATCAAAGGCGAATTAAGAATTATCTCTCTCGCTGCAGATATTCTGGTAAGCAACCTTACAATTTTATTTGTGTATGTAAATTTGGGTTTAAACATTTTTCCTACCTGTTTTTATCACTTTCTCTATCCATTATCTTCTCAACTTTTCTTTTTGCTTCTTCTAAGAGTTGCTTTGCTTCTTGTTGCTTCAGGGGATTGAACAAGTAATCAAAGCATTATTTTACTTTTTCTTTAATTAGAGCAATAAGTTTCTTTGCTTCTTTAAGAGATTCTCTTATTTCTTCTTTTGTATAATCTGGTTCATAGGTAATAGGATAGCGGCTTTCAAAATAGAAATTAGTGATAATTCTGAGAGAAGGAACAAACTTCTCAAAGGATTTGTCAATTTTACTCGCATAGTTAATAAGCGTTATCAAATCATGGATTTTCTCCAATTCCCAATCATGATATATTATGAATCCTTTGAGATATTTTTCAATTGCTTGTTGAATAAGGAGTGCTACATTTTCTAAAGTTCGGCTTTCTTTCAAGAGGAATTCTGCATCTTCAATATCTTTTTGAGCTCGTTTGAACCATCTAAATGCTTCATTCTTGTTCATAAACTACATCTCCTTTTGTTAATATTGTTTTTATAAAACAATCTCTTGCTTTCAATCTCTGTTTGAGCTCTTGTGGAGTATATACCACAATATCTAGTGGAACCATTCGGTTTTCTTTATCAACAATTTCTCTAACCCTAATTGCTCTCTCTAAATGTCTTTCATTTGTCTTTTTAATAATAAGTAAATCTACATCACTATCCCTTGTTGGCTTTCCCCAAGAATAAGAACCAAAGAGAACTATCCTTTCTGGTTGATATTCAGTTTTGATTTTCTCTACCATTCTTGAAATTATTTTTCTGATATTTTTATCTCTATTCATTTTGTTCTCTATAAATAAAGTCATTTTCTTGTAGATGATCTTAAAATCATCTTCTCAATTTTTCTTTTTGCTTCTTCAAAAAGCTATTTTGCTTTTCTTTTGCATTTATGCTATTTATTGCTCTTATATCGGCAAATCTCTAAATGTCTATGTTTTTTTCATAATAATAAGATTTTTAGTAACAATTGCTTCTAATAAATTTGCATTATAAATAAGAAATTTTTTATCTTATTTATAATGACTGAATAGGAGAATTATATTTTTTTCTAAACTTTTTTTCCTCGTCTTATAAATTTTATATTTTTCTTTTTAGCCAATTGTATAGCTGGTTTTGTGAAACCACTTTTACTTACAACTTCTTTTACACCATTTTTTATGGCTTTTTTAATTACTCCGCTATGTACGGGATGTTTCCAGTCTTTTACTTCACCCTTAATTTTACCTCTTTGATAATCCGGTTTTCCTGGGCCACCAAGATGTTTACCTCGGTGTTTTTTTGCTTGAGATTTTTCATATTGGTAGCCAGTTTTCTGATTTTTCTTCATCCTATTCCTCACCTTAATTTTTATTTAGCATTTCACTTTAAAACTGACCTGATATTAAATTTAATTTTTGTATCAAAATATGTTTTAAATTCTTTTACAAAAATTTAATTATAGTTCTTGGTGGATAAGTATATCTTCTCTTCCTATTACTCTTAATCACTTCTATCTGAGCAGGTTTTGCTCTTTCCATAGGTTCCAAAATATTCTTTTTGAAATGAGTGAAACCAGCCACTAATACAAATTCATCAACTTCTTCAACTGAGACCGTTTTACCTTTATATTCTCTGACAATTAATCTTTTAAGTAAGTTATAGTTAGGCTCTAGAGTAAAGAGCACTGTTTGATTAGGATTTGTTCTATCAGAAAATTGAAATGTTCCACTCGGATCAACTTTCCACATTGACGAATTCATATATCTAAGTCCTTCAAGACTATTAGTTCCGAAAAATAAAAAATATTCAGTTTGATTGAACTTATTAATCATCTCAAAAAAACGCACATATTTTATATTGGCTTCCTTTTCCAATTGTTTTTTATAAAGTTGCTGGGCAAATTCTCGTTTCTTTGAAGGATAACCAATATCTCGAATTTTTCTCCATTCTTGGGTACCAAAAAGAATGTCTAGATGATCTTCTTGGTCGAGTTTGACAATAGCTCTTTTTATAAAACTATACATAAATGTAATAAGGACCTCACACTTTGGGCTCTCCATTATTCGTTTAACAACTGCAAGAGGTGTATCGGAATATCCAAATGGGTCAATGAATGCAAAAGTTGGAGCTAATTGTTTCTTCTGCTCATCAAAGTCGTTTAGAATAGATGTAAGAGTTTCATCAAATTTACTACATACTACTTTATATTTCATACTATCTGCAAAAGTTATTTCTGAAAGCAAATTTTTAAGATAGTCAAATCTTTTAGGGTCTGCTTCAATTAAAAGAAATACTATCTCCGCCTTTAGCGGTAACTTGTGCTTTATTGCTGCATTCATAGCCACAAGTGGAGAGCCATCAATAGTTGGCTGATTATTTTCGTCTAAATACTTTCCTGGACCTGCAAAGCCATCAATATACAAAATACGCCCACTAACAGTACTCATTATTGGAAGCCACGCTTGAAGATACCGCTTTAGTATTTCATGCTTTGCCTGTGTGTGCAGTTCAATCTTCCATATTGTTTCTTTAATAGACATAATCTTTCCTTTCTACCACACACAATTACATTTTATATTTTTATAATTCGTATTTAGTATATCCCAAATTGCCAAAGTTTCTTTGCAAAGAGCGACCTTATTATATTTATACTTTTCATTTAAATAAGAGATAATTGTTTTGTACATAGCAAGCCTTAAATTAATATCTATTTTTCTTCCCCAGTTTGAGCGTTCAGATAGATATTTTACCCAGGACTTATCTGATGTTCCATTGATAGTACTCTGTAATCCTCTAAGAGAACCTAAAGTAATTCTTTCAGGTATAAACGAATTAAATATGCGGTCTATTAAATCAGTATAAAGTTGCTCCCAGTTTTCCACAGGGATCATTGGGTCTATCCTTATCCTTACTTCAAATCGTTGTTTGTATAGAATCCCTGCTGCTTTTATGCGGTCTTCAACTGAAGGTGCTTTCTTTTCCCATCTTTGTGCCACAGGAATAGCATTAAGACTAAAACTTACTATAACCTGACGATGTGTATTAAGTAATAAAAGATTTTCTATTTTGTTTGATTTACTCAAAAAGAGAATCTTATGCTTATTTTGGTTTTCAAAAAGTGGAACAATAAACTTAACAAATGATTTATTCTTTACTTCAAGCATTAGTGAGTCTGCCAGCTCACCTGTATTTAATACTTCAGGAGTTTGAACATATTCCAAAAATGTCTTTGTATGTTTTTCTATCTTATCAAAATCCTTAATATGTGGTTTCGCTTTATACGGCAAGAATCTAAAAGTTCCTTTCAGATAGCACCAGGAACAATCATAAGGACATCCTGTTGCCCATTTTAATTCAAGAAAATGAGGACAAACTACATCTATTTTACTTTTAGGTATTGGTGTTTTTTCAAATCTTTTAATGATTGAACCATCTCCTATTTGTTGAACCAATTTCTTTATTGAACCATCAAGCATTTGGTAATCTTTATATTTTACTTTGACAGGCGGTTTAAGGCTTATTAATTTTGAAGGAATAGGAAAAGGGATAATAATCTCAGGTTCACCCTTCGTCCCAATTTTATCAGGACTACGGAGAACGGGTTGGGTTTCAGAGATTTCTAAAGGATTTTCTATCATACTTTCCACCTTTTCTTTTGCCTCTTCTAAAAGTTGTTTTGCTTCTTTTCTCAAAGTAAAAGATTGGTTTATTAATTTTGCAATATTTTCTTGCTTTTGTTTTGGAATAATTGGAATTAGTAAATTTCCAAAAGTTGTTTTAGGAACAGCAGTCATTATTGCACCTGCTGTTTTCCGCTCCAACTGCAATTTGATTAGTTCTGTTCTGAATAATAAAAATAAGAATTCACTATAAAAGTTTTCAGAATTGATGACAAAGGTTCCTGTTGTAGCAATTGAATTATTTAATTCTTCAGGAACTAATGCTATTTTGTTAAGCGAACCACCTAATGATGAGACTAAAACATCCCCTTTTTTAATAAGCATTCTTGCCCTGCTTGGTGCCTGCCAACCATTAAATTCATCCCACTCATCAATTTCTCCATTTGAATTTATCTTTGCTATTGGAACATATCTAAACCTTTTGGTTGGCTCCTTTGTTGGGTCAATTTTCTTATTTGAAATTTTTACAATCTCTTTTAATTTCTTTACTTCAAACCCAGAATTTTTAAGAAACCTTATGATTTGTTTGCACTTCGGCTTGTAGTACTCAGAATCAAATCTTCTACTTCCAAATAGTTCTGATGATTTTGCTTCAAATGTTTTTTCTTCTTTTAATTTTAATTTATCAAGTCCTAATTCTTTTTCTAAAAGTTGTTTTGCTTGTTTGTATTTTTCATCAGCAAGTTTTCGTTTTGAAAATGCTTCTTTGACGAGTTTTTCTACGTGAAACTGGAATTCAAAAGATGGTAAAAACACCAATATCTTTTTAATTTGATCTTCACTAACTGCGGGATACATAGAAGCCATAGTTTCTCTTACTAGTTGATTTATTGCATATTTTGTTTTTAAGAAAACAAACAAATAATGCAAATTTACTTCCGTCGGTTTTAAAACACAAAAGCCTGTAGAACAAACGCTATTATCTAATTCTTTTGGTATAATTGCGACGGCATTTCTATTCGGTCGTACAGTAGATACTATAACATCTCCTGTTTGAACTAATTTTCTCGCTCTTGTTGGTGCTTTATAACCTATTATTTTCTGTGTACTGACATCAGCAACAGATGTATCAATATTGCTTATATCAATGTATATAAATTCTTTATCCGATTCTTTTGTAGGATCCCTCCTTAATTTTGATATTTCAGCAATAGAAGTAAGTTTGGATGCATTAATTTTTTCTAATCTATATCGTGTTTCAATGAATTCTGTTTTAAAATATTCAGCATCAAATCTTAGTTTGGTATAAGCTTCTGAAAATTTTGCTTCTGAAATTATCATACTAGGTCATCCCGTATTAATTTTTCAGTTATCGGAAATTCCATATTAAAATTAACCTTACAAAAATCTACAATTTTTTCTTTAATCACTTCTCTAAGTTTCTCAAAATGGACGTAAAGAATGGCATAAAATAAGTCCATAACATCTACAAGAAACCTCATACAGCTATTAAATAATATTTTATTATAGCAAAAATTAAAGATTAAACCAATATCGTCTTCATAAAACGGTTTTATTATTCTGTTTGATGGATGGATATATTTTGATAATTCTGAATAAAGTTTGTCCAACTTCTTTTCATCTTCCTCTTCTAAGGGAAGTTTAGCAATTAATCCATTTTTTCCAGTAAATCCAACTCCCAAGTTCTTCAAGATTTCAAAATAAAGTTCTTTATATTTCCACGTTTCTTCGTTTGTAAAATCTTGGGCATGCTTTTTTATGAATTTGCCAACATTTTCCTTAACTATTTTCTCTCTTTCATTTTTCTTTTTTCTATAACCTTTGACATCATATATCTCATCTCTTAACTTTAAAATCTCATATTTTAAAGATATTCCTGCTCCTATACTTACTTTTAGGTATTCTTTTGTTTTTTCGTTAATCCACTCATCTAAAAAATGTGCCCAAACAATAGTTTCAAATGCAAATCTTAAATCTCTGATTGCCTCAAAATAAGCACCTGATAGAATCTCATGATTAACCCATCGCAATTGTTTAAAGGAGTAAAAGAGAAACATAGCAGAAATAGAATTTGTTATTTCATCTTTTTGGTAATACTTGTTTATGCCAAATAGATCTATATAATTATCGAGATATTCTATAAAATATTCAACTCCCTGTTTATTTTTTTTAAAACTTTCTTTTGCCGTTTCTTTAAAATATTCTGTTTCATGATTCCAAAAATCCTCAAAAGTCATTTTTTCTTTTTCCATCATTAAAACCTCAAGTTATATTTCCTTTTGAATCCGTTAAACGCTTCTATTATTTCTGGAATATCAGATTCAATAATTGGTTTTCCTTCTTTATATTTAATTATCTCTCCCTTCTCATCTCTTTTGTAAAGTATTTTAGGTGTTTTACTTGTTAAATCATAGCCTATCCTCTCAGCAATGGCCATGAAGATGGGATAATCTTTTCTATTCAACTCTTCTAATTTTTCTTCATCCAATTTTTGTAAAAACAATACACTTGCTTTTGGATTAACTCCAGCATGCATAAATGTTCCAATAGGCATAGAAACTACTGCCAGTAATCTTGCTTTTTGTTTAATAAATTCTCTTATATGCTCTGTATTTTGATTTGTTAAATCACCGTCAGGCAAAACAATTGCCATTCTACCATGATTGTCCAATAACCGCAAACATCTCTCAATGAATAAAATATCTGGAACTTGCCCATCCAAGATTTTATTTGTTTTTATCCATCCTCCTATTTCTTTATCGTTTTTCCATTTATGGCCAAGTTCAAAGTTTTCCAAGATTCTTTTATTCGTTACTTTTCCCTTTGTCCCAAAAGGTGGATTGGTCATCAAAACTTGAAAAGTATTTGGTCTTGGTTGTATTGCTCTTGGAACTCCCATTTCTTGTGCAGTTTTTACCAAATTATCAAAACTCTCTAAAGTATTCGCTGAAAAAATTCCCGTGTGTCCATCATCATACAAAATCATGTGCATCTTTGCAACTTTTGCCAAATCAGGATTAATATCAATTCCAGAAACATAAGAATGTGCATATTCACCTATAAATTTATCTGCTTCAGTTATCCTATGAGGATTATCTTTAATAAATTTTTCTTTAATATAATTCATTCCTTTAACAAGGAAACCGCCAGAACCACAAGCAGGGTCAATAAATCTTTCATTGTCTTTTGGATTTAGCATATTTACTGCTAATTCAACAATTGGATGTGGTGTAAAGAACTCCCCTCTCTCTCCTCTTTGATGAGCATAAACAAATGTTTGAAATGCTGTTCCTTTAACATCTGCTTTAGTGTTAATCAAACTATATTTTTGGAATTGACTGACAATAAAGGCAATTGTTAAAGGTCTTAGATATATTCTTTCATTTTTCTCAAAAACATCACTATATCTTGTTTTTACTTCACTAAAAAGATTCAAAATCCTATTCACAAATGCATTTTCTTTGCCCTCTTCTAATTCTTTTAATTCTTTGTCAGTAATTCTAAACTCACATTTGGGATTTGATTTCTTTTCATCAGCCATTTTGATAAAAATTAGTTTTAGCACCTCATTAAATACCTTCTCTTTCAAGAGTCCCTCATTTGCATAAATATAATTGTGACAAATCTCAAAAACAGTTTTCAGTTCTGTTGCAGGTTTTAAATCCTTCTTATAATAAAGCCCTACATCTTCTAATGTCTCACCTTTTTTAGGAATATCTGGGATTTCTCTAAACCATGGTGCTTTTTTCAGAACCTGTAGAAATAGAATGTCTTTTCCGTTAAACCAAACTGCAAATTCTTGGGATGGTGATATTGAATAAGATCTTAATTGATCTTTTCCATCATTTTTTTCTTTTCTCTTTGTTTCAACCACTATTTTTATGTTATCAAATGTTTTTCTTTTTGAATCGTGAAAAACAACTATATCAGCAGGACCGATTTTTCTAGCTCCTTTTTGTATTAAGAACTCAATTTCAATTTGACCTTTGTCGTAGCCATATTCTCCAACTAACCTTTTTTCAAATATTTGTCTTGGTCCTTCTTCGGGCCTTGACCTAACCCATTTTCCCGTTGCATAATCTCTTAAATATCCCCTTTTTTCTATTTCATCCACTCTTTGATATTTTACTGGACTCATAGTTTCATCCTCTTTTCATATTCTTTTTCGTAAACTTCAATAATTCCCTCATCAGCAAAACTATAATGCTTTTTATTGCCAATTATTATATGGTCGTGAACTTTAATACCTGTAGAAATACATGCAAAAATAATTTCTTTTGTAAGTTTTTTATCACCTTCGCTTGGTTTTGAAATTCCAGAAGGATGATTATGAACAATAACAATTGCTAAAGCTGAATATTTAAGAGCCAATTTGATTATCTCCCTTGGATAAACACTTGATGAACTTATAGAGCCTCTAAATAAATCTACAATATTTATTATTTGATTTTGACCATTCAAAAGGATTACTTTCATTAATTCATGATCTAAATCTTGCATTGAATGATGAAGATAATTTAAAACTTCCTTTGAGCTTTCTACAATTGATTTTTGCTTAACATCTTCTTTAAGATACCTTTCAGCGAGTTCTAAAGTTGCTTTTAATTGAGCAATCTTTGCTATACCCAATCCTTTTATTGTAAGTAAATCTTCTATTTTGGCAGTACAAATTCCTCTAATCCCACCAAATTTTTCTAATATTTCTGCTGCAAGTTGAATTGCACTTTTGTCTTTAACACCTATTCTAAGAAAGATAGCAAGTAATTCCGAATTAGAAAGATTCTTAGAACCAAACTTCAAAAGTTTTTCACGAGGTCTTTCATACTCCGGTCTATTTTTTATCCAACTCTTTTCATCCATAACTATTTCATGGTCCTATTTAATTATTATAAGCATCATTTGTCCAATTTTGGTAATTATTTTTGTTCATAATTTTCACCGAATTATAAACTCATCCTCGTGTTTGTTTATATTTTTCAAGTTCTTTAATTAACTCGTCTTTCAATATTGGCAAAAGAGAATTTCTTTCAGAATCAGGTAAAAACTGGGCTAAATCATTTTTAAGCTCTTTGTTTCCCAATTTTTCAATTCTACTAATAAGAGTATTCATATTTGTATCAATATCAACTTCTGGATATATCTTCATTTTTTCTTTCACCACATCCCAATCTGCCAGCTGGCGGATATTTTTCATAACCAAATAATAAATATCATATAAATCTCTTCCTTTTCCACGAATCAAGATTGCCCTGATTTTTTCTGCTAAGATTTCCTGCCAATGTAGATGTGAAATTACAGGTAAACCACTTATTGGAAAATCAGTTTTCAATACTGTTATTTGAGTTTTTTTCACAGGTTTTTCTCTTAAAGAGAAATCAATTGCAATATTAACAGGGTATTTCTTCTCTTTTGGATAATAGGATAGAATCTTAGAAAATGAGTGATTGATTCTTTTTCTTGATGATTTTAATCTGATATCTGGAATTTCCAAATTCATTCTATCAACAATCTTTTTTATTAATTTTTCCAGACAAGTTGTAGAAATTTCTGAAGTAAAATCCAAATCCATTGAAAATCGTGAAGAACCTAAAAGCAAATGAATTGCTGTTCCGCCTCTAAAATAAATTTTCTGTGACAACTTTTCGCTATAAAGATTCTGCAAAAATAAAAGTTGAAGATATTCTCGCAGTATAGTATCTTGATTTATCCTCTTTTTTTTTGATAAATCTTGAATCTGTTCAGGTGTAATCATAATTTTAATTTTTTTAAAAATCTGTGAAAGTTAGGGTTTTTAATTTTTTTGGTCATTTCTGAAAATTTTTCATAATCAATCCTATCTAACAAAAGTTCATCGTAACTTATAATAATCCTCCCCAAGCTCATAAAGAACAGAACATCCAAAAATGCTTTTTCTGGTTCTGCAATTAGAAATCCTTCTACTTTTTGATATCCCCAAAAATAATCTTTTGAGATATGAGAATATTTAAAGGTCTTTTCGTTAATATAAATTTCCCGTGTTAATTTAGGAGTAACAGAAGTTATTTTATATGGCACCTGGACTAAAATTCCATGGAAATTTAACGCCGAAGTAAGAGAGACATAAGACGGTTGATAAAGATGATTAGCTAATTCAAAATCTGACGGTGAATTATAAGTAAAATAATAGATTCCTTTAATTGCCCTTTTTAATATCCGATCTTTTATCAAAGATTCTACTTTTTTGTAGATTGTATTATCTTTCTCAATGCCTAAAATATTCTTTATTTCAGAAAGGGTGAAAATCTTCTTCCCTGAATTTTGTAAGATTTCTATAGCCTTTATATTTTTCATATTTTATAATTCCTGTATAAATTTATACAGGTAAATGAAAATATTAAACTTTCAGCAACATTGCAATAATTTTCTATCTTTAAAACTAAAATATTCAGTTTTGGTGGCAATAATATGGTCAACAACATCAATTTCTACCTTCAACAATAGACTATAATGCGTCCAGCTCAATTCTGAACGCAGTGCGTTCACTTTTTGAAATATGTGGATTTGTTTTAACTAAGTCTAATATATTTTTAGCTTTTTGCAAGATTTTCTGACCACCTTTTCTCCGAGCTTATCTCCGACTTTTTTATCTATTTTCTTATTCCAAAAAATAATCTTAAACTACAATAATTCTTCTTTGAATTCCGGAACGATATTTTTATATTGCCTACAAGATTCAATAATATTTGTAAATTCCCGTCCCCACTGCTCAATTATATTTAATTCAGAAAAAATCCTACCAATTGTAACATTACGTAATTTGGAGAAATCTATTTTTCCAATATCATTTACGGAATAACCAGCAGGCTTAGTTCTATAATTATTGCCGTAAATAAAATAGAGTAGCAAGGAGCGTAGAGTCAAAACTCCCTCAAAAGTGCCGAACTTTTTTATTTTAATGCTCATCGTTATTTCCCTATTTAAATCTTCACAGAAAACAAAATTACAGATAATAAGTAAAAAGACAATAAATTAAATTTCTATAAAAACTTTTGTTATTTATCATCTAAGATAATATAACAAGTTTGATGAGTGATAACATTATCCTGGTTTTGCAAGGTAATGAGTCAGTTACGGGCACAGACGTGTCTTCTGATCTTCTTACTAAAACGGATAAATGTACCGCGTCCTACGTACTGCTTCGCAAATATGCTTGCGAAGCAGAGCTTCGTGGTACGAGCAAAACCTATAACTTGGTGAATTACTGTGCAGGTTTAAAATATCTTTTGTTTTTCATCTGAATAACTTATTTTCCACCCAATAAAAAATAAGGAATGTTTAGTGAGTGATAAGAAAAAAGGTCTTTTAAAATCGTTCCCTTCGACTTATAGGCGTACCATATAAAAAAAGGCATTTTGATATAAGGATAAAATATTGAGATATAATTGAGTACATCAAAGCGAACTGTTAAAAAATTATTGGGCACCGGAAATCTCAGTCCACAGCATTCTTCAGATGAGGAATATATACTCATTTGTTTACCATTTGATACGATACCATTTAAAATTGCACAGCGTGTATTTTTCCCATTAATAGATGAGCATAGTATTAAAATAAAGGCAATAATTCACCAGGCATTTTTTCCGATTATCAAGAATATTGACCCAAACCGTTTTATACCTGTTTTAAATTCTGATATTGGCAGGTCTCTGCTACCCTCAGATAGTCTGGTAAAAGAAATTTTTCAGTACAATTATATTGCAGCAGCTGATTTAAATATTGATTTCAATTTAACGACAGCATATTTCGTTAATAATAGCAATGTACAATTACGAATCGGCTTTAAATCAGATTATTCCGATTTCTGTTTTAATATGCAAATTGACAAGAAGGAAGATAATTCCATTGAATCCGGGTACATCCAAATAAAGAGCCTGATAACATCTATACATAAACAGACGACTGAGAATAATACTTGAAAAATTTCAGTAATACACAATATAAAAGTTCTGTATGAATTTTATTATAAAAGGTAATTAAAATAAGCGTTTCATGCGTTTTAAGAGTAATATTTTTACATAAAATAAAATATTAAAAAAATCTAAAATTTCTCTTGACCAACTGGGCTTAACAGTTTATATTTACCGCCGCAATTATTGAGGAGTGACAATGGAAGATTTAGCTTGCCCAGAATGTGGTCAGCCATTATCGGAAGAACAATTAAAAAAATCTTTAATTTGTCCACACTGTAAGAAAAATTTACGAAATCCCAAATATTTAAATTTCCTCGAGTTACTCGTTTTCTATGATATAGTAGATGATATAGATTTCTTTGATATGAGTCTATATGGAGATGAAATGTTAAAGGAAGAACTGGAAGATTATGATGAGCCTGAAATAGATCCGTCTAAGTTTGAAAAGCGTAAGGAAGTCTGGGACGAATTTGAAGAGGAATTAGAACGCGAAAAAAGTCTTCAAAATGAGAATGAAGAAGATGCATGGAATATTTTTGGGGATAACATCGCAATTATTGATGATTGGGAGGACGAATCCCATGAAGATAATTCAGTAAATGAATCTTCCGATAAACCCAAGAAAAAACCTAAAAAGAAGAAAAAATAATCAGGTTTACAATTTGGGATTTTTAACAAGGAGATATTGTGGATCAAAAAAAGCAGGTTACTCAGATAAAAATAGAGCTACCCGAATCAAAAGCTGAAGGTAACTATAGCAACTTTACGGTAATATCACATTCAGGCGCAGAATTTGTCATTGATTTTGCCAGAGTTATGCCAGGAGCTCCCAAAGCTGTCGTTCAAAGCAGGATTATTATGACTCCAATACATGCAAAAACTCTGCTTTATACACTTAGAGACAACATTGCTAAGTTTGAGTCAAAGTTTGGTGAAGTCAAAATGCCCGATAAAGAGAGAAATTTGCCGTTCGGTATTCAGCCAATTCCACCTGATAAATTGCCTAACTGAAGATTAGTAAAAACCAGGTATCTAATTTTCCGGTGGGTCGCCGCAGCATTTTAAATTCCTTTCAAAATATTCACAAACCTTCTGGAATAAATTTATATAGCTTCCATCTAATTTGATACAATCGCTTTCACACGGATAGAAAATGAAATCAACAGATTTTCCGTTTGTAATAGAAATAGAATAGAGGTGGTGTTCGTTAGGGATATCTTTTGTTGAGGTAAAGAAAATATGCTGACCGGAATCATCTACTTTATAATCAATATCATTCCATTTACCGCATGTTAAAGCAATAATCTGCCTGCTTTCGATTGGAATTGCGTATAGATGGTTAAAGCCATTTTTGCCGGCACCAAATGACATCTTTTCCCCGCTCTCAATCCAGAAGAGATTATTTCCGAAGTCGCCGATCCATTTTTTACTGTGTTCGCAATATTAATGTGCCCAGATCACCTGATTTTGTATTTGATAAAATGATGTATCTCTTTTTCAAGTCGTGGGTGATAGTTTTAAATGCAAGGAAATTGTCATAAAGTAACCATTTTATCTCTCGGATGAATGTCCCTGAATTGTTCTCCTGAATTATTCCATAGGAATGCAATTTTAGAATCGTCCGGTGACCATCTGATTTCTTCCGGGGAGTCCAACAGATTCTGGGATGTGCGAATATAAAATCCAGCCCAATTTTTTCATGGGAATAAAGTGTGTAAAACATAAAAATCAGCAGCGTTAATATCCTTTTCATTATTAGCTTCATATTGTTAAATATTTTCTATGTCATATATACTTACTTCCAATCACTTTTTTCATTTGTGCCTTTCCATTGGATGACAGATTGGTGCTTAAGTCTCTGCCGCTGGCTTATCCAGAAAACCTTTGGCAAATTGCATGAATCTATATACATCCGGAAAGTTTGTTACTAAACCCAACGAAACACGAATTGCACCTGCGCTCTTTCCATCAATTTTCTGTATCACCGTGATAAATTGTTCGAATGTCATTCTTTCTTTATTCTTGAAACAATCTTTTAATTCATTTTCAGTTAGACCGTGAATTGATTCGCTTACACCAGGATTGCAAAAACAGCCGGTACGTAATGAAATATTTGCCCTATTGGCTAATGCTTCAACTTGCCGGTAATCGATAAGTTTTTCCTGCGGATCATAGAAATTGAATGCAATTGTTCCTCCACGCATATTCATATCTGTCGGTCCATAAATCCGAATCAGTGGTAGTCCATTACTATGATGTAAAGACAATAATTGTTTTAACAGCCAATCTGCTAAACAGTTAACACGTTCATGGATTATTTCTATTCCGATAATTGCTATATGCTTGAGTCCTATTTCTACGGCTGGCAGATTGAGGTAATTAACCGTACCATCCTCAAAAGCCACTTCATCCTCTGCCAGGTAATGTCCTTCTCCCTGTACCGAAGAAATAGTAATAGTTCCTCCGGAAAACCAGGGACGCTTAAGTTTATGCAATTTCTCTTTTCGAGCAAGTAAACAACCCACGCCAGTCGGATATCCAAACATTTTATAAAAAGAAATTGGTACAAAATCGGGATGCCACAAACTTAAGTCAATACGGTTTGTAGGAGCAAAAGCCGCAGAATCTATAATAACGTCCCAACCTTTATCCTGTGCGATGGCAATCCATTCCAACGGATGCTGTACACCGGAAAAGTTAGATTGGGCGGGATAAACAAACAAATTATGATGGTCTTTTTGGGAGCGTTCAAAATAATCAAATAATTTATCCGTATCTACTCTCAAATCTGGTGGTGTGATGGGTACATAATTTACCGTAGAGTTTTTAGCATGGGCATACTCACGAATACCGTTAACGGAGTTATGATTATCAAAAGTCATTAGAAGTTGACTACCTGATGAAAAAGGATAGGATTCTGCTACAAGTTTAATTGCTCCGGTAGCATTCGTAGTAAAAATTATCACATACTCATCGGGCGATGCGTTGAAGAATTCAAGTACGCAGGAACGAGCTTTCTGTACTAATGCTGTTGATGCTAATGAACTTGGATTATTAGAATGAGGATTACCGAATACGCCCTGTCTCAATATCTCTAAATGCTTTCGGAGTTGCAAATCGGCATACTGTCCACCACCAGTGTAATCAAGATAAATCTGGTTATTAATGTCTAACCGAGAATATTCTAACTTACGTAAGTTGTCTAAGGAATTTGTTCTTTTAAAAGAGGGAAAATTATTTTGAAAATCAGCAAATGCATTTTCCATTTTCTCTGGAATATAATCAAGTAGTGGTACAATAGACTTTTTCATTTATAACTTTCCTTTATGTTATTCACAAATATAATATACAAATTTAATTGTTAAAATTCAGAGACACTTTTGACATTTCGAAAGATTTAATACATGTTTTTAGTAACCAGAATTTTTGCTTTGTTCTTTAGGATTCTCCACGAGACGAGGAGCAGAGAGACCTGTCTACGTCTACCTGTGCGTATCCCTGTCTGTGTCCGCAGGACAGGCAGGCGGAGCAATCTATTAAAAACAAGTACTTATGACCCGGGAGATTGCTCCTTCTGATAAATCAGGAACGTCTCTAAGAGACCTCTGTCCCAAAGGGATCTCTTCGAGACGAGGCAATGAGAGCTAATTCAGACTTTTTATCTCATGGAAATCCCGTTGGGACAATTTTATCCAAATTAATAAAAAAATAAATTTGTAGGTTTATGATAATATACTGAAGAAGTCTGACAAACAATTGCCGGGCTTCTTTTTAAAAATGATTGTGGTATTGCTAAATTCTCAATTGGAACCTCTGTGGGAAATTTTAATATCCTTATAAGTTTCAATTTTAAATATTGAAACGGGACGGCTTATTTGATATAAACCAATTTTTTCGCTAAGAAGACTCCCCCTGTTTTTAACTCGTAGATATAGATTCCCCCCGGGACTGTTTTGCCAAATTTATCTTTACCATTCCACGATATTGATTTGTTACCCTTATTCTGGTTCGTATTAACAAGATCAACGATGTGATGTCCTAAAAGATCATAGATTGAAATCGTAATATGGCTTTTTCCCCCAATGTAATATGGAATTGTTGTATAAGAATTAAACGGATTGGGAAAATTTTGATGTAGTGAGTATAAAGATGCAGTTTGTATATTACTTGAGTTATCTTTTATTGAATTTTGTTGGGAGGAATAAAATGCAAAGGAACCCGGACATGCCCCAACTGTAAAACTTCCTATTTGGTTACCCAAAGAGTCTAACACTATAATATCATCAGGTGCAATATAATCACTTAAGCCGAAATAAATATAACCATTGTAAGATGCCATTGAATAAATGCCACTGAGATTACCAATTAGCCCTGATTCTTCAATCGTCAGGGAATCGGACAATGGCACAATACCGGTAGAATAAGTAAAATATATTTTATCATTATAGAAAGTTATGTCAGAATCATAGATATACGTCTGTCCGTAATCTTTCTTGGTTACTTCACCTGTTAAAAGGTCTATCCTTGACATGCCAATATATGAATTATATGAAGCATCAAAGTAAGTACTTACAACATACAGAAATCCGTCATGAATTAACATTTGACCTGGACCGTCAATAACCTCAAATGTGTCCGTAATAGTAGGTTCAGTATTTATAGAAATTTCAAAAATTTGATGACCTGCCGACCAGTCTGAGTTCTGTTTAATTGAGGTATATAATTTGCCGTCACTGAATACTATATCCTCTGGTTGCCCAACATCGGATAAAACAAGAGTATCTAGTAAAGTACCACTATCAAGATCTATAACTAAAATACCATGTAAATTCCAGCATGTTAAGTATCCAATTCCTTCAACAACTTCCATTTCACGTGGACTTGCTCCCAGAACAGAGATAGTCATTTCATAATGAATGCTATCTGATAAATCCACAACTTCTATTGTATGTGAGTTATTCATAATGATATAAAGCTTATTGTTGTAAATAGTCATTGATTGGCCAACGTCTCCGAGAGGATTTGCAATGGAATCCCAATGAATAGGACCTGTAATTTGATTTAAGTCTTCATTTAAAATCCATAGTGAAGAATTTAATTGAGTCATGTTTCCCTCACACAGAATAAATACATTGGTTTGTGCAAGAATGGTTACAGGGATTAGCAAAATCACAAGTAATAGTTTGTTCATTTTTCTCTCCTCTTTTTAATGTTGATAGCTTATTGTCATTCTAAATGTTCTACCTGGTTCTGGATAACCCTTGATTGTTTCATATCTTTTATTTGCCAGGTTATCCATGGCAAAAACAATAATTATATCTCCAGAAGGTCTTTTCCATGTATATGCACAGCTGGTAAATATGAGTACTACTTCCGATAATATCACATCTTCTGGCCAGGAATACATAGATATTCTTTCGCTTGTATGATGTATTTGAAGATGAAAGGATAGCGGTTCGGGCTCACAGTTTATACCTACTGCAGCGGTTTGTTCCGGTGCATATCGAAGCGGTTTTCCATAGCAATCACCTGGAGATAAGTCTTTGGTTCTATTGCTGCTATAATGAGCAAAAGCTTTTAATGGTAAATTTGGACTATTCCAGCGATAAATTATTTTATATCCATTCCTGACTGCATGCTGAATATTTTTAGGCTGCCAATAAGAACTAATTGGTGTCCATTGAATTAAATCATCACTGGATTTATAAAATAATAAAATTTCAAGATCGGAATCCTGGATTAAATGACATTTGATATCAAGACTTATATTGTCGGTATGTTCCGGCTTCAAATTCGGGTTCCCACCAGGAATCCAATAGAGATCATTAAAGGTAGGATAGCGAAAATATCTGCCTTGATGAATAGTTAATGATTTGATAAAAAGAAAATTGAATGACGTCAGCAATTTCAGTTCATAAGTGCTTTCATGATATAGATTCGGCGAAATGTCGTAACAGTAAGCAGGTTGAAATTTAAACGTTTTTGAAATATGATAAGGAATTGTAATTGCAGTGCTATAACTAATTCTAGAATGATTATGTGTATCTTTGCTTTTAAGCCCATCTTTTTTAGTTTCAAAAAGCAAATTTACCCCAATTTTTTCGTTAATTTTTTTCTCTTGATTCAGTATTACCTGCCATGTGCTTAGCCTATGAAAACTATTTACTGCAATCATTGGATTTTTGTATTGCTCATATGAATATCTATACATAGTTTGGATATAACCATGTCCCTTTTTGTTAGTCCATCCGAATTTTACACCAATTATTTGTAGTTTATCATCTCTACTAGCATTTTTGCTCGGATTCCACGACTGTCCGGCTATACCTCTGTTCTGATTAGACAATAAGTAGAGAAAACGAAGAAATGCGCGTTTCTGAATAACTGTGTTAAACCGGGCTGATATGAATTTTTGGTCAAAGTAGTTGTTCTCACGCTTGAAACTTTCATTTCTCCATTTGAAAGGATAATTGCCATCATCATGTCGTTTCCCTATCAAAAAGTTTCCAAACCACTGGTTTTTGTTGAGGTTTAAAGTGCCATGGATAGAACTATGTTCATAACTTCCAGTGCTTAGTGACAATCCGGTTTTCCCAGACCAGGGGTTTAGATGTATAGTACTTTCATTGCTACCCGAGCCGTAAAAATTTTCATCCTGGGGTATATAACTTACGTTCTCCACAAAAGGACCGGGAAGTTGGGACAGGTCCATTTCACCATTTTGGGCATTGGTCAGATCAAATCCAGAAACCATAACTTTGGTTTGTGAAGAAGGTCCTCCATCAAGACTTAATGTAGTAATTCCAGCTGGTCCTCCGTAGGATCGGATTGAAAGTCCGGGAATGACAGCAAGTAATTGTCGGTGCTCAATATCTCCTAATTCAGGTGATTTGAATATCTCAGCCATTTTGTGGTTCCTGATGTCTATTTGGTCTTTTTTAGCAGATACTTTTATCTCTTTTAGCAAAACTGGATTTGTTGTAAGTATTATGTAAAGTAAGTTATTCTTTTCTGATAATCTGATTGTTTTTGTTTTGAAACCAATGCGGGAAAATCTTACTGAATCGTTTTCTTCAAAGGAAAATGGAAGTGTGAATTCACCGTTTTCGTCGGTAATTGTCCATAAATTTTTTGTTGAATTATTAATAAAAACATAGGAAACGGAATTGTTGCAAGAATCGACAACCATACCTTTCCACTGGTTTCCAGCATTAAGTGTAAGCAGGGGATATACGACTAATGCTAAAATTAAGGTATTCCTCAAGGGATATTCAATATGATGAATGCAGTAGTTGCCTATGAAAAATTTAAGAGTGGATTTGAAAAAGTAGTAGTGTGAAGATTTTAATAATTTTTTAAACAATTCAACCCTCTAATGCCCGCGCATTTTGGATTAAAGTAATTTCAAACAGGTGTCCTGGCTTCCGGCATCCAGCTCTCTGCGCCTTCCAATCCCTATTTATTTGGATCGTGACATAATGCAGAAAACGCTCCGGTTACAGTAGCGGGGCTGCACATGATTTTCACATGTTTCCCTATTTTTAATCACGTTTTAAAGTAACGGTTTAATATATATCTTTCAATCCTGGAAGTCAAGAAGATTATAGGATAGCCTTGCGGATGACTGAACAGCGAAAACAAATAAACTGTCTAACTTTAATGATACCAACAAACTGGAAACATACAATGTAGCCGAAGCGCTGTTAAAATGTCTTAAAAATAATTTCTACGCCTTTATAGTGATCAACTATGCAAATGGCGATATTGTTGGTCACACCGGTGATTTTAATGCGGCAAAACAAGCAGTGGAAATTGTAGATGAATATGTAGGAAAAATAGTCAAGAGACTTCTGGAGTTAGATGCTCATATACTTATTACAGCTGACCATGGCAATTCAGAGCAGATGATCGATTATGAAACATGGATACTGAAAACGAGCCATACTACATTTCCTGTTGAATTGATATATGTTGCCCGAGATTCTTTAGGTAGAAAACTTCTTGACCGAGGAAAACTGTCCTATATTTCGCCTACTGTTTTGTATTTACTCAGTTTGGAAATTCCCAAAGAGATGACTGCTGATGTTTTGATCAAGGATTAGAAAATCCTATTTGATTGTCACAGCTGACGGATTAAAGCGAGTTTATTTGTGATTGCAATAATTTTCCTGCGATTTGTCTCGCAAGAGACCCCTTTGGGGAAATTTGGTATCCCTTTATTCCCGTAAAACCAAAGCCCATTTGACCTCGCTACGCTCGCTTTAAAATGGGTTTGTTTGAAATTTGCTCCGAAGGAGCCTCTTTTAGGCACTTTGATATTTGATATTTGAAATTTGAAATTCCCTTATACCCTTTTACCTTATTCCCTTTATTTTCTTTGATTTTAAGTTTCTCAAAAATTATTGGCACTATTTTTACCGTTATAAGCTTTAATAATCTCCTTCACCAACCTATGTCGAACGACATCTCCTTCGTCGAAATAAATAAAATCTATACCGTCTATATTTCTTAAAATATTTTTAGCTTCTATCAATCCTGAATTCTGTCTATTCGGAATATCTATTTGTGTAATATCACCTGTAATAATTGCTTTCGAATTAACACCGAGTCGTGTAAGAAACATCTTCATTTGCATACTGGCTGTATTTTGTGCTTCATCGAGAATAACAAAGGCGTTGTTTAATGTTCTCCCCCTCATATATGCTAACGGTAGAATTTCGATTACATGTTGCTCGGTCAGAGATTTTATTTTTTCTAAGGGTAGCATATCTTGAAGAGCATCATATAATGGAGCGAGGTACGGCTCAATTTTTTCTTTGAGGTCTCCCGGTAAATATCCCAGACTTTCGCCAGCTTCAACCGCCGGTCGAGTCAGTATTATCCGCTTAACATCGTGATTGCGGAATGCAGATATAGCTATTGCAACAGCAAGATAGGTTTTTCCGGTTCCAGCCGGTCCTATACCAAATACAATATCGTTTTTGAGTGTTGACTGGTAATACTTTTCTTGATTAGGTGAGCGAGGTTTCACAGCACCGTTTTTTGTAAATAGTATAACGGTATCAGGTGTAATTTCTCCTTTTAACTTTTGTCCACCGATTTCCACATTAATTAGTGCTACAACATCGTTTTCATCTACAAATCCTTTTTGATTAATTGTTAAAAGCATTTCGCCTAAAATCCGATCTACCTGCTGAATACATTTCTCATCGCCTTCGAGGGTTATTTTATTTCCCCTTGCAAAGATGTTCAATGGGAAGCTTTTCTCGATAAGTTTAAGAAAAACATCGTTCACTCCGAATACCAAAAAGGGGTTCACTCCCTTTAATTCAATAACTTTTGATGTCATTATATTTAATCCTTAATAAAGATGATTTCATAATCACTGTTTTATTGCAATTCCTAATTCTTTTAACTGCTGCTCATCCACATCTGTAGGGCAGCCGTCCATTAAAGATGAAGCGCTTGTTGTTTTTGGGAAGGCTATTACCTCCCTGATATTATCAACTCCCGCTAAAATCATTACAAGTCGGTCAAATCCGAGAGCTATTCCGCCATGGGGTGGAGCACCATAAGACAGAGCATCCAGAAGGAAACCGAACTTTTTGCGTGACTCTTGTTTACTTATTCTCAATACTTCAAACATTTTTTCCTGCATCTCTACGTTATGATTTCTAATACTGCCGCCACCAATTTCCTGCCCGTTAATTACAATATCGTAAGAGCGTGAATGAGCTTTTTCCGGTTCTTTATCCAGCAGCTCCGTATCTTCAGGAACTGATGAAGTAAACGGGTGGTGAGTTGCAAGATAACGCTTTTCTTCTTCACTCCACTCAAGCAGGGGAAAGCGTATCACCCAAACCGGTTGAAAAGTATCCGTTGGTATTAAATCTAATTTTTTTGCGACTTCTAAACGTAGATTTCCAAGTGCCGAATATGTAATATTCTTTTGGTCTGCTACAAACAGCAATAAATCACCGATGTCTGCTTTAAACTCGTGTATTATTTCTTTATCAGCAGAAGAAAGAAATCTGGCAATTCCACTCTCTAAGCCATTTTCGGTGACTTTTGTAAATGCCAATCCTTTAGCACCAAGATTCCGAGCCTTTTCAGTTAATTTATCAATTTCTTTTCTGGAAAGTTTTGCTCTACCAGGAACGCATACTCCAGCAACAACTCCGTCATTATCAATTACAGATTTGAAGACTTTAAAATCTGTTTTGTAGGTAATTTTATTTAGTTTGTGAATTTCCATACCGAATCTCATATCAGGTTTATCAGAGCCGTAAAGTTCTATTGCCTTTTCGTATGTCATGCGCGGGAAGGGATTTACCAGTTCAATTCCGATTACTTCTTTAAATACATGTCTGAGCATTGACTCTGTAGATTGAATTACATCTTCTTCTTCAATAAATGACATTTCGACGTCAATCTGTGTGAATTCCGGCTGTCTATCAGCACGGAGGTCTTCATCGCGAAAGCATTTGACAATCTGGAAATATTTATCAAATCCTGAGATCATCAAGAGTTGTTTGTAAGTCTGCGGAGATTGAGGAAGAGCATAAAATTTGCCTTTGTGAATTCTGCTCGGTACAAGATAATCCCTTGCTCCTTCGGGAGTACTTTTCATCAAAAAAGGAGTTTCGATTTCGTAGAAATTGTTCTTTATGTAATATTTTCGTACACTTTGAGCGGCAGAATGTCTAATTGCAATTGTTCGTTGTAAATCCTTTGTACGCAGATCAAGATATCTATATTTTAGTCGCAAGTCTTCGAGACCGGTAGAGCGGTCAGTTACAAGGAAGGGCAATGTTTTTGCCTTATTCAGAATTTCTAACTCTTGTGCGAGAACTTCAATTTCACCTGTGGACATTTCACGATTTGGGGAGGCTTGAGGGCGAATCCTTACAACTCCTCTAACAGCTACAACATCTTCAGCACCTAACTTCTTCGCCTTATTTAGAAGTTTTTCTCCCATTTCGGGACCGAAGACAATTTGTGTTAGCCCATATCTATCACGCAAATCTATAAAACTCAGTCCGCCGTGATCCCGTTTGCGGTTTACCCAGCCGTTTAAAACAACGGTTTGTCCTGAATTTTCTCTTCTTAATTCACCGCACGTTACTGTTCTTTTTAACATATTTTTATGCCTTTACCTCGATTTTAATTTTATTTATCATCCATTCAAAGAATCCGGTTAAAATTAAACACATATTTTTATTATCAAAACAATGAATTGGGTCTGCCTACATATAAAAAATCCAGTGATACAATTGATAGTGAAATAAACTATGATTGATTTCGTTTTTCTGTAAATTTCTTAGATTATCATTGTCATTCGCAAAACAAAGTATCTTGAATTCTTTGCCAATAATATGGTAAATTTCTATTGCTTGTTGTTAATGCCCTATTTTTTGCTTTTACTGTTTGTTACTTTTCATTATTACTCGATTTGTAAATATAGGGTTATTTTTTCTAAATAATTACGATTATAATGTATTTTGCAATAAGTACTATTATTAATGAACCTTTTTTCATTGGGGGTAGGTTATGAATTTATATGAAATTTTACACGAAGAATGTATTCGAGTCGATTTTAAACCTTCTGATAAGATTTCAGTTTTGAAAGAAATTGCGAAATTATCCAAAAGGAATTCCATACTTGACAATAAAAGTGAAGATGAAATTTTACAAGGATTACAGGATCGAGAGAAATTAGGCTCAACTGGATTTGGTAATTATATTGCTATTCCACATTGTGCTTTAGACGGAATATCTGATTTTGTAATAGGCATTATAACAGTTCCTGACGGTGTAGATTTCGAATCATTAGATAGAAAAAAAACAGAACTGTTTGTTTTTATTGTTGTGCCGAATGATAGGAGAAACGAGCACATACGGTTATTATCTAAAATCTCCAGTGTCTTACGCGATCCGGAAAAGGTGAATGAAATGTTATCAGGGAAAAGTCCTTCAGTTGTTCGTGAAAGTTTTTTACGTCATACAGTTATCGAGGAAGAAGTTAAAGAAACAAAGGAGTATAGTCTGTTTTATGTGGTTATTCAACTGGAAGAAAAATTTAATGACATACTTGAAATATTTACCGAGACCGATGAATGTTCAGTTACTGTTATTGAAGCCAATGATGCAAGTAAGTATCTTTATTCGCTACCTCTTTTTTCAAGTTTTTGGAGCGATAAAGATAAGGGTTTCAGCAGAGTAATAATTGCCGGAGTAAAAAAATCCCTTTCAAATGAAGTATTGAGAAGAATCAATATGGTTATTGAGGACTTAGAGGAAAAATCAGGCATTTTGGTTTTAGTACACGATGTTTTTTATTTCAATGGCTCACTTAACATTTAAATAAAGGTCTGGAATGGAGGGGTTAATAAACTATTTAAATGACTTTACGATGCCGATAATATTATTGATTGGGCTTACGATTATATTCGGATTTTACTTTGGCCGTAATATGAAGTTTATAAAATTGCCATCAATAATAGGTTATATGCTTTTGGGTGTTATTTTAGGTCCATCAATTTTAAACATAATGAGCGACGGACTGCAGGAGCAGTTATCATTTATTACTGAAATAGCTTTAGGTTTTGTTGCATTTAGTATTGGACTGGAACTTAAATTTTCTTCATTAAAAAAATTAGGTATTAGTATCATTTACATTATTTTTGCTGAGTCCTTTGGAGCATTTATATTGGTATTTTCAGGATTATATTTACTGACTCGCAATTTACCACTTGCATTAATTTTTGCTGCAATTGCTCCTGCAAGCGCTCCGGCTGGTACGGTTGCCGTGATACAGGAATATAAAGCAAAAGGGAGCTTAACTAAAGCGCTTTATGCCGTAGTTGGCTTTGATGACGGTTTGGGGATAATTATTTTTGGATTTGCTGCGGCTATTGTCCGCGCTGTTCTTTTGCGGGAAACCGGTGCGGTTTCTGAGAATTTCTGGTCAATGATGCTTTATCCATTCAAAGAAATTATATTTAGTTTTTTACTTGGTGGAATCATAGCAACAATATTTTCTTTATTGACAAGGAAGTTGCAGAATGCCGGGGATATTTTAATTTTAATATTTGGATTTATTCTTGCTTCAAATGGGATTTGTACAGTTTTTCATCTTTCTCTCATTCTTACAAATATGGTATTTGGAATGATAGTTGTCAATACCCAGTCTCATTCATTACTTCAAAAAATACATGATAGATTACCACTTGTTATGCCTTTGTTATTTATTTTGTTTTTCACCTTGGCGGGAGCTAATCTTCATTTAAATGTTCTACCTTCACTTGGGATTTTAGGAATTGTATATGTTTTAACTCGTTCAGGTGGGCTCATCGCAGGTGCAAAAATAGGTGCAATAGTTGGTAAGGCTGAAGATAAAATAAGAAAATATCTTGGGTTGGGGATTTTATCTCAGGCAGGTGTTGCTATTGGTTTAGCTCTAATTGTTAAGCATGAATTCAAAGGGCTTGGCAAAATTGTAGAAGTTGTTAATGGCACTAATATTACTTCAGGAGATAAACTTGGTGCAATAGTAATAACTATTGTTACCGCAACCTGTATTTTCTTTGAGATTATCGGTCCTATATTGACTAAAATTGGTTTAGAAAAGGCTGGTGAAATAAATAAGGATTTAAAGGGGTAAGCGAAAGTCGAGAGTAAAAGAGGGTACTTTCGAAAGGTAAATTTTAGACTATATTAATTTTGCAAAAGATTCACTAATAATGATTGTTAATACTTCTTTTTTTGAACATAGTATATGGAATAGTCTAAATTGCAAATTATGTTTTTGAAACAAAATTGATGAATTCGTCCCAATGGGATCTCCATGAGATAAAAAGTCTGAATTAGCTGTCATTGCCTCGTCTCGAAGAGATCCCTTTGGGACAGAGGTCTCTTAGAGACGATCCCGATTCATCATGTAAAGAATCCTCCAGGGATTATTGCATTTGCTAAGAATATAAAAATCCCGCAAAATATAAGGGTAAGTGGGAGGAACCCTTTACTGAAATTGCGGGATGTATTTAAGCTACAATACTGACTATTTTCCTGTCACGTCCTTTTCTTCCAAACTTTACTGTACCATCAATAAGAGCAAAAAGTGTGTAATCACCACCAACACCGACATTATCTCCGGGGTGGATTCTTGTGCCTCGTTGACGGACTATGATAGAGCCAGCGGTAACATTTTGTCCACCGAATCGTTTTATACCTAACCTCTGAGCATTGCTATCTCGACCGTTTCTTGAACTTCCAACACCTTTTTTATGTGCCATTTTTATCAGCTCCTATATTCTCATTTAATTTCTCGACTTGTGCTTCTTCGGGCTTAGGCTTTACTTTTGAAACCGCCTTTTTTGTCTGCTTTTTTTTTGCCCCTGTTTTGAACTCACCTACTTCAAGTACACAGAAAGGTTGACGATGTCCACGTTTTACTTTGTATCCTTTTCTACGTTTCTTTTTAAATACAATTATCTTATCTGCTCGTTTGTGCTTTTTAACAACAGTTTCGACAGAGACACCTCTGACATAAGGTTTCCCAATTTTTACTTTTCCATCCTGTCGAATATAAAGAATTTTGTCCGCAGTATATTTAGTTCCCTCTTCAACATCAATCTTCGGTACCGAAACCTTTTTCCCGGGCTCTAAAATAACCTGTTGACCTGCAATTTCTGCGATAGCGTAATTCATTTTTTCCATAAGACTCTCTTACTTTCCTCTTTAAAAAAGCTGGTGAATTTATGTATTCCATTGAGATTTGTCAAGTCTAATATTCATCAGTAATATCTTTTCCTGTTTTTACAGAAAACACTCTAAACTCATTAATATTTACTGAAGAATCTTCGTAAATTTTTATCCGGAGTAAATTTATCAACTGTATTCTTTTAAGTAGGTTCCCGGTTGATTTTCTAAGATACTCTGCAATTTCGGGTTGAACATGCAAATGCAACCTTCTTTCTTTAGACTTTACTTTAAAGCGTCTAAACCAGCTTTCAATTTTAGTTACTAAAGACTCTTTTGAAGTAATTCGACCTGAGCCATGACATGTTGGACACTCCTCACTTACAGTATATAATAGATTTACGCGAACTCTCTGCCGTGTCATTTCGAGTAGACCAAATTCCGAAATTGGGGACAAAGATACTTTTGCTCTATCTTTTTTCAATTCACGTTCAAGTTCCTGATATATTTTCTTTTTATTTTCCTCCTCTTCCATATCAATAAAATCAATTACAATCAATCCACCGATATCGCGAAGTCTGAGCTGCCTGGCGATCTCTTTTGCTGCCTGGAGATCAATCTTTAATGAATTCTTTTCGTGGTCTTTTTTCCCTATAAATTTTCCACTATTTACATCAATTGTAGCCATTGCTTCAGTATGTTCAATTACGATAAATCCACCACTTTTCAGCCAGACTTTTTTATCAAGGGATTTTTCAAATTCCTTTTCAATATTATTTTGCTCAAAAAGAGGATTTCTCGAATGGTAATATTTTAGTTTATCAATAAATTCTGGTGATACTGACTTAATATATGCATGTAAATTTTTATACAGATACTTAGTATCAACAATGATTTTATTTACATCTGGAGTAAGCAGGTCACGAATAACAGATGCTGCCATTTCCATATCGCTATAAACACAAATTGGTGCGGTTTTTTCTTTTACATTCTCCTCTATGCCGTGCCATATTTTCATCAAATTTTGAAGTTCAGCATTTAGTGTTTTTTTATCTTTCCCCTTAGTAATTGTTCTTATGATCAGACCAAAATTTTTAGGTCTTATTGAATCCGCAATCCTTCTCAGACGCTTTTTTTCAGAGACGTTATATATCTTTTTTGAAATTCCGATAAAATCAACATCTGGAACAAGTACAAGAAATCTTCCGGGAATAGAGATATCAGTTGTAACTCTAGCTCCTTTTGTACCGAAAGGTTCTTTAATCACCTGTACAAGTACATCCTGTCCTTTTATTAGATTAATTTCTCCAGTTTGAGGAACTCTACGTCTGCGAGGTTTTAGACCTTTCTTTTCTTCTCTGTCCTCTTCATCATCATGACTTATACTTTCCATCATCGTAGTAACCGATGTTGGGTCACCTATCTCCGAAAAAGGGAGAAATGCATTCTGAGTATCACCAATATCAATAAAAGCAGCTTGAATTCCCTGCACAACATTTTCAACTTTTCCTTTGTAAATATTGCCAACCATTCTTGTTCTTCCCGGTTTCTCAACAAAGAATTCTACTAAATCTTCATTTTCAAGAATGGCTATTCTTGTCTCTTTTGATGTTTCACTAATAAGTATTGTCTTGTCCATTGTAAAATCCTGTTAAAATCTTTTATAACTCTTTTAAATATGTTTTTAATCTATGTACCTGAGTGGGAAATTTCTCTATATTTAATTTCTTAAGTATCTCAATTATTCTTACAGTTTTCCCATCTTCTACATTTACTTTTACAAGTAATTTTCGATCTTTTCTTGAAATAGAACTGATATATTTACGAATATCAATTCGCTTTGTTTCTTCACCTCGCTTCCTGCTGATAGCAAGTTCTTTCTTAAACAACAAATTATTTATGGCATCATCAATATTTCGCGGCAATTCAGCATAAAAAGTCACTTCATAATCTATTCCATTAGTTAAACTGGAGATTGCAGGAGATTTTAATGGTATTTCTAAAGAATTGATAACTTTTAAACCATTAGGAAGATTATCATTAATACATTCACATAGCTCAGGAACTCTATTCTTTAAGGTTATTTCGATATATTCTTCCTCTGAAGTGTATCCAAGAGGTAGTGAAAAACCCGTAGAAATCTTTGGCCTTTTATTAAACCCCTGGGAATAGATAAGGTTCAATTTAGCTCTCCTAAAAGCTTGTTGAAATATTCGAAGTATATCGAGCTGTGATGTAAATTTCATCTCCTTTCCTTTTCGATATTTCAGGCGGTATTTTACAGGTTCAACCTCTTTATCATTTTTCTCAATAAGATTATCAGATGTTGTCCCCTTATTACCGCCAACAATTATCATATCCAAAATGTTAGGTTTACAAACACCGCATCCGGTACATCCATTGCGGCAGTCAGGTGTTATCTCACCCATATATGATTTTTCTCGTTCACTAAGAAGATACTTTTTACTTATTAAAGGGTCTATAATATCCCATGATAAGGCTTTATCCTCTTTTCTTTCTGATATGTATTTTTGAGAATCAACGCCAGCTTTCTTAAAAGCAGTGTCCCAGACTTCAGCTGAAAAATATTTATGCCAGGAATCGAACTTTGCACCATGTTTCCATGCCTCAAATATTACATTTGCTATTCTTCTATCGCCCCTTGAAATCACGCCTTCTATTTGTGAGCATATAGGATCACGAGCCATCACTTTTATTTTTCTTAGCGACCTGAGTTCAGGTTTTACAAAGTCCAGTTTGTTCTGGATCTTTTCCACAGAATCTTGTTCTTCCCATTGAAAGGGAGTAAACGGCTTAGGAATAAATGTCGAAAGCGTTACATTGAGAGAAAGTCTCCCCTTTCCAATTTGAAGAACCTTTCCTGAAAGCTCAATAACAGCATCAATGTCAGCTTCAGTCTCTGTTGGAAGACCTAACATATAGTAGAGTTTTATTAATCTCCAACCATTCCGCAATGCTATTTCTGTAGATTGTAACAAATCCTCATCTGTAACATTTTTATTAATAACATGCCTGAGTCTTGAGGATCCAGCTTCAGGAGCAAATGTTAATCCTGACTTCCGTGTCTGCTTAGCCAACTTTGTTATTCTCTCAGTAAAACTATCAAGCCGAAGGGATGGGAGAGAAATTGATATATGCTGAGCAATCAAATTATCTAAAACTTTGCTAGCAAGATTATCTAATCCTGTATAATCTGATGTAGAAAGAGAAAGCAAAGATATATCGTTATAACCAGTTTTCGGTAGTGATTTCTGAATTTGGTCTACGAGGTCTTTATAAGGTCGCTCCCTAACAGGTCTATAGATCATACCTGCCTGGCAAAACCTACATCCTTGTGTACATCCACGCATAATCTCAATCACCAGACGATCCTGCACAATTTCAACAAGCGGCATGATAGGAAAATCCGGGTAAAAATCAGGTAAAAGCTTTGAAACTCTAAGAGATTTCACTTTTTCAGGAACATACTCAAATATTGGATGAGCTGGATTTAATAGGTCCTTTTCTTCCATATCAATTTCATAAAGAGCAGGAACGTATATACCGGGAAATCTGTAAGTCAGCTCTTTAAGAATCTCAATGCGCGGCACTTTTTTTCTTCGTTTATCAGCAACAAATTTCACTATTGATACTATTACCTCCTCAGCATCTCCAATAACGAAGAAGTCAATAAAAGGAGCTAATGGTTCCGGATTATAAGCCCCAACCCCACCTGCAATGACAAAAGGATCATCTACTTTCCGCTGGTATGACCATATCGGGATCCCGGAAAGATCCAGCATATTCAGAATATTCGTAAATGTAAGTTCATAAGGAAGTGTAAATCCTACTATATCAAATTGGCGAAGAGAAGTATAAGACTCAAGGCTGTATAAAGGAACAGAATGCTTTCTGAGTTGCTTTTCAAAATCCGGCCATGGAGCATAAACACGCTCTCCAGCTATTTCTCGGTCTTTGTTTAGAATATGATAAAGTATCTGAAATCCATGATAAGACATGCCGACATCGTACAGGTCAGGATAGCCAAGCACAATAGATGCTTTTACCTTTGAAAGGTCTTTATGCTGTATATTAAATTCATGCCCTACATAACGACCGGGCTTTTCCACAAAAGGCAAAATCTCTCTATCATAATTGATAGAGTGAATATTTTTAGTCAAAACAGTCTTCCAATAAAATCTTTTTATCTATTCAGAGTATTGGCTGATTAAATAATTTAATTCATCCAAACCCTTCTGATAGTTTTTATCATGAGATGAAAATCAATTTTCAATGCTCTGAATATTACTTAAAATTTACGATTTTAACAATATATATTTGAGATGTTATTAGCCACGAGATACTATACTAAAAGTCAAGTGAGTAAGTGAGCAGGAGGGAGAATGGATAACATCTAAAATTTAAAATCGTTGATCCCCCGACAACTTGGGATTTTCAACTTGTTCTTAAATAAGAAGTAATAATCAAAGAGAATAAGATACAGATTTTTAAAATCTCTTCTACCCATGAATAAGACCACTTTTAGTATACGAGGCACAAAGAATGCCCTGACGACAGACGGGTCTCCGAGCGAAGTCGAAGTGGCACAAATTTTTATAAATGTGCTTTTGAATGATGAATATCGAACAACGAACGTCGAATAAAGAAGAGCAAATCATTCAGAATACAACTTTTAATTTTAAAAAACTTCAAAATTCATTATTCCCTGTTCATTATTCAATATTCAATACTGTTTAGGGTGATATTGAGAATATGCCGGGATACTTCACTCATCTGAATAAGGAATTATGACACCAAGTATAAAGTAAACAATAAAACCGGGTAACACTCCCGTCCATAGAATAATTAAAGCGACAATAACACGAATTAAGTTTGAATCAATTCCAAAATATTCTCCAAGCCCGCCGCAGATACCTAAAAATTTCCTGTCATTCCTGGACCTGTAAAACCGCTTTAAATATATTCGACGTCCACAATTAGGACAAAGCAGCACATCTTCTTCTAAAATATGTCCGCAATATCTACATTTTTTCATTATTATTCCTTTACTCCTGCAAGACCGAGATCATCTGCGATAGTTTTGAGTGCATCAATAACTCTCTGAATATGTTCGGTTTCATCAACGCCCAGTTCCTCAATTCCCTGTTTGATTTCTTCTCGACTCACTTTAGCCGCAAAAGCTTTTGTCTTAAATTTTTTCTTCACTGATTTCGGCTTCACATCAAGGATACTTTTAGAGGGTCGAACCAATGCAACAGCAATTATAAAACCTGTAAGTTCATCAACAGCGAAAAGCGCTTTTGCCATTAGTGAGTCTCTCGTTACCCCGGTATATGAAGCATGCCCCATTATTGCATGGCGCATTTCTTCTGGATAACCTTCCTTTTCAAGAATTTCATTTCCACGATAAGGGTGATTTTTCTCATCGGGATATTTCTCATAGTCAAAGTCATGTAGCAGACCTGTTATCCCCCAAAGTTCAACATCTTCACCATAAAAATCGGCATAGTAACGCATAGCTGCTTCGACAGCAAGAGCATGTTTTCTTAAACTTTCAGTTTTTGTGTACTTGCATAAAAGATTCCATGCTTTTTCTCTATCCATTTCCACCCTCCAAATAATTTTTAGTTATAATCATTCGTGCTATTTTCAGAGTAAAGTTTGAGGCAAATTCCTTTTTTTAGAAGAATCCTCTTAAAACGCCTTTCATAAATTATGTTATATTGCTCTTCTTTATCAGGAAATCGCTCCAGAATTTCTCGTTTAACTGACTCAAGGAATTCAGCAGCTTCTATTTCAGTAAAATCTTCAGATCTTAATTTATTTACAACAAGATCAGAATATCTCCTGAGCCATTGAATCTTTTGTTCTTCTTCATATTTTTTTTCGGAGGCGTTTACTAACATATATTATTACTCTTTAAAAGATTCCTTTCCAGAATTAGTTATTCATAATTGATAAACCGAAGGATTACGGTCTTTAAAAATATCATTCACTGGTGTAATCATTTTATTAAGAGCTTCTTCAGGATTGATATTAACAATCAGTACGCCATCTTCATTTTCCGAGAGGTTGCCGAGTCGTTTTCCACCCGGGTCTATTACCTGGCTTTTTCCAGTAAAAGTAAGAGGTTGTTTTCCTTTTATCACTTCTGTACCAATTCTATTTGCAGTAGCTGTGAAAACTCGGTTTTCGATGCTTCTTGTAATCATCGCATCCTGACAATAGGGCAATACCAGATTAGCAGGGTGAGCAATTATTTGAGCTCCTTGCAGAGCAAGAGTCCGCGCCATCTCCGGAAAAATCCAATCAAAGCAAATCATAACTCCGACTTTAACTCCGTTAATATCGAAAATAGAAGGAGTTTCAGTTCCAGGTAAAAGCCAAATTTTTTCCTCGTAAAAAAGATGAATCTTATGATAGGTCCCTAAAAATTCTCCTTTATCAAAAACAGCTGCACTGTTAAAAAAACTATTATCAGCCCGTTCCATAATCCCAATTACTATCGCTGATTGAGTGCTCTCCGAAAGTTCTTGTAGAACTTTTGAAGACTTGCCCAGGGGGAATTCTTCAGCGAGTTCTTCAATTTCATCTTTGGAGTTAAATTGGTAACCAGTAATGCATAATTCTGGCAGAATCCAGAGATCAATACCAGAATATGAAGAAATAGTGCCTTCAATTTTTTTAAGATTTTTTTCTTTACTTCCCCAGATGGGAGCAAACTGAAAAATTCCAAGTTTCATAATCTTTTTTAACCTATAGGGCAGAAATAATAATTCCGGCTAATTTCCCTCTACTTTTATTTCAAGCATTATTCCAAGATTTTTTCTTTTCACTCGTATTGGTTTAAGCAATAAAGTAGAATTATCGTTTTTAATTATATGTTCCTCTCTCAAGCCTGTAATTATCTTTTCCTCAGCAGATATAAATGTTTCCTCAGATAAAAATTTGCTCAATTTCTCTTTTATATATCCATCTTCAACGTTGTAAAATTCTCTTGCCAACTTATTCAGATATATTACTTCACCTTTTTTATTACAGACTAGAATCATTGTCCTCATTTCGTCAGTTTTTATCTCCAGAGCTCTTGAGACAAGCTTGAGATAATCCCTTTCTTCTGAAATATCTTTATACTTCTTCTTTTTTCTAATTTCGCTTCTTACAAAGAATATCCTTGGTAAAGGTGTAAACCAGTACATAAAAAGGAAAGGTACTTCTTTTAATTTTTTCAATGATTTTAAAATCTTATGTTTATAAATATCGATCTTTTTTTGAGATAAACTGGTCGGGGTTTTTGCTTCGACTTCGTAACCATAACTCTTGCATATATGTCTGACTTTATCCACTAAATCCCTATCAGATACATGAATGTGAATATAAGTGCACCCGCCGCCGTATCTTATTATCAAAGCATTATAGTCAATTTTATTTGGAAGAGACTTTAATCTGTCGCTTATTTCTTCTCTCTCCACAGTGCCCTTAATATTACATTCTACACAAAAACCGGGATATTTTGCTTTATATTTTAGACTGGCTATCTGGTCTTTAATCTCCCTCTCCAGATTTCTATTGAGTTTCTGGATTTTCGGGTCCATAGAAATTCCTAGAGTGTCTAACCAGCCCTGAAGAAAAATTATGAAGCCAAGGCCACCAGAATCCGAAATATCACTATCTCTCAGAATTTTAACTCCCTGCACAATCGGATTTAATAGCTCTTTTACACTAGCAGAATAAGCCTTCTTAATAATATATGAAAACTCATATTTTCTCTTAAGGGCTTCCTCAGCTTGTTTGCCAAACACTTTCATCACTGAAAGTATCGTTCCCTCTTTTGGGTCGCTGAATGAAGCATAAACGCTTTCGGTTCCCTTTCTTAATGCACAAACAAAAGTCTCAGGATCCAAATCCTTATCTTTAGAAAGATGAGATTTGACATAATCACTAATTCCTAAAAGATATTGGGATAGTGCATTACCAGAACAACCGCCCCCCTTCATAAACGCTTTCCCTGAAATCTTATCGATCGTTCTTACTACAATATCCTTTTCACTTAAGCCTGTAGTTACGCCAGCAATTGGTCTCAATATATTTTTACCAGTATCTGAATCATTAACAGGAAAAATATTTATACTATCTATAATTCCCCGATATCTTCTTAATTTTTTTTCCGATTCCTTGAACATTCTAATTAATAGGGAGGTATTAATTGAGTTATAACCGAGTCTGAGGATTGATGCACTATAAATATGAGGTCCAGTATGAGTAGCAACAATCCTATTTGCCTGTCTATATGAAATCTTTTCTACATTGAACTCTTTTTTAACTGTCTCACTAAGTTCCTCTAAAAAAAGTCTCTGTTTTTCGGTTGAATAGTCAAGTACAAGTTCAATTGTTTCCATATCCCCAATTCTTCCGCGTATTTCTTGAAGCATCCTTTTTTTGACATCAGCTTTTCTGACAGTGCAAATCGGACGTGGAACACTATCTGCAAAACTAATAATTGTAACAACTCCCAAAAGGTCTGCTATCTTAGTAAGTATACTTTTATGCAGAGGAACCCTTCCAGATCTCCTCAAATATTCTAAGTTGTCAAGAGAAGCGATGAAAAATATCTTATGTTTTGTATCATCAATATGGCCAATAATTTCATCAAGACTTTTTCCCTGCTTTGCAATCTTTGCTGCTTCAACCACAAGCAGTCCTTCAGGACAAAATGCCTGATTTGAGTCAACTACTTCTATTCTTCTATTATACTTTTTACTGATGTCTTTAGAAGCAATCTCAATATTATCATATATTTTGCTTAAATTCTTAGCCAGCAAAATGCAACATATATCCCCTTCATCCTTCTGAACAATATCTTCGAGAAATTTCTTACACCAATGAATATCTGGAGCTGCAGATACTGGAGCCTCATCTTTGTTTCTTATTCCACCCAAAAAGCTACAATAATCATTTAACGAGGAAAAATTCCTGATATTAGTCTGATTCTCTTGTGAATTATACGTATTTGGCTCACCTTTAATTATCACTTCCTTACCAGCTGCATCGCTAATCAGGAATGGAATTATTGATATTCCATATTTTTTAATATCTACCTCATCTAAACTTGAAGACTCATCGGTAATAATTTTTACGGGCATTTTTAACTCCAAATTTTTCACTAAGGGGGTGTGATAGAATAAAGTTGTCATTCATGGTTAACTATCATTGTGTCCCGAAACTTCGGGATGAATTTACAATACTAAAAATGTTCAGGGGGTGAGAAAAAACTAATTACCATTTACAGAATTATATTCATAATATTTTTTCGGAGATCCGTCTGGCGATTGAACTTAGAATAATACAAAAATCCATTTTATTTCTTCTTCCCAGAGGGATGTCTTTCCGAAGGAATCCTAAGGATCGACACACCCCCTAAAGGTTATTTTATCACACCCCCTAAATTATTCTATATCCCAGATTCAGTATAAATAGGGCATATAGTATTAATAAAAAAACTCCTTCAATTCTTGACAATTTCTTCCCAATAAATAAAAAAATTAATAATATGAGAGTAATAATCATCATAAAGGGATTCTCGATCCTGATTATGCTTTTATCTATTTTAAGTGAATAGACCATTGGTATAATTCCTAACACAAATGCCGTATTAAAAAGATTACTCCCAATAATATTGCCTATAGAGATTTCATCTTCCCTTTTAATAACTGCTATTACACTTGTAAAGAGTTCTGGTAAAGAAGTACCAAGCGCAACTATAGTAAGACCAATTATAAGTTCTGAAATACCAAAAGCACGTGCCAATCCAATAGCTCCTCTAACTGTTAGATTCCCACCCATTATCAATGCTCCTAATCCCAAAATAGATAAAGCTATATTCTTTGAAATATGCCCCTTTTCAATATTTTTTACTTCGACAACATTTTCTTCCTGTACTTTACGATTAACGATGATATATGACATATAAGCGACAAATAAGGTTAGAAGAATGGTACCTTCGTAAAAAACTAAACGCCCATCATAACAAAAAATTATAAAAATAGCAGTTATTATTAAGAGAACTGGAAAGTCAAGAAAAAATATCCTCCTCTTCGCTTTTATTGGATGAATAAAAGATGAGATTCCAAGAACTAATAGAATATTTGCCAGATTGCTACCAACAATATTTCCAACGCTTACATCGTCTACCTTTTCAACAGCACCAAATAAACTTACAACAAACTCAGGCATTGATGTACCAAGAGCAACAAGTGTTAGACCAACTACAATTTTTTTAACTCCGAGGGATACTGCAATAGCGGAACTGCCATTTACAAGAAAATTAGCACCATAGTAGAGTAAAACTAATCCAGCTAAAAAATAAATTATGTACATCTAAATCTTTTACTCACTGTTCTAGTAAAACTTATGGATTTTTCGCACTTATACCAAGATAGGAAAATAAATCTTTTAAGTCCTCCCTATTTTTACTGTTTGAAATTTAACTCCAATAACTTATAAATTCATTTATTCACGAATTATTCAGGTTAAAAATGCCCGCTATCATAAATAACTCAGAAATTGGGTTTTATTTCACACAAAATCAAAAATCAAGATTTCGGTTCAAAGTAGTATTTTCAGATTAATATGGCAATATAAATCGTTAATTATTTCTAATTAAATCAGTCCTTAGCTGAGTCTCCGCCAATCCCATCAAATATTTTTATAGAAGTAACATCGACTTGAATTTTTTTTGAGGACTTATTATTTTTGATATCCAATATTTTTAATAAACTTGACTCTAATTTAACACATAATTGTGAAAAGCTATTTACTGTCGGAAAATAAAATAGAAAATAATGTTGACTTTTAGAAAATATTCACTTAAAATAAACAGCCGTTTGATTTAACTGAATAACTATATAACTAAAGGAGTAATTCAATGGTTGATCTTTTTCTACAGGGTGGAATTTTTATGTGGCCGATTTTGGGGCTCTTAATTTTCGGTTTAATGGTTACACTTGAAAGAATTTACACTTTAACGAAAGCCTCTGTGGTTACTAAAAAATTTATTCCAAAGATAAATAAGGCATTGAATGATAAAGGTGTAGCTGAGGCTCTTGAAGTTTGCAAGAAAACTCCCGGACCTATTGCTGAGGTTTTTCACGCCGGTCTTTCTCGTGCAGACCAGGGTGTTGAGGTTGTTGAAAAAGCTATTGAAACTGCAGGTTCTATTGAAATGGCTTTCCTTGAGAAAGGAATGATCTGGTTATCTACAGTTATCACACTTGCCCCCATGTTAGGATTTGCCGGAACAGTTTCAGGTATGGTAAGAGCATTTCAAGATATTGCTGCTGCTAATGATATATCTCCTGCTGTTGTTGCAGGTGGTATTTCAGAAGCACTTTTGACCACTTTATTTGGTCTTATTGTCGGTATTACTATCTCGATTTTCTATAATCTCTTTACAGCACGTGTAGATGGTATTATCATTGATATGGAAGAAAATTCAGTAAATCTTTTAGATATCTTATCTGCAAATGAAGTGAAAAAAGATTAAAGGCAATAATTATGAGTTTATTAAAAAATAAAGGAATCCGTGAAGCGGAAATACCATCAAGCTCACTGGCTGATATTGCTTTTCTTATTCTTATTTTCTTTATGGTCGCTACAACTATTGACATGGATAAAGGAATACAACTGATTCTACCTGCAGAAGGAGACCAGGTTGAGATATCTAAGAAAAATATCACAAACCTCATAATTGATCCTACAGGAAGAGTATTACTGGATAACAAAGAAATAGAAATCAGCAAAATTAAATCTACAGTTGAGGGTATTATACTGAAAAATCCGAAGATGATATTTTCAGTAAAAACACATGCAAGAACCAAATACCACACATATATTGAGGTTCTTGATCAGTTAAAACAGACAAGTGCAAAAGTTTCAATTGCTGAATAGGAAAGAAAAAAGATGAAATTGAAGAAAAAAAGCAAGATGAAAACTGGAATTCCAACTGCATCAATGCCTGATATTATTTTTATGTTGATTTTCTTTTTTATGGTGTCTTCTGTTCTGCGTGAATACGAGGGATTAAATGTCGTCCTGCCCAAAGCCAGGCAGATTGAGAAACTCGCCTCAAAAGTGCACGTAACTTATTTATGGGTATCAAAAGAAGAATTGATTTCAATTGATGGTAAACTCTTAGATGTTAAAAGTATCAGGAATGTTATGTATGAAAAACGGACAGCTGATCCACACCTTATTGTATCCATAAGATCAGATCAACGAGTAAATATGGGACTTATGAACAAGATTCACAAAGAATTAAGATTGGCAGATGCTCTGAAAGTAAATTATTCTACAAAGACTGCCATTTAGAGGTTTTATCAAATGATTCTTAGAAAATATCCCGAAGCCAGTCTAAAATTAAGATATAATTTAGTCCTTAGAGTAGGACTCGTGGTTAGTCTTGCTTTTATTATCGCTGTAATGGTACTATTCCCTAAGCTCGAACAAAGAAGTAGAACACAGAAAGAGGTCCAAATAATCATTGAAACCACCGATATTCCAATAACAGAACAAAAAATTGAAATGGCAAAGCCTCCGTCAAGACCTGCAATCCCGGTTGAATCGGAGGATGAAGATTTTTCCGAGGACATTTCCATGGATATAGACATGGATTTTGATGATTATGTAGCATGGGAAGCTCCACCTGCACCTCCCGAAGAAAATACAGGTCCAACTATTCGTTTTATCCCTTATGATGAACCACCAAAACCTATTGGTGGTTTTGAAGCTATTCAAAAAAATGTTGTTTACCCGGAAATTGCTCAGGAAGCCGGAATAGAGGGAACAGTTATCGTTCAAGCATTTGTAGATAAAAAGGGGAAAGTGCAAGACTGCGTAATACTTAAAGGTGTGCCGAATACCGGGCTTGACGAGGCTGCAGTTAAAGCCATAAAAATGACCCGTTTCATCCCTGCTATGCAAAGAGACAGGAAAGTTGGTGTTTATATTTCAATTCCTGTAATTTTCAAACTAAGGAGCTAACGCAAAAACCATGATAGATTTTAAAAAGGTGATGTTTTTATATTGCCTTTTTTATTCTTTTATCAAAACAATCACTAATAACTTTATGTAACCTTCATGGTCAATCGGTAAAATATAGTTTGATTCCTATATACAAATTCACAGAGGAAAATCTAATTACCTTTCGCGCCCTGGTCTATCCAATCTCTGATAAGTATAATATCCGAATTAATTAAAGGATTTCTACCAAGAGGCATTCTATCACCAATACTCGGAGATTGTTGCGAAACTTTCTCATATAATAAGCTCTGGTCTGATTGAAATGGAATTAGTACAGGAGGATTATTATTTCCTCCGCTCATCAAGGTTGAATAAGAGGACAGGTCAAGATTTGCATTTCCACCTGCACCATGGCAATCCAGACACTTTATGTTAAAAATCGGTTGAATATCATAAGAAAAACTTACATCGTATTTTTCATCAGGTTCACAACTTAAAACAGAAGCAACGGTAATAATTAAAATTCCAAGGCTCACGAATATAAATGTAATTTTCTTCATAAGGATTACTCCTTTAAAGACTTTGCGATATGCTAATTGATGAAATCGTTCCAATATTCCCAAAACTCATGAATGCTAAATCAAAATGGAACCTGCTTAACTTTATCCCTACTCCCGCTGAAGAACCAGCTAAAAAGTCTTTAAAAGTTTGCTGTGTATTTATCTGAAATCTTCGGGTTGATGTACCCCACCGGAGAAAGAAACGATTATGAAAATGAAATTCTCCACCTATCCGAGCAATGTACTCATCTTTATACGCTTGGTACACATCAAAAGATAAAATCATAGGAAGGTGAGCAAGATGTTTAGATACTCCAATTATGAAAGTTCTGGGAAGAGGTTCATCTTCTGTTTTATATCCGGATAACAGAGTACCAAAGTTATTGTAGGCAAAGCCAATAGCAAGACTTGAATTGCTATCATAGTAAAGAATTCCAATTGTCCCAAGAACAGCATTTGCGGACAATAGATTAAGATTTGAATGAACAACTGAGGCTGAAGCGCCAGCACTCAGTTTCTGTGTTATATCAGTTCCGTAAGCTATACCCATATTTAAATCATTAACACAAAAATTTCCTGTAGCCTCACCCTCACGATTTCGTTCACTAAAAGAGCCATAATCAAGGTAATGTATCATAACTGCATATTTCCCTTTTACTGGGGCATTTAGAATTACAAAACCAGTTGTTGAATAAATATCAAGAACGAATGAAGTATAGTTAACCTGCCAGGAGAGCGGTGCCCTGGAAAGAGTACCCGGGTTAGATGAAATGCCCGTCCCATCATTTACTAAACCGCAGACGGCTGAACCCATTCCCCAGCCACGTGAATTAAGAGGGTGATTCAGACCCTGAAATAGAGCCTGTGCCTGCATCATACTGACAATACCAAAAACAGCAATTATCAGGTAAAATCCAACATATTTACGCACTGATACTGTTCGCATTATTTTCTTGGTCTTCCCATGTTTTTGCAGTTTCCCTGTTTCGACGACGAATACTCAGATAGGCTAAAATAAGAAGTAACGACATAATAAGCCACAAAATATATTGAATATCCAGAATAAATATCCACCTGTATGTCCTGGAAACATATCGCTCCCAAAAATATGAGAAGTTTGAATAATCAATATCTGTTGCGATTGTAATACTTTTTTCGAATCTGTTCCCTGACCGCATATTCTCAAATATCTCCTTTAAAACTTTAAAACCGTAAACCTGAACAAGATATTCAATTACTGAAGCACTTTCATCGTATGCAAGTTCTGCTTTTAGATCACCGAAATTTAATATATCAGACAGTTCATTCAGTGGTATTAATTTTTTCTTTGCAATGGCTCTTGAGAGAATTATTTTGCTTCGCAAATTATAATCTTCCGAAAAATATACTGCTAACCCTTCATTAAACCACACCGGCGTTAGATTAAGAGGTACCTGTTGACCCTGAATGATATGGACAAGCTCATGAACGATTGTCGTTCTATAATTTTTAAGAGTGGAACGACTAAGATCAGGGGTTTTAATAACTACTACCCCTTGAGGAAAAAGAGTCACACCATTTGCCCATGAGGGAAGAGAGGGACCTGTATATTTTCTGAATTGCTTCTCAGAATCCACCAGAATATAAATTATAGTATCTTTAGGATTACTAAATATAGAATAGATCTTTGAAAAGTTTTTCCTAATCGTTGACTCAGTATATTTTGCTATTTCTTCGTACTTTTCAGGGTATTGAATTTGGATATTTAACTTGTCACGCTTTGAACCATCTGCAAGTACCGACGTATATAAAAGAAACAAACCGATTATAATGAGGATTACTCTTTTATACATCACGTGAGTTCAAGTAATAAGTGCAACACATTATAATACTGTATAACACTGAGATTCTATAATTCATTTTTCCCAAAATCCTCTCGCACAATATTGGAGGGTTTTGGGGAAAATGAATTTATGTGAAAATACTTTACTTAGATTGTTGCACTTAGAACTTGAATCCATCTTTTAATCTACAATAATAACCTGTACACCCGCATTTTCGAGGTTTTTCCTGTCCTTTTCAAGTATGTTTGCGTCGGTTACGACTACATCAATTTTGTCGATCCCTGCGATAAATGCGAATCTGCGTCGTCCAAATTTACTGGAATCCGCAACGATGATAACTTCTTTGGCAATTTCGATCATTGCCCGGTTTAAATATGCTTCTTCAATATTAGGTGTGGAAATGCCATAATGCGAATCAAAACCATCACTGCCTAAAAACGCTTTGTCGCATAAAAAATTGCGAATGCTGCTTTCAGCTATTGGTCCGACCAGTGAGTATGTGTTTTCACGAAAAAAGCCTCCGGGAATGATTACTTTGATATTTTTCTTTTCTACCAGCTTGAATGAAATATTCAGAGCATTGGTTATTACTTTCAGATCCTTGAATGAATTCAGGTTTTTGGCAATCTCAATGGTGGTTGTACCTGAATCCAGAATGATTGTCTCTCCATCGTTGACCAATTCCGCAGCTTTTTTACCGATCTTCTGTTTTTCCGTCGGATGTTGTTTTGTTTTTTCGCTCATTTTAAAATCAATACCAACCACCTGCTGTTTAATGGCGCCTCCGTGGGTGCGGATCAGGAGATTTTTATTCTCAAGTTGCTTTAGATCATTCCTGATTGTAACCTTGCTGACATTAAACATCTTGCTCAGGACGTGAACGTTGACCTGTCCCATCTCTTCAATTTGTTTAAAGATACTTAAACGTCGACCGACTGTATCATTTATTTTTGGCATCATGTTCCCTAAATAATTTTAAAATTTTCTAACATAATTCCTTACAACATTGCTTTTAAATATACTAATTAATTTTCAAAACTAAAAGTACAACTGTTTTGACAAACAGCGGTTTGACTAAAGTTAGGTATAATTGGTCTTGAATCTTACGTTTTTTTCTTTACACTTACAGTGATTTTGCTTCTTTTATGACTCAAGTTTTTTCCTTTCTCCCAAGTTTTAGTCATTTCTATTAAAATTCATGACCTTTTTTTACATATATGGCAAAATATACGTAAAGAAAGAGAATAAATCATTAAAACACAAGGAAAAACAAATAAATATCAATTAAATGCAAGCATAAGAAAGATTTTTCTTGACATTAAGAAAAAAACACATTACCTTTAATTAAAGTATAGAAGTGAGTGGTGTTAGTTTGATTAATTTGAGGGTTCAGAAGATAAAGGGCTGTAAAAATTTTACAAAATTATTACTGTGATAAATATTTTCTCGGCGCCTATGGTGTTGATACTTCCACGGGTATATATACACCATCTGTGTCGGAAGCGGCAATTAATCGTGTGATGGGAGATATTGCGAGAGAAATAATTTTGGTCATGGATTCATCAAAACTAAGGAAAAAAAGTCTGTGCTTTATTATGCCGATTAGAAAAATTCACAAAATTATTACTGACGATGGAATCTCAGAAGAAGACAAACGGAACCTAGCCAATCAGAATATTGAGCTTATAATTGTCTAATTTAGAGACTGAGTTACTCTTAATAATTATCTGCCTGTTGCAGATTTTCGACGTCCGTGTTCGTGAAATAAACATAAAGAGGATTATCAAAAAAAGGAGGTAGGAATAATGCGTGACAGTAGCAGCCCTACTTGTGGGACTGAGGATGTCGTCTATCTTACAAGATAAGAGAAATAGATGAGATTTTCATTTATCAATTTTAATTAATAAAAACAGTAAAGGAGCATATGATATGAACAGAAGTCTTAAGATCATATCCATAGTTTCATGCATCATATTCCTGATGA
>CAYTUQ010000001.1:0-176252 GCA_964441235.1 uncultured bacterium | reverse complement strand
TCGAGAAACATTTTTTAAACCGCCTCTTCTTATAACGAACTGTCAAACTTGGGATTTAAGGAGAAAATAATTTTAAATCTCAGATTGTTCCGGAGGAACGCCTTTCCGTAGAATAACTGCGAGAGGGACGAAGTTTGTGGTTTAGGGCTTGTGTTGGAGTTATCTTCGCAAGGCTGCCGGAGAAGCAATCCGGTATATTTAGACTCGAATCCTTATGCTTTTTCACGGCGCCTTGTTGAAAGAAGTATAATATCACGCAGCTGCTCTATATTTTTAGCATGCAGCCAATCTCTATCAAAATCCGCACCCTGTGCTACTTGCGCAATTGCAGATAATGCGCGCAGATGAAAGTTCCTTTCATCACGGGAGCCGACTAATACAAAAACAGCATAAACAGGTGGCATACTCTCAATAAAATTAATGCCGGCCTCACATCTTGCTATAACCAATTCAAATTTATTCTCACCATCAATAGTTATATGTGGAATCGCCAGGCCCGGTCGTATAGTCGTTGTTGACTCTTTCTCGCGCTCAATAAAAGAATCAAACAATTGTCTGGGATCAACATCCAATCTATTTGCGATTTTGTCTGCAACAATTGTGAAAAAATCCTCAAGTGAAGTTTGTTTACCTATATCAATTATCTCACATTTTTTCACCAATTTATCAAACCTGTCCTCGATTATCTTATCACGCTCCCTTAAAATCTCGCCTAATTCCGCATGTAACGAATCACCGCCAATTTCTTTAGCGGTAACACGTTCAACTATATGTATAAGGGCAGATTTTGATTTTGCCCTATCACGAATATAAATTCTATGCCATAATAGGCATAAAATAACGAATCCTATAGTTGTAAAAAGTGCCGAAGTTCCCATCTTATAAACAAAAAAGGAATAAGCAAGAATTCCAATTATCTGAATCCAAGGATAAAGTGGTGAAATGAATGTAGGTTTATAATTTAAAATCTTGCTTTCACGCATAATAACACATGCCATTAAAACTAAAATAAATTCAATAATTTTCATTGTAGAGGCAACTTTAACAAGATTTTCTAAATCCAGAAAGGTAATGACCACTATCATAAAAATCCCGGTAAATATTATGGAATAGTGTGGGGTATTGAATCGCTTGTTTACTTTTGCAAAAAATCCCGGTAAAAACTGATCTCTACTCATTGCCACAGGAAAGCGCGAGGCAGATAATATACCTGCATTTGCAGTGGAAATAAACGCAAATATGGCAGCAAATGCCATAATTACGCCGCCAATTGAGCCAAAGATTTTAGTTCCGCCAATTGATAGAGGAGTAAAGGAACCCGTAAATTCGTGTCTATCAAGCAAACCGACTGTAACAAAAATAGTCGCTCCATAAAGAAACATTACAACACAAAATGCTAATATCATCCCAAATGGTATATTCCTGGTTGGATTCTTGACTTCTTCAGCAATACTTGAAATCTTCGTCAGTCCTCCAAACGATATAAAAACCATCCCTACTGCGGCAAATACTGCACTTCGATCAGATATCATAAATGGAACATAGCGATTAACGTCGAGTGACATCATTCCCCGAAAGACATACAAAAGCAATAAAGCGATAAGAATAAATACAAGGAAAACCTGAACTTTACCTGTAATTTTAACACTTACCACATTAAGAACTGTAAAAAACATACAGAGCCCAACAGCAATGAGCTTTATCTGCACCTCAGTAATATCCGGATTAATCAAGGTTATAAATACACTAATACCAACTAAAGCAAATGCACTTTTCAGACTGAGTGAAAACCAACTTGCGAACCCACCAATAGTCCCAGCCACTGAGCCCATACTACGCTCAATAAAAAAGTAACTACCTCCTGCTTTAGGCATAGCAGTAGTCAATTCCGCTTTAGAAAACAGGGCAGGTATAGCAAACATGCCCGCAAGAATATAGACCAGAATAACCGCAGGACCGACTTTTGCATAGATTATTCCGGGTAAGACAAACAAACCGGAACTGATCATTGCACCAGCAGCAATACAAAAAACATCTGTTCCACCCAATTGACGGATTAATTTCTTATGATGATTGTTGCTCATAATTCTTCACTTTAAACACTTGCTACTATTCTCCAGACTTAAAAATAACAGACTTATTTCTTCCTGTCCTTTTAGCTTCGTAGAGTGCTTTATTAGATGCTTCACCAGTTGATTCCTGCCTGTCATCGTTGAGGGATCAAACTGAGCTACACCAAAAGAGACTGTGACATTTGATTTTATCTCATCTTTGACAACATCTTTTTTAGCAATTACCCCCCTTAACTTTTCAGCTACAAGAAATGCAGCGTTTACATCTTTCTCCAGTAATAATATAACAAATTCTTCACTGCCGTATCGTGCAAATATATCGTGACCTCGTAATTCGCTACGTAAGATTTCCCCAATTTCTCTCAGAACTTCATCCCCATAAAGATGTCCATAAGTATCATTCACCTTTTTAAAAAATCTATATCGAACATTAAACAACTTAAATTGAGACCATAGCGCCTGGTGCGATCTACTTCATGCTTTAAAAGAGAATCAAAATTGCGTCTATTGCTAATCCCTGTGAGAGAATCAGTAATAGACAGAGATTCTAAAAGAGTGTTCGCCTTTTCCAGCGCTTTAGTCCTTTCCTTAACACGAGAATCCAGAAGCATATTAAATTTTTCAAACTCGCTTCTCGTAGCTTTTAACTCTTCAATAGCAGACTTAAGATGATGTTCGCGAACTTCAAACCGCCTATAAATGTCATCCATAACATTAGCAATGCGTCTTACAACATTTGGATTACTAACTCTCATGTACTTTTTAAAAATGTTGTCATTATAACTACCGCAAGACAACTGTTCTAACGTAGATGCAAATTCTTCAAGAATCTCTGAATCAATTTGCTTCATATTTACCCCAACTTTTGTCATTTCAAACTTTAGATCACTTTTAATTGTCTATTGCTTGCCCTGTAGGGAGCGAAGCGACCGTACAGGGTCTATTGGTTATTGGTCATTGGTCATTTATTTCTTCTTTTTAATTTCCTGTCATGCACAAGCGGTACAAAACGTACTGGCAATATTTTTTTTCTACGAATACCATCTCTCATTTTTGTAATAAGTACGAGATTTTGAGTCCAGCTGCTGTGTCCGACAGGGACAATCATATTCCCTCCAAAATCGAGCTGCTCAATAAGAGCTTTTGGGATATTCTCAGTTGCTGCTGTAACTATAATATGGCTATACGGAGCATATTCTTGCCAACCTCTTCGCCCATTACCAATCTTAAATTTAACATTTTTAAAATCCAGCTTTTTAAGAACCAAACGTGCTTTTTCAGCAAGTTCTTTAATTACTTCAACAGAATAAACCTCCTTTGCGATCTCCGCAAGAACAGCAGCTTGATAGCCGCTCCCGGTACCTATCTCAAGAACCCGAGATTTTTCATTTAATTCAAGAGCGCTCGTCATATAGGCAACAACATAGGGCTGAGATATAGTCTGATTATGCCCGATAGGAAGCGGTTGATCGGTATAAGCAAGGTGCAACATTTTTTTATTCACAAAATATTGCCGCGGAACAGCTCTCATTGCATCTAAAACTTTTTGATCGTTTATACCACGAGAAGCTATCTGCTCTTCAACCATTGTAAATGCGTTTTGGTGTAACATTTATTATTGTCTATTGCTTGCCCTGTAGGGAGCGAAGCGACCGTACAGGGTCTATTTACTATTGACTTGCAATTAGCGTTTTCCTATACTCATTTCCCCATGGGGATCCCTTTGGGAGGAGCATTAGCGGTTCACTTTAGGCACTTTAGGCACTTTAGACACTTTAAATCACTTGTCCCGCAACGAATCAAAAAGGTTTTTAACATCCTCGATGGATTCAATTTTTCTGGTTTTAAGATATTCAAGATGGATAGTTTTAAAAGTCGAGAAAATCGAAATCCCATTAACATAATCCGATAGAGTTTGCGGAATATGCAGTGTCTTTATTATAAGGCTGTTCAGAAGAAAATCCTGTTCCTTCCTATCCAACTGATATAATGTTGCACCCACCTCTTCCATTCGCATGCGTTCTTTCTCTATAATCCCAAATGAGTAATATTGAATCTGATACGGGTTCTTTTTATTTAAATTATATTTCATCCACTTATTTCCATCTGTCCAGATCCCTTTAAAAAAATCATTATAGGACTCTTCACCAATTTCATCCAATAAATACTTTGTAATATCACCTAACACTTCCCTTCTGTGCAGATCCCACTTAAGAAAGAAATTCCTAAAAAGAAAATAGCCAAAAGGGGTCTTTATACTATTATGTTTTGTGAAAAATGACTTCACTTCATACTTCATACGATTCAGGTAATTTCTAATGTCGTCCGGGAAAAGGTGAAATATCGGTGAGACAGGTTCCTTATTCTTACTCAAATACTTTCTCGGTATTTTCAGCTCGCTAAGCTTCAAAGAATATGATTTATCTATACCGCGAAAATTCAGCTGAATAAAAGCACCGAAATCCGCAAGTCTTACAAAATTTTCTAATGCACTATCAAAATCAGGTAAAGTTGTAATAGATGGCAGAGAAATATCATCAAAAAGATCCGGAAATAAAACTATCTGATCAGGGTTATAAGTTACGTCCATTAAGCTTTTTCCTCATATTTTTACACCGCAAGATATTGAGATAATCCTTACGATTGGTAATTTTTTACGACTAATACAAATTTCATATTTTATTCTAATCTTCTCTTATCCCTTCTAAATTACGAATCTATCTTCAATAATTACATTCTTTGGGATAACAATAATTCCATTCCTTATAGAGTATTTTTCAGTTTCAGCTTCTTTTATGCCTTTTCCATTCACAATTTGAACGCCATTGCCAATTCTTGCATTCTTATCAATTATAGCATTTTTTATTATACAATCTTTCCCGATACCAATTGGGATTAATCCTTTCGGAGAATTTGATTCATAAAAATCTGCTCCCATGATTACACAATTCTCTATTTTTACATTACAACCAATTATAGTTCGTATTCCAATAATGGCATTATTAATAACACTTTCCCTTACATAGCAACCTTCTCCCAAAAGAGCATGATTTATCTGACAATTCTTGATACGAGAACCAGGCAAGAATCGTGGGCGTGTATAAACAGGGGCATCTTCATCGTAGAAAGTAAATGGCGGATTAATAGAAGCCAGTTCGAGATTAGCCTCGAAAAATGCTTCTATCGTTCCAATATCTTTCCAATAACCTTCAAACCGGTGCGAATAAACTTTATGTGATTCAATAGCGGAGGGAATAATATGCCTTCCAAAATCATCACTCGGATTCTCTTCTAAAACCTTAAATAGGAATTCCGTCGAGAACATATAAATTCCCATAGAGGCAAGAAATGGCTTTTCATCGGGAAGTCCCGGTGATTTAATGGATTCTAATGCTTCGCCACCCGGCTTTTCAATAAATCTGAGTATTCGACCTTTTTTGTCTGTCTGAAGAATACCAAAACCTGGCGCTTCCTCCCGTGATACTGGTTTTACAGAAATCGTAATATCAGCTTTTTTATCGATATGTGTTTTTAAAAATTCTCTATAGTCCATTCTGTAAAGATGATCCCCAGAAAGTACAAGAGTATAATTAGTGTTTATTCCGGTTATAAAAGAGAGATTCTGACGGACTGCATCCGCTGTTCCCTGATACCAGTTCATATTCTCAGAGGTTTGCTGCGCTGCCAATATTTCTACAAATCCACGAGAAAAACGTCCAAACCTATAGGTATCATAAATGTGTCTATGCAGAGAATGCGTATTAAACTGGGTTAATACAAATATCTTTTTGATATCGCTATTAAGACAGTTGCTAATAGCAATATCGATGATTCTGAACTTACCGCCAAGCGGAACAGCTGGCTTAGCTCGATATTTGGTTAGAGGATAAAGGCGATTACCCTTGCCTCCACCAAGAATTACGGCTAAAATTCCATTCGACTTCATAATGGCATCAAAATCTTAAAATGCGTTAATGTTAATATAAATCCCAATGCAAATCCTGCGATAACTTGCATAGGTGTATGTGCCTTTAAACTAACACGTGAATAAACCAGCAAAGGTAACATCAATAAGAGCAAATAAAAATTTGAAGATAGAACACATCCTAAAGCAGCTGTGGGGCCTCCTGCAGCCATGCCATGAATACTAATCTTCCAATAGTGCGTAATTAATATTGCAACCACTGTATTAAAAGCATAGGCCCAAATAAGCACCAGGGCGGGTTTCGGTGCTTTAAGTATCCAAAATAGAAGCAGTGCAATTAAATAAGCAACTGTACCTATAATGAAAGGGTCTTTGCGTTTCTCCCTCTCCGGAACATCTAAACCTTTTGTCCCTCCATTCTTTTTCATCAAATAAACATAAACCATTGGTGTTAATGATGTTGCAATAATTGAAATCACGAAACATTCCAATCCTTTTGAAGATTTATAAAGACTGGAAAAAAAGATTAGAGCAAAAGCCGTAGGTGCGAATAGAAGTGGATGAAAAATTATCGAAATAATTTGTGAGACTGAAACATTGGCTGTAGAATATTTTTTATTTTTCATTTTTCTTTTTTCTCTTAATATTAATAATAGGCTTTTATAACGAATATCATCTCTATAAGAATAATACACTCTTTTTATATTATTTTCAACTATTAAATGACATAAAACACTATATGCCCTCTGTGATTGTCTATTGATTATTGTCTATTGTCTATTGCTTACCCTGTCTCAAAGAGATCACTCTGGGGTAAGGAGCGAAGCGACCGTACAGGGTCTATTGGTTATTGTTCATTAGTCACTTTAGGCACTTATCACGTTTCACTTATTACGTTTCATTTACGGTATGAATTCGCTTTTATATAGTATCGTTAATTGAATAAACAAACTGTTTTTCCTATTGGGATTCCTGCGGAAAACATGATGAAAGTGAAAGGTGGGATTCTATGATGTGTTTAACTGCTTTAGTAGTTCTTATAAATAAACGTTTCAAAGAAAAATTTAGTAGCGCCACGGGGAATTGAACCCCGGTTACAGGAATGAAAATCCTGTGTCCTAACCACTAGACGATAGCGCCATATTAAAAATGTGGGTGAGTGACGGGAGTTGAACCCGCGGCCAACAGGGCCACAACCTGTCGCTCTACCAACTGAGCTACACCCACCATATATTACTCAAAAGAGTTCAATATAAGGTTGCCCCTTTTTAAATAAACTCATTCTCTAAAAAGCCTGATAATTTATATATTGCAAACAGTGAAAGTCAAACATTCAAACCCCTAAAAATTATCATTAACAGAAGAAGATGTTAATTGGTCGGGGTATCAGAAAGCCCACTTTAGCGCAATTGTAGGAATAATGAAGAACTCATCCTCCTTGAACTCTCTGGCTATCGTCCATGCTCCAGAGAAATTCCTGCTTATCTCAATTTCACTTCCTATCATAATATTTCCATAGATATTATACCAGATCTGAGGTTCCGCCTGAAATGCCCACTTAGAAGAAGGATAGGCATCTGAACCTGTGTTCCAAATATCAATATATCCTGTTATCTCAAAATCTTTCCATGTATAAAACCAGACAGAAGTCAGCTGAAAAGTTATGCCTTTTGTATTCAATTCCCTTCGCAGAAGAAAATCAAATGGCAAACTGAAACTTTTTATATTAATGATGTATTGAATACCACCCAACCAAACAGGATTGAAAGAACATTCATTCGTCAAACCATCATTATATTGAATAGTTAAAGAGGTATTAGGGACTTTGTGAACTGCAAAATATCGTGCAATTTCCCAGTAACCCAAAGAAGCATTTTTAGTTCCTTGACCATTGTTATAATCAAAATCAACGAACCAGAAAGTTGACCCAAGATTACCAGTCTTAAACATTTCAAGAGTAGATGTAAAATGCTCTCTGCCAAGATCATAGTGTATCTGAAGGTTTTGCCCGAGGGAAAACGACGGAATAAGAATAATATATCCAATAATCAACCTGGTTTTTGATGTCATAAAATCTCAGTGTTCTTTCAAAATTATTCTATTTTGCTATATCAACCAAACGCTCCTCAAGAGAGCTGTCAATTACTCCCTGACCTTTTACAGCTTTCAATAACAAATCCCTTCCAATAATTCCCGTCGATTCTATCTTTACATCCTCTGGTTTAATCCCAAAAAATCTCTCAAAATGTCCAACAACAAAGTTATTAGTAACAAATGTATATTTACCTTCATTCTTAATAGGCTTACCGGTCACCCTGGCACTGATTATCTCTTTGGTTTTACTATTATAAATGACCTTTAATCCGGAGACTTGCAATAGGTCTCTTGGGTTCCTAATTCGCCACTTCAGCAATTCTTTCAATTGAGAACCTGTTATAGTTACCTTCATAATCGTATTGTCAAACGGGGAAATTTCCCAGATGTCCCGCACTTTTATGGGACCTGGACTAAGGCTTTTTCTTATACCTCCACTATTCTGAAATGCTATGTCAACGTTATAACTATTTCTCATCACATCTGTTACCCAATTCCCGAGATTTGACTCACCTCGACCATTCCTTATCCATGGGGTTTTCAGTGTCCCGATAGTTTTATTCATCTCCTTCTCAATCGTAGCTTCCAGTGAGTCAACTACATGAGCAACAGTTTGCGACGGTCTTACTTTCCCAAGATCGGTCTCGGTAAGTTTATATTTATACGATTCTATCTTCTTTTCTTCAATATTAACTTGCCCTTCCAACAACCCCACAAATCTCCCATGCGATCCTGCCTGGCAAACTAAAATATTATTCACCTCAACTGGCTGGCGTAAAATTGTATGAGAATGTCCGCCAATTATTACGTCTACTTTCGATAACTGAAGGGCAAGAAGCGAATCGTATTCAAATCCATTATGACTTAACACTACAATAAGGTCAGACTCGTTATTAACTTCTTCAACATATTTATTGACTGTTTCCAACGGGTCTAATATTCCTATTCCTTTAACCATTTCAGGCAGCACGCTTTGTTTTAAATCTTTAAGTATAAAACCAATAACTGCTATTCGGACCTTCCCGGAACGCACAATAATGTAAGGGTCAACCAATAAATCGCTTTTAGTTGAATCATATATATTTGAAGAAACAATCGGGAATTTTGCCACGTTTAAAGCTTTTTTCAGATTATCTACGCCATAGTCAAATTCATGATTCCCAAGCGTAAATACCGTTGGCATCACCTTATTAAGAATTAAAACTTGCGACATACCTTTCGTAATTGAAGAAATGGGTGAACCCTGAAAATCATCGCCGGCATTTAATGTTATTGCGTAAGGATATACTTCATTCAAAGAGTCAATATAGCCTGCGAGGTTAGCATATCCTCCAACAAAAACTCCTTCCGGATTTTCATACATAGGTTTATATGAAACATTTGCAGCATGAAAATCATTCCAATGGATTATTACTGCCTCTTCCGGTTGTGCAGAAAAGGATAGAGACCAAAAAGCAATAATCGTAACGATTAAGAATGTAAGTAATTTCTCCTTTTTCAACTTTGACCTCCTCTAAAATATTTATCTCTTTACATACAATTTAATTTCATTATATAATACGGCAAAATCAAGATTTTTAATATACTTCACTTTCCTCAGTAAAAAGATTATGGTTAAAATGAGCGAGACTATTTTCTAACCTTATCTTTTGAAAATCGTTCTGCAGAGGTTAAATTTAAATAAGATTATGGGAGACGAGATGGTAAAAATTGGAGTTGTTGGTGCCGGTCACCTTGGCAAAATGCACATAAAGAACCTCAAAAATCTTTCAGAAGTTGATTTCGTCGGGTTCTATGATTCAGATATACAGCGTTCAAATGAGATATCAGAAGAATTAAATATAACGTCTTTTGATTCCCTTAATTCTCTATTAGAAAAATGTGACGGAGTATCAATCGTAGTTCCCACAGTTGCACATTATAATGTTGCGCTTGCCGCTATAAATAAAAAAGTCCATATCTTTTGCGAAAAACCCTTTATGCAGACAATAGAAGAGGCTAATGAAGTAATTAAATTAGCAAGGGATAACAACATCGTTCTACAGGTTGGGCACATTGAAAGATTCAATCCTGCACTTTCCGGTTTAAAAAAAATCGAGATCAATCCACTTTTTATAGAATCACATAGAATTTCCCCCTTTCATTTAAGAGGAACAGACGTTGCTGTCATACTGGATCTGATGATACATGACATTGATATAATACTTTCACTGGTAAAATCTCCTATTATCAAAATTGATGCGGCTGGTGCGCCTATACTGACTGATAACATTGATATAGCTAATGCCAGGATTAAGTTTAAAAACGACTGTGTTGCAAATATAACTGCCAGCCGTGTATCAAATAAAAATATGCGAAAGATGAAGATATTCCAGAGAAACGCATATATATCCATAGATTTTCTTAAGAATCTTACAGAAATCTTTTCGTTATCAAATGAAGGCGAGATTACCAGTAAAAATGTAATTCCAATTACTGAATTAGAAACGAAAAATAATAAAAAGCGGAAAATCTTCTACGAGCAGCTTCAAACAAGTAAATCAAACGCCATGTTGGAAGAGTTGAGGTCTTTTGTCAGTTCGATCAAAAATGGGACACCACCCCTCGTTACAGGGGAGGACGGCAAAAAAGCACTTGAGGTTGCCATACAGATAGAGAAACAGATAAAGTCAAGCTTAAAAACGCTGAAATAATGGACGTCAGACGATTAATTTTTAAATATCGCGGTTATACCCCTATACCATTTTTTCTGGTTTTGTTGTACCAATCCAACATGACCTGGTTGGGTGTAATTTCTGGCTTAGTACTCGCTCTCTGTGGCGAGTGGATTCGCTTAAGTGGGGTCCACATGGCTGGTGGGAGGACAAGAACACGGAATGTTGGTGCTAAAAAGCTTTCAACTGAGGGACCTTTTGCCTATGTGCGCAACCCGCTCTACTTAGGCAATATTATGATATATTCAGGTATAGCACTGTTTGCAGGTGGTCCATGGGTCTTCCCTCTCTTCATAATAGCACTTTTGTATTTTTTCATACAATATGGGCTAATCATATCTTTAGAAGAAAAGGTTTTACTAAATATTTTCGGCAAGCAATATGAAGAGTATTGTTCAAACGTTCCAAGATTATTTCCAGGGCTGACTCCCTGGAATAAGAAACAAGAAGTTAAGAAGTTACCCTTGAAAAAAGTTTTTCGTACTGAAAGAAGAACCCTTCAGTCTTTTATTGCAGTCATTATTATTATTATAAGTAAAGAAATCTTAATAAACATACTTCATGTCATCCGCTAAAATATTTATCTCAGCCGGTGAACTATCCGGTGACCTACACGGTGGGAATCTCGTTAAAGAGATAAAAAAATTAGAACCGAACATATCAATTTCAGCAATTGGCGGTAATAATATGGCTCGCTCTGGCGCCCAACTTATCTATCACATTCGGAAAACTGCTTTTATGGGTTTTGCTGAAGTCGCAAAACATCTTCCCTCAATAAGAAAGATTTGGCGAAATACCCTCCAATTCATTGATGCTGAGAAGCCCGATCTAATTGTCCTTATAGACTATCCCGGATTCAATCTACGTTTAGCAAAAGCAGCATACAAGCGACAGATACCCGTTATATATTACATCAGCCCTCAAGTCTGGGCGTGGCATCAATCAAGAGTTAAAAAGATAAAAAAGTATATTAATGAAGTCCTCTGCATACTGCCTTTTGAAGAGTATTGGTTTAAGGAACATAGAGTAAATGTAACTTTTGTCGGACACCCGCTACTCGACCAACACACTGATAATAAGCTTACACCTTCAAAACATATTCAAAATATTACAAATAGAGCGTCTCACCTGATTGGCTTGTTTCCCGGGAGCCGAAAGCAGGAGATAGAAAGACATCTTTCTGTAATGATAAATGCTGTTTTACTCATACGAAAAGATTTCCCGAAAATGGAAGCCGTAGTCGGTTTAGCCCCAGCAATAGATTTCACACAATATAAAGAGCAATTCCCATATAAATGGCTGCACTGGATCAGTGGCGAAAACGATGAAATCATGCAAAACTCTAACTTTCTTATCGTATCGTCTGGCACGGCTTCCCTGGAAGCAGCAATTTACCAAACCCCAATGGTAGTAATTTATAAAATGTCTCCTTTCTCTTATTGGCTGGGGAAAATATTTGTTAAGGTTCCTTACATAGCTATGGCAAACCTTATTGAGGGAAAAAAGGGAATCGCCGAACTCATTCAGCACGAAGCAACACCGAAAAATATTGCACAGGAAGCAAACAAAATTCTTAACAACCCGGATGTTGAAAATGAAATAAGACTGTTTCTTAAGAGTGTGTCAGAAAAGCTCGGTGCTCCGGGAGCATCAGAAAGGGCAGCAGAAATTATCACCGGTTATGCTCATAAGTCAAACAATTAATAAATGAAACTAAACTCATTAAATAATATAGTTTACAGATTTGGGCACTTGCCCCTTCATGCTCTATTTTCAACATGCCGATTTAGGGAAGTTGGTATCGAAAATCTACATAAAGTTTTAAACGAACCTTCCGGTGCTGTTATCATGTCCTGGCACAGCCACTTGCTAATTCCATTCTACTATTTAAAAAGCTACGGGATAATTCCTCTAATTGGTTTTCACTCAGATGCTGAAATCCTGTCCCAAATTGGTCAACGGCTTGGTTATACTCCACTCAGGGGTTCAAGTAATAGAAAACCCACCGCTGCTGCTGTTGAATTATTAAAAATTATTAAACAACCCGGGAATGTCGTTGGACTAACACCTGATGGTCCAAAGGGGCCTGAGAGAAAAGTGAAAATCGGGACTTTAAAAATCGTACGTAAGGCAGAAGCATCAATAATTCCTCTTGGAGCAGCAGCCTCAAGAAACAGGATTTTCAATAGCTGGGATAAATTCCATCAACCAAAACTATTCTCTAAAATTGCTATGGTATTTGGCGAACCCATTAAATTATATAAGAATATTGATTACAATTTAGATGATCTATCCAAGCAAATTTCTGAAAAGATTAACTTAGTACAATTACAAGCTGAATATGAGGTTAAGCATTAAATCGGTCTTACAATTAGTCCTAAGAATCGCTGCATTTCCCTACATGATAGCCACCTCAATAAGAAATTGGCTCTACGACAAAAATACTTTTAAAACAGAAAAACTATCAGTCCCTGTAATTTCTATAGGCAACATCACAGCCGGAGGAACAGGAAAAACTCCATTTGTAATCAGCCTCTCAAAAATTCTCCAGCACAACGGCTATAAAGTTGGAATCATAACACGCGGCTACAGAAGAAAGGAAAAAGAACAGGTCATAGTCTCTACTGGGAAAGGCCCGTTAGTATCTCCACAAATCTCTGGAGATGAACCGCACCTCATTGCTTGTAAAACAGAAGATACCGTGATAATTGCTGATAGGAATAGAATAGCTGCGGGAAAAACAGCAATTGAAAAATATAACTGCACAATACTAATTGCGGATGATGGATATCAACATAGACGCCTATCGAGAGACCTGAATATTCTACTCTGGGATGCTTATACTAATCCATATAAAGAAAAAATCCTACCGGCAGGGAAGTTGCGTGAATCATGGCATGGATTGAAAAGAGCCTCGCTGTTAGTATTTACAAGAACTGATGCCATTCCTCTGGACAGCGAAAAATTTTTTATAGAGAAACGCCCGGATTTAAAACAGTATTGTTCACCAATTTCTATCGAAAAAATTGTGAATATGGCGAGTGAAGGTGAAAACGAAGATTTGCAAGGACACTCTGTATTGGCTTTCTGTGGACTAGGAAATCCACATCAATTTTTTGATACCGTTAGAAAACTCAATCCTTCTAAACTCATCACTAAAAAATTTCACGACCATCATAAATATAGTAAAAAAGATATTATGTCTTTAATTGAAGACGCAAAATCCAACAGCTGCGAATTTTTGATAACAACGGAGAAAGATGCTATAAACTTTCCTGAAGGATTACCTAAAATAGATAATTTACTTTTAACAAGTATTTCTCTTAAACTTAAAGAAAAACTAAAGGCGGAAATCTTGAAAAAACTCCCGACTCTTGTATATTTTTAATCGATTCTTTCTATTATTTGCCGCTTGTTACTGCAAAATAGATAACACCAATTAAAGCCAGCAGTGAAATCGTACTGTAAAGGAATAAGATTCTTTTTGTTCCGGGATTATGAAAAACATGAACCTGAAATTCCTGAAGCGTACCCCACCCATGTGAATCCACTACTTCCAGAACAACATCATTAACCCCCTTCTGTGATTTCCTTGGTTCCCAGACAAGATTTCCGGTAGAGGGATCAAATTTAGCATATTTTGGAATTCTGACTGCTTTATAAACCATCGGGTCTCCATTCGGGTCCTCGGCATCAAATTGATATTCATACTTCAGCCCGGTAAGAGCAACGGGTTTTGGAATTGACAATATTCTCGGTTTAACATTTACAAATACTCGACCTTTTTGAACATCCTCCGCCATTCCATCCGACACTTTTACAAAAAATGTATGGCCGTTAAGCTGAAGACTCGTTGGTCGCCAGGATATAATTCCTTGTGTAGATACAACCATGCCTTCGGGAGCTTTTGTAAGTTCATAATTAATTTTACTGTCAGTATTTAAGTCAGAAACTTTTACTTCATACTGCCATAAACAGTTCACACTTGCATTTGTGTCCGGGATTGATAAAATTGAAGGTGGGTAATTAACATATATTTGTGCATGCTCCTCCGCTGAAAAATAGCCGTCGGAAACCGTATAAGAAAGCGATTGAAAGTCAAATTGCGCGCTGCTGGGCACCCATTGGATTCTACCGTACGGAGACATTTTCATCCCACTGGGAGCCTCCTTTAAACTAAATTTATACAAATAGCGCCTTATCGGCTTGGAGTGCTTTGGAATATCTAAACTCAAACTGGTAAAAAATTTACTTAATAGATCAGAGGGCAAAAGAGGTCTGGTTTTATCCTGAGTAAATACAATGACCAATTTCCCTTTATCTTCAAAAGCATCCTGAATCGGGTTTGATTTACTTTTCTTTGATTCAGATAAAAACGATTTTCTAAAGTGAGCTGTGATTTTATCCAGGTTTTTTCTTACCTTATTATCTATAATTTTAACCTCATAAATTCCTGTTGTCTTCCAGTTTGTAATACGTGGGGAAACAGAATATTCTGGAACGTAAAACCCTTTGTTTTTATCTTTGATAATCGGATTGTACTTATATTTCTTGCTAATTGTAGTTAACTCAGGCGCTGACGATTCTATATTCACGGGATGGTTTACAAATAGCGCAAATTCGATTTTATCAGAATCGAATCCATCAGATACCTCTACAATAAAATCATACCAATCCGCCTGGTAAAAAGATGGTTTCCACAATATTTCACCATCAGCGCTAATAGTCGCCCCGGATGGATATTCTATCAACTTGTATGTTATAAATGCATCCTCGTTGTCATCTCTTATTTCCAGCTTAAACCTGAATGTCTCTCCAATCTGTATAATATCCCTAATAGGGCACGATGATAATATTTCAGGTTGGGAATTTACATAAACACTAAAAGTTTGGATTATCTCATTGTCTTCACACAAAAATGAGACTTTTACATTATGAAGACCAAGCTGTGAGTCAACTGGTACCCAGTAAAATGACTTTTTCGCAAGGTCAAATTTCATGCCCGGAGGAGTTTCAATGTTAACATTTAAATCCTTCAAATTGTCAAGGGGTAAGCCCGGAATCTTAATGGTATGGACAACCTTATCACCTGGATGAACTAATAGATCAGGTTTAATCATTTCGCGTTGTGGAGAAGCTATTGCAACAACCCGCTCCTGACTGGGCATAGCAGATAATGGAATTTCCTCTCCCTCAATTCCAGTGAATTTGCCAGCAAGTGTTTCCATTTCAGAAAATGGAGATTTCCCCATTGCTAATTTTGTTGTATCCTTTCCCGCTAAAGCCGCATCTACCTCCCCTAAAACCTCTTCAACTACCCCTTTGTCCGCAAGCGGAGCAATGTCCACCAATTGCCAGTAACACAATCCCTGCTGATAAAAATCCGGATGAAGAAATGGAACTATAATAGAACCGGTAAACCTATTTGAGGCAGATGAAACAGGAACTATATCTATGTAAATCACATTTTCTAAAAGCGGGTTTACATAAACCACCTGTTTATAAGAATTAATATCCGAGATTGAACCTGAAACATCAAATTCATAATCGGTTATTTTTGACATTGCAGGCTGACGTATAATAATCTCGTCCAACCCATTAGAATTAAGGTCTAAAACAGACAAAGACTCAATATTAATATTTTTAGGGAACAAGCGGCTTGCTTTCAATTTTCCTTCTTCTCGCCATAAAAGTTGTGCACCTCCACTTTTAAGAGGAATAATCACCTCATCAAATCCATCTCCATCCAAATCTCCGGTTGATATTTTATCAATATCAAAATCGCTTCTAACTATATTTTTAAATATGTAAGAGAAAACTGGTTCTGGTTCCCGGCTAAAACTGTACATATCTGTTTTAAATTCCTTCTTGCCACCAAAAATAAGAAGCTCGCAACCGGGAAATGTATCAATATCTGCCGCAATTGCTCTAAAAGGTAAAATACCGTGAAGTATTTCAGGTTCAAATAATTGTGTTAAAAATATCAAATCCCCCGTCAAAACTTCACCCTCTGACGAGACAACTGAAATACCTCTTCCTGGACCGCTCGACGAAACGATAAGATCATCTCTCCCGTCAGCATTAATATCACCTTTATCAAGATATATCGGTCTTGGTCTAGCTGGCAGGCTGCCTGTTAATCTCATTGTAGCTGTTGGTTCCTTGCTAAACTCATCTGAATACTCAAAAATATACAACCAGCTTGACTCTTTTTGGGAAACCACCTCTGAAATATTAAGGGCAGCTGCAATTTCCTGCATACCATCACCATCAATATCTGTAACTGCAATATCAGTAAAATCACCTCGTACATTTTCTGGAATATTGAACTCCCAGAGAATATTGAAATCCCCAGTAACCGATTCCTCAAGGTGGACCAAATATGTGGTTCTTGGTATTTTCGAGCCTTTTGAGTCAACAAGCGATGTAATTCCAACAATGTCAAAATATTCATCATTATCAAAATTAAAACCGCCTGCCGTTTTGATTAAAGTTACATTTTTTTGAACGAATGGGAAAATTGTTGGCTCCCTAAGCTGAGCAAAATTATTCCCGACAAAAACAAAACAAAACGCAAAAAATGCTGTGAAAAAAGTTAGTCGTTTAAATCTCATGGTTCTCTTTCATATATTAAACTTTTATCAGAACCATACATATTAATTCAATATATTTGCACCTTCTCTAAAAATCAAGCAAAAAGTAGCATAATTCATGTTTAATAATTATTAAATTCAATTGAAATATTGCCTGTTACAGGCTGCATTTAAAGAAAAACCCTAAGAACAATATATAGATTAGTCTCATAAGTCAATTATAATAAACTGTCAAAATGTGGTGGTTCAATAACATTTCTATACTTTATATTGCATTATCTTTTAATCATACTAACCTTATTCTTTTCTATAAAATATTATTCTAAGAGTCTTTTCACTCCAATTTTCCAATTTATTCTGCTAAAAAATATATTAGTTGCTCAAAAAATTATTTTATTGTTCTTCATCCCATATACCACAATTTTTTTTAATCTTTGGAAAGTTATCTACAAGAAAGCCTCGATATCTACCTGAATCTTTAGCACTATCCAGACTGATCTTTCGCAAAGTTTTAAATCATCTCAATCAAACATTTACTTTAATTCCAGCAATTTTTATTGATCAGAGATAACGATATCTTCTTCACACTCTATTTCTTATCCAGGTCACAAATAAAACAAATCGGTTTTTTAAATCTGAAGAAAGTTCATTAAAATAAAAAGTATATATAAAAATCAGCCAAAATGAGCAGCTCAAAAATATTGATTTTATAGAATGAACTACCCCGCCGCAAGCAGCGGGGTATCTTATCGGTAATATTCTTATATGAGACACCAAGTTTTCTCATACTCTTCCTTCTAAAAGATAACCCCGAGGCAAGCCTAGGGGAATTCTTTGATTAAAATTGCGGTTTATACAGAATATCAGGGCTTACCACCGATGCGTGGGAAATAGAGTATGCTTCCGAGAAGGGAAATTATAGAGAACAACATGACAAAAATATGAAAAACAAAATTTTAAGCGGAATCATAACTTGTTTCTCAGAAAATAGCATTTCTATCTTTATTAAATTTTCACTTGATTTCTGTATAATTTGCACCTAATTTATTTATTGTTATGGTAAAAATGTCAGAGATGAAAGAACAACATGATATTTTTCTCTTTTTATCGCAAAATGTTAAAGTGGATGTAATAATTTTCCAGCTACCTCGTCTCGTTCCAAAGGTCACGTGCCAGAGGCATCCCTTTGGGAGAGGACTCCTTCGGAAAAGAGAGCCCTTTGGGACTGAGATATCTAAGAGATAATTTTCATAGATAGAAAATTTTCTGCATATTTATAATGTTAGATGAATAGATAAGGAATACATTTTAGTAATTGAGGAGGGTCTTATGGAAATAAAAAAATCATACATTACCGATGAAAGTGGGACAATTAAAAATGTTGTGATCGACCTTAATACATTTAGAAAAATTGAAGACTTAATTTTGGATCAAGGGCTTGCAAAATCCATGGATGAAGTACAAGATGATGTTGAATATGATATTGAAGAAGCAAAGATATTACTGAAACAGCATGAAGGCTAAACTAAAAAAAGCGTTTATCAAGGATATCAAAGCAATCCAGAGGAAGACAAGAGAAAGAATCGAGGATTTTATTTTTCATATAGTTCCCGAGGTGGATTCGATCACTGAATTGAAAAATGTAAAGAAAATATCTGGATACACAAATTATTATCGGATTCGTTTTGGTGATTACCGCGTCGGATTTGAACATAGAAAAGACAAGATCGTCTTCTATCGAGTATTGCATCGGAAAGATATATACAGATATTTCCCCTAATTGAAAAAATGACATCGAACAAGTCACTCCACCTGACCGCCAACAGCATTGCGGTTCTTGAAGTGCTCTGCCCCGCATCAAAATATGTGATTTCTCAAGGTTCAGTGCCCCGCAGTGTTGGCGGCGGGTGAGTTCAGCCATTACGTAGCAAAAAACATAATTTTTTCGTGTTACCTTTCATAATCGTTTCTTTAACAGCTGCTTTTTCGTTGCATTAAGTTATACTCTCAATTAAATTCAACCGCTTTTTTTGAATATGTTGACTTTTTCATTAGGGTGGAAATAAATGTTTAAAAAAACTAATGTTCGTTTCATTATTATTGCTGTTGCAATTATTCTTGCGCTCTATTCTCTATATTGGACTTTTGCTTACAATAGTTTTTCAGAAAGTAAAATTGAAGAGTTGCGGTCAAATGGTAAAATCGAGAAATATGAAGGTCGAATAATTCGAGTCGGATTAGATTTACAGGGAGGAATGCATGTCGTTCTGGAACTTGACTTACCCAAATTGATAGAGAGTATTGCTTCAAATAAGACACCTGAATTTTATACAATACTTAATGCAACTACCGAGGAGTGTAAAAAGACCGGCGAAGACTTCTTTAGTGTTTTTAAAAGGCAGATTGACGATAATGATTTCAAACTCGTCCGCCATTTCAGTAATCGAGGATATAAGAACAGCGAAATAATAAGTAGTCTGAAAGATGAATCTAAAGATGCTATAAGGCGCGCCCTTGAAATTATTAGAAACCGTATTGACCAGTTCGGTGTATCTGAGCCGACAATTCAGAAAGCCGGACAATATCGAATTATTGTAGAGCTGGCAGGAATTCAGGACCCTGCAAGTGCGCGAAAACTCATACAGAGTACTGCTCTCATGGAATTCATTCTTGTTAAAGACCCGGAAGTCACTCAGTCTTTTATAACATCAATGGATAATTATCTAAAAACAGGCAAAAAGGAAGTTGTGAAGCCTGAGACCAGCGAAGAAGATACTACCGTAGCATTAAAGGAATCAAAAGACAAAGCAATTAGTGTTAATGAACTTCTTAATATAACGGAAGCAGATGTGGGCATCGAACAAGATTCATCAGATACAGCCTTAGTGGTAGATGAAGAGATTTTTTCCGAGAAACCATTTTCCTCTTTACTCAGAAATGTTGGAAATAAAATTGGTGTACCGGAAAGAAACGTTTATGCTGTTAGAAAAATTCTTAATGATACGGAAGTCAAAAAATTAATTCCATTTGATTCCAAAATATTGTGGTCAGCAAAACTCAAGCGTCTCACAATGCAAGATGGTACGACCGAGAATTACTATTTAATTTATCATGTCAACACTGAAATAGGTCTTCAGGGAAAATATGTTACAAAAGCACAAGCAACTATTGGCGGGGCTGGGTCATCAAGTGCAGGGCAGCCGATAGTAAATATGAACATGAACAACGAGGGGGCAAAAATATTTTCTCGTCTAACCGGAGCAAACATTGATAAGGACCTGGCTATTGTACTTGATGATAAAGTTTATATGGCTCCTAGAATAAAGGTGAAAATTCCTAATGGCGCTTCTTATATCGAGGGTTTGGAAAGTATGGAAGAGGCAAAAAATCTTGCTATTGTAATACGTGCCGGTGCTTTACCTGCTCCTGTAAATACTATAGAAGAGAGAACGATCGGCCCTTCTCTTGGTCGTGATTCAATTACTACAGGTATCAGAGTTGGTATCATCGGTTTCCTTTTAGTTATAGGTTTTATGTTTATATATTATAAATTTTCAGGACTTCTTGCGGATACGGCTTTAATCCTCAATTTGATTTTCGTTATGGCTATTCTGGCAACATTACGAGCCTCTTTGACCTTACCCGGTATCGCCGGTTTAATTCTTACTGTCGGAATTGCAGTTGATGCAAATGTGCTGATCTTTGAGAGAATCAGGGAAGAACTTGAAAAAGGTAAAACTGTAAGAGCAGCTATTGAAAGCGGCTATTCCCGTGCTTTTACTACTATTCTTGATGCTAATGTGACAACAGGTTTTACGGCTTTAATTTTGATGCAATTTGGTACAGGCCCGGTAAAAGGATTTGCAATAACCTTATTCTGGGGAATCATTGCGAGCATGTTCACAGCAATTTTCGTAACTCGAACTTTTTACAACTATATAACTGAACGTAAAGTTTTGCAAACACTCAGCATATAAATTATCAGGATTAATAAGTATGAGATTCTTTAAAAAAACTAATATTCCTTTTGTCAAATTTAGTAAAACAGCCATAACCGGTTCTATGATCCTTCTTGCAATAAGCATCATTTCTGTCTTTTTAGTCAGAGGTCTGAATTATGGTATTGATTTCACAGGTGGTTCTCTTAGTCAAGTGAAATTCGATAATCCTACAACTACGGGACAGATCAGAAAAGCTCTTTCCTCTGTCAATCTTCAGAATAGTGTAATCCAAAAAACAAGCGGTGTTAATGAGTTTCTCATTAGATCGCCTCAGATTGAAGGTGTTGAAGATATCCCTGGAGAAATCAGGAAAGGTCTCGAAACGCTAAAGAATCCGTTTGAGGTCAGGCGTACAGAACATGTTGGGCCGAAAATTGGTAAGGAGTTGCGAGGCTCAGCAATTTGGGCAATTATTTGGGCGATTGTTGTTATAGGTATATATATTACTATAAGATTTAAATTCCAATTTGCGATTGGAGCGGTTGTAGCTCTAATACATGATGTCCTTATTACACTTGGTATTTTCTCCTTGCTGCAGCTTGAAATTTCACTATCAACAATAGCGGCATTCCTGACTATTGTTGGGTATTCTCTAAATGATACTATTGTTCTATATGACCGGGTTCGTGAAAATATGAAAAAGAGACGCCTTGAAAAAATAGGTAATATTATCAATACCAGCATAAATGAAGTTCTCAGCAGAACTATTATTACTTCGCTGACAACATTTATAGTAGTTCTTGTACTTGCATTTGCTCCCGGTGAGGTACGGATTTTTTCAATTGCAATGATTATCGGAGTTATTGTTGGAACCTATTCTTCCATGAATATTGCCGGCCCGATTGTTATTTATTGGCAACAGAAGTCTCATGCAAAAAATAAATAAATTACAGTAAAATCAAATGATTAATGCTCCCTCTGGGAGCATTTTATTTTTATTGAGGGGAATATGTCTATTTCAGCAGTTTTAGGTGGTCAATGGGGCGATGAGGGTAAGGGCAAGATTATTGATTCCCTTTGCGAAAATTCAGATGTAGTCGCTCGTTTTCAGGGCGGTGCAAATGCCGGACATACTATACTCGTAGGGAAGGAAGAAACGATTCTTCACCAATTGCCCAGCGGAATTATACGTGAAAACGTTAACTGCATACTTGGCACAGGAATGGTAATAGACCCTGTTAGTTTAATGCAGGAAATTGATAACCTTAAAAAACATGGAATAAGAATTGATGGTAGAATCCATATCTCGCTCCTTGCACATGTGGTAACTCCAATTCACAAGACTCTGGACGCCTTCCGTGAAGCATCGTTAGGTTCTAATGCAATTGGTACTACCAAACGTGGAATCGGACCATGTTACTCAGATAAGATTAGCCGTTTGGGAGTTCGAATTAAAGACTTGAAGAACTTATCACTGTTAAAAAGTAAGCTTGAAGAAAAATTAAACAAAAACATCTCAGAAGGACTTGTTCCTGAAAATGGCAGAAGCAATTTACTCAAAGAATTTGATGATTTTTATAAAGCAACAGAAAAAATTTCTCCATTTATTGAAGATACAACCTCATTAATTCACCAATATATCAATGAGGGAAAGAATATTCTTATAGAGGGTGCTCAGGGTACTCTTCTCGATATTGATTATGGGTCATATCCCTATGTAACATCATCAAATACTGTTGCCGGTAATATCTGTACCGGTCTTGGTATCGGTCCTAAAAGCATCGATAATATAATCGGTGTATTTAAAGCTTACACAACAAGGGTGGGAGCAGGCCCTTTTCCGACAGAACTCAATTCACCTGAGGGAGAATATCTACAGAGGCGGGGTAGTGAATTTGGAGCTACAACTCACCGTAAACGCCGTTGCGGATGGTTCGATGCTGCTCTTGGTAAGTATGCTGTGAAAATAAATGGGTTTACTTCTATTGCGATAACGAAGTTGGATGTTTTGGATGACCTTGAAGAGATAAGAATTTGTACACACTATGAAAATGGGGCCTATCCTTCCATAGAATTAAATGAATCTGTTCCTCATTATATAACACTTCACGGTTGGTCAAGACCTATAAATAATGTAAGAGAGTTCATAAATCTTCCCTCACAAGCAAAAGAATATATAAAAACAATTGAGGGTCTTTTAAAAACCCCTATTTCTCATATTTCGTTGGGAAAAGAAAGACATCAGATTATAGAAATCTGATTAACATTCGTCCATAAAGTCTAAAACCATTTGCCTATACATAGGATTTCCGCATGATGGCATCTCTTAAAAAGCGGTCAATATATTTCCCCAAATATACAACTATCACAATACCTTGAAATTCAGCCCTCGAATTTATTCGGATGCCAGTATTATAATTTATTAGTAGAAAAAATTGAGGGAATTAATTGGAGGATAAATTGAGCGATTCTTTATTGATTTTAGAAGTGCATATTCATAATTATCAGGAAGTTGCAACTACAAATAGATTCCGAGACAATTACGAAAACGAATCCTGATTTTATCGGGACTACAAGAACCGCTCAATTTAGGTGGAGGATAAAAACCTACTCGAATTCTTCCCAGGATATCTTTTTTATATAGTAGCTAACAGAAGATCCTTTAGTGATTTTAATGGAACATTCAAATGGGAAGGACTGCCCGGGATAAATTGAGGCATCTGTCTGGACTTCACTTTGAAACATGAATACTTTTTTGAGCTTTCAGAGCTTTATCTCGCAGTTTTTCAAAAGGTTCTGTTCCTCCCAGTGCAGATGCCATAGGTGACATTTCATTAAAAAGAACATAATTATCAGGATTTTCCATTATCGGTAATAGAGAGTCGAAAATTTTAGGGTCTTTGAATTTAATAAGAGCATTGGCAGTGGCAGTAAGCAGTGCGTAATTTACTCCAACACTCTGGTATATAAAGTCGTAGAGATATCTTCAGTCAGACCCATCCTTTAAGAGACACCGATTCATCAGGATAAATTAGCAGAATTAAGAGGTCTCTGTTTCCAATAGCACAGAGAAAGTTCTTTGCCATCAAAATAACCGAAGGTGAAATATTTCATCCAATCACCAAGATTTAGAAAAGTATTGCCGTTTTCTCTATATGCGGTGGGCATATGATAGTGTCCCATTACTATGTATTGATATCCCTCTTTAAACTTATTTCTACTATATTCAGTTATCTCATTTCGTATTGTTTTTTCCATTTCGGGTGATCTTAGAGTATAGCTTCTACTTCCCGATGAAACTTTTCTTGCAATTGCAAAAGCAAAATCGGGATGCAGTAATCCGAAAAGGCGAGTTAAAAGTTTACTCCTCAGGAATTTTTTCATAATACGATAACCTTTATCTCTTTTAAGTATTCCGTCTCCATGAATGATAAAAAATCTCTTGTTGGAAATTTCAATATCGAGGGGATGCTGATGGATTCGAACTCCCAACTCATTGGGAAAAAAGTCTCCCATCCAATAGTCATGATTTCCAACAATTATATGAACATCACAACCGGCTTCAACAGTTTTTTGTAAATATCTTAATGTTTTAAAATAGTGACACGGTATAACGTGCTTGTATTCAAACCAGAAGTCAAACAGGTCACCGACGATAAAAAGAGTACATTTTTCCCCTCGAACTTTTTCTAAAAATTCAAAGAGGTATTTCCTTTTTCTTTCTTCCTCTTCCGTATCGTAGGGCTGAAGGTGAATATCTGATATAAAATATACTTTTGAATTCATTCGGAGTGCAATTTAATATTTCGTATTAAATTTGGAAAGCAAAATTGTGTTTAAAGATTGCAAAAATTGGGAATTATATTTCCATGTTGAGGGTCTGAAAATGAAAAGATTTTTCCCTTAACGACGGGATTATAGGGTTACTTTGGTGGCATTATATTTGTACAACTGAATATTGCCAATGATTACGAAGGATTATAATGTGTTTTTTGTGGGATATTAGTCACCATGAGTTTTTTCTAAACTAATAGACGGAAGTTTTATATGAAGAAAGAAGTGGTCTTAGTTATTAATCCCGGTTCAACCTCGACCAAATTTGCTCTGTTTACAAGAGAGGGATCTGTTTATGAAAAGAACATTGACCACACAGAGACTGTGATTTGTAATACGCATTCTATCTCTGAGCAGTTACCCCTGCGGTTAGAAATTGTTAACAAAACTTATAAACCTTTATTAAAGGATTACAAACCTGTTGCTGTGGTTGGAAGAGGTGGGCTTGTGAAACCCATTATAAGCGGCATCTATCTTGTAAACGATGCTTTTATGGAAGATACTATTAGTTGTAAATATGGTACGCACGCCAGTAATCTCGGCGCTTCAATTGCCTATAGCATTGCTCGGGAATATAATGTTCCGGCATATGTTGTTGATCCGGTAACGGTTGATGAATTTATTCCTGAATCTTATATCTCTGGAATCCCTGAGATTAGACGTAGAAGCCGTCTTCATGCACTTAACGTAAATGCCTGTGTACGAAAAGAAGCAGAAAAGATTGGAAAAGAAATTAAGGAGATTCACTTTGTTGTTGCTCATCTTGGAGGAGGAACAACAATAGCAGCAATTGATGGTGGTAGAATAATAGATTGTAATGATGCTCTTCTTGGGATGGGGCCATTTTCTCCTGAAAGAGCAGGAGCATTGCCCTTACGAGGAGTATTAAAACTGGCATTATTTGGGAAATATACTATTGAAGAACTTTCTATTAAGCTTTCTAATAATAGTGGATTAAAAGCCTATCTGGGAACAAGTGACGTTAAAGAGGTACTTCGGAGAATTGATGGAGGGGATAAAGAAGCTGACCTGATTTTTAGAGCAATGATTTATCAAACTGCAAAAGAGATTGGGGCAATGGCAACTGTTTTAAAAGGTAATGTGGATAGAATTATCATAACTGGTGGGTTGGCAAATTCGAGTAAAGTCGTAAATATGATTCGAGAACGCATAGGGTTTATTGCTGGTATTTCTGTCTACCCGGGTGAGACTGAATTGGAAGCAATGGCAGAAGGTGGATTTAGAGCTATTGATGGAATTGAGAAGGTTAAAACTTATGAAAGTGAACGATTGATAGGTGAATAAAGATGATAAAAACATTCGAGGAAATTTACGAGGCAGTACAAAATTTAGGCAAAAAAAAGACAATTTCGGTTGCAACGGCTGACGATGTAAGTGTATTAGAAGCGGTTAAAGTAGCTGATGAAAAAGGCGTCGCAAAATTTCTCTTGGTTGGTAATCAGGAAAAAATCAAAAAGATTGCCAGTCAAGTTGGATATGATGTAGAAGATGAAGATATCATTCCGGCATATACCGATGAAGAAATTGCCTCCAAATCAGTAGAACTCGTTCGGGACGGGAAAGCAGAAATTCTCATGAAAGGACATATTTCCACTCCCATTTTAATGAAGGCAGTTCTTAATAAAGAAACAGGACTGCGAATGGGGAATGTACTTAGTCATGTTGCGGTAGTAGAAGTTTCTACTTATCATAAATTAATCCTACTGAGTGATGGTGGAATAAATATCACACCAGATTTTGAAACTAAAATTGCAATTTTGAATAATATGGTTTTTGTTGCTAACAGATTAGGCATTGTAAAACCAAATATCGCAGCACTTTGCCCAATAGAGAAAGTTAATCCTATAATTCAGGAGACAGTGGATGCAGTGAAGCTCCAAGAAATGTCCGAAAAGGGGGAATTTGGTGACATCGTTCTTGAAGGACCTATTGCGATGGACGTAGCGCTTTCGGCAAATGCAGCTGAACGGAAGGGAATAAATAGCCGAATTGCCGGCAAAACGGATGCTTTTTTAGTTCCGAATATTACAAGTGGTAATGCAGTTATTAAAGTATTAATGTTTTTAGCAAATGCGAAAGTTGGCGGTTTGGTAATTGGAGCAAAAGTTCCGATTATTTTGCTTTCACGCTCGGATAAGCCAGAGGAGAAACTAAATTCAATTGCACTATCAATTTTGGTGAGTAATTAACACTACAACATCCTTTAGGAAATATGACACGACATTCGGAGACTCGTCCAGGGATATTTCCAATTAGCAATTGTAAATTCTACATCTGGTATATTTAGGGGGTGTGATAGAATGAAGTTTTCAGTCAGTCAACTTACTAAAGGTTATATTATCACACCCCCTAAATTTTTAACTTACATAGTAGGGTTAATTAATGGGGAGATTTCATTCACTCTTCAAATGAGTATTTAAAGTTCCGGTGCCGGTTAAACCTACCAATTACTGCTCTTCATTTTTTGTACGTTTTTTAAAACTCTTACTTCTTCAATTCTTTCGCCAAATTTACATTGTACATTATGACTTTTTTTACCGGCAATATCTTCAATATACATTTTTCAACCTACAAATTCCAATCGTGCTATAAAATGTCTTAAGTTCGATTCTCCATGTTCAACGATTTTCATACCCCTCAAGTTTTTCCTATTATTGTAGATTTCAATAATAGAATCAGCTACATATCTCAAGTGCGCATCTGTATATACACGTCTTGGAAGTGCCAGCCTGACGAGATCAAGATCAGGGTACACCATTTCTCCTGTTCCCGGGTCTTTATGAGCAAACATCAAACTGCCAACTTCTACAGTCCTGATTCCAGCCTGTAAATATATGCTAACAACAAGAGATTGCCCTGGGAATTGACTCTGAGGAATATGTTCCAAAAACCTTTTTGCATCAATATATACGGCATGTCCACCGGTTGGTTTTAATATAGGGACATTTCCATCCTGTAAAAGATCCCCTAAAAACTTCACCTGCCCGACGCGATAAGCCAGGTAATTTTCATCAACAACCTCCTGAAGACCTATTGCAATGGCTTCAAGATCGCGACCTGCAAGCCCGCCGTACGTTAAAAAACCTTCAATTAGAATTAATTTTTCTTTGATCTTATCTGCTAATGATTCATCGTTTAAAGCAATAAATCCTCCAATGTTTACAAGACCATCTTTCTTAGCGCTCATCGTACAGCCATCGGCATACGAAAACATCTCCTGAACTATCTCTTTTACGGATTTATCTCTGTATCCGTCTTCGCGGATTTTAATAAAGTACGCATTCTCGGCAAACCGACATGCATCAAAAAACTGGGGAATTCCATATCTCGAAACTATCTCTTTTATCCTCCTGATATTTTCCATTGAAACAGGTTGACCAACACCGGAATTATTCGTAATAGTCAACATCATAACAGGAATATTTTCTTTTCCATGCTCTTTAATAGCATTTTTCAGTTTTGTAATATTCACATTACCCTTGAATGGATACTCAAGAGAAGGGTCTTTTCCTTCATCAATTACCAAATCAAGCGGCACACCTCCATTTGCAAGGACATTAGCACGAGTTGTATCAAAGTGATTATTATTGGGAATTATCGTGCCTTCTTTAGCAACTGTTGAAAAGAGCAGGTTTTCTGCAGCTCTTCCCTGGTGTGTCGGAATTATATATTTCAAACCTGTTAAATCGCGAATTGTTTTTTCAAAATGAAACCAGTTTCTACAATGAGCATAAGCCTCATCGCCTAAATTTAAACCCGACCACTGTCTATCACTCATAGCACCCGTACCACTATCCGTTAGAAGGTCAATATAAATTTTATCTGAGGGTATATTGAAAACATTATTGCCCGCTTTTTTCAGTATCATCCTTCTCTCCTCAAGAGTTGTCATGTGAATATGCTCCACTACTTTAATTCTAAATGGTTCCGGGAGATAATTAGACATGTTGAACACTCTTCCTCTTAATTATTTATACCTGTATAACCTATGTACTTTACACAAAAAAACAAATTAATACTGTCAATTATAACGAGATAAATTAAATTTGATACAGACAAACGTCCTGATCAATTTATAAAAGTAAAATATAACGAGTTATAAATTCGCCAATTTATCTCAGCAAAAATCAAATTTCACTTGTGTCTCCGCTCCTGCGGGGATACAGAAATCAACTCCGTATCAACGTAGGAGCATTAAGGCGAGTGGTAAATGAAAGTCTGGTGTTAAATCAAACTGCAACTTAAAAACCCGTTATAGTTTCGTCAGGTACTCAGACCTAGCGATACGCTCAGGGGTTGTGATAAAAGTGCCAGGAGTGAGCTCCTGACGCAACGGGAATTTTCAATTTTCCTTCACATTGTCTTTAATTTTATTTATTGATTTCTCAGTGACTTTTTCTATCTCTTTTTTACCTTTTTTAATAATTTTTCCTGCTTTCTTTCTACCGCTTTCGATTACTTTCTCTGTTTTCTTCTCCAGCTCCTTTATAACATCCGGTTTCTGCGAATCTTTATATGTTACTCCAATAGCCAGCGCTAAAATGACAAAGGATACAATCGCCCATTTGATCAATTTCCGAAGTACCATAAAAATAAATAAAATAAGCACAACAGCCATAGATAATGCTATTACCGGATTAGCCACAAGATAATCAATCCAACTATTCATAAAGACTTCTCCATTTCTTCCATCTCAACGCAGGAGCGTTGAGACAAGTTGATGAAGACACTAAGTATTTAAAATTGATAATTGACCCTGTACATTCGCATGCTCCTTACGGGGCAAATAATTTATAATTGACAATTAATTTATTGTCCGGCAGCAGCCGAATAGCCTGAATTTATCTTCAATGTGATGTCTTTGTGATAAAAATCCTGTCTAAAGCAGTGACATCAGCTCTTTTATCCATTTCCGCTCAGCCTGCAATAGTGCTAAAGGGCGAGTAAGTAATGCTCTTTTTAGTGCGTCATTACCGTCAAAATTTGTTATTTCACGAACTTTTATTTGAACCAATCTACTGATTTCCGCATCATACAGTGATAGTGCTTCTTTCAGCTCGTTATGGTTAAGATATTTTCCGAAATCCAACCCTGTTTCAAATAGTGAGGGAGCTCTCTGTGGTTGTGACAGTGCTTTCTTTAATTCCTCAGAAAAAACTCGTTCACCTTTGGCAGTAATAGAATAAACCCGGCGCCCGGGTAGATTTTCCTGTGGTGCAAAACTGCTCTCCAGGAGACCACGACTTTCCATCTTTTTCAATGTTGAATAGATAGTTGAAAATCCTATGTTAAGCCTATTTCGTGTTCCTCGTTTTTTTATAATCTTCTCAACATTGTAAGCATGGCAAGCTCCTTCTGCAATAATGCCCAAAACAGTTAGCTCAAGTAGCGTCATATATCTTACTCTTGTTATTTACGAAAAATATCATTTAAAATTACTTTTTATCTTCAAATAACATATCATCTAACCCAACATTAACCAAAAAATTTGAAAAAGCAAAAATGACTCTTCCGTTAGTATTACCTTCTTTGTTTATATTATTTCTTAAATCTTTCTCAAAAGAGCCCCTCATAGTCGGTCGTGGTATTTCAGGAATCCCTTTACTAAAATTTATTTCTAAAATCGTAGTATCCGGAAGCCAAAAATCGTCAATCTTTAAGTAGTGAAATTTCATTTCTGACTTGCCGGCTCTATTAGAAGAAACAACCCTTTCAATAGTCCAGCGCTTAGAATTAACCCAAATGGAAATATCAACATCTAACTTCTTATGATTTTCTGAAATTACATCAATAACATGATATGAAACTCCATCAATACTTTCACGGCGATTGTACTTTAATTGTACATCTTCTTTAAGAAAAGTTGAGGGAATAGGAAGAACTCCACCCTTAGGTAAAATTGCAAAACCAGATGTTTTAATCGATACCCCATCGGGCTTTTTATAGTAAATTTTTGCTTTTTTATGCGGAATGCGAAAATTGGGGATATCCACATCTATTTTTACTGTGGCAGAATAATCCTCAATATTATCATAATTTTCCTGCACCTTTTCTAAAATGTACCCTGGGTCTGGCTCTTTTGCTAAAGCAGCAACAAATATAAAAAACATAAGTAACATCAATAACAGCAAACAAAACAAAAAATTATTATTAAAGATCACTCTTTTTTCTAAGTACATATATCCTTCCTCACAAAAATCACAACACTAAGCAGATAGAAAATTAGTATAAAGACGCCAAGATGAACAACATCAATTAAAATCTCCGACCACGGAATAGGGACGCTGAAGGGAGCAAAAAATACGTCAAAATATGAGGTAAAAAGATACGGCTTAATTGATTCAAGAGCATCTATTTTTAATACAGATAAAACCATGGAAACAACAATCACAGCATAAGTGCCAATAATGGGACCAACCGAATTATTCGAAATAGTAGAAAAAAGAAAGGCTAAAGCTGCAACTGTTGTCTGAACCCAAATAGCTAGTAGATACGCCAAAAGAAATCTGCAAAGAGCATCTCCCTGTGCTAAAATTAGAATACCCTTGTCGAAAACAAACAGGTCTCCACCGCCAATAACCAGAATTCCAATGCCCACGCTGCATATTCCGAGAAAAAGTATTATCGCCGCTGTATACAAAAACGTAGCTAAAAACTTTGATGTTACGACCTGAAATCGGGAAATAGGTCGCGTGAGCAATATTCTAAAAGTACCAGATGCTCCTTCTCCTGCCATCACATCACCGGCAACTAAAATAATAAAGAACGGAAAATGAACCCAAAGCACATTCATAAGATAATAAGAGATAAGCAAGCCGTTCACTAATGTCCCTACAAAAACGAATGAGTTTTCCAGGGGTCTAAATGCCATATCTTGAACATCAAATCCATATTTCCTTACAAGCAGCATAATCACAGGAATCAGAATCACGATTGTAATAAACCCTATATAAGTGCGCAATTTGCTGAATATCTTAACTGTTTCCCAATAGAATGCCTTTAAAGTCAACAACATAGAACTACTTCTCACTCTTTACTAATGATAGATAATAATCCTCTAATGAAGTCCGTGGTATAATAGAAGATACTTTAATTTCATTCCTAACGAGACATTCGGCTAACTTTGGTCTACATTCAGCTGAAATACTTACTTTTAATATCTCATCTTCAAGTGAAACTTTTTTAACCCAAGATTCAGATTTTAAAATATTAAAAGCTCTCTGCGGCTCTTCTGTTTTTACCTCCGTCACGAAAAAATCCGTCTCTCTTAAAAGTTTCTGAACTTCACCCTGTACAATAAGCTTTCCGTAATCAATAATTGCCATATGAGTACATACCTGCTCAATCTCGTGTAAGATATGTGATGAAAGAAAAATTGTACATCCAAGATCTTTTGATAGGCTTACGATTAGATTCCTTATCTCCTTGATACCTTCAGGGTCAAGCCCTGAGGTTGGCTCATCTAAGATAATTAACTCCGGTTTATACATTATTGCCTGTGCAACACCGAGCCTTTGTCTCATTCCATGAGAAAAACATTTTACTTTATCACGTGCTCTTTCTTTCAATTTTACAATATCAAGAACCTCATATATTCGCTTCCGCGACACCCCTCCGTTCAACACGCCAAGAATTTTAAGATTGCGCTCGGCAGAAAGGTAGAGATAAAAATCAGGCTTTTCAACAAGTGCACCTACCCTGGAATAGATTTTTTTACTGTGTTTCCTCCCGTCTGTTCCTAAAAGCTCGAAACTTCCGCTTGTTGGCTTAATAAGCGAAAGAAGCATGCGTATTGTTGTGCTTTTCCCTGCACCATTAGGTCCTAAAAAGCCAAATATCTGTCCTCTCTCCACTTCAAGATTCAGGTCAGAAACAACCCATCTATGTTTAAATTTCTTGCTGAGATTATTTGTTTTTAGTATCACACTGCCTTATATAAAATTCGCTCGAAAATTTAAATCACCATCTATTTGTTCACAAGCAAGTTTATTCGATATTTTAAAAAATAACGGTAGTGCAATCTTTTGTTCTTTCCTCTCATTTAATAACCGCCAATAGATTTCTGCGTAATCTGCCAAATTTTAAACGTTTAATAGCGCTCTTATTAAATATTTCCTGAAACTGGTACTCTGTTAATTCCATCCACTCCCTCTGTGACCTTTCAAGAATTTTTAGCCTGTCGTAATATCTTGAATCTTTGGTTTCTTTAGCCCATTTATTGTTCCACGGACAAACCTCCTGGCAAATATCGCAACCATACAGCCAATTATTTAGCCAATTCAATTCTTTAGCGGAGAAATCACCCCTTTTTTCTATTGTCAAATATGAAATACATCTCCTTGAATCCAGGATATATGGATTAATGATAGCCCCAGTAGGGCAATTGCTAATACATGACGTGCAATCACCGCACCTGTTTTTTACTGGCGAGTTATATTCAAACGGTTTATTTAAAAGCAGAATTCCTAAAAAGCAAAAAGAGCCGTAGTCTTCAACTATTACATTCGTGTTTTTCCCCTGCCAGCCAAGCCCAGCCTGCACAGCAAAAGCTTTTTCAAGTATAGGTCCAGTATCCACATATATTTTGCCTTCTATCTGAAGATCAGACGATTTCAATGTCTTTAAAACATCCTTTAGCTTTTTTCCCACTATTTTGTGATAATCTGTTCCCCAAACATAACGAGATATTTTTAAAGTATTTTTTCCTCTCCTATGATCTAAGTAATAATTATCTGCCACAACCAATATTGACCTTACCCAGGGATACTTTCTTATCAGGTTTGTCCTAACCTCCGCATTTCTCGCCATCCAATGCATGTCTGCGTTATAACCTAAATTCAGCCAGCTCTCTAAATACATATAACTTTTTTCAGCCAAAATGGGGCGTGATATTCCTGCTGCCACAAAACCTTGATCCATAAAAATACTTATTAAATCTTTCGAAGATAACATTTTACTTGTAATTATAAGCTGTTTTCTGAACAATTACAACAAAGCTATCTCGCTACAACTTGAACAAATGCTCCGGATCAATAAACGAAAATCAAGTAAATTTTAAAAAGATTAAAATTAAATTTGTATAAATCCCTTTTAAAAAGTAATATTTGCTGGAAATAATTGGGGAGCGACGATGGAAAAATTAAACGTGCTTTTTATTTGTACCGGAAATTCAGTAAGGAGTCAAATGGCTGAGGCGTTGCTGCGAAACATTGGCGAGGACAAATTTAATGTTTATAGCGCTGGTACTAATCCTGCAGGCGTTCATAAAAACACTATTACTGTTATGAATGAAATTGGACTTTCTATGGATGCTCATGTATCAAAGCACCTTGATAAATTCAAAGACAAAGAATTCGATTATGTTATCCTGTTATGCGAAGTAGCAGCTTTAAGCTGTCCAACATTTCCGGGTAAAAGTGAAAGATTGAATTGGTTTATTGATGACCCAATACGTGTTTTTGGTGATGAAGAAAAACGCCTGATGGCATTCCGAATCACACGAAACATTTTAAAGAAAAAAATAATAGATTTTATCAAGGAAAAATGCTCTGAATAAAAAAATGAACCATATCTCTTCTATCGTTTAAGATAAAGCTCCCATAATCTTCCAAAAAGTTTTTCCATTACAACACCTAATTCATCTCCCCTATTAGTAGTAATATCAGGTTCGTTATGAAAAACAACATAAGGAACCCTGTGACCTTTTATAGTAATATACTCAGGATCTTCGCATCTAAATTCTTCCCAATCAACATCACCATACAGTCTTTTTATCTTACTATCCGGTAGGCTGTGTTCAAGAATACTATCTGGTTTTTCAGGATTAAACCTATTTCTATTCTTCCTTAAGGATTCCTCAAAAGATACATCAACATAAAATATCGCTGCTTTATTTAAAATATCATCAGATAGATGTTTGTAAGCTTCTTTATATCCGCCATGCTCTGACCCACGTGAAAATTCTACAATTGAAGTTGTATGACCATGATAGTTGGAGTCATCACGTATCTTCTTGCTATAATCCATAGAAATTCTTTCTATTAACAGGTGCCAGAAGTATTCATGTAAAAAATAGCCGTCTTTATCAGAGTGAATCCTTGGTTTATGAAATAGCCTTTCCAAAATCGCATCTTCTTCGAACCATTTCCACAGCATCGGGAAATCATCTATCTCATCAAATTTACCAATATGAAATATTTTTTCTCTCTCTTCATCAGTTATCATTTTTAAATAGTCAATTACTTCCGATTTTCCAGATGCTGGTCTTCCATTTAAAATAATTATGTCAAAAATATTTTTACTCATAAACACATCTCTTGAAGTCTATAATTCATTGTTTTTTACTATCAGCGTGGATTCTCTCTTCCGTTTACTAAAGGTATATAATTCTATTTTATATGAACGAGCCAACGGCAAAGAACAATGCGTCGCAGAGTTCTGAGTCCGTCCATAGGTAATTTTCTTATTTTTCTCTTTTTCCTTTACTAAAATATTCTTTATCTGTAGAATATAAATCTTTATTTACTTTGTTCTGTATGTTGTAGGCAGGTTTCTCTATTAGTCAGTATGGGTGGTATGCTCATAAAAAGTATGGAAATGATAATGATACTAGCGCTAATGAGCTGACTTGTATATGGTGCATATTGATTTGGGTACATTGTTAGAAGATACATTGCGATGACACCAGCTAATATGCTCGAAGCACGGTTAATGGGAATGCAGTAGGTGTTTTCGCTTTTGTCAAGAAATACTAATGTGCCAAATATTCCAGTGCCCTGCGAAAAAACACCAACAATTATGATTGCCCACAGGTAAGGCATACCCCAATGTGCTGAGAAACCGCAACGGACTGCATTAGAAATTTCTCCTCTTCCCAAAATAGCTGTGAGAGCAAGTATAATAACCAGTGTTGGTGTAGACACCATCTGTTCTTCGACGAAGTAACGAAGGTTAGTTTCTCTCTTTTCAGTTTTAGCTATTTTGCTCATGAATTGAAACCGTATAAAATAACTTGCAATGTAAATGGAAATGACTATTACACAAAGAAATGGAATATTATAACCATCGGTATCGAGTAAACTGACAAGCAAGGCACACATAGCGCCAACCAGTCCCGCCCAAGCGAACCATCGCACGTGTCGTTTTGATATAGCATCAATGATAGGTGCGATTATAAGAACACCGCCACGCATCAGCAACATAGCAAAGACAATGCTTACGCCTTCGAAAGTATAGGCAAGTGTAGTAGTTCCTATAATAAGAGAAGTACATAGCCCTGATAGGAAAGTCCAGCGTGTTGGGTGAGGAATATTCAAACCTATAATCTTTGTATGCGAAGCATATTTCCACCAACCCATAAATGTAACGAAAATTAACATTGTTATTAGGGTAGCAATTCCCGATACAGGAAGAATTGAAAAACCGGCTAGCCTTTGACCGTTGAGACTGGGAATCAAACCTTTACTCAAAAGTTTTGTCATAAAACTATATGGTACATAACAGGTGAAGTATCCGAACGCAAATAGCCAGATGCTATTTTCTGCTAACTTTTTTATATTTACCTTTCAAATGAGTTATACTATTTTAATTAAGCTAAGCAAGTGAATAATAATCAATAAGAGGAGCAATTCAAAGAAAAATCTATAACAGAAGGTAATTCTTCTGTTCCGGGGATAGACACGTCTTCTGATTAAAATTGGTATCTGTAATACATGCTACGTACTGCTTCGCAAATAATGGAATTTGTAAGAGAACACAATCCTTTATTTTCTACAAATATTTGTATAATTTCCCCTATAATGAAAATTGTTACTATTACAATAAACGACACTATAAAGCTGAATATTCAAAGGGGGCGAACAGTTAAAGAAATATTAAAAGAGTATGTTCCTTCAAATAAATATTCGGAATATTTGGTAGTTTTAAATGGACAGATGGCTTCTCTTAATACTAAAATTGAAGATGACACAAAAATCGTGACAATTAATGATTATGACGACTCCTCAAAAAGAGCATATGAAAATACCGTCGCATTAATTCTTACACACGCGGCTAATCGAATTTTTCCTGAGGAAAAACTTATTATCTCCCATAGTATATGTGAAGGTTTATATTGTGAATTTCAAGGAAGAAAAAATATAGATGATAAAACTGTTCAAGAGCTCTATAATGGGTTTTCTGATATAGTTAAAAATAATCTTAATATAAGCCCCTTTAATACAACGCGATCAAAAGCTATAGAACACTTCAAACAAATTGGGAGAAATGATACCGCAGAACTTCTTAAACATTCCAGCAGAAAAAGTGTCTTACTTTACTCTATTGAGGATAAAAAATATTGGCTCCCAGGTCCACCAGCACCCAATACCGGACTAATAAAATTATTTGCCTTACAAATATATTCAGATGGTTTTGTAATAAGGTATCCAATAGAACCAGACCCAAAAAGACTACCCGCTTTTGTAAAGCAGAATAAGTTATGTCAAATATTCAACGAAGCTGAAAGATGGGGTGAGATATTAGAGATAACGGATATAAGCCAAGTAAATAGGATTGTTGCAGATAATAAAATATCTGAAATGATAAAGATATCAGAAGCCCTTCATGAGAAAAAAACTGCTCTAATTGCTGACTCTATAGCTAAACATGGTAACGACCGCAGACTAATTTTTATTGCGGGACCCTCATCCTCTGGAAAAACAACTTTCATGAGGAGATTATACATACAATTACGAGTCCTGGGATACAAAGTTGTTATGCTATCCTTAGATAACTATTTTTTAGACAGAAACGAAATAAAAAAGATTCAAGGTAAAGATATAAATTTCGAGGTTTTAGAGGCAATTGATCTTGATTTATTGAATTCCCACCTCAATCAGCTCCTGAGCGAAAAGCCTGTAGTTCCGCCAAAATACGACTTCAATCTCGGTAAAAAGAATAGCAGTAACATAAAAATCGATGCTGACAAAAAGATTCTTTTTATCATAGAGGGAATACATGGATTAAATCCTAGATTAACCGATAATATTGATGGCTCATATAAATACAAAATCTATATAAGTGCTCTGACACACCTCAACTTTGATAATTCAAATAGAATATCAACTCATGATGCAAGGTTATTACGCAGAATAGTGCGCGATTACAAATATCGCGGATATTCTGCATCTGAAACAATCGGCATGTGGAAAAAGGTTATTTCAGGAGAAAAAAAATATATCTTTCCCTTTCAGGAGGAATCCGATATAATGTTTAATTCTTCTCTTGCCTATGAATTCGGCGTTTTGAAGAAACGCGCCGAAGAGGCTCTGAAAAAAGTCCCTGAAGATGATGCCAGCTATCCCGAATCAAAAAGGCTTATGAATTTTTTATCATATTTCCTACCACTTGATGAAGATGAAATTTCACCCACATCTATACTTCGGGAATTCATAGGCAAAAGTTCATTCACTTATTAAAAAGTCTCGGATATAACCCTATTATAAACGAATATTACAATTATTTGATAAGATTTTTTTTATAAAAACCACTTTGCTCTGAAAATTAAAGATCTTACACACACTCCTTAACATTTTCTATAGAGCAAATAGGTTTAGCCTGCTTAATTCAACAGCCGCAAAAATGCTCAAAAAAACCCATCATGTACTTAGCGAAGCTCCCTGTAGGAGGACACAAGAAATACCTTAGGCATTTAGAATAATACTCAATGCAGAAGTTATTTCAGTAAAAATAAAAAAACTTCTCTGTGACTAATTGATATTAAAATTATTGCCTGCCCTCCACTTCGCTCTGGCAGGCAGGCGAATTTTGTGCTTTTCCCTGGCAAACAATCCAACTTTGTACAATATAAATGGGGGCGATTTATATCGTCCCGGTAAAAATATGCTTTAGAAGGGTATTTCTTCGTCAGCTTCTTTTACGGATCCCACTTCAGTCTCAGTCTTATTATCTTCTTTATTGCGGCCAATAAAGCTACCTAACATTGTAACTTGATCAACTTTTACCTCTGTTTTGTACCTCTTCTGACCTTCTTTATCATCCCATTTTCTAGTTTGAAGCCTGCCCTCAACATAAACAAGCTGCCCTTTTTTTAACCACTCTTTGGCAAATTCAGCTTGGTTGCGCCACAAAACAAGATTATGCCATTCCGTACGCTCTGTACGCTCTCCTTCCTTATTCTTGAATACTTCATCAGTAGCTAAAGACAATTCGGCAACGGCATCTCCACTGGGGGTGTAACGTACATCAGGGTCTTTTCCCAAACGGCCTACAAGAATAACCTTATTCATGCTTCCTTTGTGCATAAGACTCCTCCACATTTTAAAATTAAGAGATAACATTTAACCGCTGTGTTACTAAAATCGCGGTATTTCACTCACATTATACAAAAAGTTTGTTCAATTGTCAATATATTTTATCCTAAAAAATTCATGAACTACCCAAAACGTAAAAACTTTTATAAATCACATTTTTTTATTAAACCGCAACTTCTATTTTTCTATAACGGCTTCGTTATAATCGATTGTAATTTGAAACCCTCTTTTAAAATACGCATTTAAATGGGTTCCTAAACGAACTTTCTCAAGATACCAACTACAATTCCTTGTATCGCAACAGATTCTTCCGGCAGAATTAAAGGCTCAAGATTCGCATTGGCTGGCTGCAATCTAATATATTCATTCTCTCTATAAAACTTCTTTATTGTAACCTCTGTACCACTAATCAGGGCAATAACAACCTCACCATTTTCAGCAGCTTGTTGCTCCTTAACAATAACAAAATCCCCATCCCTTATGTGCTCTTCAATCATTGAGTCTCCCTTGACTCTTAGAACGTAATGCCGCCCCTTCCTAACCAAATCAGATGGAACCGCGATAGTGTTATACTCAGTGATTGCTTCTATTGGTTGTCCCACTTTTACATAACCAAGAAGCGGCAACTTAACTATTGCCATTTCGGCAATATCAGAGGTCAGTTCAATTGATCTCGACTTATTCCAACATTTTGTAATAAAACCCTTTTCTTTAAGATTCAACAAATGTTTGTAAACTGTGCCCTTCGAACTGAATTTAAAATGCTCTGCTATCTCTTGAAATGTCGGAGAATAACCATGTTTTGAGATATAGTTTTTCAAAAACCCTAAAATCTCATGTTGCCTTCTTGTAAGATACACGCTTGGCTCCTTTTATAGTAAACAATATGCGAAAGAAAGTTAAATAAAAGGTGAACAAGAGTCAATGAAGAAATTTAAACTGGAGCCGTTATCTCAACTTATTCTTAAACGGTAGTTACTATTTTATTCTTTAAATATTCAATTTTTTTTGAAAACTGCGGGTCCTCAGAGATTTTATATTCAACCCATTTACAGGCGTGCACAACAGTTGAGTGATCGCGTCCACCAAAGTAAAGGCCGATAGTTTTTAACGACATATTGGTATACTCTCTAGCGAAGTACATTGCTGCCATTCGTGACTCGGCAACTTCTTTGGTTCGGCTTTTCCCGATCATTTTATCAAGATTCACATTATAAGTTCCACTCACTACACTTTGGATACTCTCAATAGATATTAAAGAAGCATGCTCGGACCCTAAAAATTCTCTAAGCACTTTTTGAGCCAAGCCAAGATCTATGTCAACCTGTAATAGAGAGGAATAAGCCAAAAGACGTATCATTGCTCCCTCCAATTCCCTTATATTCGAACAAATATTAGTAGCAAGATACTCAATAATTTCGAAAGGAATATCCAGTCCATCTTGCGTTGCCTTTTGTTGAAGAATTGCAATCCTTGTCTCTAAATCAGGCGGTTGTATATCTACTGTGAGAGCGGATTGAAAACGTGAAAGCAACCTTTCATGCAAACCGTGCAATTCCATTGGCTGCCTGTCCGTCGTTAGAACAATTTGTTTGTGTCGCTGGTAAAGACCATTAAATATATGAAAAAATTGCTCCTGTGTCTGCTCCTTGCCTTGAAAAAATTGAATGTCATCCAAAAGAAGCATATCAATATTCCTATAGTACAGTGAAAAATCTGTTGTTCTGTTCCTCTGAATTGCTGCTATAAAATCCAATGTAAAAGTATCGCTTGATACATATGTAACTTTCCTTGCCCTTCCAGTATAAAGCGTTTCATTCCCTATAGCTTGCAAGAGATGTGTCTTTCCTAGCCCTGTTCCACCATATATAAGAAGAGGATTAAATGATGTCCTTCCCGGTGCATTTGCTACAGCAACGGCTGCTGCCTTAGCAAATTGATTACCCCCACCTACCACAAAATTATTAAATGTATAGCTTTCATTTATCCGGGTTCCTTTTTCAAACATTCCGGTAATAGCCTTTGGCTTTCTATCAGTATCCTGACTGCCAACAATTTGACTGTTCAAATTTTTTATTTCTCCGGAATCCTCTGTTAAAAGGACCGTGTACTTTATTAGCAAACCGTTTCCCGTCACTTCTTTCAAAGTTTTATATAGAACTTCTCTATAATGACTATCTATCCAATCATAAAAGAACTTATTTGGAACCTGAAGAAAAAGCTCCTTTTCTGTTAATGAAATTGCTTTAATTGGCCTAAACCATGTATCAAATGTTTGTTCGGGTAACCTTTGCCTTATATAATCAAGGCAATTGCTCCAAACATCCTTACAATCTAAATTTCTATTGCTGTTTACATTACCCTCAATTTCCAAGTTATCAACAACCTCCATCAATAGTTAAAATAAAACCAAAGAATAATATCAAAAACAACTTTCCATAGTGAAAACGTCTTCTTCCAAGCTCACAGTATGCTAAAACACCCTGGTAAAACAATACTTTAGAGAAACAAAAAACTTCTTGAATTTAAAGTCGCTTTAAAGATGAAAGACAAATGTTGCTAAAAACGATTAAGAAAAATCACACCAAATAGACTTATTAACAACTTATCAACTTCCTCTTTTCTCTCCACATTATAAAGTAATCCGTATCTTTAAAATGTCAAGAGAAAGATTCAATGCGATATAAATTATCCTCACAAAATTGAGATAAAAACATGTTGACTGTTCACTAAAATAACTTAAATTAGGCGGATTTTAAAACTTATGAGGCATTAAATGAAAAGAACTTATCAACCAAGTAATAGGAAAAGAAAAAACAAGCACGGTTTTAGAGAAAGAATGAGTACAAATGGCGGTAGAAAGATTCTTGCAAGACGAAGGGCGAAAGGCAGAAAAGTCCTTTCGGCTTAAGTTGCCGAGATGTGAACGGAACGCAAATTGGAAAAAACATTTTTCATCTGTTTCTCGCAACGACCCTTTAAGGTACAAATCTATCTTAATCTCAACACTACCTCAAGACAAATGGGAATTATCAATTGTTCTAAAAAAGTTCGTCAAAGGAGCCTGTAAAAGAAACAGGATGAAAAGAATCATTCGTGAAGTTTATCGCACTACAAAACCTTTTCTCTATCAACCTATGTCAATGTTATTCACGGTAAACTCAAATCCTAAAAAATTGCCTTATAGCGAACTACAATCAGTAATTATTGAGAATTTTGGTTCAAAAAAATGAATATAGTAAAAAAAATTTTTATAACTATTATAAAGACATACAAGCTAACAATATCTCCACTGCTCCCAAAATCGTGCCGCTTTTATCCATCTTGCTCAAATTACGCAATTGAAGCTTTAGAAAACTATAAACTACACAAAGCTGCATACCTATCAATAAAAAGAATTCTAAAATGCCACCCTTTTAATCCTGGTGGATACGATCCATTACCACATGTTAAGGAATAAGAAATATGGATAAAAAATCAATTCTAGGATTTGTACTAATATTCATACTAATCCTCTTAATGCAACCATACTATAAGTTAATAAATAAAAATGCTCCGCAACCACCACAACATTCGATAAAACACGAAGATCAAGAGCAAATTTCCGCCCCTGCAAGAACCGAAAAACAAGTCATAACACCCACACGTACAAAAAAAAACATAATCAGTTCTGGAATTAAAGAAACATATACCATAGAAACAGATCTATACAAGGCAACTATTTCATCAGAGGGTGGAGGAACTATTAAAAGCTTCATTCTAAAAAACTACGAGATGAGAAAAGACGGCGATACTACATTGGTACAATTAATTAACGATAATGGGAAATCCCCCCTCCTAATCAGATATATTTCTATAGATGGTGATACTGTTGAACTTAACCAGAACTTCAAACTTAATTACGTGATTAAATCTTCCGCAAGAAAAGATTATTTCTCTGTTTCTGGGGATGACTCTATTACAATGTCATTTGTTTTAAGAAACCAAAATGCTGTGGCAGCAAAAAAAATATTTAAATTTTACGGCAATAAATATACTATCGGTCTTGACACAGACCTAACCGGTCTCCAGAATAATTCTGCCGCAAACTTTTATGAATTGTCCTGGAATGGAGGATTATTATATACAGAATCTTTCTTGAAGGACGACATCTTCTATTCAAAGGCTTACGCATATAGCGGCGGAGAATTTGAAAATCTCAATATAAAATCCGGTAAAAAAAGGCAATCTAAGTTTGTGGGCTCAACCTACTGGACAGCAATAAGAACAAAATATTTTGCCGCATCTTTCATACCTGCAAATCCCGGAATGGGCTATAAGCTTACCGGAGCGGGTATCCCCTTAAATGGAAACGAATTTCAGAAAATTTTCACGATGCATCTAATGCTCCCTTTAAATTCCCCCTCGCATACCACTATTTTCATCGGTCCGCTTAAATATTCGATTATCAAAGGTTTTTCTGTCCACCTTGAACACATCATGACTTTCGGGTTCAAATTAATTCAACCAATTAGCAAAGGTATTTTATGGACATTCATAAAATTAAACACACTCATTCCCAACTACGGTTGGGTTCTGATAATTTTCTCGATATTAGTAAAGGCTATCCTTTCTCCCCTTACTAACAAATCTACGCAATCAATGAAGGAGATGCAAAATCTGCAACCAAAAATTGTCGCATTAAAAGAGAAATACCAAAATGAACCTCAGAAAATAAATACAGAAACAATGAAATTATATAAAGAACACGGTGTCAACCCAATGGGTGGCTGTTTACCGTTATTGCTACAAATGCCAATTTTATTCGCTCTGTTTACCATTTTCCGCTCAACAATTGAGCTTCGACATGCCCCATTTATCCTTTGGATAACAGACCTTTCTGCTCCTGATACTATCTTTACGCTGCCCTTTAAAATCCCAATTTATGGTCAATACGTAAATGTTCTCCCAATAGTAATGGCTCTTACTACCTTACTTCAGCAGAAGTTCACAACCGCTACAGCTTCCAATAATCCTCAGCAAAAAATGATGATGTATTTTATGCCGATTATGATGTTCTTAATATTCAATCAGTTTCCGTCAGGTTTAAATCTTTACTATACCCTGTTCAATATTCTTTCAATGCTTCAGCAAAAATTTCTACCGCCAAAACATAAGCCTAAAAAAGTAAAAAAATCCGCTTTTCAAACATTTCGGCAGATACAGGCTAAAGCCAAGAGAAAATAATTTCTTTATGGAAAATGTCCATAAAAAACAATACCACAATTGTAGCTATTTCAACACCCCCCGGTTTTGGTGGCATATCCATAGTAAGGCTTTCAGGAAGCAAGTCCCTTGATATAGCAAATAAAATTTTTACTTCATCTAGGGAAATAAAACCTCATTTTGCCACTTTTGGTCAAATTTACGATATTGACGATGGAAGTCATCTCGATTCTTCCGTTGTAACATATTTTAAGGCTCCAAACTCATATACGGGAGAAGATATAATTGAAATTAGCTGTCACGGAAGCCCTTATATCACAGAGCGAATAATAGACATTTGCATAAAATCAGGAGCTCAATTAGCAGAGCCAGGAGAGTTTACAAAACGAGCCTTTCTAAACAGCAAAATGGACCTGAGTCAGGCTGAAGGAATAGCAGACATTATTTATTCTCAAACAAAAGCTGCACACAAAGAATCTATAAATCTTCTTGAGGGAAAAACCGGCCAGGCAATTAAGGACTGCAGGAAAATTTTAATCGACACTATTGCGCTTCTTGAATTAGAATTAGATTTCTCTGAAGAAGAAATTGATTTTACCCCAATGACTAAAATTATTTCCACCCTCTCTGCACTTAAAGAAAAAATAAATAGACTTATAAAATCATACAATTATGGAAAAATGGTTAGGCAGGGGTTTTTAGTTCCAATTGTTGGTCCCCCTAACAGTGGAAAATCCAGCCTATTAAATGCCCTTCTACAAGAAGAAAGGGTTATTGTTTCACCATATCCGGGCACGACAAGAGATACAATTGAAGAATCTTTTCAAAAAGGAGGCTTCCAATTTCGTCTTGTTGACACTGCCGGGCTGAGAAAAACAGACAATTCAATTGAGGGGCTGGGAATTGCTCGAACTATTGATAACATCAATAAAGCAGATTTAATTCTTTTCGTTATCGATGTTACAAGACCTTTCTCTGACTTTTTTCCATATCTGCCCAAAATCTCTAATAATATTCTTTTTGTGTTGAATAAAGTTGACATCTCATCAGAAAAACAAATAAAAAAAATGGCTAAATATTTTAACAAAAAAGATGCTATTTTGACATCAGCTAAAAAACATTCCGGTATTCACAAAATAGCAGATATAATGGTGTCGGCAGCAAAATCTAAAGCTCCAAAATCAGAAGATGTAATTATCACAAGAAAACGACACCGAGATGCTTTATCTCGGGCATTAAGATCGGTTTCCGAATCCCTTGCTAGCGCAAAAAAGGGGCTTTCTTCAGAGATCATTGTAGTTGACTTAAGAATTGCTCTTGAGGCAATGGACGAAATCTTAGGAAAAACAACAAACGAGGATATTCTAAATACTATTTTCAGTAATTTCTGTATAGGGAAGTAGGCGTTTCACGTGAAACATACAGACTATGACATAATAGTTGTTGGTGGCGGACATGCTGGTGCTGAAGCTTCTTTAGCCGCAGCAAGGATGGGCATGTCTACTCTCCTCATCACTCTTGAAAAATCTTCTATTTCAAGAATGTCTTGCAACCCTGCAATAGGCGGGCTGGCAAAGGGACATTTGGTTTGCGAAATTGATGCACTCGGTGGAGAAATGGCAAAGGTCATTGATAAAACCGGGATACAGTTCAAAATGCTAAATAGGTCGAAAGGCCAGGCTGTATGGTCTCCAAGGGCTCAGGCAGATAAAATAACGTATCCCCGAGAAATGATTAGACAAATAGATTCAGAAAAAAACCTCTCCGTTCTCGAAGATTGTGCCATTGGAGTTGTTACAAAAGGATCAACAATTAACAGTGTAATAACTGAAAATAATTCTTCCATAAGCTGTAGGGCTCTTATTATAACTTGTGGTACATTTTTAAATGGACTTATTCATATTGGTCTAAAACACTTCTCCGGTGGCCGCTTAGGGGAAAGAAGCGCCATTGGATTAACAGAGTCCTTAGCAGAAATCGGAATATCTTCAGGAAGGCTCAAAACAGGTACTCCTCCTCGCATAAAAACATCATCTATTGATTTTGATAAAACTACACCACAATACGGAGATAAACACCCCATACCCTTTTCCTTTCAGACAACAAATTTTAGCCCAATCAACATCCCCTGCCATATAACCCATACTAATTCCACAACACACAGTATCCTTTTCAGCGGACTTGACCGCTCTCCTCTATATACAGGAATTATCAAGGGTATAGGACCTAGATACTGTCCCAGCATTGAAGATAAAATTGTTCGTTTTAAGGATAGGGCATCGCACCAGATCTTCCTCGAACCCGAGTGGAAAGATTCTGATGAAACCTATGTTAATGGATTTGCCACAAGCCTTCCCTTAGACATTCAAACCAAAGCTATTCACTCAATCCCGGGACTTGAAAAAGCAGAAATAATCCGTCCTGGCTATGCTATCGAATATGACTACTTCCCTTCTTGTCAGCTTTACAGAACATTAGAAACAAAAAAAATTGAGGGCCTCTATATTGCCGGACAAGTAAATGGTACCTCTGGTTATGAGGAGGCTGCTGCTCTTGGTTTAATTGCAGGTATTAACGCATCTTTGAAAATCAGAGGTAAAAGACCTTTTATTTTAAAACGATCCGAAGCATATATAGGTGTTCTAATAGATGACCTCATTACAAAAAGCCCTAATGAGCCATATCGCATGTTCACATCAAGTGCGGAATACAGACTTCTCTTAAGATTCGATAATGCTAATCTTCGGCTTTCAGAAAAAGGTAACGCAATCGGCTTACTCCCCAAGTGCTTTTCAGACTCTTCCCGAAATAAGATTGCTATTTTAAAAGAAAGCGTTTCATTCATAAAGAAATTTCACCTATCTCCCGCAAACGCCAATTCCATTCTTACCAACTCAGGTGAAAGCCACGTTCAATCCGGTATCTCGTTGTATAAAATTCTCTGTAGAAAAAATGTTCATTTCTCTCACATTGAAAAGTATCTACCCCACCTTCTTCTAAACAAGATTAATAAATATCAAGATTTTAACGAACAGATTGAGACAGATGTAAAGTATGATGGCTATATTAAAAGACAGCTACAATTGATCGGGTCCTTAAAAAAACACGAAGAAACTAACATTCCTATAAATATAGACTATTCAAGAATCTCCTCAATCACAAAGGAAGCACGGGAGAAACTTTCAAAAATTAAGCCTGAAACTCTGGGTCAAGCATCCAGAATCTCTGGAGTTTCTCCCTCTGATATTACATCCCTTATGATTTTGCTCAGGAATTAATCTGTTGTTTCACGTGAAACATTCCATAAGCTTTTCTGACATTTTTCATAAAAGATTCTCCAATCACAAATCCTTTGTAAAAACGCTTGCTTTTCTTGAAAACTATAAAAAACCCCTTTCAATCTCAGGATTATCAAGTTCGTCTATAAGCCTTTTTACATATTCATTACATAAGTCTTTGTCTAAACCCATATTTCTACTATTTGAGAGCCAAAAAGAGGCTGAAGAAGTACGAGATGATTTAGATTTTATTCTCGGTGAGCCTTTGGTTTGCTTTGTTCCTGATCCGGAATCCCATAAAACCTACTTTAATGATATTGATTCAATAACAACCTTTTTTTATAATGATACAGTTTCAAAGATGACAGGTAATATTAATCCAGTTATTGTCTCCACTATTAAGGGCTTGTCCGCAAAATTGCCTACTCCAGAATTTTCAAGGTGCAACACAATAAAACTCGAGATAAAAAAAGCCCTCAACCGCGATATTTTTATCAAAACTTTATTGAACTTCGGATATAATCGAGAAATTACAGTAGAATACCCACTTGAATTTAGTGTTAAAGGCGGAATCGTTGACTTTTATCCCCCTAATTCTGCATACCCTTACCGAGTAGAATTTTTTGATAATGTCGTTGAATCCATCCGCGTTTTCAATTCTGAAGATCAACTGTCTATTAAACAAATTGGCTCTCTGTCTGTTACGCCTCCCGCAAACCCAAATTTCAAAGAACAAGATACTGCAAATATTCTCTCGTACCTAAATCCCAATTCAATTTTTATAACAACTCATCCTGAAAGTATCGCTGATTACATGTCTAATAAAGGCCTCTTATTATCAGAACTATCGGATTATAAATGCATTAACCTACACGATTACATTAAATCTGACATACATTTTAATATTGATTATCCTGTATTCTCCGAAGGGAAACTTTCTGTATTTAAAAAATACCTTTCTCGAATTATACCTCGAGTTTCCAATCCTCTATTTTATATAATCTGCAGCAATCAAAACCAGAGCGACCGCTTAAAAACTCTTTTAGGAAACTCCGATCTAAGAATTGAAGAAGGGATTATATCGCATAGTGTAGAATTTTATGATATTGGCCTATTCATATATGCTGAACACGATATATTCTCCCGCAGCAGAAAGACAAACACTTTCAATAAACTTTCCAGGGACATCCCCATCCAGCATTTAAAGACTGAGAGTATCATGCCAGGCGATATCATGGTTCACATAAATTACGGTATTGGTAAGTATCTAGGTCTGGATAAGGTTAATGCATTCGGTTCCGTTAGAGAATGTCTTTCGTTAGAATATCACGGAGGGGATAAAGTCTATATTCCCCTTGAAAGATTAAAAGATGTTCAAAAGTACAAAGCTCAAGACGGCTTTGCCCCAGTTCTTAACAAATTAGGAACTACCGAATGGGAAAAGACCAAATTAAAAACGCATCGATCATTAGAAAAAATAACCCATGAGATAATTCGGTTATACGCCATACGAACGAAATCTGTTGGATTCTCTTTCGACATTGACTCTGACTTACAAATTGAAATGGAATCAGAATTTATTTACGAAGAAACCCCTGATCAGGTTACCGCAACAAAGGATATAAAAAAAGACATGGAGATTCCGCGTCCTATGGACAGGCTTGTCTGTGGCGACGTTGGCTTTGGTAAAACTGAGGTTGCAATGAGAGCTGCGTTTAAAGCTGTCTCCAATTCCAAGCAAGTTGCTATATTAGTTCCCACTACAATTTTAGCAGACCAACATTTTAATACGTTCTCCAAACGCCTACAAAAATATCCAGTTAATATTTCCCTTCTTTCAAGGTTTATTAGTAAAAAAAACCAAATAGAAACTCTTAAGGGTCTAGCTGATGGTTCCGTTGATATAGTTATCGGCACTCACCGCCTTCTCTCAGATGATGTTCACTTCAAGGACCTTGGTCTTCTTATTATAGATGAGGAGCAACGATTCGGCGTAAAACACAAAGATAAAATTAAAGAACATCGAACTAACATTGATGTCCTTTCTCTTTCGGCAACACCAATACCCAGAACACTTCAATTCTCTCTCATTGGAGCCAGAGATTTCTCACTTACTAACACCCCTCCTAAATCACGACTCCCTATTTACACTGAGATTATTACATACGATAAAGAGACTATCAGATCAGCCATTAACAGAGAAATTTCAAGGGGCGGTCAAATATATTTTGTTCATAACGAAATAAGAAGCATCTCGGCAGTAGCATCCAAATTAACAGACCTTTGTCCAGATATAAGAATATGTTTTGCACACGGACAGATGAGCGAACGAGAGATTGAGCCCATAATGAAAGATTTTATAAACCATAATATTGACCTTCTTGTCACAACAACTATTATAGAATCTGGAATAGACATTTCAAATGTTAATACTATCTTTATCAATAGAGCGCATAAAATGGGTCTTGCGCAGCTTTATCAGCTTAGAGGACGTGTTGGGCGTGCTAATAGAAGAGCTTACGCCTATCTTATTGTTCCTCATATAAGTCGTCTAAACGGTAAAGCTATAAAAAGACTTCAAACCATTCAGAGATATACTTCCCTTGGATCCGGATACTCTATAGCTGCTAAAGACCTTGAAATTCGTGGTGCCGGCAATATTTTTGGTTTAGAGCAAAGTGGGTACATTCAATCTGTCGGATATAACCTTTATACTAAAATATTAAAAGAATCGTTCCAAGATTGCATGAAGGGCGAAAACAAAGAACAGAATGAAAAACCAAAAATAGTCAAAGCAGAAATCTCATACCCCAATCCCGCTTACTTCCCAGAATCTTACATATCATCTTCCTCTATAAGACTTGAGTTCTACCGCAGATTATCTGAAGCTGATAATTTATACCAGGTTGAAATAATTAAAACTGAACTTAAAGATAGGTTCGGAAAAATTCCGGATGAGGGAATATCTCTCCTTGAGGTCAGCCGAATACGAGTTCTCTGTACTCTCTTAGGTTTTTCAAAGATAATTTTTTCTAAAAATTCCGCTCTAATAACTATAACTGATCTGAATCCGTTTAAAAATAACACTCTAATAAATTCCATTAAAACCTCTTCTAATAAAATCGGTCTTTCATACAAGTTTCTTCCCGGAACTGATTTACAATTAATTCTCTTCTATAAAAATAAATTTTTTCTTCCTATTATAAAACATTTCTTGTATCTCCTAAAAAAGGCAATTAATTTATAAGGTTTTTTAATAGAGGGGGTTTTCTATGAGTAAAAAATTTTCTATTCTGTTTTTAGCAGCATTTTTCGTGTTAATCTTTTCACAATGTGGTCGCAAGCCTGAACCTGATGCTCTCTTAAAAATTGATTCAAAATACATAAGTGTTGACAATTTTTATAAGCCCCTTCCCCCAAAAAGGTTTGTTAATCTGACAGAAGATCAGAAGAGAGATAGGGTTCTATCCTTTGCAAAAAAAGAATTAATGAAATACGACTCTTTTAAAAAGGGCTACTATAAAAGAGAAGATGTTGTCGAAAAAGTTGACAATTATAAAATAGAAATGCTTAAACGGTTCTACCTCGACCGTACAATTCTTGATTCGATTATTACAGAAAAACTGTTAATTAACGTTTATAAAAATTTGGGCGTGGAAGTAAGTGCAAGTCACATACTTATATCGCTAGATGAAAAATCGGGCTCTCATGAATCCTCAAAGGACAAAGCATATAAAAAAGCCATAGAAGTATATAAACTAGCTGTCTCCGGAATCCCTTTCGAAGAATTATCAAAGGAATATTCTGATGATAAAAAAACGTCTAAAACCGGTGATTTAGGCTACTTTAGTTGGGGAAAAATGGAGCCAGAATTCCAAGAAACCGCTTTTTCTATGAAAGTAGGACAAATATCAGAACCTGTTCTAACCAGGTTCGGTTACCACATAATAAAGGTTACTGACCGAAGAAGCAAAGACGTTCCCCCTTATAAAGAGATTAAAGATGATTTAAAAAGAAGTTCTATTCGTTCACATAGGCAAGAGCTACAAAGCACATACATTAGACTACTGGAGAAAACAAAAAAGGATTATAACGTTACCTTGCATGAGGATGCAATAAACAGTCTAATCATAAGTTTCAATAAAAACAAGAAAATAAGTCCTATCAATGTTTTAAAAAGTTTGCCCTCAAATGAAGTCCTTATCTCATATAAAAACACACCTTTCGATAAAAATATGTTGCTTGAACATCTTGAAAAATCTCCAAATAATATTCCTCCAAACTTTAGCACTAAATCAACACTAAGTGATTTTTTAGTAAATACTGTATTAGGAGATATATTTTATCAGAAAGCTATAAAAATGGGGCTCAATAAAGACAAAGAAGTTATTAATGTCCTTGATAATTACAAGAACCAGGTTATCTTAAATGAATACAAACACTCCGAAATCTCAGATAAAATAGTATTCAACGAAGAAGTAATAAGAAGTTTCTACGAAGAAAATAAAATTAATCTCTATATGAGCCCAAGGACAGCAGAAGTACATGAAATATACTTAAAAGATAAAGACCTCGCCAAAAATATCTTGTCTCGTACACTCAAAGGTGAAGATTTCGAGTCGCTTTCATCTAAGTACACCACCCGATTCACAAAAAAACCTAACAAAGGCTACCTGGGTTTTATCACAGATAAACAATATGGTGATATAGGGAAAATTGCGCAAACTCTTGAGCCCGGTACTGTCTATCACGATTTAATACCCTCTGGCAAAGGTTTTTCTATCATCAAGGTTCTTGACAAACACTCATCTGCTCCAAAACCTTTTGAATCAGTAAAACCAAAAGTTAGGTCTGATTATTCAAGGTCTGAGCATTCCCGAATCGAATCAGAACTATTTAAGAATCTACAAAACAAATACAATTTAAAAATCTACTGGAAAACTGTAAGCGTAAAAACTGACAGCAGCGGGGTTAGTTAGTGCGTTTACTCTTAATTCCTTTTATTACCCTCTTTTTAGTATCGTGTAACTCAAAAAATGATAACAAGGATTATATAGCACGAGTTGGCAACACATATTTAAACAAAGAAGATTTGTCCTACATGATACCCGAATCAAATGGTACAAAGCTCTTAAATAGAGATAATTTAAATTCTATTATTTCATCCTGGGTAAAAAAGGAAATCTTATTCCAAAAAGCAAAAGAATATCACTTTGACAAAGACGAAATTTTAAGAATAAAAACCGATGAGTTTTTTAGAGACCTCACCATCGATTCTTATATCAAGTATTTTTTGCAAACAAATGTATCAATTAGCGAACAAGAAATAAGAGACTATTATCTTAATAACAAAATGTGTTTCGTTCGAGATTTTGACGAAGCAAAGGTCTCACATATTGTAGTCCAAGATTTTAATGAGGCAAAAAAAATAAAAGCCACTATTCTTTCTCGCAAACACAATGATCTTGATAAACTTTATTCAAAATACAAATTTGAGACTAAAATAATACGCAAGGGGGAATCATTAAAAGAACTTGATAAGACTATTTTCGAGACAGCGCCTCGCAAAATCCTTGGTCCTATTGCTTCAGATTTTGGATTCCACATCATATATGTTCTCGCGAGATACAGAAAAGGTTCTATAAGACCTATTAGTGAAGTTCGTGATGAAATCACTCAAAGGTTAACACAGAAAAAAATACAAGAGAGTTATAACCATCTCGTTGATAGCCTAGTTTCATCAAGTGATTATGAAATAAACGACAATAACCTTTTAAATTTTATAGGCTCTCAATGATTAAGCGGTCAGTTTGTATTCTATTCCTTCCTATCTTATTATCCTATTCCCAGGAATTAATTGATGGAATAGCAGCAATAGTGGGCGATCACGTAATTCTAAAAAGTGATGTTGAACAATTTGCACGCATGAATGCATCTCAAATGAGAATTAATCCTCAGCGGGACAATGAAAAGTATATTTTAATCCTAAAGAAATCTCTTGATGCTCTAATTGACGAAAATATTCTACTTGAAGAAGCAAAAATTGAAACTATTGAAGTTAAAGACCGAGACGTCGAAAAAATGCTTGAAAATCAGATACAAGAAATTATAGCAGAAACCGGCTCAAGAGATAGAGCGGAAGAAATACTGGGAAACCCAATTTCCAAAATAAAAAGAGATTATCGTTCTTTAATGAAAAACAGGCTTATAGTAGAGACGCTTCGTACGGAGAAATTTAAAAATGTGTCTGTTTCCAGGCGTGAAGTAAGCGAATTCTACAATACTTTTAAGGACAGTCTCCCTGAAATTCCACCATCTTTAGATTTCAGCCATATTCTTATAAGTAGCTTACCCGGAGAAAAAGAAGAGAACGAGGCTAAAGCTAAAGCTGACTCAATTCTAAAATTGCTTAAAAAGGGCCAAGATTTTGGGAGATTAGCACGTTTATATTCAAATGACCCTGGCAGCGCAGCAGAAGGTGGTAATCTCGGATATATCAATAGAGGCGGATTCATCAAAATTTTCGAAGAAGTTGCTTTTAATCTTAATAAAGGTGAAATAAGTGATGTGGTTAAAACAGACTTTGGTTATCATATAATTCAGCAAATTGACAGAAAAGGAGAAAAAATAAATGTGCGCCACATTTTAATAACTCCTAAAATTTCAGAACAAAATATTTTAGATTCTGAAAAATTATCTAATGAAATACGTCAAAATATAATTAATGGTTCTATTTCTTTTGATTCTGCTGCTATTAAATACAGCGATGATAAAGACTCTAAGGCTAATAAAGGACGCATTGAACGAATGCCTAAAAACCAAATACAAAATCCCGTTTTTTTATCCATCCTAAATAAACTTGACATTGGACAAATTAGCCCTGTATTCAAAACTGACATTGGCTTTCATATTCTAAAATTAAATAATATACATAACGATACATGGACAACTATCGAACAATGGGCATTAGAATATAAAAAATCTAACTTATATCAAAAATGGATTAAAGATCTAAAATCCAAATTCTATATAAATATAAAAATCGGAGATCCATCTGGCGACAGTTTGTAGATTGTTTAAAATACTGGCTATAATTTGTTAATAATCTTCTCTATAAATATTTTTATAAAATATTCTTTTTATTTTAAAAAATATTAACAACTTATCAACACAATAAAATCAATGAGTCTTATCTGTTTGTTCTTAATAAAAAAATCTTTATCAACAAATCAACCTCTTAATAACAAATATTTCTATTTAATTATTTGCGAATAGTCATTAAAACCTTTTTTATAGATTATATTTTATTTGAAATTTCCTTGTAAATAAGTTTTTTTTTATGTAAAATTACCCGACATGAAAAGTAAAAAATAAGGAGATTTAAGATGCACTTTTCAATTAGCAAAAATGTCCTTCTCTCAAATATGCAGAAAGTTTCTAAAGTATCTTCAACTAAATCTACAATGCCTATTTTAAATAGTATACTATTTGAGGTTGAAGGCAATAATTTGTCTCTAAGGTCCTCTGATATTGAAATTACAATGATTACAACTTTTAATGTTAATGGGATTGAAAATGGTAACTTAGCTGTTCCCTCCAGGATAATTTTAGATATTTTAAATGAAATCGAAGATGAAAATATAGAAATTAAAGCAAGTAGTGATGGAGTTATTAACCTAACTGCAGGAAAAGGTTCTTACGAAATAATAGGAAGACCAGGAGAGGAATTTCCCTCTATTCCTGTTATTACAGATATAAGCAATGTCGAAATTGACAACAAAATGTTAGGTAGAATGATTAAAAAAACAATAATAGCAGTAAGTAAAGATGAATTAAAACCTTCTTTAACAGGGGTATTATTCCAGGTAAAGAAGGATGGAATCATATCTGTTGCTACAGATGGTCATAGATTAGTATATATTAATAGAAAAGATTTTTCATCTGAAGGATTTGAAGGCGATGTAATCATTCCGACAAAATTTCTAAATCTTCTGATAGGTTATCTTGATAGAGATGGTGTGACATCTCTTGCTATTAGTGAAAATCATGTAAAAGTAGATTTAGATTCAACGATAATATATACTCGAATAATTGATGAAAAATTCCCGGATTATGAGAGTGTTATTCCATTAAATAACGAAAGATTAGCAATTGCTAATGTAAATAATCTAATTTCTACGTTAAGAAGAGTCTCAATATTTTCAAATAAGACAACACATCAAATATCATTTTTAGTAAGTAAAGAAGTTTCAAAAGTTAGTACTCTTGATCAAGAAACTCGCTCATCAGCAGAAGAAGAAATTGAATTAGAATATAATGATGAAGAAATGGTAATTGGTTACAACGCTGAGTATTTAAGAGAAATTTTAAGAAATATCGAAACAGAAAGAGTAATAATGAAACTTAATTCACCAATAAGTGCCTGTATAATTTTACCTAAAGTACAACAAGAGAATGAAGACTTAACAATGATACTCATGCCTATAAGATTAAATTAGTAATTAATAAGTAAAAAGTTAAATTAATATAGTAAAATTATTTTAGATATATTTTATTGTAATTTAAAATGATTTTGTATGATATTAGAAAGACTAAAAATTGTAAATTACAGAAATTATACTAATAGTAATTTTGAATTTCATAAACAGTTGAATTTTATTAATGGAGAAAACGGAAGTGGCAAAACTTCGATACTCGAAGCGGTACATTTTCTTGCATTAACAAAGAGTTTTCGTATTAATACAGATTCCGATATTGTAAAATATAATGAATCATATTTCCAGATTTTTGGAGATTTTATTGATAATTCAGGAGGGAAAAGTTCTGTTAATGTTAATTTTTCAAAGACTGATGGGAAAAGGATATTATTTAACAAAGTCCCCTTAAAAAGAAGGATAGATATAATTGGAAAAATTCCAGTTATAATTTTGTCTCCAAGCAGTCAAAGAATAACTGAGTGTGGACCAGCAGGAAGAAGGAATTTCATTAACAGAATCATTGCTCAAATAGATAAGGAGTATTTTGCTAAATTAATAGAGTATAGAAGTAGACTTACTCAAAGAAATTTGATATTGAATTCTTATAGAGAAAAACGAAAGCACAGCTATGACAGTTATATAGAAACTCACGATGAGTTATTTGCTGAAAATGCAAAAGTAATTCAGTCAGGGAGAATGGATTTTATAGACCTGTTTAATAATGTTTTTAAAGAAAAGTATAAAAAGATTTCACATATAAAAGGAGATGTTTCTATAAAGATAAATTATAATGTTAAAGCTGATGAAAGTTCTTTTAAAGAAGTATTCTTAAAGAATCTCAGAGAAAGATTTTCAAAAGATATTTTGTTTGGCAGAACGAGCTGTGGTCCACATCTTGATAACGTCTTAATTATTTTTGAGGGCAAGGAAATCAGGCATGTTGGCTCCCAGGGGGAACATAAGATTGTTCTTATATCATTGAAAATGGCTGAGGGACAATTTATTGAGAATAGGTTGAACGAATCAATTATATTTCTTTTAGACGACCTCTTTGCTTTATTAGATGTTAAGCATTGTATGAAAATTATTGATAAAATTAGCAGTGGTAATCAAACTTTTATTACATCTACAGATATCAATAGTTTGTCTAATTATGGATTTAAAAGTAGTGATACGAACTCAAAAATTTTTCAATTAACAACAGGGGCTTTCTGATGGCAAAAACCCTTGCTCAAGCTATTGATAAAATGTTAAGAATCTTTGATATCGAAAAACCTGTTCGACAGGGAGAAGCTTTGTTTATTTGGGATGAAGTAGTAGGAAAAGCGATATCAAGCCATACAACACCGGAAAAAGTATCATATGGTAAATTATACATAAAAGTAGATTCTCCTGTATGGAGGAATGAACTTTTATTCAGAAAAGATAAAATATTAGAAAGAATTAACAAAAAGCTTAATAGGGTAAATATTAGGGAGATAGTATTACGGTAAGTAAAATTAAGTTCACAGATATGTCAAGTTATGGTGCTGAAAAAATAACAGTTCTTAAGGGTTTAGAGGCTGTTAAAAAAAGACCTGCTATGTATATCGGCGATACAGGGAAAAGAGGTCTTCACCATCTTGTGTTTGAGGTTGTTGATAATTCAATTGATGAAGCACTCGCTGGTTTTTGCACAAAGATTGTGGTAACAATACATAAGGATAATTCAATAAGTGTTTTAGATAATGGTAGGGGAATACCTGTTGATATCCATAAAGAGGAAAAAAAGCCGGCAGTTGAAGTGGTAATGACAATGCTTCACGCAGGCGGTAAGTTTGATAAAGGGTCATACAAGGTTTCTGGTGGTTTGCATGGTGTAGGAGTCTCTGTGGTTAATGCTCTCTCAGAGTGGCTGCGTGTAGAAGTTTATAGGGACAATAACATATATGTGCAGTCGTACATCAGGGGAGTACCGCAAAATAAAGTAAAAATAGAAGGAAAAACTAAAAAAAGAGGAACATTAGTTCAATTCATGTCAGACAAAAAAATATTCAAAGTAACCGAGTACGATTTTGGAACTATTGAGCATAGAATGAAAGAACTTGCGTTCTTGAATAGAAACCTTGAGGTCATTTTAATAGATGAAAGGGATTCAAGTATAGAAAAATTTCTCTATAAAGGTGGATTGAAGGAATTTGTTAAATATCTTGATGAAACAAGACAGGCAATTATAGACAAAATAATATATATTGAGAAAGAGCAAGACGGTGTTCCTTTAGAATTAGCAATGGAGTATAATAGCTCTTATTCAGAAAACATTTTTACATTTGTTAATAATATTAATACTGTTGAAGGAGGGACTCATCTTGTCGGATTTAAGACAGCGATAACGAGAACGCTTAACAGCTACGCTCAAAAAAACAAGCTTTTTAAGAAAGAGAATTTTACACTATCTGGTGAGGATGTAAGGGAAGGCCTTACAGCCGTGCTTAGTATAAAGGTGGCGGAACCACAATTTGAAGGACAAATGAAAACAAAACTTGGCAATTCTGAGGTTAGAGGAATAGTTGATTCTATATTATCAGAAGGATTGGCAGAGTATCTCGAACGCAACCCTGCTCAAGCCAAGCGTATTATTGAAAAATGTTTAAGCGCTGCGAGATCTCGAGAGGCAGCGAAAAAGGCAAGGGAACTGACAAGAAGGAAAAGCGCTCTTGACATTGGTAACCTTCCCGGAAAACTTGCTGATTGTTCAACTAAAGACCCGAGCCTGTGTGAGTTGTATTTAGTTGAAGGAGATTCTGCCGGCGGTAGCGCAAAGCAGGGGCGAGACCGAAGACATCAGGCGATATTACCACTGAGAGGAAAAATAATCAATGTCGAAAAAGCAAGAATTGATAAAGTCTTAAGTAATAACGAAATACGAACAATAATAACAGCCCTTGGAACCGGCATAGGAGAAGAAGATTTTAATATAGAAAAACTAAGATATTATAAAATAATAATTATGACAGACGCTGATGTTGATGGCAGTCATATAAGAACATTGCTCCTTACATTTTTTTATAGATATATGCCTCAGTTAGTTGAAGGGGGTTATGTATATATTGCACAACCACCTCTTTATAAAGTTTATCAAAGAAAAAAAGAGTGTTATGCATACGATGATGATGAAAGAGATATTTTGATAAAGCGATTATCGAGAGAGGGAAATAGCAAGGTCGAAGTTCAAAGATATAAAGGTCTTGGAGAAATGAATCCGGAGCAACTCTGGAAAACCACAATGGACCCGGAAGCAAGGACTCTCCTGAAAATTACTATTGAAGATGCTTCTTCAGTAGATAAAACATTTTCTATTCTTATGGGAGGAGATGTAGAACCAAGACGGAATTTCATTCAGAAGAATGCGAAATATGTTAAAAACCTGGATGTGTAGATAATGAATATGCAATCAAATATAAACTTTCATAGAGATAAAATAGTTCCTGTCAATATTGATCAGGAAATGCGCGGATCATATCTTGACTATTCCATGTCTGTAATAGTCTCACGGGCACTTCCTGACGTTAGGGACGGATTGAAACCTGTTCAAAGGCGAATATTTTATGGAATGTCAGAGCTTGGTCTATCATTTAATAAACCAACAAAAAAATGTGCACGTATTGTCGGTGAGGTTATGGGAAAATACCATCCTCATGGAGATGCAGCGGTTTATTTTGCACTTGTTAGGATGGCACAGGATTTTACGCTTCGTTATCCCTTAGTTGACGGGCAGGGTAATTTTGGCTCAATAGACGGAGATAACGCTGCGGCAATGCGGTATACAGAAGCGCGCATGAGCAGGATATCAAATGAATTAATGAGAGACATAGATAAAGGCACGGTTGATTTTATACCTAATTTCGATGAATCTCTCAAAGAACCAAGCGTTTTGCCATCTGCAATACCTTTGATTTTAGCGAATGGTGCCAGCGGGATTGCTGTTGGAATGGCGACTAATATTCCCCCCCATTGTTTGACAGAGGTTTTAGGGGCTGCTATTCACCTCATAGATAATCCGGAATCGTCTATTGAAGATTTGATGCAATATATCCAGGGTCCGGACTTTCCAACAGGTGCTATTATACTGGGGAGAGAGGAAATTAAAAGGGCTTATGAGACAGGGCGTGGTATAATAAAAATTAGAGCCCTCGCTTATGTAGAAACGACTAAATCAGGAAAAGAGAGTATAATAATTACAGAAATTCCATATCAGGTTAATAAGTCTAATCTTATTGAAAAGATTGCCCAGCTTGTAAGAGATAAAGTAATAGATGGGATTACTGATATTCGTGATGAATCTGGCAAGGAAGGTATTAGAATAGTTATTGAATTGAGAAGAGATATTATACCAGAAATAACCTTAAACCAGCTCTATTCTCATACCCAGTTACAGGATAGTTTTGGTATTAATCTTTTAGCCCTTGTTAATGGCGTTCCAAAGCTTCTGACGTTAAAAGAGATTTTGCAGAATTATATAGAATTCCGTCATACAGTTATTGTAAGGCGCACTAAATTTGATCTGAATTCAGCAGAAGAAAGGGCACATATTCTTGAAGGTCTGAAAACAGCCCTTGAAAATATAGATGAGGTCATATCAATAATCCGCGGCTCTAAATCTCCAGCTGAAGCAAAAGAAAAGTTAATTGATATATTTGAATTTTCTAATCGTCAGGCTCAGGCTATCTTAGACATGAAATTACAAAGGCTCACAGGTCTTGAAATCGAAAAAGTTATAGAGGAGTACAAAGAAACAATAAAGTTAATTGCTGCGTTAAAGGGAATTCTTGAAAGTAGAGTTAAGCGAATGGAAATTCTTAAAGAAGAAATGAGGGAAATTAGAAATAAATATGGAGATGAACGTAGAACCGAAATAATTGATGATGTAGGCGAATTCTCAGTTGAAGATATGATTGCCGAAGAAGATATGGTTATAACCATTACGCATAATGGTTTTATAAAGCGTTTTCCTGTTGATGTATCACGTCGGCAAAATCGTGGAGGCAGAGGTAGCCGGGGTGCTCAGGCGAAAGATGATGATTTCGTGAGAAACCTATTTATCGCAAGTACGCATGACTATATGATGTTCTTTACAAGTAAGGGACGTTGTTACTGGTTAAAGGTTCACGAAATTCCGAGAGCAGGAAAGGCATCGCGTGGAAGGGCAATTGTTAATCTGATTAAAACGCAGGAGGGCGAGCAGGTTAGAGCTGTTCTCAGCGTGAAAGGGTTTGATGATCGGCGCAATATTATAATGGCAACAAAGAAGGGGATAATTAAAAAGACAAAACTTTCATCGTTTGGAAAACCACGTAAGATAGGAATTAGGGCAATTAATGTTGGTGAAAACGATGACTTAATTGATGTTCTGATTAGTAATGGAGAGCAGGATATAATTATAGGGACATCTTCCGGTAAATCAATTAGGTTCAGGGAAACTGATGTCAGACCCATGGGGCGTACAGCTGCAGGAGTAAGGGGAATTAAACTTCCAGGAAAAGATAATAAAGTCGTAGGTATGGTTGTTGTCAAAAGAGAAGGGGGCACACTGTTGGCTGTTTCTGAGAATGGGTATGGAAAACGGACTGATATCAAAGATTATCCTGTTATCAGAAGAGGTGGAGTTGGCGTAATTACTTTAAAAACAAGTGTAAGAAACAGAAAAATGGTAACGCTTCGAGAAGTAGTTGATTCAGATGATCTTATGATTATAACGGAAAAAGGTATTTTAATAAGATTGCCGGTTTCTACAATTAGGACAATAAGCAGGAATACCCAGGGGGTAAAATTGATAAATCTTGACGATAATGATTCTATTTCCGCTGTTACGCGTGTTGTCGAACATGAAGTAGGAAAAAGTGACGAGTATGCTGATTATTCTCTTGTTGAATCTGATGTGGGAAATGGAGAAGACTAGATTCCTAAGATAGCGGAAATTGAGATTATAGGTCTATGGAATTTTAACCTGGGAAGAAATGGCAAAAACACTGACGTCAATAAAAGGTTAGGATGTTTAATGCTTTATATATAATAAAGGAAGAATTATGTTCATAGTCGGCTACTTCTTAATTGCAATAGGTAAGGTTCTGTCATTTGCTATCAACTTGTATGTGATTTTAATTATCCTTGAGGCTGTACTATCTTGGTTCCCAAGCGCTCATGCTTATCGAATTACAGAGGTAATTAGTTCCCTTGTTAATCCTGTTTTGAATCCAATTAGGAATTTAATCCCGCATATTGGCGTTGATATTTCACCAATAATTGCCATCGTTGTATTGTACTTTTTAGATAATTTTGTTGTCAGAGCTATTTATCGTATGGGGCAGATGTTGATATGATAAAATCAAGCGACATTTTAGAGCACAAATTTAATAAAACCCTCAGGGGTTACGACCCTGTAGAAGTACGCTTCTTCCTTGAGATGCTTGCGGATGAATTCAAGAAATTAGAAGAAAGACTGCAGGAGATGGAACCGCTGGAAAGAGAAAGGGAAAAAAATAAAAACAAGAGTATTGAAGAAATTATGAAAGAGGCAAATGAAAAAGCTGCAAGGATTGTTCTTGATGCAGAGAAAGTTGCTACAGATGCATTAAGTGCCGCACGTAAAGAAAAGTCTAAGATTGAGGACTCAATTATAGAACTTAAGTACGGTAGGGATAAACTGATCCATGCTTTGAGGCAGGTTATTAATAGCCAGACAGGTCTTATAAAAATTCTTGACGAGGATGTGAACAAGTTTAAGAAAGACGAGTTCAATTCAGATAGTTTAATACAAGACGCTTAATAGTTTTGTCGCAGATTAACTATAATATGATATTAGGAAACATCAAAAAACGGGTTGGATTTAACCTACATGCCGCTGTAATTGCAAATTATCCCTTTAGATACATAGATTTAATAAATGGTATAAATATAATTGATACACCTTACGATCAAAATTTTAAGGTGTACGAGTTTGGTAGTTGCGGTATTCTGTTATTCTACTTAAATAGTATTACCGACACTAAATTGTGGAGAGAGGCAGTAAGGACATCTATAAAATTAGGAATCGAAAAATTCATCTTTATTGGACATGGAAAGCCTATTGGAGAATCTTTTAAGTTTGACGGAAGCATAATTTTGGACCATGTCAATCTGTCCGGCGACAACCCTTTAATAGGTGAAAACGATGGCTCTTTTGGTGTGAGATTTCCTGATATGTTAAATCTCTATGATTCGGAATTGGTTCAGCGTATTAAGAGGGCGTCATTAAAAACAGAGGCTTGTCTTAACAAAGGTCTTCTTTTAGTTCCTCTTAAAGTTGAGCAAAGAACAAAGCTGGAAGAAGAAGTTGTAGATAAGGGCAATATAACGGCAATTTCGAAAGACATTTATGCAGGGGCAATAACTGCTAAGCACGCAGGCTGTAAATCGGCAGGGGTGGTATTTTTCAGGGAAGATTTGGATATAAATATCGGTGATTTTATTAGAGATATTTTCACTTCGTAATGATAGTAGTAAACGAACCAGGCAGTTCGTTGGTATACTAAAGTTAATGGTTTTTGTAAAACTGTCCTGAAAGATAAAATCTTTTTTAGTCCCAAAATAATAAATATAAAACACCAATCTTCTTGTTGGTTTATCCTGCAGAAGATTAATGACGTGCCTTAGGACTATTTTTGATAAACAAATGAAATCTACAATTATTCTGTATGGAAATAAATTAATGTGGAATTTTTTCATACCTAAAACAGAGCTCTTGCGTTAATAATTGTTAGGTATAGAAAATTTTACTTATAAATTTGTTATCAGCAAAACAGTTATTGCAGTATGAGTTTAAATTTCTAAGAAGCGTGTGGTTTTATCTATGAGCAAAGGTCTAGAAAGAGATTTGTTTAGTGCGTCGGAAGCAACTTTTGTTGTTGTGACAATATTTCTAACAATTTTTGCTTTTAACATAGAAGGGAGCAATTTTTCTAAAATCCCAAATGATACATTAAAGGTTTGGATATATCTAAAGGAGGAACTTCAGGGGAAATTTCTAAAGCCAATTGAATACCCAGAGCGCACATTAAAAAGATTGAATAAAATTGGATGGATAAATGGAAAAGACCAAAGTGACTATTATCCCTGTAAAGAAATTATTAAAACTATTAAGGAAAATGTTTTAGAGATAAGACATTATTCCAGAATTTTAAGAGCATTCAGTGCTGTAATCTCCAAAAAGGATTATTTAGAATTAGAAAAAAACGAATTTGTCGATAGGATTGAACCGCTACATACTTTTGTTAAAAGAGAGCGCATAGATACTTTTGAACTGTCGAGAAACTATTTGCAGAAAGCTAGTGAAGGACAGGATTTTTATGGCATGTCATATAAACAGTTAGAGATGATTAATATCCCGGCTGTGCAGGATCTGGGGTTGACCGGGAAAGGAGTGAGAATTACTTTAATTGATACCGGTTTTAGAAAAGATCACAAAGCGTTTAAAAAAATAATTGATGAGAACAGATTAATAGCGGAGCATGATTTTATTTTTAATGACGGCAATGTACAAAACGAGAACGATGAAGACTTACAATATGGCCAGAGTTCACATGGAACTACTGTATGGAGTTTAGTTGGTGGGTTCGTTCCCGATACACTAATAGGAGCAGCTTACGGGGCTGAATTTTTATTAGCAAAGACCGAAAGGATACGTTCAGAAACGCGGATAGAGGAAGATGATTACGTAGCAGCAATAGAGTGGGCAGATTCGTTAGGGACGGACATTATTTCGACCTCTCTTGCATATCGTGATTTTGATGACGGTTTTTGTTATGACTTTAACGTGCTTAATGGAGATTCTGCGGTTACAACAAAAGCGGCAAACTGGGCTTTTGAAAGGGGAATTCTTTTCGTAACGGCGGCTGGGAATTTTCGATCGCAGTTTACAGATGGCGGATTGTATACTCCAGGAGACGCTTACGGTGCACTAACGGTTGGTGCCGTTAATGAAGATGGAATTATAGCCAGCTTCAGTTCTCATGGGCCTACTTTTGATGGACGAATAAAGCCCGATCTATGTGCAATGGGAGTTCGTGATTATGTTGCGAGAGATTATTCTATAGATGGATATGGAACTGGGGGAGGAACCTCATTTTCAACTCCTTTGATTGCCGGGGCTGCGGCATTAATACTTGAAAGACATCCAAATTGGGGACCATCTGAAGTTATGAATGAACTAAAAAATTACTCTTCTAAGTCAAATGAACCTGATAGTCTTTATGGCTGGGGAATACCAGATGTTTTAAAGACAATAGTTGAAAATGAAAAGTTAGTTAAGAGGGAAAAGGTTACAGTTTATCCAAATCCTTCAAAGGAAAGCGCTAATTTTTCTTTCAATCTTTCTTTAAGTGCATTAAATGAAAATAAGCCGGTAAAATTGCAGGTGTTTGACTTAATAGGTAGATCAGTCTGGAGTAAATCTATTCAATCCTGTTTAGAAGCAATGAGAGAACCAGTGAATTGGAACCTTATGGACAAATTTGGCAGGAAAGTCCCCACGGGTATCTATTTAGTATACCTCAGAACAGGGAAAGAGGATAAATATGGCAAATTTTTTGTCATAAAGTAAAAGGTTCTCTGTTTATATAATCATCATAAATTTTAGAGATTATTTTTACATAGTAGATTCTCTGAATGTACAGTAGAAAAAATACAAATCAAATAATTGGAAAATATCATGTGATAGATGTTAACATCGGATTTAAGTAATGTGATTCATGACAACTTTTATAGAAAGCTCATTGTCTAAAGAAATAGGATTTGGATTTTATGGAAAAAGGTGAAATTGAATTAATAAAGCAAGTACAGGGTGGAAATAAAATGGCCTTCCAGCAAATCATGAATAAATACGGCGAGAGGGTGATGAGCACGGCTTTCCACTTTACTAAGAATTACCAGGATGCCGAGGACCTCTACCAGGATACTTTCGTTAAAATCTATCGGAATATAGGCTCATTTCGCTTTGAAAGTGAGTTTTTTACCTGGATCTATAAAATTCTGTCTAATCAAGTTTTTAGCTTTTACCGCAAACGAAAGCGAATTACAACGGTTGATCCTGGTGAAAGTAATTATCTTTGGGAAACAATTCCAGCAGATGAGACTGATAGTGCAGATAGAGAAACGTATAGATCATCAATGCGCGAGGAGATAGACAGAGCATTGAAAAAGCTTTCTCCACAGCAACGGGTAGTATTTGTTCTTAAACATTATGAAGGAAAGAAGATAAAAGATATCGCTGCCCTTCTTGATTGTACGGAAGGTACTGTCAAAAGGTATCTATTCAGGGCAACGCGGAAGCTGCAAACATTATTAGTAGCAGCATAGCAATGGAGACTAATTATGAAACATGATAAAATATTTGGCGAAATGTTGATGCTATATTTCTACGATGAGCTTTCGTCTATAGAGAGAGGAATTTTTCAAAATCATCTTAATAAGTGTCCTTATTGTCAACATGAATTGAATAAACTGAAGGAAATGAAAGTTGCTATTTTAAAAGATCCAGTGGTAGTTCCTACAAAAGAGCTTATAAAAAAAGCAAACCTGAGGGTTCTGAACCAGATTGGTTCTGTTTCTAAAGATACTATTCTGTCAAAAATTAAGGATAAGATAGAGAAGATGTTAGATTCATTAACAGAAATTTTCCCCCATCCTAAATATCAACTTATAGCAATTGGGTTGACGTTTGTTATTGGCATTTTTATTGGGAAAATGTGGCTTAGTTCAGGTCTCTTAAACGATCCGGATATGCTTGCCAGCTTTATTAGCCATAGACCGAGAATGACTAAAATAGAAGAAAATAGCCTTAGAAATGCGCTTGCTGATTACATGCTTAGGTCCGGCGATGTGGAGATCTCGGACCTTTTTCAGGAAAAGGATGTTGAAAACGAAGATGGGATTGTCTCGGTAAATGTGAAAGTAGAAAAGGACATAGAACTAAAAGGTGGTTTGGATAATCCAACAATTCAAAATATGTTGATGTATTCTGCACTTCACGACAAGGACTCAGATCGCCGGTTAAGGGCAGTAAAGTTGCTTTCTAAATCAGTACAAAACAGGGAAATAGAATCTACGATTATAGCTGTTTTGCTGCAGGATGAAAATTTTGACGTCCGACTTCACGCTATTCGATCTCTTTATAAAAAGGAGTGTTCAGAGCAGATCGTGGATGCGCTCAAATCGGTTGCATTGCATGACAAAAGCGCAAGGGTTAGGAAATTGGCAATCGATTATCTTTCTAAAGTTAATAATGAAGAAATTATTCCTGTGATTGCGCTGGTTTCAGCCAATGATAAAGATGAGACAGTCCGATCTTTAGCCAGAGAAATCTTAGAAGAGTTAAGAACTAAATTTTTAGAAAACAGCGAAGAAGGAGAATAAAAATGAAAAAGATTATGATAATACTAATGATAATCTTTCCTATCATTTTAGCGTGTGCTTCAGGAGAAAAGATTCACTTTGATGGTTTGCGATATAGTGGCACAATTGAAAAAATTATCGAAGTTAAGGATGGTGGAAATCTAGTCATGAAAGATATCACAGGAGATGTATCCGTCATCGGTGAAGCCAGAAACAGTGTTACCATTACAGAAAAATATAGAATTAATGCATACTCAGAGTCGAGTGCCGAAAAGATACTTCAGAGCGAAAAAGCAAAGTTTGTCCAGAAGGGGAACACAATCATTGTTGAGAGCAGGGATAAATCGAGAAGATATGATAGTAGATTCATCGTGAAGACACCGCTTGAGTTTGATGTAAAAATAGGATCTTCAGGAAGCGATTTAGACGTTCAATCTATTTCGGGTAATGTTGAACTGAGAACAAGTGGCGGCGACATAGATGTAGTTGATATTAAAGGAGAAGTTGTTATAAAGACTTCCGGTGGTGATGTTTCTGCAACAAAATGCACAGGAGACGTGAGCCTCACTACTTCAGGCGGTGATATTAATGTTCGTCATATAGAAGGTAATTTGTACACAAACACATCTGGAGGAGATATAAATGTACAAGACGTTAATGGCAATGGCGAGGTGAGAACGTCAGGAGGAGACATAGACATTTCAAATGTTACAGGTGAAGAATTAACAGCAACAACTTCCGGTGGCGATATTGGCGTTGATGATATGAAAGCAAAGGTATCTCTATATACCTCTGGTGGGGATATTATTGTCGGTGATGTTCAGGGCAATATTATATTGCATACATCTGGGGGAGACATCAAAATCAATAAAGCCAGCAGATATTTAGATGCAAGTACTTCTGGTGGTGATGTATATGTCAAAGAGGTTGCCGGAGTTTGCAAATTACAGACTTCTGGTGGCGATATAGAGATAGGGGAAGCACTGGATGATGTTGACGCCAGCACATCTGGTGGAGATATTATTATTTCGAGTGCAGTTGGAGCAATTTATGCTCATACTTCAGGTGGAGATGTAGAGGCAAAAAAGGTTCTTAAGAAGGGGATTAAAGATAATTCTGTAGAAATCAGTAGTTCAGGTGGCGATATTTTAGTTTGTATCCCCGACAATATGAAAGCGGATGTGGATGCAAAAATTAAAATAACTGATAGATGGGAAGACAAAGAAATAAGGTCAGATTTCCCGCTTAAAATAGAGAGAACTGAAAAAGGTTCGAAAACATTCATAACTGGCTTGGGAAAAATAAATGGTGGCGGAGACCTAATTAAACTCAGAACAAGCAATGGAAATATTAAAATTCTAAGAATATTTGGAAAAGATTAAAATACGTAAATAAATTAGCCAGACTAATGATTAATGAAGATGACAAATACAAGAGGGTAGGAATGAGAGTGAAGGCATTATTGGTTGCAGTTATTTTGTTCGCGAGGCTGTATGCAGAAGACCTTACAGTTGAGCAACATAATATTTCTTATAAAGGGGAAAAGGAGCTCAACGTTAATATAGAATTCGGTTTTGGTCGTTTGGATTTAATGAGCAGTAATAGCAATGATTATATACTCGAATCCGAGATGTCCTATTTAAGAAAGAGATACAAGCCAATTATTGAATACAAGAAACTAGGGGGCGTTGGAAAGCTGCACTTGTACACTGAAAAGTTTGAGAAGGGATCATTCTTTGGTCTTGGGAAAAAAGACAAAGGATATTCCGGTGATGTAGAGAAGAACCACTGGAAGCTCAAGTTTAATAGAATACTCCCTACTGCTTTTGACATAGACCTGGGTTTAGGAAAGGGAAACCTGGATTTTACTGACCTGAGAGCAAATGATTTAAGCTTGGAATGCGGTATGAGCGATGTTACTATAGAATTTGGGAAAGAAAACGAGGAAGAAATAAGAAGTCTTTCAATTGAATCAGGACTGGGTAGTGTTGAAGCGAATGGGTTAGGATATGCTAATATAGCGCGTTTAGATGTCGAATGTGGGCTTGGATCAGTAAATTTAAGATTTGATGGAGATTTGCAACAAAACATTAAAGGTAAAGTAACTGTTGGGCTTGGTTCTGTAGAAATTTCTGTTCCAAAGAATGTTGGAGTAGAAATCGAAGCTGAGAGGTCTTTCCTATCCTCTTTAAACCTTGATGATTTTGATGAAATAGATAAAGATATTTATCGCAGCGAAAACTGGAAAGAAGCAGAGCGAAAGATATATTTGGCGGTTGAAATAGGTCTTGGAAGCGTTGATATTGATTGGATTGATTAGGTTAATTTTCTAGAAAGCTCCGTAGATAGGTCTCAATTAAATAGTAAATATATTGCTTATTTGTACCTGAATATGTTGGTACATTTTATATATTGGAATTCATATAGGAGAGTTAATCTTCCAGAAAGTCTTCTCGGATGAGGACGAGAATGTATGAATGTGGGACAATTAAATATTTTTTCCCCTCCAATTCTATTTCGACAGCTGATTTTCTCATAAAGATTGCATAATCGCCTTCTTTAGCTTGGAGAGGGAGATAATGTGGTTCTTCTCTATCCTGTGTCCAGGGTTCATTGTCCAGATCTGATGTGCTTGGTAGTGGGAAACCAGGTCCTATCTTAATCACATATCCACCCTGAACCTTTTCTTTTTCTTTCACACCTGGCGGCAAATATAGCCCTGCCGGAGTTTTGTTTTTCTCTGTATCCGGCTCAATAAGCACTCTATCGCCAACAAGTATAATTTCTCGTCCTTCTTTCATATCATTGTAAATATAGTGAATAAAGTGAAAATATAGAATAGACAAAAACACAAGAAACTATAAATAGTGGTTAATTTATTTGTGGTATAAGAAAAAGCTTGACAAATGAACATATGCTCATTATATTATTTATGAGCATTGGTTCATTAAAAAGGAGACTATGTCAAGACCAATTAAAAAAAGAACTGTTCAAGAGCCACCAAAAATCCAGGGTATGAAACCTATTGGTGTACCTGTGAGATTTTTAGAAAGTATAATACTTTCTATTGACGAATATGAAGCAATTCGTCTTGCTGATTACGAGGGACTAGATCATCAGAAAGCGGCAGAGATAATGTGCATATCACGACCTACCTTTACCCGCTTAATTGAGAAAGCTCGTGGCAAATTGGCAGAGTCGATTGTAGCTGTTAAGGAGCTGATAATTGAAGGTGGTAGTTTCTCGTTTATCAGTGATTTGATAAGATGCCTCGATTGTGGAGAAGTTTCGCGGTTTGATAATCCCAATTCTATCCCTCAAACATGTCCAGATTGCAAGTCAAGGAATATAGTTCACTTGAACCAGTGGTTTTCAGTTGGGAGAGGGCATAGAAGAGGTGGGCAAGGATTTAGAGGTGACCATGGTGGTTGGTAAATTTTTAATAGAAAGGAGTAAATAAAATGCCAAGAGGAGATGGTACAGGTCCATTGGGACAAGGTCCAGGCACAGGGCGAGGTGCCGCTCGGGGCGGTAGCGGAGGAAGAGGACGTATGGGCGGTCCTCAAGCTGCAGGTCCAGTTGGAGATTGTGTTTGCCTAAGTTGTGGTTATAAAGCGCCACACAGCGTCGGGCAACCATGTAATCAAAAAAAATGCCCTAAGTGTGGGGCATTAATGACAAGAGGATAACAAATTTAAATAGGAGGTATATTATGCCAAGAGGTGACAGAACAGGCCCAGCTGGAATGGGCCCAATGACCGGACGCGCAGCGGGATTCTGTGCGGGCTATTCAGTGCCAGGTTATGCAAACCCAATACCGGGAGCTGGAGGAGCTTTTGGTAGAGGCTTTGGCAGAGGTGGCGGCTGGGGCTGGAGAAACCAGTATTATGCGACAGGCTTAACTGGTTGGCAAAGAGCCGCGTATCCTTATCCAGCTTACGCACCAGCAGTGCCGTATGGTACACCAGCAGCTCCGGCTATGACAAAACAGCAAGAAGTAGATGCTTTAAAAGTGCAAGCGGAATATCTTGAGAATTCTCTTAAGGAAATAAGAGAGAGATTAACTGAGATTGAGTCTGAATCTGAAAAGTAGTTAATGTTCGATTTAGCAGGGTCAGGGGAAATATCCCTGGTCCATACTGTTTTTATTTGATATTTGTAAATTAAGGAAAAAACAGCGTGAAGATAGCAGTAACGTCGAGTGGGCCTGGTTTAGATTCTCAGGTAGAGTCACGGTTTGGTAGGTGCACATATTTTATAATAGTTAATACGGACACAATGGAATACGAAGCAATCCGAAATCCGAATGTCCAGGCTGGAGGAGGTGCTGGTATCCAATCGGCGCAGATGATGGCACAGAATGATGTTGAAGTAGTTCTAACAGGAAATTGTGGTCCAAACGCATACCAAGTTTTTAGTCAAGCCGGTATTAAAATTGTAACAGGGGTGAGCGGTTTAGTTCGTGACTCGGTTGAAAAATTCAAAAGCGGTACAATGAGTGAAGCGGCTTCCCCATCAGTAAATGATCATTTTGGTATCGGTGGAGGAAAAGGCATGGGTGGCGGCATGGGACGTAGAATGAGAGAAGTGAATGTATCGAGTAGCCCATCCTCTTCCGAAGCAGAAATTAGCAAGAGTGATGAACTATCTACACTTAAAGGGCAGGCTGTTCTGTTGCAAAGTGAGTTAGATCAATTAGTGAAAAGAATTAAAGAGATCGAAGAGGATTAATAGACGGGTTTTATATGAGAAGAAGAAGAGGTAGAGCAATCGCTCTTGGTTTATTTAGCGGAAGTGTATCTGAAAGAAAAGGAACAGGTCATCGCAAATTTGGGAATTTTAAGGATTTTCAATCTCTAAATTTTTTTGCACAATATCCAAATTTAGCTAGAGAGCGTAGTGAATTAAGTTTTGACAGTAGTGGAAGATTTAAATCGTCATGGAATGAAGAAAAGGAGCAAACTACCTACAAATCCCAACAAGATTCTATAAAAAAGAGATTAAAACCTGTTGCACGTATAGACGAAAGTAAATGTACAGGATGTAGGGTATGTGAATCTAAATGTCCCTTTAATGCCATAATTGTAGATGTAATTGCATCGGTGAACGAAGATCTTTGTACCGGTTGTGGCGTTTGTGTTTCTGTCTGTCCGATGGACGCAATTACTATACTATAATCCTTATGATATTGATTTTATAGTTATTCATATTTGTGAGTTGGCAGCTATATAAAAAGATTATCTTGAAAAAATTTCTAACTATATCAATTCTGATGGTCATTAGTAGATTCTATGACGTTTTTACGACTTACAAATACATCCCTGACCTGAAAAGAGAAACAAACCTAATGGTTTCTGTTTTCAATTTCGGGTGGACTGGTATTCTGACCATTCAAATATTAGCTTTATGTCTATTGACTTACACCGCATACATTTATTGCTTCAAGACCATAGAGACCATCAAGGTTGACGAAAAAAATAACTTGAGAGAGTTCATTTCGATTTTTCATTTCAACAATCCAAATGACTTTTTTAAACTATTCTACAAACTTCCAAGCAACAAACATTCTTTAGTGTATTCAATTGGGGCAATTGTACCAAAAGCATTAATAATCATCAGCTTGACAGTTGGGACTTCTACTACAATGTTAATTTTCAACGATAGTTACAGGAAAATGTATCGTGAATTTAAAATCCCAAAGTTTCTGTACCTGACAATTATTGCAATTATAGTTTTCCTGACACTGGACTTTTATAAACGAGAAAGAAAGAAAAGAATAAAAAATACGGCTGCCAACAACGGCTATAAGCAAGCGGGTAGATGATGGTAAAATGAAAGCAATTACAACAAATAAACTTCGGTTATGGTTGACAAGAACGGTGCTTCAAAAGCCCGGCTGCTCAAAGCCAAACCGTTATTATATTTAATATTGTGTAATTCTAAGATATTATAGATTGTTTGCATACGGTCCAATACCATCACGAAGATTAGGGAGATCAGTCGGTGTAAGTCCGATTCCTCCCAAAACATGCTCCTATTCTTGCGTTTACTGTCAGCTTGGTAGGACAAATCATCTTCAAGTTAAACGCGAGAGTTTTTATCCTAAAGAAGAGATATTAAATGATATAAGAAAAGTTATAGAAAAAGCAACAGCTGATTATATTACTTTTGTTGGAGATGGAGAGCCCACACTTTGCAAAGACCTTGGATGGCTAATCCATGAGTCGAAGAAAGAATTTTCATTACCAATTGCTGTAATTACAAACGGTTCTTTGTTTTACCGTGAAGATGTAAGAACTGATTTGAAAGAATCGGATGTTGTTTTGCCAACACTGGATGCCGGAACGCAGGAAATATATAAAAAAATCAACAGACCACATAAAAATATTACCTTTGACAGGATGCTTCAGGGGCTAATTGATTTTAAGAAAGAGTATCCAGGTAAAATTTGGCTTGAAGTGATGCTGGTAAAGGATTTGAATGATACCAAAGAAACATTAAGCAGAACCAAAATTGCTTTAGATAGAATCAGACCTGACAGAGTATATGTAGCAGCACCAATTCGTCCGCCAGCAGAGTCATGGGTTGAGCCTTCGACCCCGGATAGGATACTTCTTGCCCGGAAAATTTTAGGAGAATCGTGGGATATAACCAGTAGAGAAAGCGGCGAGTTTGGTGTTAGTGAATTTTCAAATGCTCGTGAGGCGATATATGAAATTTGTTCACGTCATCCCTTAAGAGAAAATCAGGCGCTGGAAATTGAGCGGGAATTTTCACAAGAAGGTACTATTGAACAAATGATTAGAAACTCAGAATTAGTAAAAATTGAATATCAAAATGAAACATATTTACTCCCCAAAGAGTTAATAATAAGATGAAGGTTTCAATTTTAGATTTTATAAATATCTCTGAATATGATGTAAGAATGGAGGAAATTATATCTTGCGGAATGATAAACCCGATTTTGCAATTTTCAGGTGTTAATTACTCTTTGAAAAAGGGTTTTTTTATATACAAACATCACACCTAAAAGCACTACATTAAATCATTTTATAACTTTACCCCAATTTTCTGGAGTATATCTTTTTCATTTTTTAAGTACAATGTGAAAAATCAATTTAAATATAGGAGGTATAAAGATGAGTAATATTAAAATCGCTTTGGTTGGTATTGGAAATTGCGCATCATCGTTAATTCAAGGTATTGAATACTATAAAGACAAGGATAGCAAAGAAGCAATTGGGCTGATGCATTGGGATATTGGTGGTTACAAACCCTACGATATAGAAGTAGTAGCCGCATTTGATGTAGATAAAAGAAAAGTGGGTAAGGATGTAGTTGAAGCCATCTTTGCACCACCAAATTGTACCACAATTTTCTGTAAAGACATCCCTAATTCAGGTGTTAATGTAAAAATGGGCAAGATATTAGATGGCATCGCAGAGCATATGAGAGACTATGATGATAAATACACATTTGTCCTGTCTGATGAAAAAGAGGCTACAAGAGAGGATGTGATAAATACATTGAAAGAGTCAGGAGCAGAAATTCTTTTAAATTATCTTCCGGTAGGATCTGAAGAAGCATCTAAATTTTATGCAGAATGCGCCCTGGATGCAGGGGTAGCATTAATAAATAATATGCCCGTATTCATTGCTAGTGATCCTGAATGGGGGAAGAGATTTGAAAAAGCGGGGATACCTATTATTGGAGATGATGTAAAATCACAACTCGGCGCTACTATCATGCATCGGGTTTTAGCTAATTTGTTTATGATGAGAGGGGTGAAATTGGAAAGAACATATCAGCTAAATACGGGTGGCAATACAGATTTTCTCAATATGCTTAGTAGAAGCAGGCTTGTTAGTAAAAAAATTTCAAAGACCGAGTCAGTTCAGTCGCAACTGGCAGAAAAGCGATTAGATAAGGAGAATATTCACATTGGACCAAGTGACTGGGTAGCCTGGCAAAAAGATAATAAGGTATGCTTTCTAAGGATGGAAGGTAAGCTTTTTGGTGATATACCGATGAATATGGAGATAAGGCTGTCTGTGGAAGATTCCCCTAATTCAGCGGGCGTCGTCATAGATGCAATTAGATGCTGCAAACTTGCTCTTGAAAGAGGCAAGGGTGGTGTTTTGCATTCTCCCTCTTCATATTTTATGAAGCATCCTTTAAAACAGCTCACTGATGACGAAGCATATAGGCGTGTAGAAGCCTTTATAAGAGGAGACAGGGAAGATTAAGTGAAATGCCTGATAATAGCTGCTGGGAAAGGAAGTAGATTGTCAAAAAGGGGTGATTCCAAGCCCCTTATTTCACTTCTGGGACTTTCCCTTATAGAAAGGACAATATTAACAGCAAAGAGCGCTGGAATAAAAGATTTCTATGTGGTAACGGGATATAACGGGGAGAAGTTAAGACAATATCTCAACCGTATTTGCCAGACAAAAAATATAAATATATCACATATCATAAACGAGGAGTGGGAAAAGGGAAACGGCATATCTGTTCTTAAAGCGAAAAAATTGCTTAATGAGAATTTTATTCTATTGATGGCAGATCATATCTTTGATGAATCGATACTGTTGAAATTGAAGGGTAAAAAAATCGCTGATGATGAGATTATGCTGTCTGTAGATTATAATATTGGGGACAATAAGCTTGTTGATCTTGAAGATGTTACCAAAGTTCTTATCGAGGACAAAAAAATAGTAGATATTGGGAAGAATATTGAGAAATATAATGCTTATGATACGGGGGTTTTTCTTTGTTCGCCCGCAATTTTCAACGGCATAGAAAAAAGTCTCAGTACAGGAGAAGATTCCCTTTCAGGTGGGGTAAAAGAGCTTGCCAGTAGAGGAAGAGTTAAAACTTTTGATATTAAAGATAATTACTGGATTGATGTTGATAGCGAGGAGACATTTAAAAAGGCAGAAAGCAAACTTTTATCAATTTTGAAAAAATCTTCCGATGGACCTGTATCAAGATATTTAAATAGACCCATATCTACTGAAATTTCAAGGTATCTTGTAAGAACTGATATTTCACCAAACTCTGTTTCTTTTCTTTCTTTTGCTATTTGTAGCGCATCTGCTATTTTCTTTTTTTTAGGCGGATATCTAAGTTTAGTTATTGGAGGAGTACTGGCACAAATATCATCTATTATTGATGGATGCGATGGAGAGATAGCGAGATTGAAGTTCCAAAAAACCGATTTTGGTGGATGGTTTGATGCTGTTCTTGATCGGTATGCTGATGCTTTTCTCCTTTTTGGGCTAACTTTTTATGTCTTTTCCTCAAGTGGAAATTTGTTTTATCTTTTTATCGGTTTTTTAGCAATTATTGGCACTTTCATGAATAGTTATACAGCTGATAAATATGATGGTTTGATGAAGAGAAAAATTGGGTCAAAAGGTTACTATTTTAGGATTGGTCGGGATGTTAGATTGTTTATCATATTTCTCGGCTCTTTGGTAAACCTACCTCTTTTAATCCTTATAATAATTGCTCTTTTAATGAATATTGAAAACGTTAGGAGGATTGCGGCTCTATATAAATATGAATGACATTAATTGTATAAAAATGAAGATTGAGAAAACTATCGAAAAATCCATGATTCCCGAGGACCCAATACACTCAAAGAATACCTTAGAATGGTTGATTAGGATAAAGCCCAATTCTGATATTGCATTACAGATAGCTGCATTGGGTCATGATATAGAAAGAGCCATTGAAAATTGTAAAGTTAGACAAAGCGACTATAGAAATTATAATGATTTTAAGAAATCTCATGCATCCAACAGCGCGAATATATTAAAGGAAATAATGAAGAACTGTAATGCTGACAAAGGGTTTGCAGAAGAAGTATATGATCTTGTTCGCTGTCATGAAAAAGGAGGAAGTATAAAAGGTAATTTACTAAGGGAAGCTGATAGCATTTCCTTTTTTGATGTGAACCTACCTTTTTATTACAAAAGGAATAGTGTTAAAGAGACCAGGAGAAGAATATTTTGGGGGTTAGAAAGATTATCAGATGAATTGAGGGAAATTATTACCGAGTTTAAATATAAAGATAAAGAACTTGAAAAACTTGTAAAATCCTGTATTAAAATAATAGAATTGAGGAAAAGATGAGAGTTACTATTATTTACGATAATACCGTTTATAAAAAGGGCCTTAAGGCTGATTGGGGATTTTCGTGTCTTGTAGAGTTACCTCGACCTGTAGGTAAAAGAATTCTCTTCGATACAGGGACGAATGGTAAAATACTTCTATCAAATATGAAAAAACTAAATATTGAACCAGCCTCAATTGATGAAGTTTTTATTTCTCATGCTCATTTTGATCATACAGGCGGGCTTTCGGCATTTCTTAATTTGAATAACAATGTTATAGTTTATGCTCCAGTTTCATTCAGAGGCGTTCATGGAGTAAAAGAAGTAATCCATGTGACTGAATCTTTAAAAATTCACGAGGATGTTTTTTCTACTGGTGAGTTACAAGGTATTGAACAATCATTGGTTATCAAAACTGAAAAAGGGTCAGTCATAATTGTGGGATGTTCACATCCGGGAATAGGGAATATTCTAGAAGCAGCATCGCAGTTCGGTAACCCCTATGCTCTAATCGGTGGTTTTCATGGTTTTAATAAATTCGACCTGATTGAAGACCTGGAAATAGTTTGCCCCACTCACTGCACTCAATATATAGATGAAATAAAATCGCTTTATCCTGAAAAGTATGTCGAGGGAGGCGCTGGGAAGATAATAGAGTTATTGCCTGAGTAGTAATATTTTTATAAGGAGCGATTTTTATGCCCAAAATGAGACCATTTGATGAAAATTATCAACAATATGAAAAATGGTTTGATAGAAATAAATATGCTTATCAATCAGAATTAGAAGTAATAAAGCATGTTATGCCTGAAGATGGAAATGGAATTGAGATTGGCATAGGAAGCGGATTGTTTGCTGAACCCCTCGATATTGAAATTGGTATTGACCCTTCTGTTGAAATGTTAAAGTTGGCAACAAAAAGGAGCTTGAAAGTTTGTAGAGGAGTTGGTGAAAATCTACCGTTTAAAGATAATAGTTTTGATTTTTCGTTGATGGTAACGACAGTTTGTTTCCTCGATGATGCAGAAAAATCTTTATTGGAAGTGGAAAGAATTCTTAAACCTAAGGGATCATTTATTATTGGCTTTGTCGATAAGGAAAGCCCTTTAGGTAATATTTATCTAAAGTTTAAATATGAAAATATATTTTATAGAATCGCAACCTTTTATTCTACCATTGAGGTTATATCATTACTAAAAAAAACTGGCTTTATAATAGAAAAAGTCTATCAAACTGTTTTTGGAAATCTCGATGATATAAAAAATGTACAGAATTACAAAGACGGATTTGGGGAAGGCGGTTTTGTTGTGATACATTGTAAAACAGGGAATTTGCAGAAGAAGTATGGTAGTGCAAAAAGTCCCGCAAGTTAAAAGTATTGTCCAAGGAATTTAAATGCTTTTACTCGTGTCCGGTGAAAGGATATTATTATAAAGGAGAATTGGATAAAAGTTGGATAGAGTTATATTGTAAGGGAGATTGGGAAAGTTGCATTCGTTATCATTTGGAATAGAGCGGAGAATTACATCAGGACTATATGCTTCCTGATGGAACTATTTATGAAAAGCTAAAATCATTGGCATACGATAATTATTAAAAGTGAGAAGAGATACTATGGGTAAAAATTGTAAGATTTCAAACAGAGTTAGTCAAATACAGGGGTCTGCAATCCACGAGATGACAAGACTATCCAAACAGGTAGAAAATGTATCTTTTTTATCGTGGGCGAAGCCAACTTCTGATACCCCTGTGCATATAAAAGAAGCTGCAATTTCAGCAATTAGGAATGGAAAGGCAGGTGGATATTCTGAAAGTGAAGGGCTATTGGAATTACGTGAAGAGATAGTTAAGAAGCTCAAGAGAGATAATAATATTGAAGCTAATGTTTCTCAAATATTGGTAACAGTCGGAGCGATTGAGGGATTGGCAGCAGCTGTGATGGCTTTAATCGACCCAGGGGATGAAGTTATTTTGCCTACTCCAACTTATTCCACTCATATTCGTCAGGTGATTCTGGCATCTGGAAAACCTGTGCTTATCCCCTTACTTGAAAAAGAGGGATTCGTCCTTGATATTGATAGAATAAAAAAGTCAATAACTCAGAGAACCAAAGCAATAATGTATTGCAGCCCAAGTAATCCTACCGGTACTGTTTTTTCTAAAGAGCAACTTCACCAATTAGCATCAATTGCCCTTGAAAATGATTTGATGGTAATTACGGATGAAGCCTACGAATATTTTGTTTTTGATGGTAATGAACATTTTAGTATAGCATCAATTCCTGATGTGAGGAAGAATGTAGTTAGCTGCTATACTTTTACAAAGACCTACGCAATGACCGGTTGGCGCATTGGCTACCTTCATGCTGACGAGGAGTATATTCCGCAAATAAAGAAGGCGCATATTCCTTTTGCAATTTGTGCACCTGTAGTTTCGCAATATGCGGCATTAGCTGCTCTAAAAGGATCACAGGATTGCATTTTGAAGTTTAAAGAGCATTATCTCTCTACACGTAATTTAATGTGCAAAAGTCTTGATAAACTTAATAATGTTTTTAAATATCAGAAACCTGGCGGCTCTTATCTTATGTTTCCCAGAATACTGTTGGAAGAAGGTAAAGATTCAACGTCATTCTGTAAAAAGTTGTTAAGAGAGGCAAGAGTATCTACGACACCAGGAATAGCTTTTGGACCAACGGGAGAGAGACACTTACGGATGTCTTTTTGTGTTTCGGGAGACATTATAAATAAAGCATTTGATAGATTAGAGAAGTATTTTCTTTAAATATGGGAAAGCTAACAAAAGAGCCGCTAAAATATTTTATTGATAAACATGGTTTTGATATTTCAAAAATTGATAAGGTCGTTTGTGGAACTAAATATTCTGCATTGTTATTGAAAAACGGGAACATTGGTGTTTGTGCTAATTTATCATATAATGTTACTCCTATGATTGATTATTTGGAAAATTTGGATTTAAATAAAACCGAATATAGAATTATTTTGAATGCCTATTTCAACGGGAAATTCAACTATTCAAATTATCGTACAAAAACGGGTGACATCTTTGATGCTATGGATTTTAAGAATTATAAGAATATCATTATGGTCGGTCTCTTTAAGCCTTTACTAAAAAAGTTTAGGGAGAAAAATTTAAGCATTTCAATTTTTGATAGGAATAAGAAAAACTCCTGCCTAACTGATATAGCATTAGAAATGAGCTATATAAATGAAGCAGATGCAATAATACTTTCCGCAACCACTATTTTTAACAAAAGCTTTTTAAATATCATAAATAACACAAAGAAATTCTGTGATGTTTTTCTCTTGGGGCCGTCATCAATTATGAATAAAGATATGTTAAAATATCGAAATGTTAAGAAAATATTTGGCGCAGTATTTAACAAAGGAGATGAAAGAGTATTGGATGTTATTGAACATGGAGGTGGCACAAAAGAATTTTTGCCCTTAGGGAGAAAAATTTATATTTAATAAATAATCAATTTAACACTGGTGTATTTCGCAGTAAGAGGATTGAAAGTTTGAAAATTTAAGACTATTGGCATTAATGTGTTAATAAGTTAAATGAGGGAAATTGTTAGCTCGCAATAGATGTTGTTATAAGTGTAACCTTTTTGTGAAAATCTTGACTAAACTCTATGATGAGTAAGTTTTAATGTTGTCGAATTGTAAATTGATTGAAAATGGAGGAAATGTAGAATGAGTAATGGAGTTCATGATGTCGTAATTATTGGTGGTGGTCCTGCCGGCTTAACAGCAGGAATCTATACCTCAAGAGATAGAAAGGATACGCTTTTGTTGGAAAAAGCAATAGTTGGGGGGCTTCCAGCAGAAACCGACTTGGTGGAGAACTATCCGGGATTTCCTGATGGGATCAAAGGAATAGACCTGGTGAATAAGTTCAAAAAGCAAGCAGAGAAATTTGGAGTAAAATTCAGCGAGTTTGATGAGGTGAAAAACATTGAAACCACAGAAAAAAAAATCAAGGTGAAAACAGAAAGAAACGAATATTTCGCTCGCGCAGTTATAATTGCCTCAGGAAGTGTACCTAAAAAACTGGGCGTTCCCGGTGAAGATAAATTTATGGGCAGAGGTGTATCTTATTGTGCGACTTGTGACGGGCCGCTATTTAGAGATAAGGATGTTGCTGTAATAGGCTGTGGAAACTCAGGTTTGCAAGAAGGAGAATCTCTTCTAAATCACGTAAAAAGCATAAAGTTTTTGGAATTTTTACCTTATATGAATGCTGAAAAAATACTTCAAGAAAGATTGAAAAATCACGAAAACACGAGATTCTTTCTTAATCACCAACTCTTATCAATTAATGGCGATGATTTTGTGAAATCTACTACAGTGAAGGATCGTTCAAGTGGAGATGAAAAGCAGATTGATGTTGAAGGTGTTTTTGTTTATGTAGGTTTTTTACCAAGCACGAAATTTTTATCTAAAAAGATATCGTCAGGGAAAGATACAGTTGAATTGGATGATTATGGCTATATCATCACAGATAGATATATGAAAACATCGCTGCCCGGAGTATTTGCTGCCGGTGACGTTCGCTCAAAGAAGTTTCGTCAAATTGATGAAGCCTGTGGAGATGGAACTATTGCTGCACTTTCCGTCGCAGAATATTTAAGTGAAATTTAGTAAAAAGATGGTAATTACAGGTGAGGTTTATAAATATCTTACTTTTGATGATAATAAAAATTTAAGTTCATTAGATTTTATGTATTAAAAAAAGTTTTATAAGGAGACATTAATGCTTACTGAAGAACAGAAAAAGAAGATTGAGGGACAAAATAAAAAGATATCCGATAATTTGAGAGGAGTGAAGCGCAAGGTGGTTGTTTTCAGCGGGAAAGGTGGAGTTGGTAAAACAACCGTGAGTGTGAATCTTGCCTATTCGCTTCATCTCAAAGGCTATAAAGTAGGGCTTCTTGACGCAGATATTACGGGGCCGAATGTTGTAAAGATGGTAGGTCTTACGGGAGTTCCTGCTTCAAACGGCAACAAAATAATTCCACAAGAAAAGGCTGGGTTGAAAATTGTGTCCTTTGCCAGTTTCATTCCCCCGGATCAGGCCGTTATCTGGAGAGGTCCTCTTCGCTCAAAGGCAATTGAACAATTTCTCGGTGATGTTGAATGGGGGGAGCTGGATTTTTTAATAGCTGACCTTCCACCTGGAACAGGAGATGAGGTTCTTACAATTGCTCAGAGAATGTTACCCGAGATGGCGGTAATTGTAACAACACCTCAAGAGATATCCTTGATCGACTCAAGGAGAGCGATAAATATGGCGAAGACCATGAAAATACATGATATAGGTATTATAGAAAATATGTCCGGTTTTAAGTGCCCAAAATGTGGATACAAGATAGACCTGTTTGGATCGGGTGGAGGCGAAGCTCAGGCAGAGCAAAATGGTGTTACTTTTTTAGGAAGGATCCCTATTAATGTAGATGCAAGAAAAGGAGCAGATATTGGAAAACCGATTGTCCTTCAAGATAAAGAGGCAGATGTTTCAATAAGTATTTCCAAAATAGCAGAAAAGATAAAAAGTGCTTAAACAAATATTATATGAATTGAGGAGACATTCTCCTTTTACACTTTTTGGAGCAGTTACCGGAATAATTATAATGTTACTTTTCCGAAAAGCGTCATCCGAATTATCTTATAAAATATTTTACATACTTCATCCTATTCATGTTATTTTGAGTGCTATTGTTACGGCTTCAATGTATGATCTTCACAAGTGCGGGCTTTCTAAAATTAAATGCAATATTTGGGTGCTGTTGCTTATTGGTTATACAGGCTCTATAGGTATTGCTACGATAAGTGATTCGTTAATTCCTTATTTAGGAGAGGTTTTACTAGATATGCCAAACAGGGGTGTTCACATAGGTTTTATTGAAAAGTGGTGGCTGGTTAACCCGTTAGCATTAATAGGTATTGCAATAGCGTATTTCAAACCATCAACAAAATTTCCTCATGCCGGACATGTCTTGTTAAGCACATGGGCATCGCTTTTTCATATTATTATGGCTGTTGGAGGGTCATTAAGCTGGTTAATGTACATTGTTGTTTTTATATTTCTTTTTATAGCTGTTTGGATACCATGCTGTTTAAGCGACATTGTTTTTCCGCTACTGTTTGTGAAAGAAAATTAGAGTATGCTAACACTTTCTGAGTTTGTTATTTATTTGTGTATCGGGCTTGTAGCTGGTTTTATGAGCGGTATGTTTGGAATAGGTGGTGGTTCTGTAAGAATACCATTGCTTAATCTTGCTGGGCTTCCTCTTATTAGCGCCTTTGGAATAAATTTGTTTGTTATTCCCTTTTCATCTTTTGTAGGTGTAGTAATCCATAGGAAAAACATTAATAAAAGAATTTGTATTTATGTAATTGTTGGGGGCACCTTAGGTTCAATAGCTGGAGCTCTCTCTGTTGGATTAATTCCAAAATTAGCTTTAGCCATTATTTTTGTAATTACAGCAATTTTGACAGCGTTTGGAATGTACCTTGATAAAATTGCTCCAAGAATCTCACAAGCGCTTGCCGCAAGTCCCAAGAACTTTATTTTAATACCGTTTTTCCTGAATCTAATAACAGGAATGCGAGGTGGTAGTGGTGGTTCTCTTTTCCCACCTTTTCTGAAAGCAATGAAGCAAGACGTTCATAAAGCAATAGCCACTTCACTATTTGTAACGATTTTCACATCTCTTGCTGCTATGGTAATATATTGGCATCGCGGGAACATCGTTTGGTTACCAGCACTTTGTGTTCTGATTGGATCAGTGGTAGGAGCAAGAACTGGGAGTGGAATTTCGATAAAGGCAAAACCAACATGGTTAGAAGTTGGACTTGCCGTACTTGTCATGGTTCTTGCCTTTAGTGTTATATACAAAGCGTTGTATATTAAGAACTAAGCTTTTATTGTTATTGCTGAAGGGATTTTTATTATATGGAAAATTTTCAAATTAAAAGATGGAACTGTATCAATTACTAAAAGATGAGCAATTTTTTGAGTTGGTGGAATCATATACCGGAACACATTAAACCTACTCTTGTTACGATTGGTTCATTTCAACTGCGCTATTACGGTTTAATGTATATCGTTGCCTTTGCAATTGTTTATTATCTGGTTTTATATAGAGTTAGAACTGAAAAACTTGGATATTCTAAAGATACGATAAATAGTTATTTTATTTGGGCTATTCTTGGAGTCATTATTGGTGGAAGATTAGGATATGTATTGTTCTACAATTTTAAATATTTTGTTAATAATCCGTTAGAAATAATTATTCCTTTTGATTTTTCAAGAGGCTGCCGCTTCACAGGGATTTCTGGAATGTCTTATCATGGTGGAGTTATCGGGGTTATTTTATTTTCAAGCCTCTTTTGTAATAAGCATAAAGTGAATTTCTGGCGTTTAGCGGATCTTTTATGTCCCGCGATTCCTTTGGGATATACCTTTGGCAGATTGGGCAACTTTATTAATGGCGAGCTTTATGGTCGTGTAACCGATGTACCATGGGGAATGTATTTCCCCCTGGATCCAACACATCAACTTCGCCATCCCTCTCAGCTTTATGAGGCTATTTTTGAGGGGATATTTCTTTTTATACTTCTATGGAGTTTGAGAAAAATAAAAGTTTCCGATGGTTTTTTTCTCTCATTATATCTTATTGGATACGGATTTGTGCGTTTCTTTATTGAGTTTGTGCGCCAACCTGATTCTCAGCTTGGATTTATATTAGGCCCTTTAAGTATGGGGCAAATCCTTTGTATAGTTATGGTATTAGGGGGTATTTTTATTATTGTAATTAAAGTGTTGCGTAATTCGAGGTTCTGATGGGGAATAGACAACGGATTCTTGAAAATGTACTTAATGATTAATTGTATATAGCGCATTTAACGAATTTAGACAGTCGCGAAGGCGTATGACATTGTGAAATTGCTAAAACATGAGGAGTAAAATGAGGAAATTGAGAGTTGTTATTGGAACGAATGACGGAGAAAACATTTCTCCAGGCCATATGGGTGAGGCAGAACATTTCTATATATACGATCTTTTTGATGAAGGGAATTTTAATTTAGCCGGAAATAGAGAAAATACATCACCTGATGTAGATGGTAAACATGGAATTTTAGAAAAGATGAAAGCAGTTATGGCGATAATTAATGATGCTGATGTTATCATAGGCAGAAGAATGAGCCCCAACTTTTTGAAAATAAGCGCAAAAACCAGAATTCAGCCAGTCGTTGTGAAATCGGACTCTTTATCGCTTATTATAGATACGGTTATGAAATCATTTGATAGAATTTATGACCTCGTTGAACGAAGGGAATCCGGCGATAGACCGAAGGAAATACCTGAATTAAAAGAATGATTTTAGCTTGTATTAATAGTAACGGATATTATTATGGATAAAACATTGAAAATTGCAATTGCCAGTGGAAAAGGCGGAACCGGCAAAACAACAATTGCAGTAAACCTTGCGAAATCGTTGGGCGAAAACGTTCAATTGTTAGATTGTGATGTTGAAGAACCTAATTCTCATATTTTTTTACAGCCAGAAATTTTGCGAGTTGAAAAAGTTAGTGTGTCTATTCCTTATGTGGATTTAAGCAGATGTACATTTTGCGGTAAATGTCAGGAAATTTGTCAATTTAGCGCCATTGTGGTCATCAAAAATAGTGTTCTTGTATTTCCCGAATTGTGTCATTCATGTGCCGGTTGCTGGCTGGTCTGCCCGGAAAATTGTATTGCGCAAAAAGAAAGGGTTGTTGGCGTGACCGAAGAGGGAGAAAATGGCGATATTAAATTTGTTCATGGGCTACTCGATATTGGTGAGGTCATGTCACCGCCACTCATTCGAGCTGTAAAAGACAGAACGGCTAATAGCATGATTGTGATTATTGATGCACCTCCGGGCACATCATGTCCTGTAATTGAAGCGGTAAAGGGAAGTGATTTTGTTATCCTCGCTACCGAACCTACACCGTTTGGTTTGAATGATTTAATATTGGCGGTGGAGATGGTTCGCACTTTGGGCATACTATTCGGAGTTGTGATTAATCGTTCCGATATTGGTGATAATAAGGTCAGAGAATACTGCGAGGCAGAAAATATCCCAATTTTAATGGAAATAGAAAATGACAGAAAAATTGCTGAAGCATACTCGAGAGGTAAAATTATAATTGACATTTATCCTGAATACAGAAATAGATTTCTCGACCTGTACGAGAAAATTGAAAGTATGGTGACCGTATGAAGGAATTAACGATCATTAGTGGCAAAGGCGGTACCGGGAAAACAAGTATCACTGCAGCATTTGCGTCATTGGCAAAGAGTAAAGTTATGGCTGACTGCGATGTGGATGCGGCAGACCTTCATTTGATTCTAAAACCAGAGATTAAATATCGTGAAGAGTTTTACGGTGGCAAAATAGCTTACATTAATAAAGATCTATGCACCGAATGCGGCAGATGCCGTGAAGTCTGCCAGTTTGATGCGATAGATGAGAATTATGTTGTTGATCCAATTTCCTGTGAGGGTTGCTCTGTTTGCGTACATTTTTGTCCGTTTAATGCTATTGATTTTACAGAACACTTGAACGGAGAATGGTTCATTTCCGAGACCCGATTTGGACACTTGATACATGCAAAGCTGGGAGTTGCTGAGGAAAATTCTGGAAAGCTTGTCTCATTAGTTCGGCAGCAGGCAAAACTTTTAGCGGAAGAAAAGAAACTGGATTTTGTAATCATTGATGGAGCGCCGGGTGTTGGTTGTCCTGTTATTTCTTCGATAACCGGAGCAGATGCAGTGCTTATTGTTACCGAGCCGACTCTTTCGGGATTGCATGATTTGAGGCGTGTTGTACAACTTTCATACGGTCACTTTCATATTCCCACATTTGTCTGCGTGAATAAGTATGATTTGAATATCAATATTTCTGACCAGATTGAGAAATTTTGCCAAATTGAAAATGTTAATTTCATAGGAAGAATTCGTTACGACAAGATTGTAACCCAGGCGATGGTTCAGGGACAATCAGTGGTTGAGTTTTCAAATGGTGACATTGCAAAGGAGATAAAGAAGATATGGAATTATATAGAAAATGAGTTAAAAGCTGAAAATTGAAGGGAATGCATATATTTATACTAAACGGAAAGTGAAAATATAGAATAGACAAAAACGTAGGAAACTATAAATAGTGGTTAATTTATTTGTGCTATAAAAGAATAATTGATAATATTAAAATATGTTCATTATATTATTTATGAACATTGGTTCATTAAAAAGGAGACTGTGTCAAGACCAATTAAAAAATGAATTGTTCAAGAACCACCAAAAATTCAGGGGATGAAGCCTATTGGTGTTCTCGCAAGTTTTCTGGAGAATGTTATTCTTTCTATTTCAGTGTCATGAACTTATATGGGAACTTGCATGTGTGGGATTAGCAAATGAGCGATAATGACCTCTGGCTGACTAAGTATAGCGTAAAAGTTTTAAGAGATGTGGGAATAAAAAAAGATCAAGTAGTGTTAGACTTTGGTTGCAGAATAGGCAATTATACGATCCCTGTAGCAAGGATAGTCGGACAAGGTGGATACGTGTATGCGATGGATACGAACAAGATATCATTGAGTGAATTAATGCAAAGATCTGAGCAAGATGGGTTAAAAAATATAAAAAGCATAGAAACTGCAGAAGATGTTAAAATTCCAATGCCCGACGAATCTGTTGATGTTATTTTGCTTTATGATGTGATTCATCTTGTGAATGACAGAAAAAAGTTGTATGAAGAAGTATTCAGAGCAGCAAGAAAAAACGCGCTTATTTCAGTTCTTCCAAAGCATTTTAGGGAGTATATGCACATGAGCTTAGAAGATGTTAGAAATGAGATAGAGAAGACATTCTATTTTGAAGGAATGCTTTTCAGAAAAATAGACCATGACGACAAACTTCAAAAAGGGCATATATTTAATTTTAGAAAAAGATGAAAAGTATGTAATATAGAGAAAGAGGGGAATCTATGAAGAAGGTATTGATTTTTACAGGCGTTTTATGCATAACCTTAGTTTTGGGGTGCGGGAAAGGTTCGAACGAGAATGTCTCAGAGAAACAGATTAAACAGAATGTAGGTATTGAAAAAGATGTAGGTGAATCAAAAGATCACCTAAGTGTTAAAGCAAAAAATTTAAAACAGGAAAGGAATTTAGAGATGGAAGAAGCAAAACCGATTAGTGTTAGCGACGGAAATTTTGAGAGTGAAGTAATTCAATCGGATATTCCTGTTCTGGTTGATTTCTGGGCTCCCTGGTGTAGACCTTGTCTGATTGCTGCACCAGTGCTTGAGAAAATAGCTAAACAGTACAAGGGAAGTTTAAAGGTGTGTAAGTTGAATGTAGACGAAGGGCGGCAAACAGCTATGAAATATGGTATCAGGAGTATACCTACATTGAATCTTTATGTGAACGGCGAGTTGGTGGATCAAATTATTGGAGTTACACCAAGCTATGAATCGGATCTTAAGCGAAAGATAGGACCGCATATTTAAAGAAACAGGAGGAGTTAATTTTATAACAAATGACATTATGGAGGATATAATTATTATTGGCGGTGGTCCTGCATGTTTGACTGCCGCAATCTATAAATCAAGAGATAGGCTCGGCTCAGTCTGCAAGACACCAAAGCCAGGAAAAATTTTATCTTCTTTTGCCTCTAATAGTTATGATTCTCACGGCACTGCAAGTTGCGGTACTGGAAGCTGTGGATTTACTTGAGCAGTATAGCTTGGGCTGGATGCTCAGATTAAAGTAATTTATTTTTGATGTGTTATGTACATATTTTTCAATAAAAGGATAAAACTGTGAAGACAGACTTAGAAAGATGGTTGACAGAGGAAGGGACAATATTCCTAAAGGAAGTTGGTGTAAAAAAGGGGCAAGTCATATTAGATTTTGGATGCGGAGCTGGTCACTACACAATCCCAGTTGCAAAAGTGGTGGGAAAAGAAGGCAAGGTGTATGCAGTAGATAAAGACAGGGAAGCTTTAAACCAATTGATGCATATAGCAAAATCCGAGGAGCTAAAGAATATAGAGCCAATGAATACACAAGAAGAGTTGAAAATTGAGTTAGAGGATGAATCTGTAGATTTGATTTTGCTTTATGATGTTTTGCATTATATGGATCAGAGGAGAAAGATATTGGACGAAATTCGTAGAGTTTTAAAACCCGGTGCTCTTCTTTCGGTCTATCCAAAGCACCACAAGTTTGACGATCCTTTATGGACGCTTGCCCATATGGGATTAGAGGATGTTATAAAAGAAATAGAAAAAGCAGACTTTCATCTTGAAAAAAAATCTTTTAAAAAACTCATACATGATGATAACTATGATAAAGGTTACATTTTAAATTTTAAAAAAATGAATACTAGTTCTTAAGGAAGTTAGAGAAGAATGGAGAATCTAGTTGTAAAAAAGGTCGAGGATTATCAAATAAAATTAACGATAATTAATTTTGGCTGATGAAATATAGCGTAAAAGTCTTAAGAGATGTGGGAATAAAAAAAGATCAAGTAGTGTTAGACTTTGGTTGCAGAATAGGCAATTAGGGAATTCCTGTAGCAAGGATAGTCGGGCAAGGTGGATACGAACAAGATATCATTGAGTGAATTAATGCGAAGATCTAAGCAAGATGGGTTAAAAAATATAAAAAGAATAGAAACTGCATAAGATGTTAAAATTCCAATGCCCGACGAATCTGTTGATGTGGTTTTACTTTATGATGTGATACATCTTGTGAATGACAGAGAGAAGTTGTATGAAGAAGTATTCAGAGCAGCAAGAAAAAACGCACTTATATCAGTTCTTCCGAAGCATTTTAGGGAGTATATGCACATGAGCTTAGAAGATGTTAGAAATGAGATAGAGAGGACATTCTATTTTGAAAAGAAGTTTTTTAGAAAAATAGACCATGACGATATGCTTTAAAAAGGGCATATATTTAATTTCAGGGAAAAATTAAAAAATGCCATTGCTACAGATATATAGTAAACACTTAACAGGATCTAAAAAGGTTTTGTGAACAAAGGAGGTAAAAATAATATGGAAGTTTCTAAATGGAAGGAAATGATTCAAAAGGAGCGTGAACAGAAGGATATATTTTTTTCGAGCCATTATAGCTCTCCAATTTCCTCTGAAGAACGCCGGCAGTTCAAAGGACTCGACTATTATCTCCCTGGCCCAAATTTTCGGTTCGAGATTGAACTCCACAAATATAAAGAGAAAAGGATATTAAAAATACAAGACACTCAAGGCAACGAACGAGAGTTTCTTCGATGGGGTGAGTTTAGATTCAAGATAGGTACTAAGGAATGCAAACTCCAGGCTTATAAAAGCGATCCGCAAGAAGGGCGTTTGTTTGTTCCTTTTCGGGATAAAACCAGCGGTAATGAAACCTACGGGGCGGGGCGATACATCGATCTCGATATTGAGGAGCATTATACCACCGAGGGGAAATGGATTTTAGATTTCAATAAGGCATATAACCCGTGGTGTGCCTATAGTGAGTTTTATGCTTGTCCTTTTATAGATCAGGAAAACTGGCTTGACGTGCCAGTGCATGCTGGTGAGAGAAACTATACAAAAAAAGAGTAATATAAAGAACGGACGATAATCAGAGGAGAAATAGGTATGAATAAATCAGAAGTACAACGGAGGGTAATTGTTTTCACCTCGTCTACATGTCCATGGTGCGAGAAGGTGAAACGTTATTTGCGACAGAAAGGTATTCGATTTCGGGAAGTTGATGTTTCCAGAGATGCCAATGCGGCAAGGGACCTCGCTCGTCGGGGACATCGGGGCGTACCGGTAGTATTCATAAATAATCGTCCGGTGGTGGGCTTCAATAAGCCAGAGATTGATAGATTGTTGGGTATTCGATAAATAAATAAAGGAGGTGTTCATCATGGAACTTAAACCATTAGATGATCGTGTGGTCGTTGAAAGGATAGAAGAGGAAGAGAGTAGGTCAGGGAGAATCATTATTCCGGATACTGCGAAGGAAAAGCCGAGACTTGGCAAAGTGGTAGCCGTAGGAACTGACGAAGATCTTCAGGAGAAGGTGAAAGTTGGGGACAAGATTCTGTATGGTAAGTACGTAGGGGACGAGGTAGAGCTGAAAGGTAAGGAGTATTTAATCGTCCAACGGGCCGATATTCTTGCCATAGTAGTTGACTGAGCATTGAGAGCGGGCAGGCACAAAAAGGTGTGTCTGCCTGGTATCCATGTCATCTTTATTGGTCTTATTTTGGTCAAAATGATAGTGAGTAGGATTATCACAGAAAAAGGAAGCATAGGAGAAAACAATGGCTAATAATATTTCTGAAGAGCAGATTCGGCAAACACTAAAAAAGGTAAGGCATCCCGAAATCAATCTTACATTGATGGAACTGGGGATGATTGATGATATAACTATTTCTGAGGAAAAGATTATAATCACCATGGCTCTCCCTTTTCTGGAGATTCCTATCAAGGACTATCTTGTACATAGTGTGCACGAGGCTGTAACTAAATTTGGTATGGAGATTGAGCTGAAATTGACAGAGATGAACCGGGAACAGCGTAATATATTCATGACTATGTCGCAGGAGAGCTGGATAGGTTAAATGGTCAGTTATAGTACGAAGACAAAATCTATGAAAGATTCTACAAACCATTTTCGGACAATTTGATAAAATAAAAAATATACAAAAAGCTGGGTGCGGCATCGGAAATGGAAGTTTTATTATAGTAAATGAATTTATATTAACAGACTTATAACAAACGAAATGTAATAGATTTATCCAGTGGAATTGAATAAACAGATATCAAAACAAAATTATTATTCTTTTTTATGGCACGCTGTTTTTCTTGCTCTGGCTACAAATTTCATGGATGTTGACACAATCATTCCGGCTATGATGGTTGATGCGGGCGGAAGTGCGCTACAGCTGGGAGCACTAACGGCAATAATGCTTGGTGGAGGAAGACTTGTTCAACTATTTTTTGCTCCGTTCTTGAATAATCAATCTTCAAAGAAAGGTTATTTGTTGGGTGGGATTAACGCTCGCATTTTCGCCCTCGGCGGAATGGTTCTGTTGTTCTATTTTTCACCTAATATTAATAATAGCTTTATAATTCTGTTAATTTTCATTTTGATCTCGCTGTTTTCATTTAGCGGTGCCTTTGCAAACATAAATTATGTTGATATTTTGGGGAAATCGGTATTGCAGGAAAAGAGAAAGTCGTTTTTCTCTATAAAGCAGGTTATTTCCAGTATTGTTGTTTTTCTGTCAGCTTTTCTTGCGAGAAGGGTTCTTACCTCCTATGGATATCCGGTGAATTATGCCACGCTATTTTTCCTCTCTGCAGCACTCCTGGGAATAGCATCATTAGGATTCTGGAAAATAAAAGAAATTACTGCATCCAGTTTCAAAATTAACGGGCTGGTGAAATATATAAACATTATTATTCAAGAGATCCGCACCAATAAAAAGCTGAGACACTATCTGTTTTTAATAAATACTCAGGGAATCAGTATAGTGTTAATGCCTTTTTTAATACTTTATGCCAAGAGAATATTTTCTGCCGGAAGCCAGGATATCGGAGACTTTTTGATTCTAAAGGTAATTGGTGGTGTTTTAACAGGCAGCATACTTTTCTACTATTCAAGAAAGATAAAATACCAGCTCATGCTGTACACTACTTCTATTATTGCAATGCTAATTCCTTTGGTTATTTTAATTCTGCCGGGATCTGCGCTTTTTCCTTGCATCTTTTTGGCTGGCGGTATCGTATTTACAATTCATAGAATTGCTATAAGTGGGGTTTTACTGGAAATCACCAGTAATAATAACAGGGCGTTATACACTGGCTTGACGGGAGCGGGTGGCATTCTTCCCGTCATTTTTCCATTTTTAGGAGGCTGGATAATAACCGAATTCGGATTTAATCTCTTTTTCATATTATTCATAGCGGTTATTCTCATGTCATTCTATTTTATATATAAAATTAATTGTAAAAAATGAGGTTAAATATGGACAAGCTATATCCCGACTCGGGTGTTGAACTAAAGCCCTCTACTGCAAAACACTATGATAGGGTTATGAACATTGCCTCTCTGGGTCTTTATCGCGGATTTATTCACAGGGCAATTAAGGCAATGGATATTCAGCGTGAAGATAAAATTCTCGATCTGGGTTGTGGTACCGGGCGTAATGCCTGTATTATGGCGAAATATCTAAGTGATGGCGGAAAAATTACCGGAATGGATATATCGTCGGTTATGGGAACACAATTTAGGAAAAAATGCGCAAAACATCACAATATTTCGTTTACCAGGCAAAGAATCGATATGCCATTCTCATTGTCAAAGCAATTTGATAAAATATTCATTAGTTTTGTAACACACGGCTTTCCACATGAAATTCGTAAAACGGTTCTTGAAAACATTTCTAATCATTTGAAACCGAACGGTGCATTATTCATGCTCGATTATGCGGAATTTGACATGAATGAGATGCCGCCATTATATCATTTTATTTTTAAGAGCATTGAATGCAAATATGCTTTTGATTTTATTAAGCGAGATTGGAAGAAAATACTGGCAAATTATAATTTCGCCGGCTTTGAAGAGGTTTTCTTTGTCAGGAGCTATGTAAGATTATTGAAAGCCCGAAAGATTGAAAGTCAATAAAGAAAATATTGTAAGAGTTGCCGTACCAACTAACGATGGTATTAATATCTTTCCGAAGATGTTGGGAATGGCAAAAGAGATGTTTATTTATGAAGTTAAAAACGTAAAAAAATTCAGACTTATTGAGAAAAGAACTAACCCTTATGAAGTTACAATGCAGCATTTAAAGACTCTGGATGTATACGAGTTTATTAATGATTGTTCGATTATTATATCAGCACATATCGGTAAAAAAGGAATTCAAAGGCTGCAAGAAAGAGGAATGAAACTTTATTTCAAAAAGGGTAATATTCAAGAAGCGTTGAGCGATTTTATTAAAGAAGAGGGATTTATCATAAATCAATAGATTAGTTGTTTGAATTATCATAGAAGTTTTGAATTGATCAAAGTTCAGAAGAAAAACTATAGAAAATTCTTGGCGATCATAAAAGAAGGTAATACAAGCTCAAAACATGAAGTGTTCTTGGATGATGAATATTATCAATATCTAACCTATGGAAAAATAACTAAAGAAGAGTTGATAAACCCCGTTAGATAAATAGAAATTCTACTATTATTAGCAATTAATTTTAAAGTAAAGGAAATAAGGGAATAAAAGATGTTGTGGAAAAGATAATTTAAGCCTTATCTAACGGGGTGAATTTTTGCTGGAGAGAGAACCCAAAGAATCCATACTTTCAAAATTTGATTTAAGAATCATCAAAAACTATTTTCCGGAATATGAGGGTGAAAGTAAAGAATTTATATGACAGCTGTAGAAAAGCAGTAATTGGTACAAATTTAAACATTAGGAGACGAATTCTATCATGATCGTTTGGAATATTTTAAAGCACTCATTACTCATCACGGTTTTTGTTTTTGTGATGATGCTGTTGATAGATTATTTCAACGTCATCACGAATGGAAAAATGTCACAGTCAATCAAGGGGGGTAGAGGACGGCAATACTTGATTGCTTCGTTCCTTGGATCAACACCGGGTTGTTTGGGCGCTTTCTTAAATGTATCTTTTTATATTCATGGTTTGATGAGTTTTGGTGCGTTAGTAGGCGGTATGATCGCCACCAGTGGTGATGAGGCATTTGTTATGTTGGCATTATTTCCTGAAAAAGCAATGCTGCTTTTTGGAATTCTTTTTGTCCTTGGTATAGTCCTCGCATGGATTTCGGATAAAATTGCGGGGATACTAAATATCGTTCCCTGTCAGGAGTGTGAATTGAATGAAGTTCATACAATCGAATCTTGTAAATGCTTTGATAAAGACCAGTTAGCGAAATATTACCTTCATATATCATGGCATCGTGCCGTTTTGCTCCTTTTTCTTATTGCCATTATGTTATCCATAACCACAGGGAAAGTCGGGTCGCCAACCTGGGATTGGAAAAGGATAACAATGACAATTTTAACAGGAATTGCAGCGGTTATCATTGGTAGCGTTCCAGACCATTTTTTAAAAGATCATGTCTGGAAGCATATTATTAAAAAACACATGTTAAGAGTGTTCTTATGGTCATTTTTTGCATTACTCATTATTCAGGTGGTTTTTAAATTCTGGGATTTCGAGGCTTTCATCCAATCACACATGGTTTGGGTTATGTTGATTGCAGTATTGATTGGTATAGTTCCAGAATCAGGACCACACATGGTTTTCGCAATGATGTTTGCAGAAGGAATAATTCCTTTTTCAGTTTTACTTGCCAGTTCAATCGTTCAAGATGGTCACGGAATGTTGCCTTTATTATCTTATACTTTGCGGGATGCCATACTGGTCAAAGTTTTCAATCTTGTTTTCGGATTATCTATTGGTCTAATCTTATATTATACAGGTCTCTAATAATAACTGTATGTTAAAGAAAAGAATCCAATGAATTTTATGTGCTACTATCGTTATTTTAGTCGGTATGGTTTTAATTTCATGAAGAAAGACATTTCAACGACCAATGACAGAAGGCGTTAAATTGCTGAATATTGTTCAGGATGTGTGCCTGATGAAAGAACTAACAATTGCTTGAACGGACTCAGTAAAAAACCATTTTTAGAAGGGTAAAATAAAATGTTGAACGTTAAGATGCAGCAAAATTGGATTGATCGGTTATTACCGGAAGGTTTCCCTTTTCCCTCATCCACAATAATAAGTGGCCCCGGAGGTTCTGGAAAGCCATTAATCGGTAGTTTGTTTGTATCTGCATGGCTAAAGGTGGGCGGAAATGTCACCTTTCTTTTGATAAATTCTGACAGAGATTATGCTGAAAAAGTGCTAAAGATCTATGACATCCAACCAACGGATTACAATGGAAAATTGTGCTTTATTGATTTTGATCCGAAGATTGATACAATTGAAGGGAAAAATTATAATATTCTGAGGGCAAATTTATTAAAACCTGAAGTGTGGGACCAATCTTTAGAGTTGGCATCAGACGCTTTGGCAGATAACGACAACAACTTAATCTTCGGAGCAGCTTTAAATTTGCTGTTCTTCTCAAAAACGTATCGTGATGTGTTGGTAAGCAAATTGGTAAGTATGTTGCAAAAAGAGAATTGTATATTCTCTTTAAGTACAAATATTTTTCAGGATAAAGTTAGACTATTGGAAAATAATGCAGATAATTTGATGTTTTCTAGGCTTGAGAAACCGATGCGATTGTTTTTAAGGATTGCCAGAATGAAGGGTGTAAATTTTTTAAAAGATGAAGATGAGGTTTCCTTGTCAGAAAATGAACTTTCAAACCTGAGAACCGAATCTGAAAAGGCAAGAAGAAGTTTGATTCCTATAATTTCCAAAATTTAGCAGTGATATTCAGGGATCAGAAACTGGAACTGTAAATGAAAATTACAATTATTGATGTTTTAAATGGATTCAATGATCTCGAATTGTTTAAAAACCATTGTGAGCTCTGCTCTACTTATTGCACTAAACATAAAAATGTCAACATATTAGTGGGCTTAAAATTCTTTGTAACTTAATAAATAATAAAACATGGAGTAATTAAAAATGAATTTAGAAATTATTAACGAATCCGTTGTAAAAATCATAGACTCACTTCCAGCGGATATTATTCTCGTTGCGGCAGCAAAGACAAGAACACCGGAAGAAGTAAAAGCTGCTATTGATGCGGGAGTTAAAATTGTAGGTTATAATTATGTACAGGAAGCGGAAAGAATATACCAAGTGATTGGGGATTCTGTTAAATGGCATATGATTGGACATCTCCAGAGAAATAAGGTTAAAAGAGCGATAAAATTCTTCGATATGATTGAAACGATTGATTCTGTGCGTCTTGCCGAATCGGTTGATAGTCATTGTGCTGCTGCAGGTAAAATAATGCCGGTGCTGATTGAAATCAATAGCGGTAAGGAATCTAATAAAACCGGTGTATTGCCTGAAGATGTTGATGAGTTGATACGGGAAATAAGTGAATTGCCTGATTTGCGAGTTCAGGGCTTGATGACCATGGGTCCTCGGTTTGGTGATCCGGAAGATGCCAGGCCCTATTTTAAAGCAACGAAGACTGCCTTCGATCAATTGAGTAAAGCAAGAATACCCAATGTGGAAATGCAGTATCTGTCAATGGGGATGAGCAACAGCTATCAAATCGCAATTGAAGAAGGTGCAAATATTATCCGTATAGGGACTAAACTGTTTGGCGAAAGAGATTACAAATAAATGCCATAAGATAATCATTTATTTAAAATATTTAGGGCAATGCTGTGATGCAGATTGCAAAAAATTTATAGGTTATGCTTTAACAGAAGAGGAGTTTTTAAATTGTTAATTTTTTACCATTGGTTCTGGTCTATTCTTTCATTCATCTTTGCCGGGTTGTGGTTGTGGACATTACTTCGTCAGCATGGAGGAAAGAAAAAAAATCAGCCTTTAGTATCTACTGATCAAAATTATATCGAGGCTGAGGATGCACTTAAAGCAGCATATCACCTTCATGAGAAGAAAAAGGACTGGGACAGTAAGGATTTATCTTTAATTTTAGGAATAACTGAAAATTTGACTAAGGGACTTGCTGATGTGCTCATTGATTTCAATTGGGCTGAAAAAGACAGAAAAGGTAAGTTACATTTAACAGAAAAAGGAAAGCAACGAGGCAGGGAATTAATTCGTGCTCATCGTCTTTGGGAAAAATACCTGGTTGCCCGAAAGGGAATGGCTCTTGATGAAGTCCATAGGGAAGCCAATCGCATGGAGCATGAAATAACTTCTGAGGAATTGGAAAAACTTGATAATGAGTTGGGTTATCCTGCCTGGGATCCCCACGGTCAATTTATTCCAGAACCTGATGGACAGACGATCTCTCTGCCAAAACATTCTTTGTCAGAGGCGTGGAAATCAGGAAGCCGAATGAGAATCATTAGTTTAAACGATAAATATTCGCCTTTGTTGGCACAACTGGTTGCACTGGGACTTAAACCAGGTGTTGACGTTGAACTTGTTGATCGAAATCAAAATATCCTTTCTTTGCGTGTTGAGGATAAAAATATTCCAATTGCAGAAGCTGCTGCTAACCATATTTTTGTAGCGCCATCACCTATCCTTCCTATGCCATTGGGAGAGCTGCCTATCGGCAGCAGAGGGCAGGTCACTGATATACAAGGAGGCGGGAAACATCAGCGGCGCATGCTAGACATGGGTTTTGTGCCGGGCGCTGAAATATATGTTATCAGGAAAGCTCCATTAGGTGATCCGGTCGAATACCGCGTAAAAGGTACGGCAGTAGCACTGCGTCAAAAAGATGCTGACACGATTTTGGTTGAGGAATTGAATGACGAATAAAAAGCGCATTATTGTAGGAATGGCAGGTAATCCCAATGTGGGGAAAAGTGCTATTTTTAATGCTCTTACGGGCAGCCGTCAGCATGTGGGAAATTGGCCTGGCAAAACCATTGAGCGTGCTGAAGGAATTTTCCACCAGGATAATTATAAAATTCACCTTGTTGATCTACCTGGAACTTATAGCCTGGCGGCACAATCGTTGGAAGAAATTGTTGCCAGAGATTATATTATTTCCGGTGAACCCGATGTTATACTTAATGTGGTGGATTCTACCAGTTTAGAACGTAACCTGAACCTCACTTTGCAGATCACCGAGTTGACCGATAAAGTCGTTGTAGCAGCCAATTTGATGGATGAGGTCCAGCGCCAGGGCTATGAGATCAATGTGGAAAAATTAGAAAAATCCCTGGGTGTGCCTGTTATCCCAACAATCGCAGTTGAAGGAAAAGGACTTTCAGAATTAGCTGAATCAATAATAAATATAGCCACAGAAAAGCATCAGCCCCGTCCGGTAGCTGTTGATTACGGTATGGCTGTTCAAGAATATGCAAAAGATTTAGAAACAGACATGACTAATCTGGGAATTTATGAGCGTAATCATTGGATAGCACTACGGCTGCTCGAAGATGATCCTGAGATCGTTAAGGCTTTTAAAGAAGGGAATCTTGCAAGCTTCTGTACTAACAAAAAAACTTTAGACATTTCGGTTAACGCTCTAAATAAAATTTTAAAAAGAGCAACTCGGCTGAGAGAGTCCATTCGACCTGATGCTCGGATAGAAATTGTTCGTCGCCGTTTCGAGCTTGCTCACGATATTTTTCATCGTGTGGTTCGCATCTTGCGACCTATAGAGCAAACCACTACCGAACAGGTAGATCAAATAGTTACCCATAGGATTTGGTCATGGCCTATTACTTTGATGATAATCGTTGTTGTACTATGGATAACCATTAAAGGTGCCAATGTGCCTTCACATCTGCTGGCTGCAGGATTTGGATGGTTAGCAGATATAAGTCGCAGTTTTTTAGTAAATCAGAATGCTCCGTGGTGGCTGGTTGGTGCTCTGGTGGACGGTCTTATTGTTGGAACAGGTACTGTTATTGCGGTAATGCTTCCTCCAATGATTATATTTTTTACAGCCTTTAACCTGATGGAAGATATTGGTTTTATCCCACGTATCGCCTTTAACCTTGATAGACTGATGCGTGCTGTTGGTTCCCAGGGAAAACATACATTGGTGGCATTAATGAGCTTTGGGTGTAATGTAACAGGGGTTCTTACCAGCCGCATCATTGAAAACCCCAAAGACCGCATTATTGCTATTGTTACCAGTCCCCTGGTTATCTGCAATGGTCGTTTTGGTGCAGGGCTAGCATTGATTATTCTTTTCTTCGGTAGCCAGGCATTGCTGGTTACCTTGATCTATCTTGTGATCAGCGTTATAGCAATGCTTCTGGCAACTTGGGTGCTTAATCGCTTATTTTTTCGGCAGGAACCTGGAGGTTTTGTAATGGAATTGCCACCATACAGAACACCAAAATGGGGACAGGTAATATGGCGTACTCTTGTTCATCAAGTTGGTCATACAATGAGCCGGGCAGTGATGATTGCGGCTCCTGCTACATTTATTATTTGGCTGTTGGGGAATTTGCCCGCAGGGGCTCCTTTTGAACATACTGCTGTGGGGCATTTAGTTGCTGTGCTGGCTCCATTGGGAAAGCCTTTTGGACTGACTGGAGAAATGCTTACAGCACTGTTATTCACATTGCCGGCTAAGGAGATTGTCGTTCCTTCATTGGCAATGACTTATGGCTTGCAAACTACATTGGTAGATTCCAGAGCAATTTTAGATTATCTGGCTCAAAGCTGGACGTCTTTGACGGCTTTTTCCTTCCTCACATTTTTCATGCTCTATTTACCATGCCTTGTTACCGTATGGGCTACGTGGAAGGAAACACGTAAATTAAAATGGATAGCGATGAGCCTGTTTCTACCACTGGTAATTGCCAGCCTGATAACCTTTGTTGTTTACCAGGGCGGGCTATTGTTAGGATTATAATTTAATCAGGATTTTAAGAAAAAATACGTGCCATGAACTTTTATACACTGTTAGGCGAAATGCTCATTGTGGGGCAAAATATAAAAATAAAGGAAATGGAAATAATATAACTAACGTAGGTAAATTATGACAAAAGACAATGAAATATTTGCAGATAAAAGAATAGGAATCCTGGGGAAAGGAGGGAGTGGAAAAAGTACTGTTACAGTTTTATTGGCTAAAGCCCTTAGGAATTATGGATACCAGGTTTGCGTGTTGGATGCTGATTCAACGAATACAGGTATTCATCAGGCATTAGGATTTAAAAAACCCCCTTCTCCCCTCATGGATTATTTTGGAGGAGCAGTATTTTCTGGTGGGGCAGTAAGTTGCCCTGTAGATGATCCTACTCATTTACCTGGAGCAGAAATTTCTTTAAAAGAAATACCCACTAAATATTACTCTCAAGACCAAAATGATCTTTTTCTTTTTGTTTTAGGAAAAATAGGCGATAAAGGTCCGGGAGCCGGATGCGATGGACCTATCTCTAAGATAACTAGAGACTTAAGGATTCATGAAATTGGGAGTAAGCCTGTAACCTTGATAGATATTAAAGCAGGTTTGGAAGACTCTGCTAGAGGAGTAATAACAGGCATGGATTGGTTAATTACAGTGGTAGATCCTAATACTGCTGCGATTCAAATAGCGGCAGATATTAAAAATCTAGTTTATCAAATACAAGCTGGGAAATTACCTGCCACTGAACACTTAGAGAGTCCTGAACTTGTTGAGAAAGCAAAGAAAATATTTAGGGAATCAAGAATAGAAAAATCTTTTGTGATAATGAATAGAATCAAGAATAAAAAGATAGAAAATTATGTAAAGGAAAAATTAAACGAAAAGGGAATAAGTCCAATAGGAGTAATCCATGAAGACAATTCAATTCCCCTCTCCTGGATAGAAGGGAACTTTTTGGAAGGAATAAAAGCAAAGAAGGATATAATACAAGCTATTAAGAGATTAGAAGAAGTCGTAAAAGAGCAACAATGAAATGTATAAAATAATGATTCGGATGGCCCTCGAGATTAAGAGTTTAAATCGAGTCCCGGCTAACAGCGGATAAAAGTTCATTGAAGTGCGTGGCACATTAAATGCCGAATTTTTTACTTTTCGCTCAGGAACGAATTAGACTGAAAATTGAAAATAGAAGTTGAAAAAAATCGTAAAAAATTTGAAAGCATGGTTCTTCAACTATGTTCAAACATTTAAACATGGTGATAAAAACTTTCAGGAAAATATAATTCTGAAAGAAAAACATACTATGAAAGTGTGCAAAGAAATTTTGAACATCGGTGAACAGCTTGAGTTAAATGATGATGAGCTGCGTCTATCTGAGATAATCGCACTTTTCCATGATATTGGTCGCTTTGAGCAATATGCCCGATATAAAACCTTTGTCGATGGGAAATCGGAAAATCATGCTGAACCGGGTGTAAAAATATTAAAGGAAAATAAAGTTTTAAATCGCTTCAACGACTCAATGCAAAGTTTAATACTGCGAACAATTTCGTATCATAATCCCACAGCACTTCCAGAAGGAGAGACTGATACATGCCTGTTTTTTAGCAGGCTATTGAGTGATGCAGATAAATTGGATATATGGATAGTCGTTACCGATTATTACAACCAACATAATGGAAAAAGAAACGGCGCCACCGAGTTAGGTCTTCCCGGTACAGCAGGTTTTTCAGATGAAGTTTATCAAGACTTGATAAATAAAAGAATAGTTGACATTAAACATTTGGCAAATCTCAATGATTTTAAATTACTTCAGTCGGGATGGATTTTTGATATTAATTTTGCACCTACATTTGAAAGTATTAAAAAACGGCATTATCTGGAAATGATTCTTCATGTATTACCGGAATCGGAAAAAATTGGGTAAGTTTTTGCTGTTATTCAAGCCTATCTTGACGAAAAAATTATTACTTCTGATGAAATTAAGCGGGTTACAATGATTACTGAAGAATAAAAATGAATATTTATCATTTTGATAAAAGAAAAAAAGAAAATAATTACGTATAAATTAGTACTTCTAAGACACGGAGAAAGCCTTTGGAACAAAGAGAATCGTTTCACTGGATGGACCGATATTGATTTGTCAAAAAAAGGAATTACCGAAGCACAGGAAGCGGCACGCTTGCTAAAAAATGAGGGATACACTTTTAATGTAGCTTTCACTTCGGTACTGAAAAGAGCAATTCGCACACTCTGGATTGTTCTGGACGAAATGGATTTAATGTGGATCCCTGTGTATCATTCATGGCGATTGAACGAAAGACATTATGGCGCTCTCCAGGGGCTTGACAAATCAGAAACTGCAGTTAAGCACGGAGAGAAGCAAGTGCTTTTATGGAGAAGAAGCTACGACGTACGCCCCCCGCTACTAAAAAAAACTGATGAGAGAAATCCTGGATTGGATCCAAAATATAAAGATTTAAGTACAAAAGAGCTCCCATCAACAGAATGCTTAAAAGATACGGTCACCAGATTTCTGCCCTATTGGCACGAAAACATTGCTCCTGCCATACAATCGGGATCAAAAGTTCTCATTGTAGCCCATGGCAACAGTCTAAGGGCTCTGGTCAAATACCTGGATGACCTGTTAGATGAAGCCATAGTGAAATTGAATATTCCAACAGGTATTCCCCTGGTATACGAACTGGACAAAGACATAAAACCTTTTCAAAGTTATTACTTGGGAAATTCTGAAACGGTCAAAAATGGAATAGAAGCCATAAAAATTCAAGGGATACAGTGAAAACAAACCAGGAAAGAGAAGCTTTCTTATACCAAAAACTTGATGAGAATAAAGTCCAATGTAATCTTTGCGCTCATCGCTGTGTGATTAATCTTGGTAAGAAAGGGATATGTAAGGTAAGGGAAAATCGTGTTGGGATACTCTATACAAAAGTTTATGGAAGGACCATTGCTAAAAATATAGACCCGATTGAGAAAAAACCGTTGTATCATTTTTATCCCGGTTCAAAAGCTTATTCTATTGCCACACCCGGCTGTAATTTCCACTGTCGTTTTTGTCAGAATTGGGATATTTCACAACCTATTAATGATGAAATATTGAAATCAGGACAGGAGGCAACACCAGAGCAAATTGTATTGGATGCAAAAAAAGCAGAATGTCAAAGCATTGCTTATACGTATACGGAGCCAACGATTTTCTTTGAATACAGCTATGATACGGCACGCATGGCGCATGAAGAAGGGCTCAAGAATATTTATGTTACAAATGGCTATATGACACACGAAATGCTGGAAATGATTAACCCTTATCTGGATGCAATCAATGTTGATTTAAAGGCTTTTCGAGATAAGACATATCGGCAGTTTACCGGTGCACGCTTACAACCTGTTTTGGATAGTCTAAAAAAAATAAAGCAATTGGGTATTTGGCTTGAAGTAACTAGTTTGATTATTCCAGGCGTAAATGATGATCCTCATGAAATTCGTGATATGGCAAATTTTGTATCCACAGAGTTAGGAGTAGATGTTCCCTGGCACATTAGCCGATTCTTCCCATCTTATAAAATGAAAGAAGTGCCTTATACCCCATTGCAAACTTTGTTAATGGCGAAGGGAATTGGCTTTAAAGCCGGCCTTCGTTATGTCTATACGGGTAATTTGGGAAATAGCGGAAATCTGGATACTGTATGTCCTAAATGTGGTCAAGTGTTGATTGAGCGTACAAATTTTGGAATTGTGAAAAATAACATTAAAAATGATTGCTGTCCCAATTGCGGGAAAGAAATAGCCGGTGTTGGTTTGTCACTCAATTCACGTAATTAATAAAAGTTTAAGCGCTGTAGAAAAGAAGAAATTGGTACAAATTTAAACATTAGGAGACGAATTCTATTATGATTATTTGGAATATTTTAAAGCACTCTTTACTCATCACGGTTTTTGTTTTTGTGATGATGCTGTTGATAGATTATTTCAACGTCATCACGAATGGAAAAATGTCACAGTCAATCAAGGGGGGTAGAGGACGGCAATACTTGATTGCTTCGTTCCTTGGATCAACACCGGGTTGTTTGGGCGCTTTCTTAAATGTATCTTTTTATATTCATGGTTTGATGAGTTTTGGTGCGTTAGTAGGCGGTATGATCGCCACCAGTGGTGATGAGGCATTTGTTATGTTGGCATTATTTCCTGAAAAAGCAATGCTGCTTTTTGGAATTCTTTTTGTCCTTGGTATAGTCCTCGCATGGATTTCGGATAAAATTGCTGGGATGTTGAATATCGTTCCCTGTCAGGAATGTGAATTGAATGAAGTTCACACAATCGAATCTTGTAAATGCTTTGATAAAGACCATCTGGCAGAATACTACCTTCGCATATCCTGGCAGCGCGCAGTTTTGCTACTTATTATTGTTTTCGTTATACTTTGTATAGTTTTGGGAATATTCGGACCTCAAACCTGAGACTGGAAAAGAGTAACGATGACAATATTAACAGCGTTTACCGCGATCATCGTTGGCAGTGTTCCAGATCATTTTTTAAAAGACCATGTCTGGAAGCATATTATTAAAAAGCACATGTTGAGAGTGTTCTTGTGGTAATTTTTCGCATTACTCATTATTCAGGTGGGTTTTAAGTTCTGGGATTTCGAGGCTTTCATCCAATCACACATGGTTTTCGCAATGATGTTTGCAGAAGGAATAATTCCTTTTTCAGTTTTACTTGCCAGTTCAATCGTTCAAGATGGTCACGGAATGTTGCCTTTATTATCTTATACTTTGCGGGATGCCATACTGGTCAAAGTTTTCAATCTTGTTTTCGGATTATCTATTGGTATAATCTTATATTACACAGGTCTCTAATAATAACTGTATGTTAAAGACAAAGAATCCAATGAACATTTTATGTGCTACTATCGTTATTTTAGTCGGTATAGTTTTAATTACAGGAAGAAGGGCATTTCAACGACCAATGACAGAAGGCGTTAAATTGCTGAATATGGTTCAGGATGCGTGCCCGACAAAAGGAGTAACGGTTACTTGAATTAAATTATTAAAAAGAAGTTATAAAAATTGAGGTGAAAAAGTGGGTGGAACAGCGACGAAAATTTACACAATATTTCTTCCTTATTATTTATCAAGGAAAGATGAGATTATCGATAAATTGTCGAGCCTTCAAAAGAATATAAAATTTATAGGACTTGATAAATTATCTGGTATAACAGATGCAATAGGGAAGGACTCTATTTATAAAAATATAAAAAGACTAATAAATAACTTAGATGGAATACTTGTTTTTGGTGGTTATTTGGATAATAAGCTTACTTCATTTGGATTGCCTGTTATAATTGTGAGAGCTATTATGGGAGCAGGTGATTGGCAAAAAGGAACACTTAATTTCTATAAAAACGAGAAAGTATTGACTGCTTCGTTGGCGAACGTTGATATTTCAAAACAAATTTCAGATTCCAGATTTACTGAACTTATAAATAAAATCAATCTAATTGTCGCTTTAAATAAAATAAAAAAAACAAAATTATTACTTTTACAGGAACAAGAAGTTCTTGGGAATTATGATATTTATGGAATGGATTTTCATGTCCCTTTACCAAAGGATTACAATGAAGTTTACTCAAGGAACTTAAAGGAGTTAAATTTAGATATTAAACATATAGATTTAAATAAGTTGCTTGAGGATATAAATGAAGTAGAAGAAACTAATGCAGAAAAAATTACCAATATGTGGGTAAATGAAGCTAAAGAATTTAAAAGCGAAACCAATAAAAGCGAAATTTTGAAGGTAGCTAAAATCTACTTAGCTATGGAAAATCTAATGAAAAAATATGATGCAGCGGGTATAATAATTCGCAGCTTGGTACCATGGTCAAAAAAAATAATAGATGTTACTCCCTGTTTAGCAAATACAGAGTTAAATAAGCAGCTCAAGGTAGGTGTCTGTGAGGGGCTTGTAAATAATGCTGTTACAGAATTATTTGGAATTCACTTCGCAGGAAAACCAAGTTTTATTGGAGATGTTGTCGGGATTGACATTATTAATGATACTGTCATTTTTGCTCACTGCCAGAGTCCTATAAATCCCCATGGAAATGATAGAGTCCCTTATGTAATAAGAAGTCACGCATTACAAAAAGAGAATAAAATGTTTCCAAAAAATTATCCGGAAATTGATAAAAGTGTGAGTGCTGCTGTTAAAGTAGATTTGCCTATAAATGAAGTTGTTACAATAACTAAAATGAGTATCTATTATAAAAAAATTGCTATTAGTACGGGTATGACAGTTCCTGGTTGGAAACTTTATAAAGATTTCGATAACAGGTTATGTAGAACAAAATTAGTCGTGAAAACTAATGCAAAAGCATTCGAAGAATACTACGACACAGTTACATTTGGAGTTCATAGAAATATTTTATTTGGTGATTATCGAGAAAAGATAAAGGAAATTGCTACTATAATTGGATATGAGGTAGTAGATGAGGGTAAACACTAGGAACACATATTATATTATTTGCATCTATATTTAGGAAGTATTGAGCATATGCAAGAGTCAAAATTATCGGTTAAAACTACGTGCAAGAAGCAGAAAGAATATACCAAGTGATTGGGGATTCTGTTAAATGGCATATGATTGGACATCTCCAGAGAAATAAGGTTAAAAGAGCGATAAAATTCTTCGATATGATTGAAACGATTGATTCTGTGCGTCTTGCCGAATCGGTTGATAGTCATTGTGCTGCTGCAGGTAAAATAATGCCGGTGCTGATTGAAATCAATAGCGGTAAGGAATCTAATAAAACCGGTGTATTGCCTGAAGATGTTGATGAGTTGATACGGGAAATAAGTGAATTGCCTGATTTGCGAGTTCAGGGCTTGATGACCATGGGTCCTCGGTTTGGTGATCCGGAAGATGCCAGACATTATTTTAAAGCAACGAAGACTGCCTTCGATCGATTGAGTAAAGCAAGAATACCCAATGTGGAAATGCGGTATCTGTCAATGGGGATGAGCAACAGCTATCAGATCGCAATTGAAGAAGGTGCAAATATTGTCCGTATAGGGACTAAATTATTTGGTGAGAGATAATTTTTGATGAAATAATTTTATAGAGACTCGATGAAAATGAAATTGGAAGAGTGTAAGGTGGTAAGAATAAATAAAAAAATCTGGTAAATCTTAAATATTGGTTTTACAGCTATGGGCAGACATCTAAATATGGTGATAAATAATTACGGTGAAACATTGTTATAAAAGAAAATCATACCATGAAGAAAAGCATACTATACAAGTGTGCAAAGAAATTTTGAGAACTGGTAAACAGCATGAATAATATAAGACATTTGTAAATTGAAAATCGTGAAATCGTGCTTAACTCAGTTTGAAAATATCAAGTGAAAATAAATTTTTAAATAAGTTCGATAAATTAATGCAAGATTCAATACTATACACAATTTCGTATAATAATCGCGAAGCTCTTCCTAAAGAAGCGACTGATACATGCCGATTTTTTAGCGGTCTGTTGCATGATGCAGACAAATTGAATGTGAGAGTCGTTACCGGTTATTACAACCAAAACAGTTTTATAAGAAATAGTGCTGTCAAGTTAAGTCCTCAAAATACGAGAGGTTTTGCCGAGAAGGTTTACAGAGTTTCAAAGGGAAATGCTCTAATTTCAGTTTATCTTGAACACGTAGAAACAGAAAAACATAAGCAAGAGATAGGAAAAGCCGGGTTTTATCTTCAAAACAGATTTTCAGGAAATATTATTCACGAGTTTGAACCTGAATTAAGTAGAATATTGAATAGAAAGATATATGCTATCCAAAAACATTAAAGATAAATTAGATCAAGCAATTGAATTAATAAGGAATTCATCACATACTACAGCATTTACAGGTGCGGGAGTTTCTGTTGAAAGCGGTATACCTCCCTTTCGTGGCGAAAATGGGTTGTGGAGCAAAATTGATCCGGTCTTTTTGGATACTCTATATTTTTATAAATATCCCGAGAAATCCTGGCGACTTATTAAAGAAATTTTTTACGATTCTTTTGGAAAAGCTAAACCCAATGATGCGCATTATGCTCTTGCTGAGTTGGAAAACAAAGGATTTCTAGACGTGATTATTACTCAAAATATTGATAATTTACATCAGCAAGCAGGTAGTAGAAAAGTTATTGAATTTCATGGTACATCCCAAAGATTGGTATGTACAAATTGCGGCAGGCAATATGAAGTAACTGAAGAATTATTGAGCATTTTACCTCCTAAATGTATAAACTGTTTAAGTATATTGAAACCTGATTTTGTTTTTTTTGGTGAACCGATTCCAGAACCGGCAAGAAGTCGCTCCTTTAATGAAGCTAAAATTGCAGATGTTTTTATTTTGATTGGAACTACAGGGGAAGTACAACCTGCTTCCATGATACCAATAATAGCTAAAAATAATGGTACAAGAATAATTGAAATAAATATAGAAGATTCCAAATATACCGAAAATATAACAGATGTATTTCTTAAAGGCAAAGCTACTGAAATGATGCTGAATTTGTTGAAAATCTAAAATGTTATATATTGTAATTTATTTGTAACTAATGCGTAAAAATTTGGAGGTGTAAAAATGTTGTCTTTAAAAAACCAGTTCATCTTTCCACCCATTAAAACCGGGTATGGCGATGGAAGTGGTATTGTAACCGAAAGGCACCTTGCTTTTTATAAAAGAAGATCACAATACTTGGGCGCGGTTATTCCTGAGCCTTTTTATATTGACAAAGGCCTGAGGGAACTGCCCGCCCAGCTGGGGATTGACAATGATGACAAAATTGATGGTTTAAAAAAACTAACATCCCTTCTGCACGAAACGGATACCAAAGCTATTGCTCATATAAATCATCCTGGACGAATGGCAAATCCTAAAATTCCTGGCAATTATTTCATTTCTTCAACAGATAAACCGTGCGAGAATGGGGGCAAGACGCCTGGAAGAATGACGCAGGAAGATATAACACAGGTTGTCAATTTGTTCAAAGAAAGCGCAATAAGAAGTAAAAAAGCTGAATTTGATTTAATAGAATTGCAGTTTGGTCATGGCTATCTGGTTGCTCAATTTTTATCTCCTTTTGTGAATGACAGAGAAGATGAATATGGCGGAAGCTTTGAAAATAGGACTCGATTACCTTTAGAGATTTTAGAAGTGGTAAAAGCAGCAACTGACCTACCAATAATTATCAGGATAAGCGGAGATGAAATGATACCGAATGGCATTAAATTACATGAGATGCAAAAGTTCGCAAAATTATTAGAACAGGCAGGTGCGTCAGCCGTTCATGTCTCTGCTGGTACTGTTTGTTCAACGCCACCGTGGTTTTTTCAGCACATGTTCATTCCCAAGGGGAAGACCTGGGAAATGGCAAAGCAGATAAAAAGTCAAATAAATATTCCAGTTATATCTGTTGGGCAGATAAATGAAATACAGGATATTGAAAAGATAAAAAGCGAGAATATTTCGGATTATATTGCTGTTGGTAGGGCGCTGGTAGCAGACCCTGATTTTGTAGGGAAATATCTTGGAGAAGTTAAGGGCGAGATAAGACCGTGCCTGGCTTGTGCAGAGGGTTGTTTAGGCGGTGTAAAATCAGGAAAAGGACTTCAATGTCTGGTTAATCCTGCCGTAGGTAAGGAGGAAGAAGTCTTTGAATTTCCCAAACGATCTAAAAATTATGCTGTGGTAGGTGGTGGATTGGCTGGAATGGAAGCAGCCCTTGAGCTTGAAAAAAGAGGTCATAAAGTTGATTTATATGAAAAGGAGAAGTTGGGTGGACAATTTAATCTTGCTTATTTAACACCGAAAAAAATGTCTATGGGAAAACTTGTTAAATATTATAATAGAGAATTGGACGGAAGTAAGATAAATATAGTTCACAAAGAGGCAATAGAGTCTGATTTGATTTCTTATGATGGAGTTATATTAGCTACAGGATCAATTCCCAAGGTACCTCCAATTCCGGGTTTGGATAATTATTACTGGGCAGAAATCCTGCTTGAGGAGAATTTGCCGCAAAATAAAAAAGTTCTCATTGTCGGTGGCGGGCTTATCGGGGTTGACATCGCTACTGCGCTTATTTTAAATAAAAATAAAGTTACTCTCGTGAAACGAACAGTTGATTTTGGGGAGGACATGGAGGCGATAGCAAAGGCGCTCTCACTGAAAATGCTCAGAGAAAGTAATGCTGTGTTCAGCGACCATACTTTTATTAAAAAGATTGAAGGCAACACAGCTTATGCAGAGAGAAACGGTAAGGAGATAAAGTTTAAAGACATCGACATTTTTATTGTTTCAACAGGGATGGAGAGTTTTAATCCTCTTAAGGAGAAATTACAGAATAGGGTGCCGGTATACTTGATTGGAGATGCTAGGGAAGTGGGCAAAGCACAAGATGCTATTAGAGGTGGATACGAATTGGTAAGAAGACTTTAAATTCATTGGTATTCGTATCTTATAAAAGTATATAACAATAGTTGTGGTTATAAAAAAACAAAGTTTGATAAGGAGTTAAGATGAGACTATTAATGATATATGCAGAAATATTTGCTTATAGAACAAGTGTGAAAGCTGTGGAGTCTGCACCCGAAGTTACTGAAGAAAAAGTCATTGAAAACGTTCTTGTTGGTTTTATACATGCAGAAGAAAAAGATGAAGATAATACATCCTATGTCGAAACAAAAATGATAAAAAATCTCAAATGGGCAGCCCGGAAAAATAATACCAAAAAGATACTGCTGCATTCATTCGCTCATTTATCTGAAACGAAGGCATCACCTGAAATCACAAAACAATTACTTGATAATTCGGAAAAGAGATTACAGAATGCAGATTACCAGGTGTATCAAACACCGTTTGGTTATTTTCTTGATCTGGATCTCAAAGCTCCAGGAAGTTCGTTTGCCAGATTATTTAAAGAAGTATAGATAAATATGGGTTGTAAAAAGGATAGAAGCATATTGTCTTCATTTACCAGAGCGCTAAAGGGTTTTAGAGAAGCAATTCCTGTTTTGCTGGGAATTATTTTGCTATTAGGTTTATTTGAAACATTTATCTCAGAAAAGATGATAGCATCAATATTTACAGGAAATTTAATTAAGGACACAGTTCTGGGGTCACTCGTAGGTAGTATATCTGCGGGAACGCCAATAAGCAGCTACATTATTGGTGGTGAACTACTAAAGAATCATGTAAATCTTTTTGCAGTTACAGCTTTTATAGTTGCGTGGGTTACTGTGGGCATTGTGCAATTACCGGCAGAAGCATTGATACTGAGCAAGAGATTCGCGATTACGAGAAATATTTTAAGTTTTATTCTTGCTATTTTTGTATCAATTGCCACGGTCATAACATCAATGTTACTACAATGAAAAAAGAAAGTATTTTTGTAGAAAATAAAAACAACCAGAGTAAAAAGGGGAAACAGTATAATATCTATTTTCTTGGTGTTGTTGCCCTTTTATATTTCCTTATTTTTATTTTTTACCCGAACAAAATTGAAAAATCACTTATCATAACCGGAAGGCTACTGGTGCAACTCGTTCCTATATTTTTACTGATTATCTTTTTTATGGGGATAATTAATTATTTTGTAAATTTCAATAAGATAAAAAAATACGTGGGCGAAAAATCTGGGCTGAAAGGATGGTTTATTGCTGCAACAGCCGGTATATTAAGTCATGGCTCAATCTATATGTGGTATCCCTTTTTGAAAGACTTGCATGAGCGCGGCATGAGAAGCGGCCTGGTCGCTGTATTTCTTTATAATAGAGCCATAAAGATAACACTCTTGCCCATCATGATCTATTATTTTGGTATAAAATATGTCATTTTACTATCAATTTATATGGTTATTGCTTCTATTATTGAGGGTAAAATTATTGAAGTTATAGAGAAATGAAGAACTTAGAGAAGAGGAATTTAGAACACGTTATTTCTTTTTTAATAAATCTGAGATAAAGAACCAGTATGTCAATTGTGATATTGTTATTTGCGGTGATTTTCACAACTATTGCTGCAATTACGTTATATTGGTATCGCGAGAACATCGTTTGGTTACCAGATATTTGTATTCTTATTGGATCAATGGTAAGAGCAGAAATTGGGAGTAGAACTTCAAGTGCTGATTATATTCTTGTTGATGGTCCTCCCGGGATTGGTTGTCCGACGATTTCATCGCTTTCAGGCGCAGACTTCCTTGTTACTGTGTCAGAAGCTGGAGTATCTGGAATTCACGACTCTTCAAGATTGCTTGGATTGGCAAACCAATTTAATATAAACTCGTTATGTATTATGAATAAAACAGGATTGAACGTTGCATCTGAAAAGGAGTTTGAAGGTTATTTAAAGGGGAAGAATATTCCTATTATTGGAAATATCCCGTTTAATGAAACGTTTATGGTTTTGCTAAATAACAAGCAAACGTGGCTTGAAACAAAAGATGAGAAATTAAAAGAGCAATTGATTTCAATTTGGGATTCAATAAAGGAAATTTGCAATCTGTCCCATAGGAATCAATTTTAAATATTGTCATAAAAGATTTGAAGAGATATATTCAGTGTAGTATTAAAGATTTATGGAGGAAAAGTATATGAAAATTGCAATACCATTGGCAAACGGGAAACTCAGCAGTCACTTTGGTCATTGTGATCAATTTGGAATATATGAGATTGAAGAAAACAAAATTGTATCGTCAAAAATGGAAAATGCACCGGGGCACGAGCCCGGAGCTCTTCCGAAATGGCTAAAAGAAAATGGCGTCACGCTGGTGCTTGCCGGCGGTATGGGAAGTCGTGCTCAGAACTTATTTGAATCTTTTGGAATTCATGTTACTATAGGAGTTCCTAACTGTTCGCCTGAAGAAATTGTTAAAGCGTATTTAGAAGACAAATTGCCGCAGGGCGGCAATATTTGCGATCATTAATTAGAAGATAAGAGATGCAAAAAGGTCTAATTTGGAGTGAGAAGAATCGAATCCCGGCATTTGAAGTTGATGTTCGGGGAAGAGTCAGAATTCGTGCACTTTGTAACTACATGATGGAAGCAGCAAGTAATCATACTTTTGCTCGTGGTACAGGAATCGAGCGCATGCTGTCGCATAATATAACATGGGTCATTTCTAGATTTCACATTAAGATAAATTTATATCCTAATTTAGGTGATATCGTTTCCTTTGAGACATGGCCTTCAAAATTAGACGGCAAATTTGCCATTCGTGAATTTCGGGTTACTGACAAAAATAAAAAAGTTCTTGCCATAGCAACAAGTTCCTGGGCTGTATTGGATATAAAAAGCAGAAAGCTTCTGTATATTCCGGAGTTTATAACAAACTCCTTTTCAGTTAACGAGGAAAGAATATTTAACGATAAGTTTGAGAGACTTGCTGAATTGAAAAGATGTTCTTTAGAGAAAAAATTCAAAGTCCGTTTTAGCGATCTAGATCAAAATCAGCACGTTAACTATATCATTTATATCGATTGGATAACTGAAACTGTCCCCGATGAAATTCTGAGAGATTATGTGCTCGCTGAGCTTGAAATCAGTTATCGCTCTGAGTGTCGTTATGGAGATGAAGTAATCTCCAAAAGCGAAAGAACCAAAGAAATCGGTAATTGTATTTTTATCCACAGATTAAAAAACATAAAAAATAACACGGAGCTTGTTCGTGCTAAAACTATTTGGATTAAAATTGAGAACCGCAATGACATTATACCGTAAATATCAGATTATTATTCTATTTGTATTTAGCCAAATTTTTATCTCGCAATCATTTGAAGAAGAGTGTACAACAGGATTGGCATCAGCTCGTGTTACCTCTGACGGTCGCTCTCTGTTGTGGAAGAACAGGGATTCAAGTTTTAGAGATAATGAAGTAGCGTATTTCTGTTGGGGAAAAACCCAGTTTATTGGGATAATAAACGCTGATGATACCACACAGGTCTGGGCGGGAGTTAACAATTACGGCTTTGCGATAATGAATGCTGAATCACGCGATATGGCAGCTCCCGGTGAAGATGCACAGTACGATGACGAAGGCTATATGATGAAAGAGGCGCTGTTAAAGTGTAAAACCATTAGTGATTTCGAGGATATGCTCAAAGAGACTAATGTTTGTGGCAGAAAAGTTACGAGCAACTTCGGTGTTATAGACGCAAAAGGCGGAACATCGTTTTTTGAAACGGGTAATCACGAATATTTTAAATTTGACGCTGCCGATAAGGAAATGTGTCAGGAAGGATTTTTAATTCGTGCAAATTTTGCTTTTAAAGGGTACGGTGGAGAAGGTTACGGAAAAAAGAGATACCGAAGAGCATTTGATCTTTTCAAGAAAGGAATCGGCTTATCCCGACTAAATTATTCCTATGTAATTTCGGAAGTAACTCGTGATATTTACCTCCCGTCTATTCAAAAAAGCGGTAATTTTACTAAAACTACAGATACAGTAAATCGGCATAGAACGGTTTCATGTGCCGTTTTCCAAAGTGTAAAACCGGACGAAGACCCACGGTTGACAACTTTTTGGTGTGCATTAGGCGAACCTGCAGTTTCTGTTTCAATACCCTTGTGGACATACTCTGCTGGAGTTCCGAGCTTTCTGGATTCTATAGGATATTCACCATTAAATAAACTGTTCCAGGAATTGAAAGCGTATGCTTATTCTGACAGTTCAGATTCAAAGATGATCAACTCTTATAGACTTGATATGATCCAGAAAGAATTGGATAAAATACAAAGAGTAATTTTTCGTAAGACTGAAAGAAAATTGAGAGAATGGAGGAAAAATTTTCCTTCTCAGGAAGAAGATGGTTCAAAAGGCGTTCAAAGCTTCGGTAAAAGTTAGAAGTAAAATTGCATCAGACTTGCGTTAGAACTGATAAATTCCAAAAAACTAAGAAGATGACTTTCTTGAAGTAGTAGAACAGATAACGTGTAATTTGCCCCGGGCTTCGAGAGATGTCCGGGGTATTTTTTATTCAGACAAACTTATCTAACATAATATTTCTGGTTATGAAAAATTGTAGCGCCGAACAGTCTTGTTCGGCATAGCGAACTGACAGTTCGCTACTACGTTCGCTTATTCAGAAAGCGGCACAGAGATATTTCAATATGGATAATTACGTCAAGGTCGTGCTGTTCCCTGCACAGGCGTGTCTTCTGAAAGATATATAGCCGTTTTCAGCATTTTTCAAAAGTATAAAAGAGTGTAGCAATCAAGATGGTATCGCATTTAAGTTCCTTTAGAGCTCACTAGTAATGAAGAGACAACTCTGACCCTGCAATTAGTGAGCTCTTGGCAGAAGTAAAAAGAATTATACTTCTATTCTTATTTCAATGCAAGCCCGCTAATTACTGTATGAATTGGCGAAAAATATTTTACAAGTAAAAAGATGCTAAAAAATAGATTGAAAACAATAGAGATAATTATTATATTTCAATTTGATGATAATAATTTACCTGCGTTAAAATAACTTGAAAATCAGATAAAGAATGAAACAAAGGCAAGCATTAATTATAAGGACAGTAAAATGGAAATCTGTAAAACTATAGTTTTAGCCGTTGCAGCCTATTTCGTTGGTTCCGTCTCTTTTAGTTATATTCTTACAAAAAAGAAAACCGGCGAAGATATACGAGATATTGATGTCAAAAATGCCGGTGCCCTAAATGTATTTGCTAATATAGGGAAATTTCTGGGAGTAATAGTTGGATTTCTGGACTGCCTAAAGACACTCCTAATTGTAGTGATCGCTAAGGCCTGGGGTCTGGATACTGTCTATACAATCTTTGCTGCTTCTTTTGGGATTATTGGCCACTGCTTCCCAATTTATCACGATTTTTATGGCGGAAAGGGCGCCTCTTGTGTCGTTGGAATATTTATCTATTTTATTCCTGTTGAATTTCTGATAAGTATTATCCCTGCTGCTCTAATAGCTTATTCCATTCATAGAATAGGGACGACACCAATATTCTTTATTATATTTTCACCCATTATTTCATATCTTTTCAGAAAACCTATTCCATTAGTATATTCACTTGCTTATATATCAATATTAACCGGTGTAATAAATGCAGTGATTATCATCTCAAAAAGAGACTTTAAGGAAGTTCCTGGTTGATAAATTCAGTTTTAAAGATAAAAACTCTATTAAAGATATGATTGGGTCCTTAGGCATTACCCATACGCAGATAAATTTAATCGTTATTAATAATGATTGGCATTGATCCAGTTTATCGAAATAACCATACTCCAAACCAAATCATAAAAACATCTAAATAATTACATCAAGTCTGTGCTATTTCCTGCACAGACGTGACTTCTGAAAGATATGTAGCTGTTTTTAGCGTTTTTCAATTATACTCCTATTCTGATATTAGTACGAACCCGCTAATCGCTACGTGAATTAGCGAAAAAATATCCTACAAAAAAATGCTTGACAGACAAGTTTTAATATTTTAATTTTTCGACTGTGAAACGAAAAGGGTCGAATAGTATGAATAATAAAAGAGAAAACAAAAAGGAACAAATCCTAACAGTGGCACAAAAATTTTTCTCTCGTTTCGGCTTGAGAAAAACTACAATGGATGAAATTGCCAGAGCCGCCAGTATGGGAAAGGCTACGCTTTACCACTATTTCAGAAGTAAAGAACATGTATTTGCTGAAGTAATTAAGAGAGAAACACAAATTCTAAGAAATAAACTAAACGAAGCAATGGATATAACTGATGACCCGAAGGAAAAAATTAGAGCCTATATTACTACAAGGATGAATTACTTGAACAGCCTGAGCAATACCTACTCAGCATTAACTGACGAGTACCTCAAACATTATTCTTTCGTTGAAAAGTTCAGACAGGATTTTAACAATTATGAAATTCAATTGCTTTCATCTGTTCTGCGATACGGTGTTGATAAGAAAATATTTTCTATTATGAATATAAATAGTATCGCACGGATTATAGGTATTGCATTACGAGGTTTGGAATTTCCACTACTCAGAGAAGGAAAATCTAAAAATTTTAAAGATGATATTGATCTTATGGTTGATACAGTATTATATGGAATTTGCAAATAATTTTTTATGAAAAATTCGACTAAAATACGCAATCGGTTACATTGTTCCTATTTGCAGGACAAAAAAGATGTGTTATTTGATCTATTCCCTGGATGGGTTCCCATAAATATTGTGTATGAAAATTCTATATCTGCATGATAGGATGTAAAAATCGGTTTGCTACATTTCCGTACGGATCCGTACGGACAATTAAGAAAGGTTTTGGTATGAAGTTAATATACCTATCTTTAGTGTTTCTTGGTGCAATACTTTTCCTCGGAGATGTATCTAATGATACACCGCCATCTCTTACTTTCAGCAAGCCCCATGCTCCAGATGAAAATGACAAGAACATGTTTGCTGAGCCGGATAGTAGTGTAAAGTTGAATTTTCCAGGCGGATTCTTCCATAACCAGGGAGGGCAGAATTTTAAAGTGGGTGTTGCTTTAAGTGGAGGCGCAGCAAAGGGGCTTGCTCATATTGGCGTTCTTAAAGCATTGGAGGAAGCAGGGATCAGGATTGATTATATTGCCGGAAGCAGTATGGGTGCGCTTATTGGTGCTGCGTATGCATCAGGAATACCGATAGATACACTTGAAAAAATCGCTGTCAATACCGATTGGAAAACCGCCGCAAAATTGTTTGTACCAGGATTCTCCACTTCCGGTTTGATAAACGGAAAAAAAGCTAAAGAATTTTTATACACATTTTATGGCGACAAAAAAATAGAGGATTTACCAATCCCATTTGCAGTAACGGCAACAGATATTTCAACCGGCAAATTATTTATAATAAATAGGGGAAGTTTGCTTGAAGCGGTTCGAGCAAGTATTTCGATACCGATTGTTTTTACACCCGTAAAATATAAGGAAACATTTTTAGTCGATGGCGGTGTAGTAAATCCAGTGCCGATAGATGTTGTCCGTGAAATGGGAGCTGATTATGTTATTGCAGTTCTTGTAATCCTTGCCGGGCTTTCATCGGAGGAAAAGGAATACATCGAAATTATAAATCCGGATAGGGAAAAGGAAAAACTAACAACATTAGAAAATATCAGCCACCAAATTGCAGAATATCTTAACAAAGCCGAAGATAAAGCAAAAGATACAAAACCTGACGAAAAAAGTGAACCACCCAAAATAGCCCAAATCTCACAAAATATATTACGGATAGCACAAGATGTTATAGCACAACTTCAAATTAAACTATATAAACCCGATTTAGTTATCGAGCCGGATACACGTAATATAAATTTATATGAGTTTTATCGCGGGAAAGACACTATTGAAATTGGATATAAAGCGGCGGTAGAAGTTTTAGAAAATCATAAATCAAAATAGGTTTTTTAAGTAGAAGAAAAATGATGAAAGAAGAATTATGAGGCAAAGGTATCAAATGAAAAAGCAAATTGGCGAAAGAAAAGTAGGTTTAGTTCTCGGCAGTGGCTCTGCAAAAAGTCTGTCTCATATAGGAGTTCTAAAACTTTTAGAAGAAATGGACATAAAAATCGACTATATTGCCGGAAGCAGTATCGGAGCTATGATTGGCGGAGCTTATGCTGCAGGAATAAGTATTAAAGAAATTGAAGATATTGCGCTAAAGACCGATTTAACATCATCGGTAAAATACTTTTTGCCGACTATTCCAAAATCCGGTCTGATAAGCGGGGTAAAGGTAAAAGAATTCCTGAGAAATGTCGTTGGTGATATAAATATTAAAGATTTAAAAATTCCTTTTGCGGCTACGGCGACTGATATTCTCACTGGACAGGAAATTATTTTCAATAAAGGAAATTTAGTTGAAGCAATACGAGCCAGCATTTCTGTGCCAATTATTTTCCAACCTGTAATTCATAACGATCAAATACTTGTGGATGGAGGACTTGTGAATCCTTTACCAATTGATGTGGTTCGTAAAATGGGCGCAGAATTCATAATTGCCGTAAATGTCATGCCGTCTTTAGATAAGAAAAATGCTTGTAAAGTAAATAATGGTGATCGCCAATCTTCTGCATTTCCTCTGGAAGTTAAATCTATTATGCAGAGGAAATTTGAAACATTAAAGATAGATAATAAATGGCTACGAAAGTTTCTAACTAATAAGGAAAAACAGGATATTCCTGGTTTAAAAAAAATATTAACCCAATCAGTATATATCACCCAAAGGAAATTAGCCAGACTCTTAATACAGCAATACAAACCAGATATTTTAATAGAGCCGGATATTCCTTTCGCCGGGTTTTTCGATTTCTACAAAGCCGGGGAAATTATCAATATCGGATATAAAACCGCTCAAAATTTTTTTAAAAACAGGCTATTAACAAAATAACAAAGTATCTCAAAGGATGAAAAATTAAAAACACAAAAGAACTGGAAAAATCAGGAGTTATTGACTTATTAGTGAAAATGATTAATAGTAGGTTGATAAGGAATGTAGCTACTCCTATTTGTTGATTGATACTAGAAAACAGGCTTCTGAACGGAAAAGAAAGGAAATAACCGCTTTCATTAACGATCAATTCTTTACTCTATACCAATGGAACTCTTTTAAATAAGAGGAATGCGGAGAGATTAACAGTAAAGAATATCATCAACAGATGATAGATTATGATAAAGAAATTGCAGAAATATTAGACCCTTTCTGGAAAAAAGACTTTGTCAAAAAAGTAAAATGGTTTAATATTAAAGTAGGAATATATGTTAGTGAAAATTACAAAATTTACTATAAGGGGGATAGCTGGTGCAGTAGTTGATACATCCGTTTTATGGGTGCTTACAACGTTTCTTTTTCATTCTTATTTTACCACATATATATTAGCACCATCAATCTCTTATGAGGTTGGTATTTTATTTGCATATATAATATGTTATTTCTGGATATGGAACCATAGAGTTCATCATAATAGAAAAGATTTTTTCCGTCGTATCCCCGCATATAATATAGCCGCATTAGTCTCTTTTGGTGTTAAGATGGTAATGCTGATTACTGTTGAGCGAATTTTCCACTTTCATGTTGTTATCTGTAACTTATTGGCGTTATCAGTATCGGGCAGCATTAATTTTTTTGCCAGCGAGATGATTATTTTTAAAAAAGTACTACATATAAAAAGATAGGGAAGAAGATGGATGTTATAATAAAAGAAGTGACAGGCAGACGAGATTTGAAAAAATTTGTATCATTCCCATATAAACTATATGCAGGGAGTAAGTACTGGGTACCTCCTTTGCGTTTTGACGAGATGAACAATCTTCGCAAAGACAAGAATCCAGCCTTTGATTTTTGTGAGGCGAAATATTGGCTTGCATATAAAGATGGAAAAATTGTGGGGAGAATTGCAGGAATAATTAATAGACGATACATCGAAAGGTGGAAGAATAAATATGCTCGTTTTGGCTGGATAGATTTTATAGATGATGAGAGTGTATCAAAATCACTGCTTGATAAAGTAGAAAATTGGGCAAAAGAAAAAGGAATGGAAGCCATACAGGGTCCTCTTGGCTTTACCGATCTCGATTATGAAGGAATGCTGATAGAAGGATTTGAGGAGCTCGGGACTATGGCGACTATTTATAATTACCCATATTATCACGTTCATCTTGAGAAATTTGGATATGAAAAAGATGTAGATTGGGTTGAGTTTGAAGTAAAAGCACCGAAAGAAGTTCCTGAAAAAATAGATAGAGTTGCTAATATTGCCCTGAAAAGAAATAACCTCAGAGTATTAAAAGTAAAAAAGTCAAAAGAACTGCTGCCCTATGCAAAAGATATGTTTAATGTATTGGACATTGCTTATAGAGACATTTTCGGATTTGTGCCTTTGACTGATAAACAGGTTGATCTCTATATAAAACAATATTTTGGATTTATACGTCCTGATTATATTTGTATGGTCCTTGATAGAAATGACAGAGTTGTAGCGTTCGGAATCACCATGCCCTCATTATCAAAAGCATTACAAAAATCAAATGGAAGGCTTTTTCCGTTTGGTTTTATTCATTTATTAAAGGCAATGAAAAAAAACGACCTCATAGACCTGTATCTAATTGGCGTTCTTCCCGAATTTCAGGGTAAGGGAGTAAATGCTATTTTGTTCAGTGAACTTATCAAAATATTTGCACATAAGAACATCGCTAAAGCAGAAACAAATGTGGAATTGGAAAATAATTACAAGGTTCAAGCACAGTGGAAATTTTTCGAAAAAAGACAGCATAAGAGGAGAAGATGTTACATTAAATATTTTAATTGACGGAGACTATAAGAATTATTCAAATTTTAACTCAAGTTTTGCAGTAAAATATAAAGAGATATTTTGAAAAGATAACCTATTATAATTTAGGGATTTATGAATATACGAATTTTGAACATTGAAAATTAAGCTCCCCTTTTGTCCCCTTCCGGCAGCTGCCGGAGGATTAAGGGGTGGTTATAAATAGTCAATAAATAACACGTAAATTTAGAATTGAAATGGGATAATATCTTAATCTATGAAATACAAAGTATTATAACTTTTATAAATGATTGATATGTATTGTTTATCAATAACTTAGATAAACGCGAAACTTGAAATTTTAAAATGATAATATCAAAAGTGTATGATAAAAGATTTAAAGAACAGGTGATTGCTTAAATTCATGTCTATTACTTCGGAGCAAAATATAAAAATCAAAACAGTAACCGTTGCCTGCCTCTGTGAGGAATTTATTCAATGGAACAAAACTCCAAGGCAAACTAACGACCTCAGTCGGATAAAAGTAAGACATTCTGAGCATAATCAACGAAAAATTATCAAGGAATTAACAATTTGGAAGGGCGAAATGAAAAAGAGATTGTTTATTTTTGCATTGATTTTATCTATTGCGGTGATTAATTGCAAAGATGTAGTGAAAGAGATTACTACGACTATTTCTGGAAAAGTAACCAGTGAGGGAGAGCCAGTTTCAGGCGCGTATGTCATCCTGCTTGAAGCAGTTAATCCTGCAAGCTCCGGGATTCCACTTTCAAATGGTATGATAACGAATTCAAAGGGAAATTATATGATGATTGAGGTAAGTGCCGGTGACTATTATGTAGCAGCAATTGATGATGCTAATAATAATACTGTATTCGATACTGATACCGATAGAATCGGCTATTATGGTGATCCTGACACGCTTACCGGGCTCACAAACCCTAAAACGCTTCATGTTAATAAGGGTGATGATATAGAAGAAATAAATATCACAAAGATTTATAAATTGCCTCAATAGATAATGATATTAACTGTAGGAATTTTCAATGAAGATTTTTATGATCGAGCGTCTGTAATAAGCTATATGAGAATTGATTTGCACTATGATAATTGAGTTAAAATGAGCCAAAGATGAATTTTAAATGAGAGGGAGATTCTTATGTTTTTAGAGTTAAAAGACATTGTAAAACAAAAGTATATTGTTACGAAAAAATTTTTCACGGATAAGTACAAAGATGTATTTACCAAAGCATACCAATTTACAAGAGCCAAATCAGCACGGGCGTTGGGATATTATCCATATTATCTCAATATCCAGGAAACGGAAGGAACAGAAGTTCTGATCAATGGACAGAAAGCAGTTATGTTAGGTTCGAATAACTATCTGGGCTTAACTCATCATCCGGAGGTAATTGAAGCGGGTGTTCAGGCATTAAAAAAGTATGGCTCTGGTTTAACGGGCAGCCGTCTTTTAAATGGGAATATTTACTTACACGAACAATTGGAAGAAAAATTGGCAAATTTCACAGGTAAAGAAAGAGCTCTGGTATTTTCAAATGGTTTTTTAGTAAATCTGGGAGTTATTTCTACAATTACCGATAAAAAAGATGCAGTGATTAGTGATGAGATGAATCATGCCTCAATCGTTGATGGAACAAAATTTTCTAAATCTCCCGTATATATTTATGCACATAATAATATGAATCAATTAGAAAACAAATTAAAATCTATATCCATTAGTATGGGAAGACTTATCGTTTCCGACGGTGTTTTCAGTATGGAAGGTGATATTGTTAAGTTACCAGAAATGGTTAGCCTTGCACGTAAATATGGTGCTCGTATTATGATAGACGATGCACATTCTCTCGGCGTTCTGGGACCGAAAGGCAACGGAACTGCCGCTCACTTTAATCTAACGGATAAAGTTGACCTGATTATGGGAACTTTCAGTAAATCATTAGGAGGTATTGGCGGATTCATAGCTGGAGAAGAGCCTGTAATTGATTTCCTAAAACATAATGTTCGCACAATGATATTCACAGCAGGTTTACCACCGGCAAATGCGGCGGGTGTATTAAAAGCTCTCGAAATTATAATCAAAGAACCGGAGAGAAGAGAGCATTTATGGGACAATGCCAATTATATGAAAAGAGAACTGAGTTTGTTGGGGTTCAATATAGGTAATAGCTCAACACCGGTCATTCCAGTTATAATTGGTGAAGATATGAAAACTTTTTCTGTGTGGCGTGATCTATTCAATGCCGGCGTTTATACAAATCCGGTAATATCACCGGCTGTACCACCTGACCGTTCTCTTCTACGAACAAGTTATATGGCTACTCATACCCGGGAACAACTTGATTTCTGTCTTGAACAGTTTGCAAAAGTCGGTAAAAAGCATCGGGTTATCAGACCAAATTGAAAAAGTAATTACCGAATTGGGAGTTGTAATGAAGCACAGTATTTCTGCTATAGTTTGTGTTTTTAATGAAGAACGGACTATTGGCAATGTTGTTAGAACTTCAGTTGAAAGTTCTAATGTGGATGAAGTTATTGTTATAAATGATGGTTCAAATGACGGGACTTCGAAATAGCTGAAAAATTTTGAACAGATTTTAAAATTAAAGATAGTTGAGTTTCCTAAAAACAGAGGAAAAGGTTATGCAATGGCTGAGGGAATTCAGCGTGCAAAAGGGAATATCATCGTTTTCATAGATTCAGATTTGGTAAATTTTAATATAAAACATGTTGAACAATTGGTTCAGCCATTATTGGGGGGAAACGCAGATATGGTTATCGGTCAGCCGACAATTGACATAGTAATTCATGATAAACTCAATCCTCTCAAGCCGTTATCAGGAGAAAGAGCGGCTTTTAGAAAAGATATAATACCTCTTGTGCATAAGATGAGAGTATCTCGATTTGGTGTAGAAACTCTAATAAATCTTTATTTTAAGGCTCAAGATAAACGAGCGAAGTATGTGAATCTCTGGGGATTGGTTCATCCACTAAAACTACAGAAACATTCTATTGACAAATCAGTTAGAGAGTATTGGAAGGCGACCAACCAAATTATAAAAACTTTAATAATAAACTACTCATTGATAATTATTCTCATTAGAAACATATTTTTAAGATCATTGGATAAAATTTACCATGTTTTTTAGAGAGCCTTATGAAATGTTTATTATCCAAAATTAAGAGAATATATAACAGGGTAAACTTAAACAAATCCCTAAATAGATGAATGGAGGTTTATTATGTTAGACATTGTGAAAAAAACATTATTGCTTGGGCTTGGTGTTGCCAGTCTTACAAAGGAAAAAGCAGAAGAAATTGTTAATGAGCTTGTGAAACATGGTGAAGTGGCTTCTAAAGATCGCCCTAAAGTTATTAATGACATTTTGCAAAAGGCAGAAGAAGAAAAAAAGAAGTTCATTAGTAAGATTAAAGAAACTGTAAAAACAGTTGTAAATGAAATGGGGCTGCCGGGTAAAGACGATATTGATGAATTGAAAAAGAAAATTAATGAGCTGGAAAAGACTGTCAAGAAAAAGAAATCACAATAGTGCCAGAATTAGCGAATGTGGGAAAACATAGCGTCATTTTAAGTGGATTAAAAAATTATTGCCTTTGGAAATATTACTTATAGAATTTACAAAAAATTAAAATCAATTCTTATTGTCAAGATTCTATTAAAAACTACTGTGGTTTTTCATAGGTTTATAATTGATCCACTCGTAAAAAGTAAGACACATAATATAAATTAATAACTCAAGTTTCGCACAAACTAAATAGCATCACAGAATTGAGCCTCAACTGATCTACCAATCAAGTTTTCTAACATTATTTTTGCTTTATCAGAATTAAGTACCCGTTTAATTAAATCTTCAATATTCTGCTTTAAATCCAACACTTGAATAAGCGAAGTAACGACGGTCACAAACAGATTCCATAACTGTTTTGCGACCAGATATAAAAACTTTCGCCAATTGAGTTTTGGATTATTCTCCATTTTAAAATTTTTGTTTACCCAAATCCATTAAATTCAATAACAACGACAAATTTCAGAACTCAAACTTTATGAACGACTAATTTATATATTTAGAATATTAATGGAAAGTTAGTAAGAAATTATGAATCTAAATACCAAACATCTGGAAATCATATTTTGATTTAGGATGGCAAAGATACCAAAAAAACTGGTATCATCTGGTATTTATTTTTGCATCGTTGCTAAAAATAACTTAAAAAGTATTGCTAAACTATTACTAATTAGATAGTTCCTATTAGAGCTTAACCTAAATACAAAACAAAAAACCAAAAATGTCGAATGAATGAAAAGAAAGAGAAAAAACAGAACTAAATTTAATTTTAAATTCGGCTTTTTGAAATAAACTTTTTTGCGAACAGTTCATCAAAGGGTGTCCAGCGTTACTTTTAATAATTTTTTTGCGTTGGTGGAAGTCTATTGCGCTAACCTGTTGCTCCAGTTGACTGCCTCACGCCAGCGCTATTTCGGAAATTTTGATAAATATTTATGTTTCGCGCTTAACCGAAACTCTGTGCGTAAGTGTCGGTGGCAAGCTGTCTGCCTCCAGTTGAAATAACATATTTTAATTGCTCACTGCTGCCCTGAAAATAACCCAAATAATGGTACTTGCCTATCAGTCCGTTGTAAAGTTGCTCTTTACTTGTACCTCTTACAATGTTAATAGTCAATGCCATTAAGGATTTCGGGGGAGAAAAACTGGAGTAGTATTTAAGAGGACAGAAAATTTTCTGTTGTGTAAAGTAATTAATTCTTTCATTAGCATTTAAATGTACAAAACATTTTAATGAGAGTCCAGAACTATTTTTATCTTTTTAACATTGTAACAGAGATATTATGTCAGAGATTTAAAATTTTACTTGACAAAAAGAATTTAATTTATTATATTGATGTTAGTTTTTTTTCAATAAAAATAAACTCAAAATAGAAAGGAGGAGTGATGCCTATGAAATAAAAGTAGTAATTTCCCTGTTAATAGTTTTATTGTTTTAACAGGAAAATCTTAAAATCATGTAAGATAATTTTTTTCAGTAAGGAGGTGATGCTTGAGTTTTTTTAGTATAGGATTTTATTTCAAATAGTGAAATTGTAAACAATCAAACAAGGAGACTAAAAATGAAAAAAGTTACTTTAATTTTAATGGTGACAATGTTTATTATTTTGGCAAGTAATGTCTTTGCCGGCGTTCCGGTTGTTGTTGACCAAACGGGTATGGACTATCAAACTTACTGGTATACTGGAACATTCGGACAGCAGATCGTCGTTGACAGCGAGGGCAAAGTACATGTGGTTTATTGCAAAACCTGGTGTACTGAAACGGATACTGGCTACCAGGTAATGTATGCCAATGTTACCGATGGCACCAAAATCGAGGTTCCGTCACAAGAACCTGATGATATCATTCAACCTGGCGTCATCTTTATAGATGGCGGTTATAATAATACGCCCATTTATATGTGTTACGGTGTCGGCGGACGCATGTTTGCGTATGGTCCTACAATGCATTTACAAGCAATGGCGAAATTGAGTAGTGATGGTACGGCAGTAGAACCGCTTGGTATGCAAGAGGGTAAAAATTATTATGCCGATCCACACTATTCTATTCCCATTGAAATGCAAGTTGACAATGTGAACGGTATTGCTCATATTATCCAGACTAATCCCAGCGGTGCTGAAGTCTCTTACTGGAATTTTGACGGAACGAATTTCAGTCAACCTTTTAACTTGATGTCGCCTTTTCCCGGTGATGGTGTCCCTGGGTGTAATTTTGATGGGCGGTACAGACGCAACGGTACCAAAGGCGCTGATATCGCCGTATCGTCAGACGGATCGGAAGTGACGGTTGCCACATTACATACCGCTCAGAACGTTCTTCTGCATAAGGGTACTTTCGGCGGTGCAATTTGGGCCGACGAATTCTTAACTGGTTTGGAAGATGGTTCGATGGTCGCTCTATTTAGTACAGATACACTTTTGGGCGATATCGGGACAAACATTCCCAATAACGACCCCAAACCGTTTACCGATGTTCAGGTTAGTTACGATGCCAATGATAATCTGCACGTTATCTATGAAGCGACTTATATTGATGTGTTTTTAGATACTACCAGAGGCTATTGGAGCATTTTAAATTGGGGCAATCTCCTGTATGGAGGCGCTGGCGATACCAATGCAGTATTCTATGATGGCAGCGAACATCCAAAACCTCAGCTTCGTTACTGGAATGATATAACAGGTGCAGATGTGCTGTTGGCAGAGTGTACTTATCCATTAGCTGGAGAGACGTACGAATGGTTTAGTACCGAAGGCGAACCGGACAGTGGAAGAGCATGGTGGCGTGATAATTTCAATGACAGCCCAATTTCCAACATCGAGTTTCTCGTCAATAAAGATCCGCAAGTGGGTGAACCCCTGCTGGTCTGTGTGTGGGAAGAAATGCAGGGCGACGTTACGGCACTCGCCGACCTTGATGATTATGCTGGTAAAACTTACTATGCTTCCATGACGGATTTAAAAGTCAGTGTCAGCATGGATGGCACAACCTGGTCTGCACCTTACAACATCACCAACACAGCAGATAAAGATGAAAATGGAGTCTCGGTTTTCAGAGATGTGATTGATAATAAAATCCACATGGTCTATTCAGAAGATATGTTGACCGGGTGTGACAGGCCTATGGCTATGGTTGATAGTTATGAAGATATGTATCTTCAGGGCTGGGCTCCCGCTGAAGGCGCCTCTTCAATCTCGATTAGAAAACCAACGACTGAACAGGTAAATATTGTTTACGGAGAGTTTGATCTCGGCACTATAACAGGTGTTGAGTCTAATCCAACTGCAATGCCTGCGGAATTTAGTCTATCGCAAAATTATCCGAATCCGTTCAACCCAACGACTTTAATTAAGTACTCGGTACCTACTGGTAATGTGACATTGGAAATTTATAATATGCTGGGTCAGAAAGTTAGAACGCTAATTAACAAAAAAGTTGCTGCTGGTTCATACGATATCGTATGGGATGGAACGGATTATGCTGGTAAACAAGTTTCATCTGCTGTTTATATTTACCAATTGAAATCAGATGCTGGTGTGAAGGCGAAAAAGATGTTATTTCAGAAGTAAATCATACTTGAGTCTTTTACAAAGGGTGGGTATTGTTTAATACTCACCCTTTGTATAATCCCTAAATTTCTAAAACGAAATTTGTGAAAAATAAAATAGCAAATTCCAAATTGCAAAAAAATAACAAACTTAAATTTATCAATTATCAAACTAAACCTAAAAAACGACCACTTTAAAAGTGAAGATTGAATTCTGTTTTGTTTTGAATTTGAATATTGATTTTTTAGAATTTATTTGAGTTTTGGTGTTTGAATCTTGTGATTTCTTAAAATTTATTTTAGAATTTTAAGAAATCATAACTAAAATAGAATTAGGATAAACATGGAAATACAAATCAGTAAAACCGCATTAAACCTATTTTTCATTACAGTGTTGATAGTTGGCTGTGCGAAACAAGAGAGTATTAATAATGAGTATGTAATGCAGATTAAGAACGTCGGTTTAAGAGAGGGCGTTTTTGTGCGAAGATATAAACTCACCAGCGATTATGGTAGTCATGAAATTTTTACTCCGGAAATATTAAAGAAATTTATAAGAGAGGTTCTGGAGCCAGATTATTTATTCATTCAGGATGCCTATGATCGGGGAATGCATAAAGAAAGTATAACACAACAAAAAATAAAAGATTATAGAATTAATTTACTTGCCAGCAGTCATCCGATTATATATGAAAAGATGACTATTAAAAAAGATGAATTACGTGATTTCTATCAAAAGAAATCGGTTAAATATGACATTGACCTTGTTCAAACAAATTCATACAACATGGCAGACTCAATTTATAAATCCATGTTAGGAGGCAAAGAAATAGAGCACCCGAAAAAAGAACAACCTGGTTTCAGCTTTCCCCAATATTTAGAATATAAGGATATTACTTTTGGCGAAAAGTTACATCCTGATCTGTTTCCAAAATTGGTGAAAATGAAAGAAGGTGAAATCAGTGAACCTATTTACACTGCACCAATCTGGACAATCGTCAAGTTGAACAAAAAGGTGGAGAACAAAAAATTACAAGCTTTCGAGGATATGGAAAAAGAGCTTCTAATGCAAGGGCAGGCAATCTTTAGATATGAAAAACAAAAACAACTCATAGGCGAGCTCAGGGAAAAGTATCAGGCAAATGTCCGAACAGAATTTTATCAGCCTTTGATTTCGGCGTATACTTTAGGAGGAGGTCATGGCTGGATCGATAAAAATAAAGTTAACAAATCAGATTTAAAAAGCACCTTTATTCAAATTAACACGGATAAGATTTCTCTATCTAAATTCATTTCAAACTTTAATCAGGCAAAACAATTTTTGCCATTACCCTCATTAACGGAAAATGATCTTAGTCATTTTGTGGATGATTATACTGCCCAATATTTACTCTACCTGGATGCTCTTGAAAAAGGGACTGATCAAAATATATTGATTAAAGATAAGTTGAAAAATAAAGAACATAAGATATTATTGTCAAAATATTTAACAGAAGAAATTTCGCAAAAAGTCGTTGTCTCCGATGATGATGCAAGGAAACATTATGATAACAATAGAGACAAATGGAAAGCAAAATACGAAGATGTAGCCAAGACTGTTAAACATGACTTGAGGAATAAACAATTATATGAGAAAAAAGATGACTTGACAAGAAAATTGCGAAAAAATTATAAGGTAAGATATAATAGATCTCTGTTAAAAGAGGTGTCTGAACAACTAACAAAGGAGAAAAAGTTAAATAACAAAGAGGTAATTAAACACTAAAGTTGTTCTAAGTTCTACCGGTCCATAGAGGGGGATTGCCTTTTTCTAATATGACATAGAAGCTAGCAATTTTTTTACGGCGAATGATTTATTGGCAGCAAAGAACAGTACAGTAGGAATTGATAAGGAAGGGAGGAGAAAATTATTGTGAAAATAAATTTAATAATCATTGTTCTGGTTTTGTGTTTTATTCCTGTATTGAATGCTCAGCATGGTGAAGATAAATATATCAAAGTTACTGACCCCAATGTTAAAGAAAAACTCGAGAAGTGGCAGGATTTAAAGTTCGGGCTTCTCATGCACTGGGGACCTTACAGCATTTGGGGGGTTGTGGAATCGTGGTCTATTTGTAACGAGAAATGGATTCGTCGAGACAAAGGCCGTTTTGATAATTATGATCAATACAAGGAGGATTATCAAAATCTGTATAAACAATTTAATCCTAAAGGGTTCAATCCCTCAAAATGGGTGAAGGCAGCTAAAGAAGCGGGTATGCGGTATGTGGTTTTTACCACCAAGCATCATGACGGCTTCTGCATGTTCGATACAAAAACCACGGATTATAAAATTACTTCCAAAGAGTGTCCTTTTCATACCAATCCACGAGCAAATGTGACAGAAGAGTTATTCAACGCGTTTCGAAAGGAAAACTTCTTCATTGGAGCTTATTTCTCAAAACCAGACTGGCATTGCAATTATTACTGGTGGCCTTACTACGCAACGCCCGATCGGAATGTGAACTACGATCCTGCTAAACATCCAGAGCGCTGGCAGAAATTTAAGGAATATACGTACAACCAAATCGAGGAGTTAATGACCAATTATGGGCGTGTAGATATTCTCTGGTTGGATGGCGGCTGGGTAAAACCCATAAAGAATATGCCTAAAGTGTATATGGAGTGGGCAAAGAAAGATAACTGGAATCAGGACATTGATATACCCTGGATTGCCAAAATGGCCCGAAAGCACCAGCCAGGTTTGATTATTGTGGACCGCTGGGTCAGCGGTGAATACGAGAATTATCTCACTCCTGAACAAAAAATACCTGACCACGCTCTCAACGTGCCCTGGGAATCCTGTATCACGATGGCGCCAGGCTGGTCGTACAATGAAAATCATAAATACAAACCAGTTCGGCAATTGATCCATATGCTGGTGGATATTGTTGCGAAAGGAGGTAATTTTCTGCTCAATATCGGTCCGTCCCCCGAAGGCGATTGGGCAGATGAGGCTTATGATCGGTTAAAGCAAATTGGGGAGTGGATGCGGATTAACCAGGAAGCGATCTATGAAACACGTACGATTTCGCCTTATAAAGAAGGCAAGGTGTGTTTAACGCAGAAAAAGGATGGCTCCATCTATGCCATCTATCTTGCCGATGAAGATGAGAATCAGCCGCCTTCTAAAATATGGATGTCCAACTTTCAGCCGAATTCTAATGCTAAATTGACCATGTTAGGGGTAAATGGAGAGTTGAAGTGGGAAAAAGTCGGGAAGGGATTTCTGGTTCACATTCCTGAATCGATTCAAAACAAACCGCCGTGTCGGTATGCCTGGGTTATTAAGATTGAATAAGTTGCTATGAAATGAGAATCATACTAAAATAAGTTATCGTAATAATCAATAAATTGGAGGTAAAATGATTAACAGAAATCGCCATAGACACATGAAATTAAATGTTTCTCTTGTGCTATTAATTATTTTATCTGGTTCCTGTTTTGTTAATGCCCAGACAACAGGAAAGATCGCCGGGCAGGTAACAGACGTTGCAGATGGATCACCTTTACCTGGTGCAAACATAATAATCGAAGGCTCTCACATGGGAGCAGCAGCACGTGGTGATGGTTATTATTATATCATTAACGTACCACCCGGCGTTTATACAGTTAAAGTGCAGATGATGGGTTACAAGACGCATGTTTTTAATAACGTCAGAGTATCCGTTAATCGGACAATCGAATTAAACGCGAAATTAACTCAGTCAGTAATCGAAGGTGAGGAGGTCGTGGTAATAGCACCTGCAGTGGAAATAAAAAGGGACCAGACAAGTTCGGTGAGAAATGTTTCTGCCGAGAAAATCGAAAATTTGCCTATTGAAAGTTTAGAGCAGGTCGTTGAAATGCAAGCGGGTGTTGTTGCCGGACATTTTCGAGGCGGACGAGACACGGAGGTCTCTTACTTGATTGATGGAATACAGGTCAATGAGGGTTTCAGTGGAGTGGGCCAATCAATAGATATTGAGGCGGAAGCGGTTGAAGATTTGGAGGTAATAACGGGTACCTTTAACGCAGAATATGGACGAGCTATGAGTGGAGTGGTCAATGCAGTTACCAAGGAGGGTGGTAATGAAATTCATGGTTCGATATCGACGAATTATGCCAACTATTTTACCCCGCATGATGATATATTCATCGGTATAGGGAGTGATTTTTCCTTGAATCTGAATCAGGATCACAAGATTCAGCTAAGTGGTCCCATTATTGGAGATTGGTTAACATTTTTTGCTAATTTTCGTTATCAGAAGACTAATGGTTATTTGAATGGCATTCGTCGGTATAATGCATGGGATTTCAATGATTACACCAGTGAGGATTCAAGTGAATGGCATATCGAGCAGACAGGTGATGGTAGCTATGTTTCGATGGTTCATTCGGATAATTTATCCTTTTTAGGAAAATTAACATATAAGCCAACCGCAAAGTTAAAATTTTCGCTAATGTATACGATGAATGATGTGGAGGGTCAGGGTTATGCCCATTATTTAAAATATAATCCGGATGCGCGTAGGACTGATTATCATGATTCCCATATGTTGTCGTTTACGGCTAATCATATGTTAAATTCGTCGTTGTTTCATGAGCTAAAGTTGTCATTTCTGGATAATGTATATCAAAGTTATAAATATGAGGATCCTTTAGACAGTCTTTATTTGAATCCGCGTTATTACGGGGACGGGTATACGGGTTTTGCGACGGGTGGTTCGGCTGATCCTGGGAAAAGCGAGGACATATATCAGGACTATAATATAAAATATGATATCAATTGGCAAGCGAATCGTAATCATAGTTTTAAATCGGGTGTTCATTATATCGGCCATCTTATTGATCGTAATCGAGTCGATGTACAGAACAGATGGTACCGGGAACCGCAGGAACTCCAATCTGTGACAGATCCATTAACCGGCAAGATAGATTGGCCTTATTATGAATTGGAGATAGAACCGATCACGGAGAAGACGATTGATGTGTACAAGGTCAATCCGTATGAATTTGCGATGTATCTCCAGGATAAGATGGAATTTGATAGAATGGTGATTAATTTGGGACTCCGCTATGACTATTTTAATTCAGATCAAGTATATCCGAGTGACCGCCGCAATCCGGATAATGAATTGATATTACCGGATAGCATGCAGTCTAGCTATCCAAAGGCTCCTTCCCAAAAGCAACTGAGTCCGAGGCTAGGCTTAGCATATCAGTTGGGTGATCAGGCGGTATTACATTTTAGTTACGGTCATTTTTTTCAGATGCCTCCGATGTATGCCTTATATCAGAATAATATATTCCGCGTTCCACTGAACGATTACGGAACGACAATGGGGAATGTCCTGCTCAATGCGCAGAAGACGGTCACCTATGAAGTTGGCTTATGGCAGGAGTTGATGACGGGAATGGGATTGGATGTGTCTCTGTATTACCGCGACATTTATGATTTATTGAGTACGAAGATCATATCAAGTTATAATCAGATTGAATATGGGTTATATACCAATAAAGATTACGGGAATGCCCGCGGCTTGGAAGTGAAGTGGAATTACGCCTATAAAGGTTTTTACACGGAATTAAATTATACCTTGGCCTATACCAAGGGCAACGCGGATGATCCGCTGCAGACGTTTACGCGTGCCGGCAGCAGTATGGATCCGATCAAGCGGTTGATACCGATGGCATGGGACCAACGTCACACTCTGAACATCATAACCGGATATAACTACAGGAATGCTGGATTTACGCTGATAGGATATTATAATTCAGGAGTTCCATATACTTTTCAGCCGCTGCAGGAAAGTAGGCTATATAATGTAAATTTATATGAGAATAATGATTATCAGCCGGGTGGTTATTCGGTTGACTTTACGGGATATTATAAGTTTGCGTTATTTGGAAAGTACAATGCCCGTTTAACCTTGACGATTTACAATCTGCTGGACCGCTTGAATGCAGTATGGGTGTATAATGATACGGGACAGCCGTACACTACGGTTGTACGTGAGGGTGTATTATTATCGCATCATAGTGATTTTAATGACTATTATGATCGTATTAAAAATCCATCCGCTTATTCAGCGCCGCGGCAGATTAAGGTGGGATTAGGTTTTGATTTTTAAGGTGGACCAAAACTTACATTACATATTTCAAGTGTAAAATAGAGGAGCTGTTCAAAATGAAAAGACATATTTATTTTATTCTAATGGCAGGAATTTTATCGACCTTATTCGCTACTCTTGCCTTTGGACAGGGCAAGCCCTATGATGGTCCGGAAGACCCGGCAGCTGATCCTGGAGCTCTCAGAGAAGGATGGATGAATGGCAATAGAGTTCTTCTCTATTTTGATAATAACGGTACATTAGCTGATATGGACAAGTCAAATAGTTCCCTGTGGCCCAATAGGTATGACGGACTACGGATGATAGATCAGGTAAATCTTCTTATTGGAGCAGAAGTGTATATGTACCAGGACACTATTGCCATTCAGGATAGTTTAAGAGTTAAGGAGTTAGCGAGCAGCGGGCAAATCGACACCCTGTATTACATGGAAACCTGCGGAAATATGTGCACTAGGGATGTTAATTACTATGAGACTGTTACGTGGAGTTTTGCTCCAGTTCCAGGTTACTGTAATCTCGCTCAGGATTACGCCGCCATGAGCAACAAACCGGACTCATGGCCGCTTGAAGGTTGGCCTTCTACCGGATATGAAACAATTTGGCCGGGCGAATGGAACGGCCGCTTCGGACGGGGAATAATGTATGCGGATCTGGAAAGCTACGTTGTTTTTAACGACGCTCAGGATCTGGAGTACATAGTCGAACGAAACGCTGACCAAAATATAAGAACCGGAGTCCCCCGTTATTACCCACGTCCTGGGGTAAATATCGGCACCTTCCCCAATGGTCAAGAGTATGAGGTTAGTACTCAAAAAGGATTTCCGTGGGGTGGATTGGGCTTACGAGTAGCTCAGCGAGGATACCAGTGGAATAATCACGAAGCCAAAGATATCATATTTTTTGAGTATGATATCTCAAACATATCAGACTATGATATATTAACTAGTGGTTTTGGTTATCGTCTGGACCTGGCTGTGGGTAATGAACACGGACCGGATGATGATTTAGGATATTTTAACAAGGAACTTGATATGGCCTATGCCTGGGACTTTGACGGCGTCGGCGTTGGTGGATATATACCGGGAACAATAGGAATGGCTTTCCTCGAAAGCCCTGGTAAAGGATGGGATGGAATTGACAACGACGATGACGGGCTCGTTGATGAGAAAAGAGATAATCCCGCCGGAGAACTGAAAGACGACCCGTATTACGGGATTGATGATCTCGCAAAATTCTTAAATTTTTATGACTTAAAAGAAGAAGACCTGTGTGAACATTATGAAGGAGACGAAGACCAGGATTGGCGGGATGGGTTGGATCTGAATAATGATGGAGACTATTCTTATTATGACGAGGAGAAGAAACTTTGGTTTGTGGACCCGGGTGAAAATACTGGCAATGATGTGGGATTGGATGGCGTAGGGCCGTTCGATTTGAACTACAAAGGTCCGGATGAAGGGGAATGCAACCATAAGCCAGATTATAAAGAAGGCGAGGGATGCGAACCCAATTTTGCTGCCACCGATGTCAGTGAGTCAGATATGATTGGGTTAACCACATTTAGAATGACGGAATACGAAGCTCGTTGGCTGACCGGAGAATTAATGGCCTTTCATGATAAAAATTTATGGTTACATATGACCTCTAAGCAATTTGATGAGTATGAATTCAGTACCCCTGTAACGCTCTTTTTTGTTTTCTCTTCAAGCGAATTCCCGTTATACGCTGGAAGAACTGAACGTATATCCATGGCGATGGTACATGCGTATGAAACTTTACAAGATCTCAGCTCGTCCGACCATTATGCTCCCAATCTTTATAGTCTAAAGGAAACCGCTCAAATCATATATGAGCGAGATTACCGGTTTGCCCAGCCTCCGCTCATGCCAACATTGACAGCCCTTGCCGGTCATGGAGCCGTATATTTATCCTGGAATAATCTTTCTGATCAGTACACCAGGGAACCATTTTTGAATAATATAAATGATTTTGAGGGGTATAAACTATATCGAGCTACTGATAAACTTATGTCCGATCCAGAAGTCATTACCGATGGTAAAGGTGTACCGACGGCTAAAAGACCGATATTTCAATGTGACCTAATTGACCATAGGACCGGCTATGCGCAGTATGGAGCAGTTGGTGGCGTCCAGTATTATTTGGGTGACGACACTGGAATTCAGCATTACTTTGTGGATAGGAATGTTCAGAACGGCCGGACTTACTATTATGCGTTAGTCGCGTATGATTATGGCGATCCGACTATTGTAGCGGGTGGTTTATCTCCAACTGAAAATAATATTGTTATAGAGTTGGATGAAGCAGAGGAAATCGTTCGTTTGGGGATCAATGTACAGGTTGTAACGCCACGATCGTATGCTGCCGGTTACACTGAGCAGGGAATTACTTATGAAAGCACCGAGGGAGTACTGGGCAATCAATATCCGCAATTCGAGATCTATTCAGCAGAAGAGTTGAGGACGAATCATAAATATTTTCTTACGTTCGATGTCGATACACTAGGATACTATGAAAAGACTGCACGGAATCGTCATCCCAGGGACATTTATTATATGAACAATGGTTTTCGTATATATGACTATACTGACAGCAGCCGTTTGGCTTACCAAGAGAATTTTGATTATTATTCCGGAGAAAATGTCAGAGAAGATACAGCTAACGTAAAATTGGGAGATTTAACACGGAGTTATAAATATTATACATTAAATGAGAAGAGAATAATATCGGATATGTTTGATGGTATTCAAATGATATTGGATGGATTGCCCAACAAACCTTATGTGGATCCAGTGAATACAGGTTGGGTGGAAGGAACAGCACCGTTGGAAATTCTATATGACTGTAATGGATATGTATATTTTCCCTGGCGTTATGAAATTGTATTTACCGAGAGTGATAGGGCATATCAAACCATGTCTAACGTGCAGGAAAGCCAGATTGATGGTGCTGGTGAGCTAATAGATAAGAACCACTTGATATGGGAAAGCGATTTTAACTTTTACGTAGTAGAGAAAAGTTTCGCAGACTCGTTGGGGCAATTCGAAAAACTGGATATGCTGCGCACAGACTATGACGGCGATGGAGAATTTGATCCATCGATCGATGAAGTATTAGTAGGATATACACTTCCTTTTGGCAGCAGATATCATCGATTTAGAGGTACAATTTTTAGTATCAGTTTCCGTCATTGCCAGGAGAATGATGATTCGCCAGAGCCAGGGGATACATACAGAATCGATTTTAAGCGTCCATATTTTCAAACAGATACATTATGGTTTACTGTCACCGATGTACCGCCGCTAGATGAAAAGAAATTAGACCAGGAAATGGAGCAGATCAAAGTCGTGCCAAATCCATACGTGGCAACCAATGCTATGGAGCCAGCTGTTGCGAATAGATTCCTGAATCAGAGACGGCGCATCATGTTCACGCATATTCCAGCGAATTGTGAGATTCGGATATTTACTTCCAGTGGTGTATTGGTGGACAAGATAGATGTAAAAAACGAGCCGGGTAATGGAATTGTACACTGGGATTTATTGTCGAAAGAGGATTTGGAGATCGCAGCCGGGATGTATTTTTATCATGTTAAATCGACAGTAACGGGTAAGGAAAAGATGGGCAAGTTTGCGGTAATTAAATGAAGCGGAGGCTCAGGATTAAGCTAAAGAAAAAGATGAAGGATCAGGATTCACTAATCAAATCAATTGAAGCAAGATAAATCGATGTCGGAGCTGAGAAAGGGCGAATCCTTGTCTAAGCCTTAGCCTTCGCCTCAGCCTTAAATAGGAGATCATCATGAAAAAACAATTATTATTCATAACATTATTGATGAACATATCATTTTTTACAACTCTGTTTGCACAAGACAAACCCTATCGGGTTGGCACAACAGCCTGTAATTTTTTAGAAATTGGTATAGGTAGTGCCGGCAATGCCATGGGGGACGCCTATGTCAGTGTAACCCGCGATCTATCATCTATCTACTGGAATCCATCAGGTCTTGCCTATATGGAAACTAACGAAGTCCAGTTTATGTATCAACCCTGGTTTATAGACACTAATATTGGATTCGCCGGCGCAGCGCTTGTGCTGCCGCGGATTGGCACGTTGGGATTGAGTATCACGAATATGGATTTTGGGCGCACCGAAGTAACCACTCTTGCTATGCAGGATGGAACCGGAGAAACTTTTTCTGCCGGTGACTACGCAATCAGCCTTTCCTATGCAAGAAGAATCGCGCAGTGGTTCGCATTTGGTGCATCTACAAAGTGGATTTCATCGAATATCTGGCATTTAAATGCGAATGCACTGGCCCTGGACTTAGGAGTGATGGTAAATACTCACTTTTTTTCCTTTACTGGAAAACCAGAACATGGAATGACCATTGGCATGAGCATATCCAATTATGGCACAAAAATAAAATATGACGGAATTGATCTGCTTATACCTGTTGATATTCTACCTGATGAGAATGGTAATTATAAAGATCTGGAAGCTAAGTATAGCTTACAGGGATGGGAATTACCTTTAATCTTTCGTGTTGGCGCTTCTATTACGCCAATTGTGACAGAATCTCAGAAACTGATTCTTGCAGTCGATGCGCTACATCCCAATAATAATAATGAATCACTAAATATTGGTGCAGAATATCAATTAAAAGTGTTTGGTGCTGGTCGTTTTTACTTAAGAGGTGGTTATCGGGGATTATTTATGGAAGATTCACATTATGGTTTAACCTTTGGAGGTGGAATACACTTGTTGTTGATGCGAAATCGTGTTATTAAAATCGATTACGCTTATAAAGATGTAGATTTCTTAGGTAATAGTTCTATTTATACAATCGGGGTGACATTTTGATTAGTGTTTGTCTTAGAACGAATGGATTTTGTCGTTCCGAGCGGATCCCGCCTATGCGGGAGGAATCGAGGAATCTATATGTCCCAATAAATTAGTTGATTAACAGATTTCTCTCTCGACCAGTTAGGATCGAAATGACACTCTTTTTCATTTTTTATCACCTTTTGGATATACACTAATTATTCTGAATTTTGCTATATCAGAATAACACTTTGTTACAACTGCTGCATGTGAAAATTAACCAATTGTAATTCAAACAGGAGGTGTTATGGAGTATTCAAAGCCAAAAATTTTAATATGGCTTGTGTTAGTTAGCAGTATGTTTGTTCTTCAATACGATGCGATTGCGCAAACCACAGGAAAAATTAAAGGGCATGTGAAAGATGCTAAAACTGGCGAGCCATTAGCTGGTGTAAACATTCTCATTGAAGGGACATTTAGCGGTGCAGCAGCAGATATGAATGGCGATTTCTATATTCTCAACGTACCGCCCGGAAAGTACATCTTACGAGCACAAATGATAGGATACAAGATTGTCAAAGTATCTGATGTTATCGTATCAGTTAACCGCACAGCGAACGTTGAAATCTCAATGGAAGAAACTGTAATAGAAGGAGAGGAGGTTGTCGTTTACGCTGAAAAAATCGCTATAAAAAAGGATCAAACCAGTTCTATCAAAAATGTTTCCTCTGAGCAAATCGGATTACTACCTGTTGAAGATCTAGCACAGGTGATCGAAATGCAGACGGGGGTTGTGGATGGACATTTTCGAGGTGGGAGACTCACGGAGGTATCCTATCTCATTGATGGTATGCAGGTCAATGAAGCCTATGCCGGCGAAGATAAGGCAGTAGAAATAGAAAAAGAAGTCGCTCAAGATCTGGAGGTGATTACAGGAACATTTAACGCCGAGTACGGTCGGGCGATGAGCGGGATAGTAAATGTCGTGACCAAAGATGGTCGAAATCAATTCCATGGGTCTGTCTCCGTTCATCTTTCAAATTTTTATACAGGCAACAAAAATATTTTTATTGGGCTGAAAGATAGTGAAATTGCTAGGAATCAGGACTATAAATTACAACTTGATGGTCCGATCTGGAAAAATCGTATCACTTTTTTCACCAACTTCCGTTTCCAGAACAATCTTGGACATATAAACGGAATCAGACGGTTCAATGTTGACAATTTTACAGATTTTACACTACTTAACACTATTGATGAAGAGACGCCCTGGGATGCATACATAAACGAGAATCGATATTATTCTGAACATACGGGTGACAGCTCATACGTCCCGATAAATACGAACGAGACATATTCTTTCATGGGAAAATTGACTTTTAAATTGGGCCACAATTTAAGAATGTCCCTTATGAATACCCGGAATTACGATAAACGGCCCACGACTGGGCATGAATACAAGTATAAACCGGATGGCAGAGCGAATCATTATGATGAAACCAACATGTACGTTTTTCAATTAAATCATCTCATCTCAGAAAAAGCTTTTCATGACTTCAAAGTTTCGTTTACCGACAACATATATAAATTCTACCTTTACGAGAATCCATTCGATTCTCGCTACGCGCATCAGAACTATTCCCGAAGCGGGGGCGGCTTTTTAACTGGCGGCCAGGATTACGATCATCAAAAGCGGAGATTGCAGGACGTGAATGTGAAATACGATCTAACCTGGCAGATCAATAAAGCTCACAGTATTAAAACGGGCGTATTATATACGGGACATCGCTTGCACAACGAGCCAACATATGTGCAAAACAAGCTGCGCGGGACGCCACTGGCGAATTATTTTGTGTATGAGAGCGAAAAACAAAAGATCGTATTTTACCCGTATCAGACCGAAATTCTGCCCGACTCTGCCATTTCAATGGATATTTACACCCAAAAGCCTTGTGAATTTTCTGCTTATTTACAAGATAAAATGGAATTCGCCGCGATGGTGATCAATCTGGGTTTACGGTATGACTATTTTAATCCCAATACGACGTATCCTTCCGACCGCAGAAATCCGGCGAACCAATTGACGTTCTATGAAAAAGATGAGAGCGGACAAATAATTCTTGATGAAAATGGCCAGCCACTACTCAATATGGAGCGGATGTCTACCTACCCAAAGGCCGATCCCCAGGTACAGCTCAGTCCCCGCTTCGGTCTTTCTTATACATTGGGTAAAGCTGCCGTACTGCACTTTAGTTATGGTCATTTTTTCCAGATGCCACCTCTTTACGCCTTGTATAGCAATTATAGATTCATGATTCCACCGGGCAATTTTGCAACCATTCATGGTAATCCCCAGATTAGAGCAGAAAAAACAGTACAATATGAAATGGGAATCTGGCAGGAACTTTTGCCTGGGATGGGATTGGAATTATCTGTTTATTACAAAGATATTTATGATCTACAAAGTGCTTTAGTCTACACTACTTATAACCAGATAAAATATGGCGTGTATGGTAATAAGGATTATGGGAATGCCAAAGGTTTTGAATTGAAATTCGATTATGTCACTGGTCCGCTATATTTTTATCTTAATTATACTCTGCAATATACCCGAGGAAACGCGGACAATCCAACATCGACTTATTCACGTGCCGGGCAAAGTTTAGACCCTGTGCCATATCTCGTGCCATTAAACTGGGATCAGAGACATACGCTGAATGCAAGTGTGGGGTACACAAAGAAAAATTATGGAGTCATGCTGACAGGCTATTTTAACTCAGGTAGACCTTACACTTTTAGTCCGGTTTCGTTAAGTCCTTTAGCCAAGCAGACATTGTATCCCAATAATTCCAAACGCCCCAGCACATTCACTTTGGATCTAAGAAGTAATTATGATATACCTATAGGTGAGTCAAGCAAACTTCGAATCTTTTTATCCATTTACAATTTGTTGGATCGCAAAAATGAAATATATGTAAACTCCAGCACGGGTCGTGCTTATACGGCTATTATTTATCCCGTCGATATTGAGACATTCCGCAGCAATTACAACGATATTTACGATGCGGTAGAAAATCCTTATATGTATTCAACGCCCCGTGAGATTAAAATTGGTATAGGATATATGTTCTAAAGGTTGAAGAGATAACTTTTAACTTATTTTGAGGATGATGCTATGATGAAGAATAAGAAATCAACCACAGTTTTTATAGGGATTTTTCTCTGTGTTGTTTTTTCTGTAGGACAAGCACAAGAACCCTATAGGGCGGGAACAACGGCTGGAAATTTTTTAGAAATTGGCTGTGGCAGCGCCGGACTCGCCATGGGGGATGCTTATGTTAGTGTCGTAAGGGATATATCATCCATTTATTGGAATCCTGCTGGTTTAGGCTATATGATGAAAAGCGAGTTCCAGGCGATGCATCAACCCTGGTTAGCAGACATTTATTCTTCATTCGTTGGGTTGGGATACGTAGATCAGCGAATGGGGACAATTGCTATCGGATTTATTTATACAGGGTATGGTGAAGATGAAGTAACGTCAGTATTAATGCAGGAAGGTACTGGCGAGAAATTCGACGGCTTGGATTTCAGCGTGAGCTTGTCTTATGGAAGGAAATTGGCTCAATGGTTCTCATTCGGCGCTACCGGTAAATATATCTCTTCTCGGATATGGCATGAAAGTGCAAGTGCTGTTGCGTTTGACCTGGGAGCAATTGTGAATACTTCATTCCTATCCTGGACAGGTAATCAAGAGGGAGGGTTAACGATTGGTATGAGCATTTCAAATTATGGGACGAAATTACAATACAATGGTATTGATTTGAAACGCCCCGTTGATGAAGCTCCGAGAGAAGCTGGTAATTTTGAATATGTACCCGCACGTTATGAAACGCAAGGCTGGGAACTGCCGTTAATTTTCAGAATTGGTGTCTCTGCCCATCCGATCCTAACATCAATACATCGTTTAACTATGGCAGTTGATGCACTACATCCCAACAATAATAGTGAATATCTAAATCTAGGCGGCGAATATGCCCTAACTATACCTGGATTTGGAATACTCTCTTTGAGGAGTGGGTATAAAGGATTTTACATGATTGATTCCGAATATGGATGGACTTTTGGTTTTGGATTGTTATTTCATTATTTGAATAACAGAGCCTTGAAAGTTGATTATGCATATCGGAGTATCGGTATGTTAGGGAAAATGCATGCATATACATTGAGCTTGACTTTTTAAAGGAGTATACCATGAAAAATATAATTATAGTTTTGTTTATATTGGGCATATCTTTGGGACATTTCTATACAGTTTTTGCCCAGAGCCGCACTTATGAAGGACCGGACGATCCTGCAGGTGATATCGCCGCAGAACGTGCTGGTTTTATGATCGGCAACCGTGTACTGATGTTCTTTCGTAACACGACAGAACAGAGTGACCACATACATGGTATTACTACTTCTAAATGGCCGAATAATTTAGAGGGGACGAAAATGACCGATGGTATTGCCCTTCTTATTGGCGCACGTGTTTACGTAGAAAATGATTCCATTCCTGTAACCGATCTCGATGAAATTAAAACGCGAACGGATCTTGATACTTTATATTTTTGTCAATCCAGCTATCGCGAATATATGGACATGAACCCAGAAGGCACCGTAGAATGGGGATTGTACCCTGTCTTCGGCTATTTTGATGAATTGAGCGAAACCCCTGCCATGAGCAATCGTTCCGATTCCTGGCCACCAGCAGGTTGGCCAGCTTATGGCAACCAGCTAATCTGGCCAGGTGAGTGGAATGGTCGGTTTGGACGAGGTGTGATGAAAGCAGATCAGGAATGCTTCTTTGTGGTCAACGATGCTCAGGATCAGGAATATTTGGGTCCGGAAGACAGAGTAAAATACTATCCTCGGCCCGGGGTATTCATCGGTGATAAAAGACCGGACGTGACTATTCAGAAAGGACTGCCCTGGGGAGGCATCGGTATTCGCGTCCAAGCCAGGGGCTTTCAGTGGAGTAATCCCTCAGCACAGGATGCTATCTTCTGGGAATATGGGATTGCCAATATTTCAGATTACGATTTACCGGAAATGTATTTTGGAATCTATACGGACAACGCCGTTGGCGGCGAATGCTGTGTAGATCCCCCTTCAGATGATATTGCCTATTATAATGAAGATTTAAATATGTGTTATGCCTGGGACGTGGACGGCATTCCGCGTGGCGGCGGCAAGGAACCGGGCATCTATGGACTGGCTTATTTAGAAAGTCCGGGAATACCTGATGATGTTATTGATAATGATGATGATGGTCTGGTGGACGAAGCCAGGAACAACGATGCGAAACAAAAAATCGGTCCGTATGATGGCATTCAGGATCTGGACAAATTTTTGTCTTTTTATCATCTCAAAGAATCGGAGCTGAAAGAACACTGGAATGCGGATGAGGATCAGGATTGGCAGGACTGGAATGATGCCAATAATAATGGCAAATATGACCCTGGAGAAGATATTGGTGACGATGTGGGTTTGGACGGTGTGGGTCCTTTGGACCTGAATTACGACGGACCAGATGCTGATGGAACGGAATGTAATCACCGTCCGGATCGAGTTGAAGGAATAGCAGAACCCAATTTTGCCGAAACAGATGTCAGTGAATCGGATATGCTGGGTCTTACCTCTTTCCGATATTGTAAGGATTGGGATGCAGATGGGCAAAGTATTATGAATGATGAAGTTATTTTTCATTTTAATAATGAAGGCATTTTTGACGAAGCGCAAATGGAACCGATGAATTTTATTGAACAGTTTGCTTCCGGTCTTTTTCCATTAGGTCGTGGCTTAACCGAACGGATTTCCATGTCTGAGCTGCACTCCTATGAAGTGCTTGCCGGTTTAAACTCCGACGAGCACAGTGCGCCGGCGCTGTTCCGCTTGAAGGAAGTGGTTCAATTGATTTACGAGACGGATTATCGTTTTGCCCAGCCACCGATTATGCCCACATTGACAGCTACTCCAGCCGACGGAAAGGTATACCTGAGCTGGGATGATGATTCGGATAAATTGACCCGTGACGCCTTTGCCAAAAATATAAATGACTTCGAAGGATACAAACTTTACCGTTCCACCGACCCGTACATGGCCGACCCGATGTTCATTACAGACGGCTACGGGACTCCAACGCTGCGCAAGCCAATTTTTCAATGCGATTTGATAGATGACAAATACGGCTTTGCCGATTATGGTGAAATTAACGGTATCGAATATTATCTTGGTGATGACAGAGGCATTACGCATTCATTTATCGATAATACGGTTCAGAATGGCCGCACCTATTATTATGTTCTGGTTGCTTATGATTATGGATTGCCAGATGTGAGTGGGGGCATATCGCCGTCGGAAAACATGTTTGTCCTGGAAATAGACGAGAATGAGAATATCCGCCGGATATCGAAGAACGTGGCGGTGGTGAAGCCGCATCAGTTTGCCGCGGGTTATCCTGATCAAGCAGTCAACATAGATATGGAGGCGACCACGCCTACGGCGAAGAAGCTGCCATTCGAAGCCCAAATATTTGATCGCGATCGTGCGAAAAAGGGGCACACCTACAAAGTCAAGTTCCATGTAAACGAGTTAGGTTATGTTCAAACAAGTGCTCGTCTGCGGAGCCCTTATGATGTCTTATTTATTAACGATGAAATATTGGTGTATGATGTTACGTTGGGCGATTCCCTGGTCTATCGTGAGACGCAATATGATCTGGGAGGTTCCAATTTTGATTCTACCACCGTCGAAGAATACCATGGTTATTATCATTTGACGTCAGAACGTGAAGTTGTTACGGAACTTTTTGACGGACTTCGGCTTCGCTTTAGAATGCCGACCGTGTTTCCCATATTAGATAGAGATAATTCGGGTTGGGTTGTCGGTAAATCCCTGATAAATATTCAACTGGCTCAAATTCGCGGGGAGAGGTTTAATCCTTTTCGGCAGAATTGGCGATTTTTTCCGTGGCATTATGAGATCATCTGGACGGACGATGATGCGGCTTATACAACCCGTACCAATCTTATTCTCACCAAGATTAGGGATCAGTGGTTAAATTATGTGCCAAGGCAAGACATACTGCTGGATCAGGCATTTAATTTTTATATTCTAAACAAATCGTTTGTCGATTCGACGGGCAATCATCCTTTGATGGATATGGTCGTTTACGATGTGAATAGAAACGGAAAGTACGATAGGGAATCGGATTACATATTAGTAGGAGATTCAAGAGTTGATTCACGTACAGGTTACACGCTCTGGTGTGGTACGATATTTTCGATCGATTTCATAGATGTCCATAACGAAAACGAGATGCCGAGAGCCAATGATGCGTATCGCCTGGATTTTAAACGAGCATTCCATCACACGGATTCTTTAATGTTTACTATTACCGGTTTGGATGAAGAACTTGATGAATCGAAGTTAAAGAAAGATATGGAAAAGATTCGTGTGGTACCGAATCCATATGTGGTGACAAATACGATGGAGCCGGCGGTCGCGAACTGGGAGCGCAATCAACGGCGACAATTGATGTTTACTCATATACCGGCGCAAAGTAAGATCAGGATATTTACTTTAAGCGGTGTATTGGTAGATGAGATTGATGTGGACAATGCAGTTGAGAATAGGGAGAATTTTTGGGATTTGAATTCGGAAGCAAACGGCACGGTGCATTGGGATTTGCGCAGTAAGGAGGGATTGGAGATTGCGGCTGGATATTATATCTATCATGTTGAGTCCAAAGTGACGGGGGATGTGAAGATCGGCAAATTTGCAGTGATAAAATAAGCTATAAATTTCCAGTTTTTGAAACCTGGAAGGTTTTAACCTGGATTATTCACAAGTAAAAAAGAAAAAAGTGATTAAGTGTTCTGAAGGAATCCCTTTGAAAAAAAAGAATATCTACTTACAGAAATTGTTTATAATCCACTGATGAATAATCCACAGACTGCCGCCTATCGGCAGGGTTAACCACGCAGTCCGGCAGTTGCCGGAAATGCGGCCGTAGGGTGATTAATTTATCAAAAAGTGATCTCTATGAGACAAGCTCGTGAATTAATCAGGTTAAAAACCTTTCAGGTCTTATTAAGAAGTATCCACTTTCGGTGAGGGGATATGTCATTATCTGGGTGCACATATATGGCACATGGCGCCAATAATACGGGCTGGTGGCGCGGAGGGGAGAGCAAATTCTACATTAATGGCGATGACAAATTTCCAACTATATACGAAACCAGAGAGGAAGATTGTAGCTGCGGATCATACGGTTATGAGATGAGAACTGATGAAATAAGTCGGGATGTTTAAACTGATCTTAGTGTACCTTATTCGGGATTCAATTTGATCATTTTGCAAAAGGTAAAACCGTTGAATAAAAAGGATTTGTTATTAAAGAAGTCAATTATTTTTTCCCTCTTCATTGGATTTTTTTATTTATCATATGCGGCAATTTGCCAGATCAATCGCTTATCGTTCACAAATTCACTGGAAGTGGAAATGATAAAAATTCCAGCAGGCGCATTTCTGATGAGTCAGGAAAATGAAGGTGATTTTGATGAAAGACCTGTACATAGCGTTATAATCCCAGATTCATTTTTCATTTCAGCTACTGAGATAACCAATATTCAATACGAAGCTTTCGATTCTGATCATAGCCAATATCGCAGTAAATATGGCTTATCGCAAGAAGATGATGAAGCAGTGATATTTTTAACCTGGGACGAAGCAGTTGCTTTTTGTGAATGGCTATCCCAAAAAGAAGGAAAGCCTTACCATCTGCCGACTGAGGCTGAATGGGAATATGCCTGTCGTGCTGGGACAAATACAAAATATTATACCGGCAATCAACTGCCTCAGATATATCACAAAAACCAACGTGAAATATGGAACTTTGAGCAAGTTTCTATTAAAGTGGCCACCACACCGCCAAATGCTTGGGGATTGTACGATATGCACGGTAACGTGGAAGAGTGGTGCCTGGACTGGTATGGACCTTATCAGGAAGGTGAGCAAACTGCCCCAATCGGTTATGCTACTGGTGATTTCAAAATTACAAGAAGTGGCAGCCACAGTACGGAAGTCTATTACTTAAGGTCAGCTAATCGTAGCGGCGCCCTTCCACATGAACGTCATCCTTTAATTGGATTTCGGGTTGTGTGTGCTGAAATGCCCGCAACAGAACCATTGACACGCTCAGAAACGTCACTTTGGGCGAGGGATGTCAGTCAGGAGAGATATGATTGGCAAATTGGCAGCAAAACGGATTCGGCATTATTTATTGGACCGAAAACATTTGTGAAGATATCGCCAGCATCGAATGGACATCTATTCATTGATCACAATCATTGTCCGGCTCTTACGGTTTGCCCTAATGGGGATCTGTTAGCTATCTGGTATACGACGAAAGCGGAATCCGGGCGAGAATTGGCTATTGCCGCCAGTAGGTTAAGAAAAGGTGCTGATGATTGGGATGAAGCCAGCCTCTTTTGGGATGGTCCAGATCGCAATGATCACGCATCAGATTTGCTCTGGGATGGCGAGAATACCTTGTATCATTTCAATGGATTGAGCAGCGATGCCACCTGGGGCAAATTAATCTTGATTATGCGGACCAGTACAGATAATGGAGTAACCTGGTCGAACGCACAAATATTGAATCCTGAGTACGGTCTCAGAAATCAGGTAATTGCCGGTGGGTTCATAACCTCAAACAACCAGATATTAGTACCTTGCGATGCGGTTACTGGAAGTAATGGCGGCTCAGTTATCCACCTATTAGATCTTGATGGATCAAATTGGTTTATTCCATGTCCAACACGACCGAAGCCCACGTTCCAAGAGGGCGAATCAGGTGCGTGGATCGCAGGGATTCACGCCGGTGTGGTTGAATTGAACAACGGTAATCTAATGGCTTTGGCAAGAGGAAATGACATTAATGGCAAGATGCCTCAAAGTATTTCCACGGACATGGGACAATCCTGGACTTATTCAGCCAGTGAGTTTCCACCAATTAGCGGAGGTCAGCGATTGGCATTACTGCGTCTTCAGGAGGGACCGCTGTTAATGGTGTCATTTACTGGCAGTGTTGATTATGAAGATTTAGCCATCACCAACCAGGTAGGGCGAAATGTCTATCGCCATGGACTGTTTGCTGCTTTATCGTATGATGATGGACAAACCTGGCCTATCAAAAAACTCATCTCGAACTTTGGTGAAAGTAATATGCTGAATGGGGGCGCCTGGACCGATGAATTTATTATGAATGCCACGAATGCAGAGCCGAAAGGTTATCTCGTGGCAAAACAGGCGCCGGATGGAATGATTCATTTAATCTCGAGTGCTTTGCATTATCAATTCAATTTGAAATGGTTGGAAGAACAAATGCCTGAAATGGACGTGAAAAAGCACTAAAAAGATGCTGTTCCAGAAATAGGAATTTATTATGCAAAAAAGAATTAAATTTACCTTATTTCTTACTGTTATATCTTTTATTCTTTTGCTTCAATCTGCAATGGCAAATGATACTTCCGCACATCAATTCAGGAATGAAAATCAGAAAGTAAGAGGATGTACGCATCGATTTATTAAAGAAGAAGGATTAGTCTCAGTCGGTGATGCGCCGGTCTACGTACCCCCATTGCAGTTAGAAAAACTGGTACTTCAAAAACCTTATCATGTTGATGCCGCTTTGCATGAAACAAATGAAATGGACATTTATATTCCTGCTGGCGAATATTTTTCCATTCAATTTGATTATCAAAATAAATCATTGAATTTTATTTATCCCGATTTTGGTAACCCATTTTCCGAGACTGTTCAGGCAGCTATTCATAAAGCGCCGCAATGGATGGGAAATGACTTGATGAACGTTTTTTCAGTTCTAGAACCCCAATATCAAGAAAAGTGGGCAAACGCAATACTCGATGCCCAGGATCCGTATATTGATGAAATCGCATTCTGCATTGCCCATTTATCACCACAATATTTAATGTCGTCGTATGCGTCGGTTCAATTGCTTAACGATAATGCAGAACTGATTTATCAGAATGATCAATTTTTAGATTATGTCGAGGTGATTGATTACGGTTCTTCTCAAAGCGATCCGAATTACTATTCAACAACAAAATATCGTAAAGCGATATATATTGACACGTTGGAGGTCGAAGTCCCGAGAGATATTTATTACTGGTATATTGTTCATCCGAAGATTTCGGATGAAATTCCGGCGTATATCGATCCGGATATTGTGGAAGACAATTACTCTCATAATAACAACATTACCACGGCCGAGCATGGCTATTTCTGGCGGGACTTTCTGTTTAATCATTACGATCTGGGTTATTCCCGCTTAAAGGACTTGTTGAAAGGATGCAAAGTCGTGTGGAATCAATTCGCCGGATCGCTGAATATGGGTTTTGATCCTGCTGTAAATATATTGAGCCGCTGGCTGGGCAGGAGCATGATATTCACTTCCAATCAGGAACGGCCGCATCAGCCGGTACGGATTTACCGCAAACATATCGGACGATGCGGTGAATATGGCGATATGCGGGTGGCAATTGCCCGGGCAGCGCTTATTCCCACTGCTAATGTGGCATCCTACTCCACCGATCATGTGTGGAATGAATTCTGGGATGAAAAGTGGATTCATTGGGATGATGTTATTGACGATCCGTATATGTATCTGGGTGGTAGCTGGAATAAAAAATTTGGCACGGTGTTCCGCTGGCGGAGTGATGGTTACTTAATTTCAGTGACGCAGCGGTATACCCGGGAACAGTCTACCCTGCATATTTATGCATTGGATAATAAAGGTAATCCCATTGATGGCGCCAGGATTGTGTTGTACACCACAGGGTTGGATGGGAGTTTATGGTTTGACATGTATAGCGTCACGGATAGCGACGGTAAAGTTACTTTTATTGTAGGCACGGATCGAAAATATTATGCAAAATTGCAATGTGATTATGGCAATGTACCATCAGGCGGCTCTGATAATCTATTAAGAGTTGTCAGCAAAAGCAAGGCTGGCGAGGAATATTCAGTCTCCCTTTCTGTACAAGCGAACAAACCTGTACAAAGTTGGGAAGAAATCCCTGTACCCCAATTCAATGACAATCGTTATTATCTGGAAGTAGATTTCAAAACGCCATACCAAATCATTCGTGGAATAGACCTTTTTGATGATATGAGAAGAAATGCTTACCAATTTATTAAAAAAGCAGGTGGAAGGATAAATTACTTTATGACGGACGAAATAAATTATCAAAACATAATTGAAGGGCAGGAATTTCAGGGATTTCATTCTTTATATCAAACCGATTCCAGCTCTATCGGATTTGAGTTTAATGACAAATCAGACTGGTATTGCGTTTTTGACAATACAAGTTCCCTTCACACGCTTCAGCATATTGTCGGATCTGTAAACTTATATTCGGTATATGATCCGGAAATTCCCAAAGTTTATGTCTTGCAAAACTATCCGAATCCAATGAATCCCCAAAAGGGTGAGACCACGATTACTTACCAACTTCCGCAAAAAACAAAAGTAGAGATAACTATATACAATTTATTAGGTCAGAAAGTAAAAACATTAGTCAATGGAACTAAATATGCGGGACAATTTAGTATTAACTGGAATGGAAGAAATGAGTTTAATCAATTGGTCTCTTCGGGAGTTTACGTGTGTAATATTAAAACGGATCATGGAGTGGCATCTCGGAAAATGTTGGTGGTTCGATAATATTAAATAATCAAAACAAGGAGTAATAAAGTGAGAAAAAATACTCCTATATTAACATTTTTAATCATTTTAATTTTAAGCGGTAGTCTCTTAGCGTCCGATCCTGTCATTGTTGACACAACCGGGATGGACTTTCAGAAAAACCTGGTGCACGGAAACAGATACTGGCTGACAGGTGATGTATGCCGGAGTAAATAGTGGGATAAAAATTGCGATTCCTTCACAAGAACCTTGGGCTGATATCCAACCGGGCGTCGTGTACGTGGATGGTGGTCATAACGACACGCCGATTTATATCTACTATGGTGTTGGCAGCCGTTTCTATGGGTATGGTGATAATATGCATGCACAAGCGTTAGCCAAATTAAGCGGCGACACCAATGGTGTATTCTATGACGGTACTGAGCATCCCAAACCCCAGCTTCCTTACTGGAATGATATAACAAAAACGCATGCACTAATGGTGGAATGTCATTATCCCATGGCTGGAGAGATGTACAAATGGTTTAGTTCCGAGGGCGAACCCAAATTCGTATGTGTTTGGGAAGAAGTGCAGGGCGATGTTACGGCGCTTGCCGACACCAACTATTTCATACACCGTTCCGTCAGGAGAGGTAAAAATAGCGGTTTACAATATTCTCGGTCAAAAGATCAAAACGTTAGTTGATAAAGATATGCCCACTGGTTCCCATCAAGTGGTTTGGGATGGGACGAATGAAAGTGATAAATAGGTTTTGACGGGCATTTATATCTGCAAAATAAAATCAGAAGCCGGTATAAAAACGAAAAAGATGTTATTACAAAAATATGGAAAATGGAGTGTTCACAGGGTAGTTTTAAATATTTTATGAAAGGTAGTGATAGGAGGCAAAAATGAACAAAAAACTCATGCCAATTACCAGAGCATTCATTTATAATCTCGTTATCTTAATTTTCATCATTTGCCAATTAAGTAACTCGATATCTGGTGAAATAAAAAATGCAGGAGATGCTCGAATGAAGTGGTGGCGAGAAGCTCGCTTTGGTATGTTTATTCACTGGGGGATTTATGCTATTCCTGCTGGAGAATGGAATGGCGAGACCAATCACGCCGAATGGATTCGCACCACTGCTCGCATCCCCTTGGAAACGTACGACAAGCTTGTTGATCAATTCAATCCTGTTAGATTTAACGCCGAGGAATGGGTTACTATTGCCAAAGAAGCAGGAATGAAATACATTGTTATAACCTCAAAGCATCATGATGGATTTTGCCTGTTTGATTCTAAACATACCGATTTTGATGTGATGTCCACACCCTTCAGACGGGATATTTTGAAAGAATTAGCTGAAACCTGTCATAAACAGGGTGTTAAAATCTGCTGGTATCACTCGATTATGGACTGGCATCATCCCGATTACTTACCACGTCGGGAGTGGGAAAAAGATCGCTCCGCAGAACACTCAGATTTCAATCGATATGTCCAATACATGAAAAATCAATTGAAGGAATTGGTCACAAATTATGGAGAGATCGGAGTTCTGTGGTTTGATGGAGAATGGGAATCAACCTGGAATCGGGAATATGGACAGGATCTTTATAAATATGTTCGAGGACTTCAACCGAGTATCATCATTAATAACCGCGTTGGCGCCGGCAGATCGGGCATGGAAGGTTTTTCCAAAGAAGATGAATTTGCGGGTGATTTTGGCACACCCGAACAGCAAATCCCCACTACTGGTTTGCCCGGTGTTGATTGGGAAGCTTGCATGACCATGAACAATCACTGGGGTTATAACAAACACGATCACAACTGGAAATCGACTGAAGATCTACTACAGATGCTAGCGGATATCGCTTCCAAAGGCGGTAATTTTCTGCTAAACGTAGGCCCGACTGCCGAGGGTTTGATTCCCCAGCCAAGTATCGATCGTCTCAGAGCAATGGGAAAATGGATGAAAATTAACGGTGAATCTATTTATGGTACAAAAGCCAGCCCGTTTAAAAATCTGAAATGGGGCAGATTTACAAAGAAATCCATAAAAGGAGGAACACGTTTATATCTCCATGTTTTTGACTGGCCTGAAGACGGTAAGCTTGTTGTTCCGGGGATTTTTAATCAGGCAAGGCAGGCTTATTTACTAGCTGATCCTGCTATGCACTTGTTAGAAGTACACCGTTCAGAAGATGCCCTTATTGTGGCAGTCCCGGAAATAGCTCCTGATACTATCAACAGTGTGGTGGTACTGGATATTAAAGGGAAACCAGATATCAATGATCCTCCAGAAATTACGGCTGATTTCAACATCTTCATAGATGAAATTGAAGTAACAGTTAATTCAGACAGGGAAAATGTTAATATGCTTTATACACTGGATGGCAGTACACCTTCTGTGAACTCACCACCTATGCAGGAACCGATTCGTCTGACTAAAACCACAGTTCTCTCTGCCAGATGTTTCAGAGACGGTAAACCAGTCAGCGCTGCCGTGAAACAAGTCTTTACAAAAGTCAATCCTCGTCCAGCAACAGAAACCAAAGGTTTGGTACCTGGACTTAAATATGCCTATTACGAAGGAGAATGGGATAATCTGCCCGATTTCAAAAAGCTAAATCCAGTCAAAGAAGGCGTGATCACAAATTTTGACTTTTCACCCCGCAACCAGGTGGAGTATTTCGGATTCAGTTATGAAGGTTATATTTACATACCGCAAAGCGGGGTCTATGCTTTTTACACTGATTCTGATGATGGTAGTCAACTTTTTATCGGTGAGGAACTGGTTGTGGATAATGATGGTCTTCACAGTTTACATGAAGAACAGGGCCTTATCCCGCTGGAAAAAGGCTATCACCCCATCCGCATGACATTTTTTGAGAAGACAGGCAGGGATGATTTGAGAGTATTAATAAAAGAGCAGGGATTGGAGAAACAAGCCGTGCCAGAAAATATGCTTTTTTATAAAAAATAGATTAAGGAGAGGTCTTGTACTATGGCAAATAAAAATATAATAACACTTTTTTCTCTAATAATATTGTTTACTATGTCTTGTAGTCCCACAAAAGTCGATCTGCTGCAATTCCAGGATTGGACAATAGTTGTAGATGACGATGCCATTCCCAGCGAACATTATGCAGCCGAGGAGTTTCGATCTATTTTCTTACAAGCAACTGGAATCAAATTACTTATTGCGAACACAACTCAACAATCGACACATAATATCTTCATCGGACCCAGTCAATCAATGGAACAAAGTATTGTTGGATTCGACATTTCCGAATTGGGAGAAGAAGATTTACACATAAAGATCAGCAAAGAGAATATCGCCATCGCCGGCGGTCGCCCTAGAGGAACATCGTATGGTGTGTATGAATTCTTTGAACATTATTTAGGCGTACGATTTTTAACGTTTGATCATACCTACATCCCGAAGGCTAATAATAAATTGTTAGTACCGTGTGAGAATTATATTTATAAGCCGGCCTTTTCATTCCGCTGGAGCTTTTATGGCGAGAATAAAGTGCATCCAGAATTTGCCGCTCGTCTTAGAGTCAATACAGTGACTCATAATGAAAAACTGGGCGGAATTACTTCTCAACGATTGATTAATCATTCCTTATCTCGGCAGTTGCCAGTTACTGAATATGGAAAGGAACATCCCGAATATTTTGCGTTGGTGAAAGGCGAACGAAAGCTGAATATGTGGGGCGGTGGCCCCCAACCCTGCGTTACTAATTCCGATGTTATGGATATTGTGACAGAAGCAGTTTTCAAAGAAATTGAACAAAATCCGCGCTGCACCAATTTGAGCGTAAGTCAAAACGATAATGATGCTTATTGCCAATGCGAAGCCTGTGAAGCAATCAATCAAAGAGAGGGCTCTCCTATGGGGGCTCATCTTGCCTTTGTCAATACGATTGCTGACCGTGTGGCAGAAAAGTACCCAGATGTAAAAGTAGGGACACTCGCTTATTGGTACACCCGAAAGCCGCCAAATACAATTAAACCACGTGATAATGTCCAGATTCAATTAGCCAATATCGAGTGCTGTACGCTCCATCCAATCAATGATCCGAATTGTCCGAAAAACAAAAGCTTTTATGACGACTTTATGGGCTGGAGTAAAATCAGCGATCAAATCTATGTTTGGACTTATGTCACCAATTTTCGTTATTATGATTTACCGTTTCCTAATTTACGAGCGATTGGACCGAATTTAAAATTTTTCGCTGAACACAATGTTAAAGGCGTTTTCATGCAATCGAATGGTGGCGGTACGTCCGGAGAAATGAGCGATTTGCGAAATTATGTCATTTCACGTCTTTTGTGGAATCCCAACCTGGACGGCTGGGAGCAGGTCGAAGAATTCTGTCGCTTGCATTATGGAAAAGCCGGTCCAGTGATTTTAGAATATCTGACCATGCTGCATGATTACGTAGATGTCCACGGTCTCCATCCCGACTGTTTTTCAAAACCTCGGGATATTGGTCTGAATCTTGAATTTGCAGAAAAAATGTTTGATTATTTTGAAAAGGCGTTGTCATTGGCTGATGATGAGGTTATTCGAAATCGTGTCGAAAAAATATCTATTACTGCCCATCGAACAATGCTGGAAGCAGGCAGAAGAATTGAGGTAGAAGACGGAATGGTTCGCAGAAAATTTCCCCCGAAGTATGGAGATGTTATCGAACGCTACATTCAGCTTTGCAAGAAACATCAAATGACCATGCCCAATGAAAGGACCCGTTTTAAGGAATTTGAGCAAATACTCAGGAATGAATATGCCCAGGGTATTCCTGTTGCAGTGCTCGAAAATGATATCTGGAGATTAGCTATAGAATATCGAAATAATGGTAAAGTTGTTGAAATGCTCCACAAGCCGTCAGGACGTAACTTATTGGGCGCTTTTAAAAATAACTTCATGTACGGAACCATTGAAGAATGGGGGGAAGAAGGATACGATCATGAGGCTGAACATAATGATTTTCAGGCAAAGGTAGTGAATAATTCAGTAATTCTTACTCAAATTTTGCCCGATAGTACCATCTATGAACGAAAGATAAGTTTGCTGAAAGATCAGCCGGGAAAAATTTTTTGTGAGACAACTTTAACACAACGAGGGAAGACTCCGAAAACGTATCAATTGATCGTCCATCCAGAATTCGATTCCGGAACTACGTCAAACGATCATAATATTTTATCCGGATATGTAAAATATAATAACGAGTGGGTTATTTTTAATGAAGGATTGGTGAACGATCAGGGTCCAAAAATGCATTTATTAGTCGATGCAAAAGATAGCGGCGATTATGCTTTTTTTAATCATGAAGAAAATTTTGGTGTGCTCGAAACGTATGACCCTTCAAAAATAGATCGACTGAGAACCTGGTGGGTTCCAGGTTTTGAACTTATTAATCTTGAATTATTGACAAACGCTGTGGAGCTTAAAAATGGTGAGTCTTTTTCATTTACGTATGCTTTTGAGTATCTGAAAAATGCTCCTCAATTAGGGCATAACCAAAATACAAAATGATGCTTAAAACGTGCCAAGCACTTTAAATGTCATGTTTAGTGAAATGAATATCAATGGGGTAATAGGAACATGAAATTATTGAATAATCTTATGAAACATTGCAAAACTCTGTCTATTTATTATGCTAAGTTTGTTATTATACTAATATTTATTCTTGTATCGTGCAGTAAAAAAGAGAAAATAGAGCCAAAAGAAAAAATACTGGTCAAAATTGGCAATAAATCGATTTCTGTGAATGAATTCATTCGTCGGGCAGAGTATACGGTGCGTCCGCCATATTGCTGCGGTAGTTATAATTTGGATAAGAAAATCGTCATCAATTCGCTGATCGCCGAAAAGATGATGGCAATTGAAGCCGGCGACACCAATCAATTCATCATGAATGACAAAATCCAGGCATATCTACGGGGCAGAAAAGAGCAAGCGATGCGTCAGTGGCTATATGAAAAAGAAGCGTATGAAAAGGTCGTATTGGATACGGCGCAAATTGTTAAAACTGTCAAAGTAGCCGGCAGAAAATACAAAATCGCTTATTTCAATTTTCCTGACAGCGGACTGGTGCATCAGATAAGGCAAGAGATGGATGGTCAGGAAAAAACATTTGAAGATGTTTATTTTGAAGTAACCGGTCTGGACAGCATTCCCCAGCGAGAAGTGGAATGGTCAGTGCACGAACATGATCTAATTCTTGATTCACTGTTTTCTGAACCGCTTGCCAAGAACCAGATTATCGGGCCTATAAAGGTCGCTGAAAATGAATATATGATGATGAAAGTCAACAGCTGGATCGACAGGGTGGCTATTACAGAAGCCCAGGTGCAGGAACGATGGCGCAACGTTTCTGAAGAATTTAGCCAGCGGCAAGCCGTGAAATTATATGATAACTACATTCGCAAAGTGATGAAAGGCAAAAAGATCGAGTTTATTCCTGATGCATTTTATAAAGTGACTAATTTATTAGGCATCGTCTATATCAAAACAGATGCTGAAAAACAGGAAATGTTGAAAAAATCGTTTTGGGAACAGGATGAAGACGTTGAGAAATTTCAGGATTTGCAAACACAAATAGAAGTTTTATACCAGGAACCGTTGTTCAAAGTCGATAACCAGGTATGGACTGTTAAAAATTTTGTTGATGAGCTTGTCGCCCATCCCCTTGTTTTTCGGGATAAGAGAATGAAAAAAAATGAATTTGGGCAGCAATTACAGTTTGCTATAATGGATATGATCAGAGATAAGTGTTTAGTTCGGGAAGCTTATAAAAGAGGTTATGATAAAATAAATGTCATCCAGCGAAATGTGAACATGTGGAAGGATAATTTGAGTTATCAATATTATAAATCCAAACTGCTAAAAGATGTGCTTCCCGATAGCGTATCAGAGATGAAATATATTCCTTTAATTGAAAATTATCTTAATCCCCAGGTTGATTCGCTGCAGAAAAAGTATTCCGATATCATCGAAGTGGATGTGGAAGCCTTCAATGAAATTCAATTGACACGAATCGATATGAGTGTTACGCAGCAAAATGTACCGTTCGCTAAAATTGTTCCCTCTTTTCCGCTGGTAACAACGGAAAATCGATTGGATTATGGTAGAAAAAGGAATGACTAAAAGGAATTGGTATGTATCGTTGTGCAAAAAATCCTATCATCATAAGAAAAGATATTCCTGATATTTCCCCTCCTGCAGATCTTTCTATAAATTCCAAGAGTTTAGCCTGAAGAAACGATTTCCCCGTTTATCCATATTGTTGTCATTAGACGGATTATATGCAGGTTGTCCATCTTTTGAGTTATGTGAAAAATATGGCTGGGAATATATGATTGTATTAAAGGACAAAGACTTGCGTGATGTTAATATAGAATTTGAAAATCTTTCCAAATTACAGACAGAAAATAGATATATTCAACACCCTGGGTTGTCTGTACAGATCCGTATGGAAATGAAAAAATAAAACAGGATTATCAGTGGATTGATGATATATTTTATATAGATTCAAAAGCAAAAGAACATATTATTAATGTAATTCAATGCAAAGAATCCAAAAAAGATAAGAATGGTGAAATAAAAACAAATAAATTCAAATGGCTAACTAACTGTAAAATTACAAAAAAGAACGTATGTCAAATTTCAAATATGGGAGGTAGAGATAGATGGAAAATAGAAAACGAAGGATTTAATGTTCAGAAAAATGGAGGGTATGAATTGGAGCACCCTTATACGAGTAACGAACCAGCGGCGAAAATATTCTATTTCTTATTACAAATTGCGCATATGATTATTCAACTTATCTATAAAGGAAGTCTTTTGAGAGCCGCGTCAATACAAGTTACTTCTATGAAAATGTTAGCATTCCTTTTACTCGAGGCATGGCGGAATGCCTTTATAACAGAAAACAATTTAGAATTAATTAAGATGAAAAAAATTCAAATAAGATTCGACACTTCATAAGAAAGAGAGGTGCTCCATTTAATCCTTCCTCTTGAAAAAAATAAATTGTTAAAAACTGATTTTATTGTTACTTAAAATCATAATGGTGGCTTATGCCCTATAAAACTTTAATAAAATAATAAATCATATTGAGTCCTATTTGGTCATTCATTTTTAACTTGATTCTTTATTGCTGGCTAACATTAAATTTACTCGACTTTTCCGATAAAATAAATTAACTTTAATTTTAATGGGTTCGGTTTATAATATTAATTTCTCCATGAGTAGTTAAAATTTATTTAATCAGTAAAAGGAGGGGAAAATGAAAAAGGCAATCATTTTTCTAAGCGCTATCTTGATTTTAACCGGCTGTACCAGGCAATCAGAAAATAAAGCAGCACAAAGAGTGAATAAAGCGACGATCGAGTCTCTATGGCTACCGGCGATTTTCAACGATAATATGGTACTGCAGCAAAAAGACAAGGTGCCGTTTTGGGGTAAAGCACAACCTGGCGAAAATGTTGTTGTCAAAGGAAGCTGGGGTGAAAGTGCTCAAACAAAAACCAACCGGGAGGGAAAATGGCAACTAACTCTTGCAACAACCGCCGCTGGCGGGACTTTCACTGTTACTGTAAAAGGAAATAGTTCGACCATTACTTATCAAAATGTACTGCTTGGTGAAGTCTGGGTTTGTTCCGGACAGTCAAATATGGAAATGCCGCTTGAGGGTTGGCCGCCAGTTTCACCGGTCAACAATTCTGATTGGGAAATCCAACATGCTGATTTTCCGCAAATTCATCTGTTTAATGTACAGCGTAGTATCGCAATCACCCCGAAATCTGATTGTAAAGGAAAGTGGGTCGTTTGCTCGCCACAAACAGCGGCAGGATTCAGCGCCACCGCTTATTTCTTCGGGCGAAAACTCCATCGCGAACTTGGTGTGCCGATCGGGCTTATTGAGACGAGCTGGGGAGGAACTCCGGCTGAATCCTGGACGAGTGGTGAGTTTTTGGGAAAGACTAAAGATTTCGCCCCGATTGTTGAGAAATTACCCCAAGTTGAGGCTCAGTTTAACCTTTTGAAGAAATGGCTTCTGGAGCACAAAACCATTGATATTTCCGACAAACCGGATGAAACGCGCTGGAAGGATTTAAATTTCAATGATCGGGAATGTGCAGATCCGGCATTTGATGACAATGATTGGCATGAAATGAAACTGCCCGTGCTTTGGGAAAGTACAGCTGTAGGGCAATTTGACGGAGTCATCTGGTTTCGTCGTGTTTTTTCGGTTCCTGATGCCTGGCTCGGTAAACCGGCAATTGTCGAATTGGGACCGATTGACGATATGGAGGTGACTTATATTAATGGTGTCGAGGTCGGCGGTTATGAACAGCCCGGAGAATGGCAGAGACACAGAAAGTATAAAATTGAGGCTGGCATTATTAAGTCGGGAAAAAACATTATTGCTGTCAGAGTGCTGGATAACCAGGGGGGCGGAGGTATTTACGGCAAGCCGGAACAGATGAAAGTATACCTTGGAGATAGCGAAGCTGTACAGACAGTCTCGCTGGCCGGGAAATGGAAATATTTGCCTGTAGCGGAATACAGCAATAATCAGTTTTATGTTTTTGGCGGGCAAAACAATGATTATTTTAAACGCCCTCAACTTTCAGTACAACTGAGTTCCCAGACTCCGACGATATTATATAATGCAATGATAGCGCCCTTAATTCCTTACGGTATCCGCGGTGTGATCTGGTACCAGGGTGAAACCAATACGGGGAATCCGGCCCAATACGGATGGTTGTTTCCTTTAATGATTAAAAACTGGCGCGCCGATTGGAAGCGGGGAGATTTCCCTTTTTATTTTACTCAGATAGCACCCTTTGATTATGGCGATATGACCAAATCTCAGGAATTGCGGGAAGCCCAGATGTTGACCCTCAAAACGCTGAATACGGGAATGGCCGTTACAATGGACATCGGCGATCCAACTAATATTCATCCCGAAAACAAGCAGGAGGTCGGTAGAAGACTGGCATTATGGGCTTTGGCTAAAGATTATGGACGCAAAAATCTGCCTTATTCCGGTCCAATCTACAAATCAATGAGAGTAGAAGGTCGCAGGATAAGAGTCAAATTCGAGCCCTGGTCTCTGGGTAGGGGATTAATAGCTGGGGAAAAGGGATTGCAACAACTTGCAATTGCCGGCTCGGATCATATTTTTTACCCGGCTAAGGGGGAAATTGAGGGTAATGATTTAATGGTGTTTTCCCGCAAGGTCACTAATCCGATTGCAGTACGTTATTGCTGGAATAATGCAGCCAGGGTCGATTTGTTTAATAAAGCGAGGCTACCGGCTTCTTCATTCAGGACTGATAACTTGAACTAATTCCTCGATTTCATAGTTAATTATAACGAACTGTAGCATGAAGATTTGAAATAATTAAGGGGTATTGAACAGATTTGCACTTACCCTTAGACTAAAAACTTAGTTTCAACCGCATAAGGGCCAGAGAATTTCGATCAGGTCCACTTCTTTGATGCCGTGCAGTGTATAGCGAATATCAAACTCCGAACCCCTGGATCCCGACCAGAATAAACGCTCCCGATGTGAAGTCAAAATTGGTATAGGGTGAATAGCTGTATCTCGGTAGAATCGCATAACTACCGTCATCCAGGTTGTTGAAAAATTCCATACGAGTGTCGATATCGACCCCCGGGGACCATATAATCAAAGCCCACACACATTTCAATATTATCGGCAACGCGGTAGGTTGTAGAGCACGAATTTTTTGTCATTACTGTCACGGGAATGCGGAAGGTCAGTGGTCATTTCCGCCAGAGCGCCCTGTTTGATCATGTTTAGGTAACGCAGAACCCCCAATCCCATTTTATTGCCATTACAATCCGTCCATGAGTAAAAACTCCAGTCTCCAAGCACATATTTAATAGTGGTTCTATTAGCCGAATATATCTCGTTAGCCATTCCCATCTTCGCCTGAACTTTCCTTTCGAGATCGGTGATAAAAGTTCCCTTACCGGCAAAAGTAAATAGCAACCTGGATTTGTCAGGTGGAATTGATAACCAGATATAGTTACCCTTATCTAAAGGAGATAAACTTTTCTTTTTTCCATTTTCGAATATAACAATTTTAGAATTTTCAATGCATGCAACTGTACCGGTTGCTGAATTACTAATTATTTTTACCCTACTTTTGAAATCATAATAATTCAGTTTATCATCTTTTTTGTAAATAATTTTATCACCATTGGAACTGACAGATTTTTGACACCCTTTTCAAGCTATTGTTCGTGTTTTGTCGGAAGTTCTTGTATTACGATTGAATAGTATTTCCTCATTTTGTCATATTCATAATTTCTGAATAATATTTTAGAACCGTCTTTTGAAAAAATTGGATTATGTCCCGCGCCACAGTAATTGTTCAACTTCATAACTGATTCATTTTTTAAGTCATAAAGCCATAACCCTTTAAAGTTGCTTCTTGTAAATAGAATTTTTGACCCCTCCGGGCTAAATTACAGGAAAGAAAAGTCACCTTTTTTACCTAAAGGGACCTACCCAGTTCTGACTACCGATAAGTTTTGTCCAAAACTAACAGCAGTGATAATAAAAATATAGCAAAGGATTTATTTCAATGAGTTAGAAATCTTAAGTCAAGTCAGCTAAAGCAAACTTAACTCAAGGTTTCATAGTTTATCTCATCTCGAAGAGATCCCGTTGGGAAAGAGATGTCTTTCCGAAGGAATCTTCGATCGACATAAACAGACTTTAATTAATCAGTTTTCAAGCGATAAAATTTAGGTATAATTTATTAGAATGTATGACATTAGTCAGATTTTTACTATAAATTCAATGCTGTCAAGTTAAGAATGCAACTTTATCATTAATGTTTTTCAGTTTCAGAGAATTATTATTAGCCTCTTGTTCTATTGCAATATATTTAATTAATTGGATAAATATCGGAGATATGACATAATTGTAGATAAAATAAAAAATCAATTAAGAGCTCCAGAGGAGCGTCATTAATTAAAACCCGTTTTGCCTTCTCAGGTGAGCAATAGGCTTAATGTTGGGCTTAAGAGGTTTTTTTAAAAAACACCTTGATTTTGTTAATGTTTACTATTATTCTCAATTAGTTGAAATGTTGAGGAAGTTAGAAATCAAATGACAAGAAAAATTGAGAAAGAGCAGAGATTTATAGGATTAAAGAGATAATATAAAACTGGATTTTTATATTCGGAGGGAAGTATGAAAAAGATGTTAAATATTTTCTTAATAATTACAATTCTGTATTCAGCCAACACAGCCTATAGTAAGGATGAAGGGTATTCAACATTAGGAGAAGTTGCCGAGTGGTCTATTATTACATCGGCATATACCAGCGGTTATATCATAGACCATACGCCGGTCTGGACTTCTAAACCTCTTATAGGCGGAACGACAAACAGTCCCTACCATGAAAACACAATTCCCAGTTCATGGCTGTATGCAGGTGTGGGGTTGTTCAGTACAGGCATTGCCCTTTTGCCAAATAATTCAGGCTGGATTAATCACACCTCTTATATAAACACTAAGGGAATTATTGAAGCAGTGTCTTTTACTTATTTCGTAACAGCCCTTACGAAAGACATAGTTGGCAGGAAACGTCCGTGCTACGATAATTTTCCTGCTGATGATGAGATAGATTCAAAGAAATCATTTTTTTCGGGACATTCTGCAATATCTTTTTCAATAGCCACATACAGCTCTTTATATGTTTTTGAACATATTGGTGATATCAACAATCCGCTCAATCTGACGGGTAAAATATTATTCACAACGGGTATGGCTTCTCTTGCTTCGTACGTTGCTTATTCAAGGGTTGAAGATAATATGCACTTTGTTTCTGATGTAGTCGTTGGTGGGATGGTAGGCACAGCTATGTCATCCCTTGTGTATGCTTTTCAGAATAAGTGGCTGGACAGGAGACACCACCTGATTCAGCACGTGAATGTCTCATTCTATAATGGTATGGGCAGCCTGTCCGTATCAGCAGTTTTTTAGTTAATGCGAATATTTCGTGGAAATCAGGCCTGGGTCACTCTGTAATTTTCCTGGGCTGGTATATTGACAAGAATAGAGAAAAATATATTGTCTATTGGTCGAGTCAAAGATTCACAAATGGTATGTGGGATCAGGTAGTAAATTTGAAAAAAGTTAAATATGTGAAAATTATACGCCTGACGCATCCTGAAAATCTGTTTGATTTTGATATAACAACGCCGGTTGATATGAATGTTCCGGGAGATGAGATTGGGCTGTTTGGGTTTTCACCACAAAAATGAAGGCAAAGAAATTTTATAAGAACTTTGTCAGATTATACTATGAGGCTTATTCATTCAGGCATTATATAAAAAAGTGATGTTAATCTGTAGTGACTGTGCCTATAACTCATTGATATATAGGAACTTTTTACTCCAATAGCAGAACTTAGGTTATGTCAATTTATTTACACTTACCATAATTTACCTGACAACTAATTTATGATTTATCTGTCAAAAAAATGTTATTGTTATTGATTAATTAAAAGGTGATAGTATGAAAAAAGGTAAAATCTTATTAATTATTTTTATTGTAATTGTTTTGGCTTTTGTCGGTTTTAGAGTGTTATACACAAACAATGGAGAAGAGAAACCTTATGAAATAGTAAAAGTGGGAAAAGGTACTATTGTTGAAGAAGCAATAGCGATAGGTGAAATCACTCCCAAAAATGATATTCAGGTAAAGTCCAAAATATCTGGTATTGTAAAAGAGAAGTTTGTTGAAGTGGGGGATTTTGTTTCTAAGGGCGATATAATGGTGAAAATAATTCCTGACCCGACACCAAGAGAGCTGACAGAGGCAAAAAGAGATTTAGAAATGAAGGAAGTAGCCTATGAAAATGCGAAGGCAAAATTTGATAGAGAAAAAAAACTTCTGAAAAAGCAATTAATATCACCTGAAAAATTTGAACAAACGAGGTTGGACTTTCTACAGAAGAAAGTGTCTTATCAGCTAACTGAAGATAGACTATCCCTAATTAAGTATGGGAATGCTGGAAGTAAAAATGAAAAAATAGAGTCCGTAGTTCGTGCTCCAATTTCCGGAACAATATTAGAGAAATTTGTTGATATTGGTGATCCTGTAGTTCCGTTAACATCATACCAACCGGGAACCCCACTTTTTACTATAGCAAGAATGGATAGCCTTATTTTTAGAGGTGCGGTCGATGAGATTGATATAGGAAAAATGGAGATAGGCAAAACCGCCGAAATACAGATAGGAGCACTTCCCAGTAAAAATATTATAGGACAGGTAATCAGGATATCTCCGAAAGCACGAAAAGAAAATAATTCTACGGTATTCGATGTTGAAATAAAAATAACGAACAGAAAAGACGTTGAACTTCGAGCTGGATATTCTGCAAATGCAAAGATAATTATTAACAAAGCTGAAGATGTTCTTTTTATTCCGGAAAGACTAATAACATTTAGAAATGACAGCACATTTGTTGAGCTGGAAGATACAACTACCGGAAAGATCAATGAAATACCAATAGAGATTGGCCTCAGTGATGGCATTAATGCAGAAGTAAAGTCAGGAGTGAAGCAAGGTGATTTTATCGTAGAACGTCCGCCAAAGGAAATTGAGTAAGGATAACAAATTGTGTTGACGAAGAATTTGCTCCAGGTCCTAAAAGAATTAAAAAATCAGAAGCTTAGAACTTTATTGACCTTATTTGGAATCATTTGGGGTACTGTATCAGTTATACTACTTCTTACATTTGGTTCATCAATAAAGAAGCAAATGTCAAAAAATATGCATGGTCTTGGTGAAGGTATATGCATTATTTGGGCAGGAAAAACCAGTGTTAACTATGCAGGTTTTCCTAAAGGGAGAAATATTAATTTCAATAATGGTGATGCAGAATATATAAGAGAACATGTTCCTATAGTCAAAAATATAAGCCCTCAATATACCAGATGGCTCTCAGTAAGAGTAAAAGATAAAAATCAGACTTTTGGAGTCCATGCGGTCTGGATGGAATTTAAAGATATGCGGAATTTGATATCGCGAGAGGGAGGGAGATTTATCAACCCAATAGACATGGAAAAGAGAAGAAGAGTTGCTTTTATAGGCTTTTCAGTTGAAGAAAAGATGTTCGGAAAAGGTAAAGGATTGGGTGAAATTATTTATATAGATGGGACACCTTTCACCGTAATTGGGGTGTTAAAAGAGAAAATTCAAAATTCTACTTATGCCGGCAGAGATGAAGATGCTATTTTTATACCTGTAAGTACCTATCTCGGCATTTATGGAGATAAATATATTAATGTTATTATATGTAGAGCAAGCGATGTTCATAAAACTGACCAGATGAAAGATGAAATACTGACTGCATTTGCAAAAAAATATAAGTTTTTTGAAAAAGATACAGAAGCTTTATCAATTTGGGATACAACAGAGATGGACCAATTTCTCGATAGTTTCTTTTTAGGATTTAATATTTTTCTTGGAATTAGTGGTATAATGACCCTTATTGTTGGAGGTATTGGTATGTCAAACATAATGTATGTAATTGTTGAGGAGAGAACTCTGGAAATTGGCATTAAACGAGCAGTAGGTGCGAAAAAATATGTAATATTATTACAATATCTTTTTGAGACCTTTATTATTGCTGGCATAGGAGCAGCTATTGGATTTTTAATATCGCAAGGTGTAATTGCTATTGTTAATCAATTTCCACTGGAGGATTATATTGGAACACTTGCTCTGAATCTTGCTATTGCTATAATAACAATTGTGATTATTACGCTAATTACTTTGATTGCAGGATGGGGACCTGCGAAGCATGCTGCAAATCTGGACCCTGCAGTTGCTATTAAAGGAAAATAATTAAAATGAAAAAAATATTTGATCGTTTAATAAAAAATTTGCTTCTACTAAAACTTTTTCTGAGAGAGTTAAAAAAAGAGCGTCGAAAAATAATTATGACAATTGTAGGTATTGCATGGGGAACTTTAACCATTGTCATTTTATTATCTTTCGGAGAAGGTCTGGCGGGCAAAATGAAGGTAATTAATAAGGGTATCGGAGTTAATATTGTGATGGTGTATGGGGGACAAAGCGAGATAGAATTTCAAGGATTACCGCCCGGACGTGATATTTCTCTGAGAGAAGAGGATTGCAAACTACTAAAGAAAACGGTCCCTTATATGGATAGAATTGCAGCAGAGTATGATGGATATGGGACAATTAGGTATAAGGACAAACTTTGTAATAGACATATAGAGGGGGTAACTTCACCTGAATATCAATTTATGAGGACACAATTTCCACAAATGGGTGGTCGTTTTATTAATGAAAAGGATATTGAAGAAAGGCGAAGAGTCGTTTTTCTTGGAACGAATTTGAAAAAAGACCTTATGGGTGATATTAATGCAGTTGGGGAAATTGTTTATATCAATAATGTTCCTTTTAAGGTAATTGGTGTTATGAAAGATGAAATGCAGATGAGTATGTATGGAGGTCCTGATATTAACAAAGCTGTTATACCATCAACTACATTTAAGGCATTATATTCTCGCCAGTATGTGAGTCGAATAATATATCAAGTAAATCAAATTGATAAATCAGAATATGTTAATCAGTTGGTGAAACGGACTCTTGGTAGAAAGTACAAGTTTCATCCGGATGACAAAAGTGCTCTACGTTTTTGGGATACAGTAGAAAATAGTAAAGAGATGTCAAAGGCATTTACAGGGATGAATATTTTTCTTGGGCTGGTGGGGGCCTTGACACTGGTAATTGCAAGTGTTGGAGTGGCGAATATAATGTTTGTTACGGTAAGGAAAAGAACCAGGGAAATAGGGGTAAAAAGAGCAATTGGTGGAAAGAAAAGTCTAATAAAATTTCAGTTTATTATGGAAGCCTTGCTGATTGATATTATAGGAGGAGTGATTGGTGCGGGTGTTTCATATATAATCATTTCATTGATAAATAGTTTACCTGAAACAGATAATGAGGTTATGCAAATCCTTGCCCATCCTAATTTTTCATGGAGTGTTGCAGTTATAACTGGTATAATTTTAGGAATAGTAGGTTTATTGGCAGGATATTTTCCCGCAAGAAGAGCTGCGGCTATTGATCCGATAGAAGCATTACATTATGAATAAATTAATGGAGAAACCTTATGATAGATATGAAGGGTATCAAAAAGGTATATGATACAGGAAAAGTAAAAGTAGAAGCTCTGAGAGGTGTAGACCTGAAAATAAATGAAGGTGATTTTACAATTGTTATAGGACCGTCGGGATCCGGGAAATCAACATTAATGAATATAATGGGTTGTCTTGATAAACCGACGGAAGGCGAGTACAAATTAAATAATAAGAATGTGAAAAAATTTAATGATAATCAGCTGTCGGAAATAAGAAATAAAGGTATAGGTTTTGTATTTCAGAATTTTAACCTTTTACCATACGCTTCTGCTTATGAAAATGTTGAATTGCCTTTGCTTTTTTCCGGAATGTCAGGTAAAAAAAGACGAGAGAGAGTGGAGCAAATTCTTGAGAGAGTTGGATTGAGTGATAGAATAGAGCATAAGCCAAATGAGTTATCTGGAGGTGAAAAGCAAAGAGTGGCAATTGCTCGTGCTCTTGTGAACAATCCTAAAATTATTCTTGCTGATGAGCCAACAGGTAATCTCGACTCAAAATCCGGTGAGAGTATTATAGAATTATTTATGGATTTATGGGAGGAAGGGAATACCATAGTTATGATTACTCACGATCCGAGAGCAAAAAAGTATTCAGGGAAAGTTTTAGAAATAATTGATGGAAAGATTATTAATTTCTCTTAACAAAAAAAAGAGGGGGTGACCATAAGAACATGCAGCGAAATATTCATTTATTCCTATTGGAATTGGGATAAATGAGCGGAATTTTACATCTTGTTAAATTTCACTTTGCAGAAAAGGCTCAGCCTTTCCCGAAGGGATCCTTTCGGATAAACCTGAAGGTTAGTACACTAAAACATAAAATTATCTAGCTGAATCCAGTTGGATGAATCTTTTTGCCTATAATGAGATACTCCTCAAATTTGTTATCATAGATGTTAGCACATAAATAAACCTGTTAAATGACTAACTGATACTATTATAATGTACTTCCTTGCACAGGGAATTCAACAGGCATATTGAGCAATGATTCTTACGGCAGTAATCTTTACCGACTCTTATCAGGGCAGATTCAAATACCGGAAAATCTTTGATATCCCGACCATATTGTGTCCATATTTTGTTGAGAATTTCCATTATATTATTAATATTTTCCACATCTGAATGAACTATTCCTAAATTTCCGGCACACAATACAGCAATGGGACTTATTGGCGGTTTTGCTTTATCCCAGATATAGCGCAATTCTCTGAGAAAGATTCGAGCTGTAGTAGGTCCGATGCCTTTACCTAAATCCTGTATTCTCTGCTCCAGTTCACTTGAATCGCTGGCAAGTTGATGCAGATTGTTCAGGTCGCCATGATATATTTTTAAAAGATTTTGCATTACTTCCAGCAATTTATCAGCTGTCTTGAAATCATATCTTACATAACCGCCTGAATCAAGAACATCTACCAGCCTTTGCCACCCTAAACTAATGATTTTATGTGGTGTTAAAATTTCATATTCTGCAAACCTTTTGTAAGTATTCTTGACAATGGTTTCTGAAATTCGGGCACCAAAAAGGATTGCTGCAATAAACCATTTGAAGGTTTCCTCACTCTTGCCCTGACTTAAATCGATTCCTAATTCCTGAGAGTATGTTTGCCCTTTCCATGAAATTAATTGTTCAAGAATTTTATCCGTATTCATTTTATCTAAGTTAGTTTTGATTTACACATCTCACAAAATTTGTAACTTTTCCGGTCTGTATCGGACAATGAATTAGAGAAGTGCATAACGCATTTGGGATTCGGACAGTGTGCCAGCCCATAAGTATGCCCTAATTCATGAACAGCCTCTTTTAGTGTCCGGAGAAAGAATAGATTCTGGTCTTCAGAAAGACGATAGAACTCCTGTCGTAACCGCGTTAGCGAAATAATAGCCATTTTATGAAGAACATCAGCTTCACCGAAGACAAAGTTCAATCCATAGGCAAATAAATCAACATCCACGATTGCAAGTGGTCGGTCATAATCTGTTAACTGAGTCAGCAAATACTTTAATATCGCAGTGGAGTTGTATTGATTCCGGTGAGAATTATATGCAACTTTTGGTACAGGTAGAGGATTTGATATTTGAACATTTGCAGAGAAAATTTCCTCAAGATGAGGCCTCAGTTTTTCCAAAAACTGCTGATCAATCTGCCCGAGAGGAACAAGAAAAAGGGGTTTGTTTTTGTCCTCGTTTTCCATCACTTTTCCTTCATTTAATTTAACAGTTCAGAACTAAAAGTATAATAGAATTAAGCTACCCAAAACGTGGGGTTTTTTTACAAGAAATATTAGTCACAAAGATACTATGCTAAAAGTCAAGTGAGTAAGTGGGAAAGTAAGTAAGTGAGTAAGTGAACAGGAGGGAGAATGGATAACATCTAAAATCTAAAATCGTTGATCCCCCTACAACTCGGGATTTTCAACTTGTTCTTAAATAAGAAGTAATAATCAAAGAGAATAAGATACAGATTTTTAAAATCTCTTTCTTATGAATAAAATCACTTTTAATATACGAGACACAAAGAATGTTGATTGCAAACTAACCCTCTTTATATGAAGTAATGGTACGTGGACTTAAAAACATGTTGCTTTTGTATGTATAGAATGTTACAATCAGTTGTGTTGTATTTTAACAAATACTGAGATTTCTAATGGTGAGAAGTGGAGAATTAAAACAACATGAAATTTTTTTGAAATTAAAGGGATTTTCGTTTAAAGGAAATGGATGTCTACTCTTAGACATACACTAACGTTAGCGGCAACCCCAAAAAGTTTAAGAGAAAAATGAATTATGGAAAAATTTAACGTAATAAGAGAAATTCAAGAACTTAAAAATCAATTGTCATATTCTAAAAATATTGGTTTTTTCTTTGGTGCTGGGACTTCTACAGCTCTTGGTATTCCTAATATTTCTGATCTTTCAGATAGTATTGAAGAATCTTTAACTGGAGACTTGTCAAAGAATTTTCAAATTATCAAAAAAGATTTAGAAACAACACTTCCTGATCGAAAGATAAATATTGAAGATATTTTAAACCAAACAAGAAGAATAAGAGAAATTACTGGGGAAAAAGAAGAAAAAGAATATCTTGAGATAAATGGTAGATCTGCAAAAGAATTGGATGTAAATATCTGTAATAAAATTTATGAAATAATTAGCAAAAAAGAAAAAGAAGTAAATCTTCAAAACACTATGAAATTTTTGGCTTGGCTAAATATGCAAAATCGAGATTTTTCCAAAGAAATATATACATCAAATTAAGATATGATAATTGAAAAATCACTTGAAAAAATTCAAATACCTTATTTTGATGGATTCGTAGGTTCTTATGAACCATTCTTCTTGCCGGAAAGTGTTGATAAATTTGTAAAGAATTTTGACCTCACAAAGTCTTGGATTAGACTTTGGAAAATTCACGGATCTTTAGGTTGGTTTTGGAAGAAAGATGAAGACACGAAAGCATTTAAAATTGTCAGAATTGGGAAAATTGAAAATATTGTGGATGATATCGATGAAATTGTCATATATCCATCCCGAGGGAAATATGATTCTTCTAGAAAACAGCCATTTATTGCCTATTTTGATAGACTAAAAAATTATTTATCTGAAGGAGAGTTACTGTTTATTATTTCTGGTTATTCTTTTTCCGATCAACATATTAATGAAATAAATTTTAATAGTTTAAGACAAAATAACAGATTATTTATTATTGTTTTTTCCTATTCTGATTCTTCAGTTGAAGATTTATTTAAACTTTCATCTTCTTTTTTAAATATCAGTGCATTTGGACCCAAAAAAGCCATAATCAATGGAGAGCTTAAGAAATGGGTTTTTACAAAAGATGAAAATGAAAATTGTGATTCATATTGGGATGAACGTAAATGCGAGTTAACGGTTGGCGATTTTAATAAACTTGTGAATTTTTTTGTCATTAATTCTGGTAAGAAAGAAAAAATTGAGAAAATAGCACATGATAAATGATATTACATATCTTGGAAAAATAATAAGAGTTGATTCAAATATAGTTGAGGTTGAAGTTTCTGATGATATTCCATCAGCAGCGCCTATTATTAATGGTCGATTGTATAAGATCGGACAAATAGGTACTTTTGTCAAAATGCCAATTGGTAATATTACAATTTACGGCATCACTTCTTCTGTTAGTAATACACCAAGCAAATTTGATGAAAATGAAATAAAACAGCTTATAGGTTCTCGATTTTTAACAGTTCAATTGGTTGGTGAAAAAATTGGAAATAGTAATTTTGAAAAAGGCATAGGAACTTATCCTACCATAAATGATGAAGTCCATTTAGTTACCGAAAAAGATCTATTTGACATTTATGGAGACAAGGAATTAGGAACAATAGAAATAGGCAAACATTCTTCATCTGACAACTTAAGTGTCTATGTTGATATTCATAAACTTATTCTAAGGCATTGTGCGATTTTAGGATCAACTGGCAGCGGAAAATCTAACACAACAGTAAGTATACTAAAAGCAATATTAACTGACTATAAAGGATCAAGAGTGATCTTGGTTGATCCACATGGTGAATATGCTTCTGCGTTTCCCTGTTCCAAAGTCTTTAAAATCAACGATAAATATAATCCTTTATACATTCCTTTTTGGCTTATGAATTTCGATGAGTTAGCATATTTTCTGGTTGGGGCAAAGCCAGTAGATGACCAACGACAAGAATATAGAATGTTCAGAGAACTAATTACAACTTACAAAAAGGAAAATTTTAACCTTAAATCTGGAGAAATAAATAAAAACTTTATTACCGCTGATTCTCCAATTCCATTTAACATAAGAAAAGTTTGGTATGAGATGAATTGGTGGCTAAATGCTACTTTTTCAGAATCAAACAAGGATAGTCAAACTAAAGAAACAGCTAAGTTACTCGTGGATAATGACGGTAAACCAAAGGAAGGAAATTATGATCTTTTAGAACCAGCAGAATTTGAGCCATATTCCATGGGAAATCAAGAGCCATATAAGTCAAAACATCAAGAATATTATTCTTATGAAAAAAAATTACTGACAAGAATAAAAGATTCTAGATATGATTTTCTATTCAATCCGGGTGAATATAAAGACGAAAAATCTAAAAAAGATTTACATAATTTATTGAATGAATGGATTGCCAGTAATGAAAGATTAACA